>JBJORA010000080.1:0-24734 GCA_046049675.1 Bacteroidota bacterium | reverse complement strand
CTACAATCTTTGTAGAAGGCGGTAAGAGCGACAAAGTTTACAATATTCCAGTTGGTTCTCACCTTATCGTTAATGATGGTGATGCAATCCAAGTAGGTCAAGTACTTGTAAAAATACCACGTGTACTTGGTCGTAGTAAGGATATCACGGGTGGTCTTCCACGTGTTACTGAATTGTTTGAAGCACGTCAACCAAGTAACCCAGCTGTGGTTGCAGAGATTGATGGTGTGGTAACATTCGGCGGCATTAAGCGTGGTAACAAAGAAGTATTTGTACAAAATAAAGATGGCGTTGAGCGTAAGTACTTAGTACCTACAAGTAAGCACATCCTTATTCAACAAGACGACTTTATTAAAGCGGGTACACCATTTACAGATGGTAGTATCACGCCTACAGATATTCTTCGTATCAAAGGTCCTTATGCGGTACAAGAGTACTTGGTAAACGAAATTCAAGAAGTATATCGTTTGCAGGGTGTAAAAATCAACGATAAGCACGTAGAAGTAATTGTGCGTCAAATGATGCGTAAGGTTACTATCGAAGATGCCGGCGATACGAAGTTCTTACAAGAAGACGTTGTAGATAAGTTAGAGTTCCAACAAGAGAATGATTACATCTTTGATAAGAAGGTAGTAACTGAAGCTGGTGGTAGCGAAACACTTAAAGCTGGTCAAATAGTAAGCATCCGCGAACTACGCGAAGAGAACGGTGCATTGCGTCGTGCTGATAAGGCACTGGTACAATACCGTGATGCAGCGCCTGCTACAAGTAGTCCGTTATTGCTTGGTATTACTAAAGCGAGCTTAGGTACATTCTCATGGATATCTGCAGCATCGTTCCAGGAAACAACTAAGGTATTAAGCACTGCCGCTATTAACGGTAAGAGCGATTACCTATGGGGCTTGAAAGAAAACGTAATTACTGGCCACGCTATTCCAAGTGGTACTGGTTTACCAGAGTGGAATAACTTGATTGTTGGTAGTAAGGACGATTTCGAGATGATGCTTGAAAGCCGTGAAATGCTTGAGTTTGACGACGAATAGTATAACACAACAAACACAAATTCAAAAGCCGCTGGTATTTACTAGCGGCTTTTTTTTACTATTAGGGGACAATCAGCATTCTCTTTCGCGTCCTTTGCGCAAACCTTTGCACTCTTTGCGGTTAAACACACCCAAACTCACACACAAACCCAAATGCAAACACAAACACTATCCGCGGTTAAGCACACTCACACTCACACTCACACTCAAACCCAAACACTATTCACCCAAAAACTAAAAAGCCCAACGCAAATGCATCGGGCTTCTTAATATTCCTAAAAGTACTTTTCCTTTTTATTGTGCTTGTACCGTAGCGCTGATGATACTATTATTGCCATCTAAAGCACTTATTGTATAAACACCGGCACTACTAGGTGTGAATGTAAAGGTTGCAGACATAGGCACTAGTGCTTGTGTGCAAATACAACCTTGGTAGTTGACACTTGGCGTTAGGCCAATATTATTACCAGCAGCAATTGAATTTGTTGTTACTGTTTGCGCACAACCATTGAGGCCTGTAGCAACATATGCAACGCTACAAACCTGTCCTACAGGTACAGTACCAGTTGGCGGTGTAATGCTTTCTGTGCCTGCATATAAAGTATAATGGCACAAACTGTCTGGCGCAGTAATTGTATCGCCCACACCAATGTTGGATGCTGCAAACACGCCAGGTAAATTCTTTACTTGATTTACTATGGCTTTCTTAATGCATGATTGCTTGGTTGCAATAGCAATTAATCCGCACCCTGCTAATAGTGCAAAGTTCTTCATCTTCAAATCTTTCCTCATCTTATGTTTTTTTTGTTTCTTATTAGACGTTACTGCAAGACATGTGCTTTGTATGGCGTCCAAAAAAGTGTATAGAGCGGCTATTTGTTTAACAAAAGTACAGCACCACCATGTTTGGTTAAAATAATCAAAAGTGAGTATTGAATGCCAACCATATAGAGTTCACTTTTGCAGTAATACAAATTACATACAATACAATGAAGAAGCTAACTTTATCACTGGCGCTAGCGACTACTAGCTTTACTGCTTTTGCTGGCGGCCCACATGGATTCTCTATTTACACTGCGGTAACTGGCGCAAAAATCAAGTCATCATCATTCAATACGTTTGCGCAGGGCTACAATAGCAGTGCTAGTATCACAAAAAAAGTTGGCACTCCTAGTTTTGGCCTTGGTGGTGCAGTGGGGGGACGTGCAATGTTGTACGGTATAAGCTACGGATTCGATGCTTCGCGGTATAGTGGTTCTACAACTGCGCAACTTTCTGATGGAGGAAGCCGTAATTTTAAGTTCGGTCAAAACGCCTATACTTTCTTCGGAGGATTTCTAGTAAACAAAAAATCACGCATGCCGATTTTTTTACTACTTGGCGCTGGTTTGACCTCAGATAAACTACAAATAAGTCACACGCCTGGTAGCGACCCAAGTTTATACTCTACGATACTAAATGGTACCTACAAAGAACTTGGTGGCAATATGGCTTTTGGATTAGAAGGATGCTTAGGCCGCACAGCAGAAAGTAAAGTAAGGTTATTTTATAGAGCAATCTATACAGTGCCACTAGGTAAAAAGGGTGTAGGCATGAGCGATAATAGCAAGCCATTTTACACTTCGCAAGTTGGGAGCGACTATACTCTTTGGAACTACAATCCTAGTACATATTTAGGTGATTATATTGGTGCAGACCAACATGGACTTAGACTAGCGCTAGGACTTACGCTTGACGTTTGGGGCTATGGTAGCACGGACTAGGCTTACAAACAGTATTGATTTCAACTAAAGGTAAGGGAAATCTGTGTGAATCTTACTTAACAGAGTTCACCTCTAAACGCACCTTCTCCTTAAAGCTATCAAAGCTAAAGATGTTCTCAAGTGTTTCGGCGTTTTCTAAATCCAATACGAATGGCATAGCCGCTTTTACCAACGTAAACTTACCAGTTTGTGTACTAAAACCCTGGCTCAATTGGTAAATGTCGTAGCATGAAAAACCATTGGTATTCTTGCTCATTGTCTTTTTTACAAATGCAATCTTGGCATCTTCATCTGCTTTAGCCTCAAGCTTCTGGTACATATCTTGTAACTCCTCCTGCGTGCACAGACGTGTTGTTTTTGCGTTCAATGGCAAATTTCTTCTAGGTTGAGAACTCGTTGTGCTTGGGGCTGGGGTAGACGTAGTATTTTCAGACGTAATACCTTGTACGGCATCTAAACTTTGACTTTCTTGTAATGCACGTAAACGTTGTTGCTCTTCAGCACGTAGTCTTTCTAGTTCTAATTGTGTCTTGCGTTGTAGTGCTTCTAATTCTTCTTCAGCTTGGCGTTTTGCTGTCTCTAAACTTTCGTTCTTCTGACGCATAATCTGATCGCTTGTTTTTTCTTTTTGCTGTGCAAGCTCTAATGCGTCTTGCTCAGCTTTGCGACGAGCTGCTTCTTCTGCTTCTTGTTTAGCACGTGCAATGGCTACTTCGCGATCGCGCGTAGTTTGCTCTTCTAGTTGACTCTTTTCTTCAGATAATAAAAGTGCCTGTTGCTGCTCCTTTAGACGAGCAATTTCTTGTGTTTGCTCTTGTACTTTTTGCATGGCAGCTCTCTGCTCTTCAAGAATGCGCTGCTCTTCTTTACGCTTTACTGCTTCTAACTCTGCTAACATCTCAGTGCTTTTTTGCTTAGCAACTGTTGCTTCTGCATTTTTAGCGGCTTGAAGTGCTTCTTGCTTATCTCTTGCGATTCTAGCATCAATCTCGGCTTTACGACGCTCTAAACTTTTTGCTTCGTCTTCCTCAATCTTGCGCGCACGCTCTGCACTTTCTGCTTTTAGTTTTGCTAATGCTTGTTGACGCTCTTGTTCAATACGAGCCTCTAGCTCTGCAGTTTGCTTTTGTAGATTAGCATTTTCTTCTGCTAGGCGTAAGCGGCTTTGTTCTTCAGCCTCACGCTTTGCAAGTGCGCTTGCTTCTTGACGCTCGCGCTCAAACTTGCTTTCTAGTTCAGTGTTTTTGCTTTGCAATAAACGTGCACGCATTTCGGCATCTTCTTGTGCCTTGGTACTATATTGTTGTTTAGCACGCTCAATTGCAGCTTGTTTCTCCTTTTGGATTAAATCTTCTAGCTCAGCTTTTTGCTTTGCAATACGTGTACTTTCTTCTTCAATTTTTCTGCGCGCTTCGGCATCAGCATCAGCTTTTGCACGTGCTAGTTCAGAAGCTTTTTCTCTAGCGATACGCTCTTCAAGCACACGCTTTTCTCTTTCAAGTGCTGCAGCGTTTTCCATTGCCTTCTGTTGTGCAGCAGCTTCCGCATCAGCTTTTGCCTTACGTAACGCTTCTTCTTTGCTGCGCTCAATGGCCAAAGCCTTTTCTAAGGCAGCTTGCTTAGCATCTGCAATTTCTTTTGCACGCTTGGTGGCAATCATTTGCTCTTCTCTTTCGCGCTTAGCCTTAATCTCAGCTTCTACACGTGCTTTTTCGCTAGCTAACTTAGCTTGGTACTCTTCACGCATGCGCTGCTCTGCAGCTTCGCTTTCGCGTGCAGCACGTTCTGCTTCTTCGCGCGCTATTTTTAACTTCTCCTCTAATTCTGTCTTAGCAACATTTGTAGTTACTTCGTTTGCGGCATCCTTAGCTTTTTGACTAGCGAGTGCTGCCTCATATTCTCTGTGCAGCCTTTCTACTGTAGCAGGGTCAGCATTTTGCATACCGCCAGCAGCACTTGAATTTGGATTAGGTGCTGTGTTAGTAGTTGTGCTCGCACTTGGTTTGCTTGTTGTGGTTTTTGGCGTTGCTGTACTAGCCGTTGTTGTATATGTGCTACCTGAAGTAGTTGTTGTTGCAGGCTTAGTGGTGCCAAAAGAACGTGCATCACTACCATCTTTACTAGGTTCGCCAAGTAGCTTGTTGAAAAAACCTTTTTTCTCCGTGCTTGCTGCAGTGGTATTTGTACTTGTTGCAGGTGTACTTGCTTCGGTAGCGACAGCTGGTTTTGGCGCAGGATACACAATTGATACTGGCAAAATAGGTGCTGTCTTCTTAACTACCTTAGTTGTACTTGCAGCTGAATTAGATTTATCGCTCGCAATATTAATGCGTAATTTATTCTTACCAGTGCCGCTAGAAACTTCGTAGTTCCCGTCTTGGGTTTTTGCAATTTGTGTTTTACCACTACCCATTGTTGCGCCAGCCATTTGAGGGTCGTAAGTTATTTCAATTGCATTGAGCGCAACCTGACCATTACTCGCCATTGTTAACTTGAAGCCTGCTGCTTGCTTAGTTTCAATTGGCAAACTATATGTTTGTGTACCTAATTTTTCATCAAAGAAAATTAAGGCAAGGTCGTGGGTACCCGCACTTACTTTGGGAATAATCAAAAATTCGTTGCCGTTTGCGTTTACCAATTTGCCATCTAGTTTTGCAGTGAAAGGCCTATTGGGCATACCTTCCAAATAAATGTAAGAATCGGCATTTTGTGCCTGGGTAGCAAAACTGATTGCTATGAAGATTATTGATACGAGTATGTGTCTCATTTTTTTATGTTTAGTTGTACTATTCAAATATGATTAAGTCTTGTGCTTTTTCTACAGCTTGTCCTGCTTGCACACAAATTTCTTTTACAGTTGCCTCGCCAGAAGCCTTAAATACATTTTCCATTTTCATGGCTTCAAGGATGATAAGATTATTGCCCTTTTTTACCTTGTCGCCCGCCTGTACTAACACTTTTAGAATTAGTCCTGGCATGGGGCTTTTTAGCGATAATGCTTTCTTGGCCTGTGCAAGGGTAATGCCAAGTTTTTTGACAAGTTGATCTGCAGGTGTTTCGATGGCAGCTGTATACGTATTGTGGGCAATCTTTACCGTAACAGTATTTGTGCTTTCATCAACACTGCTAATATGTGCGATAGCTGTTTTTCCATCTACAAAAAGCGCTTCATAACTTGTGTCTGTTAATTTGGTTAAACGCGTTATTGTAGAGGGTAGTGCATCGGCATTCAGCTCAACTTGAAAATCGCTATTTACTTTGATATTGTACATTACTTGGCAGGAAATGCAAAGCTACTAAATGCAAGTGTAAGCGCAATGCATCAATATGTGCTGCACGAGCAATACTTACTAAAGAATTGCTAAAACGTTCGACACTTCTACATAAAATGTTCGCTAATCAGTTTTGCTGCGTCTTTGCTTAAAAGTGGTACTTTTCTAGTGGCTGCACTTTGTCCATTGGTGCTGTTTGTTGAATAGTTTTAGCAGGCACATGGTAGTAATTTGTGCATAAAATATTGCAAGAGAAACTATTGTACTTTACCTCATTTTACAAATATTTAATTTTCAATGAGTTGTGTGAAAGTTGGTGTTTTGTGCAATAGTAAAATGTGTTGCAGGTTTAAGTAATATTTGCAATAAATCGGTCGATTGCCAGGGTTGAATTGCAGAAATTTGTCCATACGCTATTTTATTGTATGATTACTTAGTAGCACCTCGAATTCCATTATAGTTTAATCACTACATTTGCATTTGATATAGCATTTTTGTTGCCTCAATGCAAAAGTGTTTTCTTTATTTTTTAACAATTTGAATAAGACAATGTTTAGACTAACTCAAAAACCTAATGCGCAGTGGAGAACACTAGCCATGGTTGCGCTAACTTTTTTAGCCACGAATCTTAAAGGCCAAACTCCCATTAATGTTGGCTGGAATTTTACAGGTTCTACCACTGAGCCCGCACCATCAAATATTGGTACACCTGTAGGTTTTACCGTTGGCGCTCTTGGAACTGGGGGTAATTTTACAGCAAGCGCCAATACAGCTATTAACACTACTTCGGCAAGCAGTGGGTATACAATTACACTAGGAAGTGTGGCTGCAAGCGGTACTAACAACCATGCTTTTTGCGTAGCCAATTCTGCATCAACACCAAGTAATGCCAGCTTTAATTCAACTACATCGCCTTATTTTGAATTTTCAATTACTGCAGATCCAGGTATGATTTCTACAGTTAATAGTATCGGTTTTGGTAGTCGTTCAACAGGCACAGGCCCGCAGGTACTTGACTTGCGCAGCAGTGCCGACGGTTATGCTAGTACTATCGGTAATGGGGGGGCAACAATTACTTCTCTCAATACTAGTGTGTGGACTGCTAGAAGTATTCCTAATATCAATGTATCTACGCCTTCGGGTGGCAGTGTTACCTACAGACTATACTTGTACGGTGGAACTGGTACCGCAATAAATGCTGGCTCAGCAGCTAATTTTCGTTTAGATGACCTGATTGTACAAGTTACTACCGCAGCTGCAGTATGTACCCCACCTACACTGTCTCTAGCTCCTCTAGATCCGAGTTGCGCCACTGCAACTGATGGTAGCATTACGGTAACATCTACCGGCGGCACCGGACCATTTACATACAGCTGGAATAGTGGACAAAGTACACAATCTATTTCAGGAGTAGGAGTTGGCACATATACTGTTACTGCTAGTACTACTTCGAATGGTGGTTGCTCTACTACAGCTTCAGCCACTTTGAGCAATACAGCAACTTGTATGGCATTTACCACACCAATTGTAAATGCAGGTTGCTACAATCAAGCCAATAAGAGTATTGAAATTGATGCAACCGGAGGCGCAGGTACCTACACTTTTACTGCAATGCCATCAGCTACATATGACAATACCTTGTTTGCCTTTTTGAACCTAGGCGCTGCAACATACACTATTACTGCTACTGATGGCACACAAACCATTACAACAACGGTAGCTGTTAGCGAGCCTGCCGAATTAGTTGGTGGCTATGTAGGCACAGGTCCAGTTTGTAATGGCGGAAACGATGCATCTATTTCAGCTAATGCTACTGGCGGCACGGTTTCTTCGCTATATGTATTTGATTGGTATGCTACACCAACTAGTTCTACTATTTTGTTTAGTGGAGACACACCACCTGCTGCTACAGTAGCTGCAATTGGCAATTATATGTTGGTTGTTACTGACGATATGGGTTGCACAGATACAGTACTTAATATGACTATCACAGAACCAGCTGCAATTGTTTCAAATACGACGCTTGTTGCTTGCGATAGTGCTATTATACCTTGGCTAAGTAGCCCAGTGACCACTGGTGGTTTATACACAAATCTTTTTATTGGTGGTGCAAGCAACGGCTGCGATAGTACGAGCAATATTAATGTAACACTGAACTATGCTGTAAGCACAAGTAGCTCTGCTAGTGGCTGTAATGCATATCTTTTGCCATGGGGTACCACTGTAACTACATCTGGCACTTACTCAAATACGTATACAAATGCATCTAGTTCTGGTTGTGATAGCACAAGCGAAATTATTGTAACAATTAACACTTCTTACGACGATACGATCGCAGCAAGTGGTTCGCTTGTATACACATTGCCTTGGGGTACAACTGTTAGCACTGGTGGCTATTACACTAATACCTATACATCTGCAGCAGGCTGCGATAGTACAGTAACTTTTAATGTTACAATTACTGGTATTCGTTTGGCTGCTCGCGTTTTGCTTAGTGGTCCGCTTGCTGTGAGTGGTGCAATGCCATTAATGAACGATGACTTACGAGCACAAAATGTAATTCCTGCAATAGAGCCTTACGGTAGTATGAACATACCAATTAATCCATATACACCAGTATTTACACACGTTGGCGGTGGCGGTGGAGAAGCTGTTGGTTCTGCGGTGTTGTCGGCAACAGGCAATGATGCAATAGTTGATTGGGTATTTATACAACTGCGTTCGGCAAGTAATAATGCCATGGTAGTTGCTACAAGAAGTGCACTAGTGCAGCGCGACGGCGACGTTGTGGAAGTAGATGGTATAAGCCCTGTAGAATTTCCAAGTCTTGCAACAGGCGCATATTTTGTTAGCATTAAACACCGCAATCACTTAGCGGTACTCACGGCAAACGCAGTGGCGCTAACAGCTACAGCTAGCACGGTAGATTTTACAAGTAGTGCTACTGCAACCTTTGCACGCAGTGCGCCACAGCATAACCCTTCTCCACTTACAGGAGCACAACGTACGATTGGCACTGTACGCTGCTTGTATGCTGGTAATTGTAATATTGCTGATGCTTCAAGAAACAGAATAGTTACTTACAATAGTTCAACTGCTTCTGATCGTGCAGCGCTTCTTGCGGCAGCACCTGGAACTACTATTATAAATGGTTACACCGTATTTGATTGTAATATGAATGGCAATGCACAGTTCAACGGCTTACAGCCCGATCGTTTGATTATATTGGCAAATGTAGCTAATAGCAATACCATAATTGCGTACGAGCAATTACCATAGTACATATTAGTATTATCAAAAAAAATAGAGGCCTCGCAATTGTGAGGCCTTTTTGTTTAGGTGTCTTTAGTCTATCGTGATGGCAGTATGTGCCATGTTTACTGTAACTTTAATTTAAATTGTACATTTACTGCGATGTTATTTAGAATTTCTATCGCAACAATAGCACTTGTTACATTAATTGCTTCATGTGTAAGTAAGAAAAATGCTGTTCCACAAAAACCTGTAGAAACGTCGCAGCTAAAAGGTATTTCAGTCGCTAAGAATGCCAAAGCAGTTGCATTTAGAGCAGCTACTCCAATATTATTTCAAATAGAACATACGGATATTAACGTAACACCCCAGTGGAACGACCATACCATTAAGGGTACGGTAAAGCATAGCATCCTGCTGTCAAGTTTACTAGCAAATAATACCATTTCGTTAGACGCAAAAAGCATGAAGACCTCGCAGGTACTTTGCAATGGGGCCGCTTGTAAGTTTAGTACATCAGCAAAGAAATTGGACATTGAAATTCCAGTGGCATACAATAAAGTTGGTAATAGAATTGAGTTAGTAATTGAGTATGTGGCATCACCCGATGCAAAGGAGAAGGGTGGAAGTGCGAGCATTCGCGATGACAAAGGATTTTACTTTATTAATACAGATGGCGTAGATAAATACAAGCCAACGCAAGCTTGGACACAAGGCGAAACTGAAGCCAACTCTTGTTGGTTTCCAACAGTTGATAAGCCAAATTACAAAAGCAAATTCACAATCAATGTAACCGTACCTAGCAAGTTTACAACACTTAGCAACGGCACACTTACTAGGTCTAATCTCAATGCAGACGGTACCCGTACTGATACATGGCAGCAAACCAAACCAATGAGCGCCTATCTTGTAATGCTTGCTATTGGTGAATATGCTATTGTTGATGCCCCGCCGTATTCATTATCTTTCTTAGAGGCTACACCAGAAAAAGATAGTTTGCCAATACGCTACTATGTAGAACCGCAGTATAAGTCTAACGCACATAAAATTTTTGAGCATACACCCGAGATGATAGACTTCTTTAGTAAACGCCTCAATTATCCGTTTGCTTGGAGTAAATACAGTCAAGTAACGGCACGCGATTATGTGAGTGGCGCAATGGAAAATACAAGTGCTTCACTTTTTGGTGAATTTGTGCAAGTAGACGAACGCGGCAGTATAGATCAAAGCAACGAAGGCATTGTAGCACATGAGCTCTTTCACCAATGGTTTGGCGATGTAGTTACCTGCGAAAGTTGGAGTCACTTAACAATGAACGAGGGCTTTGCAAGTTATGGCGAATACCTATGGACAGAATATAAGTATGGCAAAGCAGAGGCGGAGCGACTAATCTATGGCGACATAAAAAGATACCTGCGTTTTGCTGAAGAAATTGATCATCCTCTTATCAACTTTTATTACAAGGATAAGGAAGATATGTTTAATGCTATCAGTTATCGCAAAGGCGCTCGTATCCTACACTTAATGCGCTACGAATTAGGCGATAGTATTTTCTTTGCTGGCCTTAGCAATTTTCTGCATCAATACGAGATGCAGGCAGTAGAAGCAGATCATCTGCGTTTAGAAATGGAAAAGGTAAGTGGTAGAGATTTACGCCAATTTTGGAATCAATGGTATTACAGTGGCGGACATCCTAATTTGCACTTAAGCTATACCTCAGATAGTTTAATTAGTGGTTCTGAGAAATTGGTCATTAATTACGAGCAAAGTAGCGATAGTGGGGTAGTTTACAATTTTCCGATTAGGTTTAGAATTGTTGGTGATAGAGGCGAAAAAAGTATTTCAGGGAACATCAATACTAAGCGTGGCAGTATTCCCGTACCACTAGATAATATTGCTTCATCATTTGGTAAGATAATCGTTTACCCAGACGAGGACCACGTCTTTATTGGCAAAATTACAGACGAACAAACGCCTGCGCAGTACTTGCAGCTCTTTGCAAAAACTAGCAGTATCATGCACAAGCGTTTATTGATGGATACACTACTTAACCTAAAGGACGATGCCATTGTTTTGGCATGTATCAATCTAGCACTACATGACAGCAGCAAGCATATAAGATTAGAAGCTATTGATGCTGTTGACTTCAAGCAAGCAAAATTTCTGCCATTTGCAACAAGCTTAGATAGTATTGCTCGTTACGATTCATACACAGCCGCTAAGGCAGCCGCAATACGTGAGCTAGGTGGCTTGAAGGATAAGAAATACACGAAGCTTTTTACACAACAATGCGATGCGCGCAGCTATGCGGTTGCCAATGCCGCATTGATAGCACTTAATGGTATAGATAGTTTAGCAGCGATAAGTATAGCAGAGCGCGATCGGAGCTCATTTTGCGAGCTAACACCTTCGCATGTTGATGTTCTTACACACAGTGGCATTGATAATTGCATGCCTTACTACGAAGAAGCGGCAGCACATATGTTTGGTCGCAGTCGTATTCGTGTGCTAGGCAGTTTAACTTACTTGGCACAGCTTACAAAAAAGCCTGAAGTAGCAGCAAAAATCGTTGACCTACTCATTTTCTACGCCACAAAAGACGCCAACGATAATGTAAAAGCTAATGCCATGTCTAGCCTAAAAACCTTACTGAAGTTCTACAGTGATAAGCCTCAACTAGACAGCAATCAAGCCAAGTTAAAGCAACAGATACAAGAAGCAATGCCAGCGCTCAAATAGGCTATAGTTGCTGACAAAAAGCTCTTTTTAAGCCATGTATTTGCTACTACTTTTGATGCATGGCAGCAGTGTTAGAATTATTACAACTTACAAAAGCAAGTAAAGAACTACAAGCTATTGCCGACAAGGTGGTAGCCAAAGAGCGCATAAGTAATGAAGATGCCTTGTATTTGTACGAACACGGCGATATCGCCAATCTTGGTGCCCTTGCCAACTACGTGCGCGAAGAGAAATATGGCAACACGACCTTCTACAATAAAAACTTTCATCTAGAGCCAACGAATGTTTGTGTGTTTAGTTGCAACTTTTGCAGCTACAGTAGGGTTTACAAAAATCGTGAAGATGGTTGGGAATTAACGATAGAAGAAATGCTGCATCGTGTTAAAAAGTACGATGGTTTGGATGTAAAAGAAATTCATATTGTGGGTGGTGTACATCCTAAAATGGATTTAAATTTCTTCTGCGAATTATTGAAAGCAATTCATGCACACAGACCGGAACTGCATATCAAAGGTTTTACTGCGGTAGAGCTTGACTATATGTTTAGAAAAGCCAAAGTCAGTACGCACGAAGGTTTGAGTATGCTAAAAAATGCTGGTCTGCAAAGTTTGCCAGGCGGTGGTGCTGAAATTTTTGACAAGGCCATACGCGAACAAATTTGTGCCGATAAAGTAGATGGTGCTGGCTGGTTAGATATTCATAAAACTGCACACGAACTGGGCATGCATAGTAATGCAACCATGTTATACGGCCATGTAGAAAACTATGCACATAGAATAGATCATATGCAACAGTTACGCGATCTACAAGATGTTACAGGAGGATTCAACTGCTTTATTCCTTTGAAGTTCCGAAATATGGACAACGATATGAGCCATCTTGCGGAAGTGAGTAGATTAGAAGATATTAAAGTGTACGCAATTGCGCGTTTGTATATGGACAATTTTGCGCACCTCAAGGCTTATTGGCCAATGCTAGGTAGAGCAAATGCACAGTTAATGTTGAGCTTCGGTGTTGACGATTTAGATGGCACTATTGACGATAGTACAAAAATCTATAGCATGGCTGGTAGCGAAGAGCAAAACCCAACTATGAGTACCGAAGAGATTCGTGAATTAATTAGCGCAGTGGGCAGGGAGCCTGTAGAGCGCGATACTTTATATAATATTGTAGGATAACACAGCTAAGGGCATGGCAAAAACGAAGTTTCTGCTGTTGGCAATGTGAACGAACCTGTGGCCGCATTAAATTGATCAGCAAGTCTTATTGACGAGGCGCTAAGGTAACTTGGGCGGCACTCTAAAATATATACACTGTCTACAAAGGCAATTTTATGTCCTTGTTTGGTATTGGCCTCTACACGCATTAAATAAGCGCGAGACGCATCAGCATCGCTTGCATTGAAATTACTACTTTGCGCTAGTAAAGCTGGATTAAAAGTTTGAGCGGAGGATAGTGTGCCAGTAATGGTATAGATATCGATATCAAAGCTAGCAATACCTTTTGTTGCAAAAACCAGGGCATCATTTTGTCCGTTTTGAGGACGTGTAATCACATTGCTATATCGAAACACTGCAGTATCGCCAGTGCCGGCTGTATCTGTTGCAGGTAAGTCAGCGAAGGCTGGGTGCACTATTTTTTCAGGGTCGCAGCTCGCAAGGCCAGCAAATAGTAAAGCAAAAATGCTTAGTAAGATCATGTTCTTCATGGTGTAAATGTAAGAAATTGTCTCATTTGCTGACGTGTACAAGAAGGTATAAGATCTGAAAATAACTAATTTTTAAGTGCTGTTTGGCAGCGTTAAGCACATTAACAAGTTATCCACAGCGATAATGTGTATAGCTATGCCGCTACATAATTAGGATAAAAAGCCAACCTGTGGTAATTTTAACGCTTCCACCTCTAAACAAGGGTAGTAAGCAAGTGAGATTAAAACAACTAGAAATTAAAGGCTTCAAAAGCTTTGCAGATAAGACTGTCGTAAACTTAGATAACCAGATAACTGGTATTGTTGGACCGAACGGTTGCGGCAAAAGTAATATAGTAGATGCGATTCGTTGGGTTATTGGCGAGCACAAGATTCGTGCCCTTCGTAGCGACAACCTAGAAGACTTGGTTTTTAATGGTAGCCGCAGTAGAAATGCGAGTGGCTTAGCAGAGGTCGCATTAACTTTTGAAAATACGCGCAACTTACTTCCTACAGAATTCAATACGGTTACAATTACACGAAAGTTTTATAAGAGTGGCGAAAGTGAGTACCGCCTCAACGATGTAACATGTAGATTGAAAGACATCACAAATCTATTTCTAGATACTGGTGTTAGTACGGATAGTTATGCCATTATTGAACTTGGCATGGTAGACGATATTATTAAAGATAAAGATAATAGTCGTCGCAGAATGCTAGAGCAAGCGGCTGGTATTAGCATTTACAAAACGCGCAAAAAAGAAGCCAAGCTTAAGTTAGATGCAACAGAGCAAGACTTAAGTAGAATTGAAGACTTACTATTTGAAATAAGCAATAACCTTCGCACCTTAGAAAGTCAAGCAAAGAAGGCAGAAAAGTATTTGCAAATCAAAGCAGAGTACAAAGAAGTAAGTATTGAATTAGTAAAAGCTAGTTTAGAAGATTTTAATAGTACATATCAAACCCTTAGTGTACAACAGCAGGGTGAGGTAGATCGTATCCTTGAGTTTGATGCAAAAATCGCCAACGAAGATGCTACTTTGCAAAAAGACAAACTCGCATTGGCTGAGCGTGAGCAAGCATTGCAAACGATGCAAAAAGCTTTCAATGAATTGACGAGTGCTATCTTAAAGCTAGAAAATGATAAGAGCTTAAGTGCGCAGCGCATTGAGCACCTCAAGCAGTTACGCAGCAATACAGAAAGTTTTTTGAAGGATGCCGATAAGCAAACGAACGAACTTAGGAAGAGTATTGAGAAAACACAAAAGCAACTTGCAACAGAAAAAGAAGGACTTACTACAATACAAGAGAAGGTAAATGGCTTACGCGCCAACCTTGATGAGAAGCGTAGTGCCTTCGACAATCAAAAAGCAGAGCTAGATAATCTTCGCAAAGAACAGCAAGCGCTGCAAGTCAAGCATTTTGAAAGCGAAAAAGCGGTAGCAGTTTCGGATAACTCTGTTGCTAATATCAACCTAACGCTTAACCAGGTTAATGCGGAGATTGCACAGCGCAATGCCGATATTGAAGCGCAAAAGACACTTAGCGCAGAGCTTGCGCAAAAGGCTAGCGACATGGCAGCGCATCTAGAGCAAATGCGCAAGAAGCGTGACGAGGCTACAGAAAAAATTCTTAACGCACAGGCTGAATTGGAAGGCCTTCGTGAGCAACTTATTGCGCAAAATAGAACATTGGATGCTAAGCGCAACGAGCACCAATTATTGAAGAGCTTAATAGAAAGCTTTGAAGGCTATCCTGATAGTATTAAGTTCTTACACAAAAATGCACAATGGCAAACTAATGCACCGCTGCTTGGTGATGTATTAGATGTAAAGGAAGAATATCGCATTGCTATAGAAAGCTATTTAGAGCAATATCTTAACTACTATGTTGTAGATAATGCTCAGCAGGCTTACGACGCCATAGCATTGTTAGACGATAATAAAAAAGGTAAAGCTGGCTTCTTTATATTAGATGAAGTGCCTGCGCAAACTGCCACAGCGGCTGCACCAGACAATGCGATAGCTGCCAGTGAATGTTTAAGTGCCATTCCAAAATATCAATCTTTAATCAACTACTTACTAGGCAAGGTTTATATAAGCAACAACGATGGTAATTTACCAAGTGCCGCTGGTGCAACCGTGGTAAGTAAAAGTGGCCGTGCAGTGCGCAAAGCACATGCTATTACAGGTGGTGCTGTTGGTTTATTTGAAGGCAATAAAGTTGGTCGTACACAACGCCTAGAAAAACTTGCAAGCGAAATAGAGCAAACAAGCGCAAGTGCTTCGCAATTGCAAGCTCAAATTTCTAACAAGCAAAATGAAATTTCTGGCTTTAACAACGACTTAAACGATGCTGCCATTAAGAAGCAAGAGCAAGATCTTTCTGCTACAGAAAATCAGCGTGTGCAAGTGGAAGGCCGTATTGAAAACTTCTCACACATTGTAGAAAGCAATAATAATCGTATTGCGCAGTTACAAGTACAGTTAACGCAAACGCAAGAAAGCATCAAGGACGCTAAGGCTAGCTTTGCTGTATTGAATGAGCAGATTGCTGCTAGCCAAAAATTAAGTACCGAAAAAGAACAAAGCTTTAAGCTTACCGAAGGTGAATATAATAAAGCAAGTGAGGACTACTATCAGCAGAATGTAATTCTTACAAGACAGCAAGGTCGTATCAGTGAATTAACTAACGAAGAGGCTATTCGTGCTAAGCAGTTAGAAGAAATTGAACAGCGCATTGTACAAAGCAACGAGCAGTTGCAGCGAAGCGAAGAAGATATTGCTAGCACAAACGAGCAGTTGAAGGGTGTAGAAGAACAACTTTACACGCAACTTCAAAAGAAGACCAGCGATGAGAAAGCGCTTAATGAAGCTGATCAGGCTTACTACAACTTACGTAATGAACTAGTAAAGAAAGAAGAAGCCCTAAACATTGAGCGTCGTAAGAAAGCTGATGCAGAAGGTATCTTAAACGATATTCGTGAGCGTCTAGGTGAAATGAAACTAACACTAACTGGCATGAAAGAACGCTTGCAGTTAGAATTTAAGTTAGATATAGACGAAGTACTTAAGGGTGCTCGTTCAACAGAGACGCCTATTGAGCAATTGCAAGAAGATAGTGCTAAGCTAAAGAAACGTATTGAAAATTTAGGCGAAGTAAACCCTATGGCTGTGGAGGCTTTCAGGGAAGTAAAAGCGCGCTACGATTTTATAGTAGAACAAAAAGGAGATCTTGTTAGTGCAAAGGAGAGTTTATTACAAACCATTGAAGAAGTAGAGAATACAGCCAACAAAAAGTTTGCTGAAACTTTCCAACAAGTGCGCGACAACTTTGTAAAGGTGTTCCACGCATTGTTTACTGAGGAAGATAATTGCGATTTGAAATTAGTTGATCCAGAAAATATTGCAGATACAACGATTGAAATCTACGCTCAACCAAAAGGTAAGCGTCCAAGTACTATTACGCAGTTGAGTGGAGGAGAGAAGACATTGACTTCAACGGCATTTCTATTTGCTATCTACTTAATAAAGCCTGCACCATTCTGTATATTAGACGAGGTTGATGCGCCGCTTGATGATGCCAACGTTGCTAAGTTTACGCAAATGATTCGTCGTTTTAGCGATCGTTCGCAATTTATAATCGTTACGCACAATAAGCAAACGATGAGTGCTGTAGATGTAATTTATGGCGTAACAATGCAAGAAGCTGGTGTAAGTAAGTTGGTGCCTGTAGATTTTAGAAGCTTGAATTAGCATCTTTTCTCGCTTTTTTCACTTGAAGGTATTTTACTGTAGATATCTATATATTTAGCACATATCAATAGTTAGTCAACTTGCTAAGTTGTTTGCATATTATCGAGCTTGATATGCAGCTCGTATTATTGTAAGCAGTACATTTACGCCATGCAATTTCAAACCTTCTCGCTAGAGCAAAAGCGTAAAAATTTGCGTGATGCATGCGCTAAATTAAAGACGGAATTTATTGGTCTAGATGAAATCATCGACGAAATAGGGGATATCGTTTTGCCTTGGTATTTGTTTCCAGAGCATCAAATGCGCCCACTTATTGTAAATCTCTGGGGTATGACAGGCAGCGGCAAGACAGCCTTAATAAAGCGATTGAGTGAATTACTCAACTACAACAATTTGTTACTGCGCTTTGACATGGGCGAATTTGGCAATAACAGTACTTTCTTAAAGTATGCGCTTACAGGTCAATTAGAACAATTTAATGGACTTGCACCAATTGTGGTGCTAGATGAGTTTCAGTTTGCAAAAACGAAAGATGAGAATGGCAAAGAAGTAAATAATACAGCTTTGCGTGTGATATGGGATTTGCTTGATAGTGGTGAATTACTGTATGACCCAAGTGTAAATAGCTACTACATCTCACGTGCGAAGAAAGTACTTAAGATTCTAAAACATCTCCAAAAGATTGGCGTAAAAATTAGCAAAGGCGTAATTACTACCCACGTACAAGCAGCGCATGAGCAACTAAGTAATTTGGCATTTGGCTATTCTACTGGCGAAAATGACAATAAGGAAGAAGTTGATAAGGTCTTTGCAAAGCCATCGGAATATCTATTGTCAGATCTTTTTTGCACAGGCTACTACGAAATCGTGGTGTCAAAGTACAATATGTGGCAAGAAGTACGCGAGCATATACAACAACTTGATTCGATTAATGATTTAATTGAGGGATTGGCCATAGATATGGAGGAAGCCATTGCATTACGCAAAATGGACTTGAGCAAAAGCTTAATTTTTGTTGTAGGCAATTTGGATGAAGCTTACAGCATGAGCCACAATATTAACCCAGATATTGATGCTGATGAATTTAGAAGACATACACTAAAGATAAATATAGCAGATATCAAAGCTGCCTTGCAGAATCGCTTTAGGAATGAGCAAATAGCTAGGTTGGGTAATAACCACTTGATTTACCACGCTTTTAGCAATAAGCAGTTCCAGCAGTTGATAAAAATGCATCTTGGTATTTTAGCAAAGCAAATCCAATCGCGCTTCAAACTAAAGGTGACGTTTACACAAAGTGTACACGATATGTTGTACGCCGAAGGTGTATTCCCAACGCAAGGTGTAAGGCCTGTTATCAGCACAATACGCAATCATATAGAAAGTAATATCACCAAGATAATGCTATATGTAAGCGAGCAGAAGAAGCCATGCAAAAAGATTCAGTTCGACTTTGTAAATGGGCAATTTGTAATAACGCTAGATAATGGTAGCACAATGAAAATGCCGGTTGTCCAGAAAATTAATAGTTTGCGTACAAGTACCAAGACTGATTTACAGGCCATTGTTGCTGTTCATGAAAGTGGACACACCTTGGCTAGCATGTTTATAATGGGTATTGTACCAGAATATGTGATTACGCGTACTGTCGAAAGTGATACGAATGGCTTTGCGTACACCATTATACCAGAAGAAGTGGGCACAAAAAGACTCTTGATAGATAGAATATGTGTTTTACTTGGAGGTTATGCAGCGGAGCAGTTTATTTTTGGCGAGGAAAATAATACCACTGGTGTTTACGACGACTTTAATCGAGCTACACAAATAGCGCACCAAATTATTAGAGATTATGGCATGCTTGGTTTGCCTTATAAGCTAAACATTCACGCCTATGGTGGTAATCCATATCAATTTACTTATACAGAAAAGGATGAACAAGCTGGCATCGCTATCATGAATGATTGCTTGGCTGTAGTGCTAGACACCTTAAAGAATCATAAGCCATTTTTACTAATGCTGTCAAAATATTTGAGCGACAACAGCCGCATAGATAAACAGCAGATTACGGCAATGTATATGCAGTATTGTAAGCAACATAAAGTAGCTGTGCAGAAATTTGTAGATAAAGACAGCTATTACAACTTTAGAAAGAAGTTGCATCAGATGAGGTAGAAGGCGTTATGACTTAACGTTTAGACTTTCTCGCCCTTCACTTGTTTCGGAATGCATATAATGTAAACAAAACTTGCTGCAACATATCCGTATTTGCCAAGTGCATTCGTGATGCCTTGCATTAGCTTACCGATTATGCGCATCACGATATTGCTTTGATGTACATCCCATATTCCTCCCTTAAAACTTAGATCGTATTGCGTAGCATGCTGCCTGTAAAGGGAATAAGGCACTAAATGCTCCCGCCAATTTCCAGTAGCATCGCATACATTGCTTCCCTCGGTTGATTTTGGTGGTAGAATTCCACTTTCTAAGTAGAGCTTGGCCTTAGCCAGTAAATCTTCGCCATTAAGGATAGGTGATTGCTTAGCAAGTAGTGCAGCTTTGTCGGCGCTGAGCTGGGGGTAGTTTTCTGCTAGAAAAGCAACCTTGGTATTGGCTGCATGTGTAAGTACTTTTTTATGTAGGTAGATATGTTGCAAGTGTGCAAGTGGATTATTGTAATTAGCTGTTGTGCTGTTGTACAAAATTGCTTGTGGTAAGTACTGGTGCATTAGCGCAAAGAAAGCCGGCAAGCTGTATATATGCTCTAGTACATTTCTACTTATCACGAGATTTATTTTATAGCCTTTTGCAAGTAATTGCTTACATGTGGCTTCAGTATCACCGATGATATAATCGTGCATGGTAATACCGAGCGCTTTATCTACTTCGATAGCAGGGTTTGCAAATTCTGGCAATAAGTCGTTATAAATTACTTTTCCTACACCAATTCTTTTTGCAAGCAGATACGTAGTGCCAAGACCTGCACCGTAATCTAGCATACAAACTTCGCTCAAGGGCTTATCAAGTAGTTTAAGCGAATCGTACAAAAGCTTGGCGCTTGTTCTTAGGCTAAATACCTGTCGTGTCAAGTGACATTTTCTGAAATACCCTTTGTAGAAATCTTCCATTGGCAAACTGTCTACATCAAGCGTATTTATAGCCTTTTGGATGAATGCACACTCACGATTGATGTCGTTTGCAAGTTCGTCGGTATGTGGTAAAAATGTAATCACGTAGTTTTATGATTTACCTAGGTATTTTTGAATAGTTAAATTGAAAAATGGAACGAGTTGCAATTTGTAAACTGCTATAGCAAAAGCTAAAGTGATTAAAGTGCTTCTTACGATAACATCTGCCAACCAATACATTTTTGGTACAAGTAGCTGACTTGCAAAAATAACCACACCAATTAAGATTGCTACAAAACTGTTCTTATGCAGTGGCTGCAAACCATATGTTTTATACAAATGATAGTACTTTAAGGCATTATAAAAGAGCAGGTTAACACTCACTACAATTGCAGCGCCAATCGCCTTATAGCTTGGCACAAGTGCAAAGTATGCAACGAAGCTAAAGACCATACTTAGAAACATAAATAGTGCTAGCATTTTGTAGCTTGGTGCACTTAATACAAGCTCTGTACTTGCCCCTGTTGTAAAATCTAAAACACGGCCAATGGCTAAAATAGCTAAAGGAGCGAAAAGCGTATTGTGATAAAGTGGTGGCAAGAATGGCATTAAATTATGTGTATTGGCCAATAGTAAGACACACATGACGGTGCCTACTAGCGTTAGGTTAACGCTGCTTTCCTGATTAATTTGATTGAGTTTTTGATAGTCTTGCTTATGCCAAGCTTCGTACATAAAGGGCAATAATATATTGCTTAGTGGTTTATAAGGAATAGTTACCATGGCTGCAAGTGTGACGGCATTGCCATAAATGTCAACCGATTGTGCGCCAAGCATACCATATACAAGCGGTTGGTCTACATTTAGCACTACTGCAGCAAATGCAGTAATGAGAAATACAAAGAGGGAGTACTTGCCATAATAGCGAAGTGGCAAAGCCTTTATTTGGGTTAAATTAAGGGTGATGCGAAAATTGCGAATGGCAATACAATATACTGCATTGACTAAGGCACTAATGACGTAGCAAGTCGTAACCGCAACAAAAAACGCTCCAACGTCCAACCATTTGAAATGATAAGCCAGAATAGCTAAAAGAATGCCGCCTCGCAGTAAGATTTCTCTTGTAATACTTGGTGCAGTTAGACGATGCGTTGCAATGCTGTATTGCTCAAAGTAAATCTGAAAAATGAAAAAGAAAACACTAATTGGGACGCACCAGAAATACTTAAGAAGATAGGCATTGCTATTGCCCTTCCAGCTGTAAATCATTTCTTTACTAAAAAAAATGACAAGCACCGTGGCGATTGCACCAACTAGCGTAATTAAAAAGGTAAGGCTAGACAGTGCACGTCGCTCTTGCGGCTTATGCTCAAACTCGTGTAAATGTTTTGCCATCAGCGCATTGGTACCCAAAAAGCCAAATGCACTAAACATGAGTATAAGCGACATGTAAACCCTAAAGATAGCCTGGTCGGCCTCGCTAAGCGAATTGGGTATGATAAGTATGCTTGTGCCAAACTGCATCAAAGAACCTAGCATAAACACTAAGGTGCCCTTAATAGATTGCCTTTGTATGATGCCCATTCGCTACTAGTTAAGCAAGAGTATGTTTGCGCAACGTTGTAAAATATTAAATGCAATCTCTGCCATTAGATTTTCTTTATCTAGGGTAGGATTGACCTCTGTAATTTCTAAGCAACAGACTTTTCTGTTTTGTACTAAACTAGCAAGTAAATCTTCGGCCTCGCGCTCCTTTAAGCCATTAGCTACAGGCGTTCCTGTGCCACGGCTTATGCTGCTATCTAAGCTGTCTACGTCGAAACTTATGTATATATCATCACAATGATTGAGCGCTAACAATGCTTGTCGTACAATTTGTGCAACGCCTTTACGACGTACCTCAGCAACTGTAATTACTTTAATATTGTTCTTTTTAATAATAGCTTCTTCCTCTGCTTCGTAATCGCGCAGAGCTATAAATACTAAGTCCTCAGGTAAAATCTTTGGAGAAATTTTTCCAATGTTTTTTAGATTCTCCCACATTTCTGCTGTGCCAGCATCTACATTGTGAATGCCGTGGTCTTTATTATCATCACCTAAACTTAAAGCAAGTGGCATGCCATGCATATTACCACTTGGTGTTGTATATGGACTGTGAAGATCAGCGTGTGCATCTATCCAAATAACACCGAGCTTACGTTTTGGATTGGCCATTTTTAATCCGGCAATAGTTGCGCCGCCGGTACTGTGGTCGCCAGCTAATATAATTGGAAACATACCACTCTTTTTTGTTTCAACAATACTGGCTGTGATACGCTCGTACATTGTATACACACCTTTTATGCGCTTAGCGTATGGACTTTCTATTGGTTCGTATAACAAGTGGTTTTCTGTTTGTATTACGTCGCTGCTAAAATTTACAAAGAAGTTGCTCATAAAGTCGAGTGCAGCAATTTTTATGGCATCCACACCCAAACTAGCACCTCGGGTGCCAGCACCTATTTCGCTTCGGACTTCTATTATCTTAATATTGCGCATAGCAGCGGCAAAGGTAAGACTTTATGCCGAAGTGATATTGCCTTAAAAGCCAGCGTTTATGGCTATTTTTTGGCATTGAGAACCGCATTTTATATAGTACAAACCTGCACCAAGTGATCTCAAATCGTATTGCATTATATCGGCACCAAGGCTAATCAATTGAGCGCCTGTACTAGAGAAAATCACAGCAGGTTCATGCCCCAAAGCATCAAAAGTGAGCATGTTGTTGTGCACTGTAAAGCTATTGCGATTACACTCGTTAATTTTAACCATGTTTGTAATCGTTGTATTGCCAAGTTGGTCAGTAAATACAACACGATGATACACCTTGCAAGGTGTGCTTAATTTTCTTTGTAATGGACAATCGACCATACAATCGTTTATCGTATAGAAATTGGTGCCGTCATTACTTTCTTGCCATTGCAATCTGCTGAATGCGCTAATTGCTTCATTAAGCCTTAAGTACAGCTCGCCATTATGATAGCTTAAGTGTGGTGCGCTTTGTAAGGGTTGATTAGTACCAAGTTCGGTGTTGCGAGCAATTACCAATGCCGTTTCGGTATTCCAACTAAAAAAGTTGCCTGCTGCATCCTGCTGAGGCGTTGTGTTACCGCTACTTGGATGTTGCATACTCATAAAAAGATACTTTCCATCTGGTGTAAAAGTGATGCCAGTTGGTTCGCAGCCAAGAGGTGTTATGCCAAATAGCAATACGTCCTCGTTTGTTGAAGAGTGCGTTGGGCCAATCTTCCAGATATTGTTATTGTCGCCATCTTGCAGTGCCCACAGGTTGCCATCGTTGTCGAATGCAAGGTTATCTATACCAGTGCCCCATACTGCGCTTGATGGGCCTGCAGCAGTATTGTATGTATAGGTTTTATTAGTTACGAATACGCCAAAATTGCTGGCATACAAGCCACTGTCCGTAAACTTGTAAATATTGCCATTGCTCTTACAAGCGAAGTAAATATCGCCTGCTGCAGAAATTTCTATGTCTTCTACACCATTGAAATTCGTAGCGCCAGCAGCAGTGGCTAGGCCGTAGGTATTGTTTCTGTCGCTTTGGGTTGTATTGGCAATTGGTAGCCATGTGGCAGTAGTGCCCGTGCCACTATATTGCAAGGCATATAAAGTGCCGGCACTATCAATGCCAGGTGTTGTAAGAACTAGTTTGAATACAAAACCATATGTTGCATCGTCGTTTGCGGTATATAATATTGACTGTGCAGCATTGATTGCAGCATTTTCGTGTGCACCTCGCCCTGCAGCCCAAATTTTTCGAACCAGCGTTTTTGTACTTGGATTTGTTTCAACAAGCCAGCCTGCGTCTACGTAGCCATCAGCATTGGCATCGCCACTTGCAACATATTCCTCACCATGGATTACAGTTCCCCAAGGTGTAACAAGGCCACTACATGGTCTGTAAATACCTCCAACACTACTAAAGTCAACTGCTGCTGGATTGCTAATTTGCCATAGCTTGTTTAATGTATCAAGTACAATATCCATTTGCGAAACGGCACCAATTACGTTTTCGTGATTAAGGCTCAAATAGCCATT
>JBJORA010000079.1:0-2507 GCA_046049675.1 Bacteroidota bacterium | reverse complement strand
ATGCATGTACAAAATGCAAAGTCGCTTCATTAATCGTCTTGCCTTTTTGATAAGCTTCTTTTAAGATAGCTAATGCTTTTTGCCCTTTTGGCATGCTTGACCAATAACCTTCTAATTGTTGAATCAGTTTTAATAAAGCATCATCTACCTTCATCCTACCAATAGCCCCTGTTTGTTTAGTGCTCCAGTTATACTTGGTAGCTTCAATATTAAATGCCCCTACTTCATCTAAATCAGCGTCTTCTGAACCCATATAATATACAGGCACAAAATTATCTTGTGGAAATTGCTCTTTTAAACTTGCAGCCAATTGAATGGCATGAATAATTTTATAAAAGAAATACAATGGGCCAGAAAATAAATTAGGTTGATGCGCCGTAGTAACAACAAATGTGTTTTCTTTTTTTAACAATGTAATATTGTCGTTCACGGCAGCTTCCTGATGTAGATGCGCATATTGTGCAGTCAAAACCTCTGTCAATAAAACACGATTTACAGGATGCAATTTTCGGCCCTCAATTGCCGCCTTATAGCCCTCTATATTTGGGGCGTACCCAACATATTCCTGTACACTCCCTTTTCCCTCTGCATAATCATTGATTAGCTTGGAGAACAATTTGGTTGTACTAAATGGGATATGATCGCAGCTTGAAGACATTGTCTGCAAATTTCGGGAAAAATGCATTGCTAAAGGCATTTTATTCAAGATTGCAGGAAAAATAATACATTTATGGAGCAAATTGATTGCTCGCTTAAAACAGCCCCTTATGGAAACCTACGGAAAGATTTTGATTATAGCTATGCCCCTGTTTTTATTACTGGTTTTATTTGAAAAATGGTATGGCTGGCGCAAAGGCTTCGACACCGTTAGAACTTTAGACATGATCTCCAGTTTAAGCTCAGGTGTTACTAATTCTACCAAGGATGTTTTAGGACTAAGTGTTGCTATCATAAGTTATAGCTGGTTAGTTGAACACCTTACTGTTTATCAAGTTCAATCAAGTTGGATGCTTTATATAATTGCATTTTTAGCTTTAGACTTTGCAGGCTATTGGGTGCACCGCTTAGCACATACGGTTAACTTTTTTTGGAACAACCATATTGTTCATCATAGTAGCGAAGAGTTTAATTTAGCTTGTGCTTTAAGACAAAGCATATCTGTCTACTTTAGAATTTACGCCTTCTTGTTAATTCCGGCTGCCATTTTTGGCGTGCCGCAACAAGTGATTGCTGTGGTTGCCCCGCTACATTTATTTGCACAGTTCTGGTACCATACAAGACATATCAATAAAATGGGTTGGTTAGAATATGTAATTGTAACACCCGCACATCATCGTGTGCATCATGCTATTAATCCAGAATACCTTGATAAAAACTATGGTCAAATCTTTATCTTCTGGGATCGCATGTTTGGCACTTTTCAGGAAGAACGAGCAGATATCCCGGCAGTATATGGCGTAACACGACCTGTGCGCACATGGAATCCGATTAAAATAAACTTCATGCATTTGTGGTTATTGACAAAAGATGCTTGGCATACACAAAGCTGGAAAGATAAACTACGCGTATGGCTAATGCCATTGGGCTGGAGACCAGCAGATGTCATTGAAAAATACCCAGTAACAAAAATTGAAGATGTATACCATTTTGAAAAGTACGACACCCCTGCTCCAAAAGGCATGCTGGTATACTTATGGATACAACTATTTTGCTTGCTTTTATTGGTGAGTTATTTATTTGGGAATGTAGCAAGTATTGGCCTTACGAATATGATGTACTATGGTTTATTTGTATTTGCCCAAGTGTATGCACTTACAGAATTCATGGACCGCAACCCAAGAGCATTGATCTATGAAATAGTAAAGAATATGATCTGTGTGGGCGGCATCCTTTATTATGGAGGATGGTTTGGTTTACAAAATTACTTTAGCGCAAGCAGTTATATCCTGATGGGCTACTTTTTTATAAGCACTGCAACTGTTGCTGCTTATTCTAGTCAACCAACTCCCCCTCTAAATCATAGTCGTACGCTTTCGTAATCTTTACGTTTACAAAATCACCTGGCTTCAATCTTTTATTAGTATTGATCACTACTTCGTTGTCTACTTCCACACTGTCAAATTGAGTGCGGCCTAAGAAACGACCTGCTTCTTTTTTGTCAACCAATACTTTTAAGATTTGGCCTTCCTTCGATTGGTTGATCTCAAGACTAATTTCTTGTTGTACTTCCATGATCTCTTCTGCTCTACGTTGTTTTTCTTCGGCAGGTACATCGTCCACTAAGTCATGTGCACTTGTGTTTTCCTCGTGGCTATAAGTGAAGATACCAACACGGTCAAATTTATGCTCTTGTAAGAATCCTTTTAATTCTTCTATGTCTTCTAGTGTTTCTCCAGGGAAGCCTGCTATCAAAGTTGTACGAATTGCGATACCTGGAACACGCTTTCTAATTTCGTGGATCAACTCGCTCATTTCTTCTCTTGTGATATTACGACGCATTGCTTTCA
>JBJORA010000078.1:0-32908 GCA_046049675.1 Bacteroidota bacterium | reverse complement strand
CTTAGTGGCCTTGCTGCTAGTACAGGGTACGATTGGCGCGTGAAAACAAACTGTACAGGTAGTTCGAGTACTTACGCAAGTGGCGTATTTACAACACTTAGTAGTGGTGGTACTTGCGCTGCTCCTTCAACAATTACAGCTATCAATACTAATGCAAACGCTGTTAACTTTACGTGGCCTGCAGTGGCTGGTGCTTCCGGTTACACCGTGGAATATAAACTTAGCACCACTTCAACATGGACTACCGCAAATACAACTAGTGCATCTTATAATGCAAGTGGCCTAGCAGCTGGCGTATACAATTGCCGCGTAAAAACGAATTGTGCTATAAACGTAAGCAGTGCTTACACTAATGGTGCCAACTTCCAAGCCTATTGTACGGCGGGTGGCAATACAGCCGACGAGTTTATCGATAATGTTGCAGTAAAAACAATTGCACGCACAAGTGGCGCTGATGGTGGTTACATTTTCTTACTTAGCCCAAAGCCAAATATTGTCCCAGGTACAACGTACACACTGACATACAGTGCAGGCTATACTTCTACAGTTTATACAGAGGTATTTAAGGCATACATCGATTACAACCGCGATGGCGATTTTGTTGATGCTAACGAAACCTTGTTTACCCAAACTGTGACAAACGGTAACAATACCACAAGTACATTTACCGTGCCATCTACTGCCACGCTTGGCAGCAGTGTTTTGCGCATTCAAATGAACTATAATGCAGCTGCTACTTCTCCTTGCGGTACTTTGCAGTATGGCGAAATAGAGGACTATGCAATCAACTTAAGCACAACGCCAAGTTTGCAAAATTCGCCAGAAGTTGAGTCGGCTTTAAGTTTGAAAGAAACAGGTTTGGTGATCTATCCAAATCCATCTGCACAAACTATTTACTACGAAGTGCACAATATCGACAAAAGCTGTAATGCTTTAGTGCAAATCATCAGTATAGATGGCAAAGTGATGCAACAAGTGCCTGTAAGTTTAGAAGCTAGTAGTGATAATAAGAACAGCTTAGACATCAGTCAGCTACGCACGGGCAACTACTTCATTAGAGTAATCAATGATGAGGTGCGCATGCAAGGCAGTTTTATCAAAGAATAGAGCAGGGAATTCCTTATTTTCATAGCTAAGAAATGATTATCATTTTGGTATAGAAAAGGGCTGTCTATTGTCACTTTGGCCTAGCATTGTAACTAATTAACAAAACAACAATAGCTAAGGCGGCTGCTTGTGGCTTTGTTGCGTACATTATCCAAGTATTTTTACTACCTTTGCGCCTCAAAATTTTAACGAAAAGGAGATTTTATGGCCGATTTAAGGTATCAAAGGAACTTCGGTATTGCGGCGCACATTGATGCGGGCAAGACTACAACTACAGAGCGTATTCTGTACTACACGGGTGTAAACCACAAAATAGGTGAGGTACACGAAGGTGCTGCAACCATGGACTGGATGGCGCAAGAGCAAGAGCGTGGTATTACAATTACTTCAGCTGCTACAACGTGCTTCTGGAACTTTCCATTAGTAGATGGTAAGAAAGTTGCCGATACAAAGCAATTCAAATTTAATATTATCGATACACCAGGTCACGTTGACTTTACTGTAGAGGTAGAGCGTAGCCTACGTGTATTGGATGGTTTACTTGCATTATTCTGCGCTGTAAGTGGTGTAGAACCGCAAAGTGAAACTGTATGGCGTCAAGCTAACCGTTACCGTGTACCACGTATTGGTTTTGTAAACAAAATGGATCGTGCAGGTGCTGACTTCTTGAACGTTGTAAAGCAAGTACGTGAAATGCTAGGTGCAAAAGCTGTGCCTTTGCAGTTGCCAATCGGTGCAGAAGATTCTTTCAAAGGTGTGGTAGATCTTATCACAATGAAAGCAATCGTTTGGAACGAGCACGATCAAGGTATGACATACCAAGAAGTGCCAATCCCTGCTGATATGATTGACGAAGTAAATCAATACCGTCAAGAGCTTGTAGAAGCTGTTGCCGAGTATGACGATAAGTTACTAGAGAAATTCTTCGAAGATCCTAATAGCATCACAGAAGGCGAAATGCACGAAGCAATTCGTAAGGCGGTTATCGATATCAGCATCATTCCTATGATGTGCGGTAGTAGCTTTAAGAATAAAGGTGTACAAGCTGCTTTAGATGCAGTATGTCGTTACCTGCCTGGTCCATTGGATATCGAGGCTATCAAGGGTACAGATCCAGATAACGGTGAAGAGCTTACGCGTACTGCTGATGCTAAAGAACCATTTAGTGCTCTTGCATTTAAGATTGCAACTGATCCTTTCGTAGGTCGTTTAGCGTTCTTCCGTGCATATAGCGGTCGCTTAGATAGTGGTAGCTATGTATTAAATGTACGTACTGGCAAAAACGAGCGTATTAGCCGTATAATGCAGATGCACGCAAACAAGCAAAACCCAATCGACTTTATCGAAGCGGGTGATATTGGTGCAGCTGTAGGTTTTAAGGATATTAAAACTGGTGATACACTTTGCGACGAGAAGCATCCAATCATCTTGGAGAGCATGACATTCCCTGAGCCGGTAATTTCTATTGCTGTTGAGCCAAGGGCGCAAGCTGATAGCGATAAAATGGGTATGGCAATTGCTAAACTAGTTGAGGAAGATCCAACACTACGCGTAAAGACTGACGAAGAAACAGGTCAAACAATCTTAAGTGGTATGGGTGAATTACACCTTGAGATCATTGTAGATCGTATGAAGCGTGAGTTTAAGGTAGAAGTTAACCAAGGTGCGCCTCAGGTAGCTTACAAAGAGGCTTTCCAAGCTACTGTAGAACACCGCGAAACGCTTAAGAAGCAAACAGGTGGTCGTGGTAAGTTTGCCGATATTCAGTTTTCAATTGGCCCTGCTGATGCAGAATGGTTGGCAGCTAATGAAGGTAAGAGCTTCCAATTTGTAAACGACTTATTTGGTGGTAGCATTCCTAAGGAATTTGTACCTGCCATTGTAAAAGGTTTTGAAAGCGCAATGGGCACTGGCGTATTAGCTGGTTATCCTGTAGAGCATATGAAGATTCGTGTATTTGACGGTAGCTACCATGATGTAGACTCTGATAGTGCAAGTTTTGAATTGTGCGCTAAAGCTGGTTTCCGTGAGGCTGGTAAAAAAGCTAAGCCTGTAATTCTTGAGCCAATTATGAAAGTAGAAGTAATTACCCCTGAGCAATACATGGGTGATGTAACTGGTGACCTTAACCGTCGTCGTGGTCTACTTGAAGGTATGGACACGAAGGGTGGTGCTCAAGTGATTAAGGCAAAAGTTCCACTAAGCGAAATGTTTGGTTATGTAACGCAGTTGCGTAGTCTTAGTAGCGGTCGTGCAAGCAACGTAATGGAGTTTAGCCATTACAGCCCAGCACCGGCTAATATTTCTGCTGAGGTAATGGCCAAGTCAAAAGGCAAATTAGTTAGCGAAGAATAATTCAATAGCAATTCTAAAAATCAAAAACCCAGGCGTAATGTCTGGGTTTTTTTATGTGTGTTAAAACTCTGAATCTCACTCGCCATAGCTATGATAAATACCAAAAAGCTATAAACTGCGAATACGAATTTTACCGCTAGTAATTGTGATGTACTTTCCAAATAGAGCAGTGCCATTTTTCAAGATTACATCACGTACAATTTCAATAATTACTTTCGTTTCCGAAAAATCATAACGCAATAAAATCACACTAATATCACGCTCATTGTGCGCGTACACCCATTCACCAAAGTCCTTGTCTTCAGTTAGAATAATTCGTTGGGGTGCTTTTGAAAATTGAATTATTTCAATATCAGATGCCCCTCTACGTTCTTCAAAAATTGAAACAACATCAATACCAGCACTTTTTAGAGCAGCTATTATCCTATTGTCAATATTTTCATCTGCAACAATCACTTAGTTGTGCTAAGGCTTTCCTCGTTAGCAATATTATCAGCACTATATATTAGGCAAGCGTAAATGTCTTCTGCCGTAATATTTGGATAGATTTCAAGCACATCTGAGATAGTGGCACCTTGCCCCAATTTTCTGAGGATTAGCTCTACCGTAATTCTAGTCCCTTTAATTACTGGTTTGCCTAGCATCACTGTGTAATTAGATTCTATTCGTTCCATTTCTGCACAAATTAAATTCTACCCAAATGTAAACAATTTCTTCTTTGTTAACTAACACGCAATTGACTTTTTAGAGTCAATAACACCCTTGAATTAGGATGCGTCAACAAATAACCGTGTGTGATCAAATTTCTACAAAAGGCAACCAGGAACTTAAAATAAGTTCATAAGAAAAAAGCCTCGCAAATTTGCAAGGCTTTTTTCTTATGCTGTCCAGCTTTTCAAATAATGGACTAGCGCAAAAATAGTAATTCTCTGTATTTTGGCAAAGTCCAAGTTTTATCTTCTACAATTAATTCTAACTTATCGCAATGATAGCGAATTACTTCAAAGAATGGCTTAATCTTATCGCAATAGGCAACCGCACGTTTATGCGTATCTGCTATCTCATTTACCTTCTTACGTGTGTCTATCATAGCTTCTACATTATCGCTAATCGCATTGATATGCTCGCTCATTTTGGCAATAATTTCCTTAACGCTACGGCCTGCTTCTGCTTTAAGGCCAATTTCCTTCAAGCCACGTACATTATCAATCAATTTATTTTGATAGGTCACGGCAGAAGGTAAAACGTGGTTACTAGCAAGATAGCCAAGCATGCGCGCCTCAATTTGAATCTTCTTGATATACTCTTCTAGTTGTATTTCATGACGAGCTTCTAACTCTGTATGCGTAAAGATTTTATGACGCTCAAACAATGCAGCCGTTTCTTTCTTAGCTAAAACATCCAAGGCGCGTACGGTGTCCTTAAAGTTATTTAGGCCACGCTTTTTAGCTTCTTTTGCCCAAGCATCGCTATAGTTGTCGCCTTCAAAAAGAATGACCTTGCTGTCGCTAATATACTTACGAATAACATGTAGTAGTGCGATTTCCTTTTTCTCGCCTTTCTTGATCATGGCATCCACTTCCTTCTTAAACTGAATAAGTGTATCAGCCATAATTGTATTAAGCACTGTCATTGGGCCAGCACAGTTAGCACTACTACCAACAGCACGAAACTCAAACTTGTTGCCAGTAAAGGCAAATGGGCTAGTGCGGTTACGGTCAGTATTATCTAAAAGCAATTCTGGAATATTCTTCTGAATATCTAACTTTAAGATTGCCTCGTCTTGCTCGGTAAATTTACCCTTTACGCGACTTTCTATTTCGTTCAGCACATCTGTAAGGTATTTACCAATAAAGATGCTGATGATAGCTGGTGGGGCTTCATTTGCACCTAAGCGATGGTCGTTATTACTACTTGCAATAGAAGCACGCAATAAATCGGCATTGTCTTTTACGGCCTTAATGGTATTGACGAAAAACGCTAAGAACATTAGATTCGTGCGTGGCGTTTTGCCTGGTGCTAACAAATTAATGCCTGTATCAGTAGCCAAACTCCAGTTATTGTGCTTACCACTACCGTTTACACCAGCAAATGGCTTTTCGTGCAATAATACCTTTAGTTTATGACGCTTTGCTACACTGTTCATCACCTCCATTAAAAGTGAATTATGATCTACAGCGATATTTACTTCTTCAAAAATTGGCGCACACTCAAACTGTGCCGGCGCAACCTCATTATGGCGTGTACGTAATGGTATGCCCAACTTATAGCACTCTTGCTCAAAGTCTTGCATATAGGCAAATACACGCTCTGGAATTGTACCAAAGTAGTGATCTTCTAATTGTTGGCCTTTTGCAGGTGTATGACCCAAAAGCGTGCGACCTGTTGCAGAAATATCTGGACGCGCATTTGCCAAAGCTTCATCAATTACGAAGTACTCTTGCTCCCACCCGAGGGTAGGGGTTACGCGTGCAATATTTTTATCAAAGTAGTGGCAAACATCAATCGCAGCCTTGTTTACAGCATCTAGCGCACGAAGTAGTGGCGTTTTAGCATCTAAGCTTTCGCCGCTATAACTAATAAATACAGTTGGCAAGCATAGTGTCTTGCCTTCTGCAGTTTCCATGATAAATGGATGACTCGTTGGATCCCAAGCCGTGTAACCGCGTGCCTCAAATGTTGCGCGAATACCGCCATTTGGAAAGCTACTTGCGTCTGGCTCTTGTTGGATTAAGGCATCGCCATCAAATAATTCTAATGCGCTGCCATCGCTTTTAAGCGTAAAGAAGCTATCGTGTTTTTCTGCTGTAGTACCAGTAAGTGGCTGAAACCAGTGTGTAAAGTGGGTAACACCATTGTCCATCGCCCAGTTTTTGATACCACTAGCAATCTGATCAGCCGCTTGGCGATCTATTTTACTGCCAGTTTTAATAGAATTAGTTAGGCTCTTGTAAGCGATATCGCTTAGGTACTCGCGTACTACTTTACCACTAAAAACATTTTGGCCAAAGATTGCTGTAATCTTCTTGCCGTTGTAACTTTTGATGAGTGCTGGGCGCTCGTTGATGGCTTGTAAGGCCGCTAAACGTAAATTAGACATATGTGTTTTTATTTAATATAAATAAATATGCTGCAAATGTCCAATTTTTTAATCTTACTAGCAAGTAATATTAGAAAAATGTGTACAAGATGCACAAAAAACACATATTACAATATTTTACATTTATTATTAAAGATGCTTATTCATTCTTTGCACAAACTCTTCTAGAGGCTTACTTAAATGCGTGCAGCAAAGTAAAGCACTAAAAATCAAAGGCAGATATTCACTTCTATATCTAATAAAAGCACCATGAAATGGCACAATATAACCAATCACGATATACATAATGCTACTGGCAATTAAACAGTATTGTATTAAGGCATTATTACTACGACGTCTATCAATTGTAAACAACAACAGAATAATCAAAGTTGTAAGTACATAGGTTTCTACAGCAGTAATACCATACATCACGTCTTTGATTTCAGTAGGGTATGGCCTCACAAGCACGTGGTTAATCGCAGACGGCAAATTTTGTATAAAACTAATAGGATTAGCCTCTAACGGAAATTTCTCTAATGCACTTGTCCCATCTAATGCATGAAACTCGGTTTGTTTAGTTACAACAATCTTTAATACATCTATCTTAGGGTAAACCAAACCAATACCAAGTAAGAAAATAGCATACATCGTAATGCAGATGCCAAACACTTGACGAATTGCTACACGTTTCAGTAAGTATGATAAGTGCAGCAACATAGCACATGGCAGTACAGCAATGGCGATATTGTAACGCATGGCGCATGCCAGTATTGTAAATAACCAAAACCATAACCATGCACGAGAGTTTCCGGTAAAACTCTTGTTATAATAAAATAACTGCAGACCAATAAAACTTAACACAAAACCATCTTTGTACATGCCGCTACACCAAAACCACACACTAGGTATAGCAAAAATGCTAAATAGGATCAATATCTTACGATCAGCATAAAAATAACTAAAGGCTCTATACAGTGCTATGTTTCCTATAAAAAAAACAAAGCAGTACAAAGGGACATTTGCGGCCTCTGTACTCGCAGTAAGCACATTGCAAAGCGTATTAAACTTAAAATGCAGTTGACGGCCAATATCTGTCCAGGTTTTTGAATTGTGTTCGCTAAAGAAATGCTCGTGCCATCTAAAGTCGCTCCAATCAAAGAAAAAACGATATAGCGCCTGTTGCCAAGTATCTTGAGCTAAGGTACTGCTCGTTTCATTAAACAAAAATCTAGCATCACCGCCATAAAATCTGGTACAATTAAAGTAATAATGAACATAGCAGCCTAAAAGTTTTAGTAAGTAAAGGATTCTGATGACGCTATTGCTAAGTCGGCTGCTAGCTATAACAGGTACTTTTACTATTAGCCAAAAACCAATTAGGCTGTAGAAAATACAGAAGAAAATTGCAAGCAACATTACTTGCAGGTAAAATTAATATAAAATATGCCCTCGCTAAATGATTATCTTACAATCAAGAAGTTGCGCGAAGTGTCCACTTGGGCTGCTTTATTAGTTTCAGTGGTCGATTTACTAGGCGTAAAGCTTGTAGGCACAGGCTTACTGTCTACTTGCTTGCTTGGTGTAGCAGCAGGCTTCATTGTTGCACCATTTGCGCTAGTTACAGGCTTAGCACTTGATGGTACACCATTGCTAGCATCTGCAGTTTTTTTAGGTACTACGATAGAATTTTTAGGATTTGTTCTTTGCTTTAAGCTATCAGCGCCATTTGCTACATCCTTTGCCCAACCGCTTGCTTGCGGCACAATCACATCAGCAAGATCAGCCTCCTGCGGTAAACGTGCAATTTTGTTTGTTAGCCAATAGCTTTTGTTTGTAAAGCTTTTCATTGGATGATAGATAAATAAACAGTGACCGCCTTTAATTTTGTCGATAACTTGATTTACAATCGCATAATCTAGGGCAGGGCAGCCGTGACTGCGACCAATACGATTGTTTGCTTTTGCGTATGCTGCATTAACATATTCCGCTCCGTGAATTACTACACCACGATCAAATGCATTGCTATTGAAACCAGCATCATGACCATGCAACTTTAGTGAATAGCCTTTTTCGCCCATATAAGTTTCGCCAGTAGTGTAAAAACCAAGGCTACTTTGATGGCTTTCGTGTGTATTGCTAAAACGTGTTGCAAATTCTTCGCCGCTTCCACTGCCATGAGAGACAAATGTGTTCCAAAGAATCTTCTTCTTCGCAACATCTATTACCCACATGCGTTTTACATTGCTACTTAGACTAAAATCACAAATAGTAAGTAAGGCATTGCCATGTAGCTTTCCGGCCTCCTTCATATTCAAATAGCCATAGAAACCTGCGCTAAAAGCAGCGTAGCTCATTTTGTTCATTTTCTTAAAGCTAAGCTTGTCGTATACATACTTAGTATAACGACCCACTTTAGTGTTTAAGTTCTCGCTTGTATTGCCAGTGGCATATACTTTTGTGCTTACAAGTGTAAGCGCGAAAAATACTGTCAGAAGTGCTAATACCCTTTTCATAACCCCCAGAATACAAAGGTAATACCAATAATGGCCATATAACGTTAAAAGACAGTGAGGAAGTGTCTAAAAACGGTAAAATCTAGGTTTAGCAAGCCTTTGTGAACGAATATTAAGATAACCTTAACCTTTGCGAGCAATAGCACGTTTGGCTGCAGCTACAATATTAGCTGTATCCAAACCATACTTAGTAAGTAACTCAACAGGCTTGCCGCTTTCGCCAAACGAATCGTTTACAGCAACATATTCGTGCGGCGCGGGCATATTACGGCCAGCAACTTGTGCTATACTGTCACCAAGACCGCCATTAATTTGATGTTCTTCAGCAGTGACAATTGCACGTGTTTTGCTTATACTTTTTATAACAGCTTCTGTATCCAAAGGCTTGATTGTATGTATATTAATTAATTCTGCTTCAATGCCTTCTTTGGCTAATTCTTCTACAGCTTTCATGGCAAGATAAACCATATGGCCACATGCAAAAATGCTCACATCTTTACCTTCGTTGATCATTTGAGCTTTGCCAATTACAAAATTGGGGTCATTCTCTGGTGTAAAATTAGCCCACTTTGGTCGGCCAAAACGCAAATAAACCGGACCCTGATAATCGGCAATAGCCATAGTAGCAAGCTTTGTTTGATTATAGTCGCAAGGCACAATTACTGTCATATGTGGCAGCATCTTCATCATACCGATATCTTCCAGTACCTGATGTGTAGCACCATCTTCTCCTAAAGTAAGACCAGCATGACTCGCACAGATTTTTACATTCTTACCACTATATGCAACACTCTGACGAATCTGGTCGTATACGCGGCTCGTGCTAAAGTTGGCGAAGGTAGTCGTATACGGTATTCTGTCGCTAATAGCCAAGCCAGCTGCCATGCCAATCATATTGGCCTCAGCAATACCGCATTGTATAAAACGCTCAGGAAAATCCTTAATAAATGCATTTAGCTTTAACGAACCAGCGAGGTCAGCTGTTAACGCAACAATTTTATTGTTGGTCTTTGCAGCTTCATAAATGCCGTCGCCAAATCCAGCGCGGGTTTCTTTTTCGTTTTGAACTGCAAAATCAGCAAGTGTTGGCATGTGTTGTTGAAAATTTTGTGCAAAGAAAAGGTAAGTGTATGCGCCCTGCCAAAAAAATGTAATGACTCTTTTGCACAACTAGCGCATAATTTGCACTTTGCGTGTAAATGTGCCTGCTTTTGTGTTTACTCTACAAACATAGGTGCCACTTCCAAGCTGCGTCGGTACTTGCAATACATTGCTATTCTTACTCGTTGCGAGTACTTGTCCTGTAGATGTAAGTAAGGAAATACCTACCACTTTTGCTCCTGTTTGTACCATCAACATATCTCGCACAGGGTTTGGTGTAATAATCAAATCGCTGAGCTTTTCTGATAGACGTACAGTATTACTTGTGGTTACTTGTTCTCCATCCAATGTAGCCTCCACTTTATAGTACTGGTACTGTGGCAATGCATCTATATAGTTAAGCGTACGATTAATATTTGAAGGATCTACTACAGTATTGATTGCTTGGTAACTTTTGCCATCTGCACTTGCATAAATTGTGTATTTACAATTTGGCTGACTGCAACACGTATTCCAACTCAATTGCTTGCCATCACTTACGATTAAACCTTGCAGTTGCATGCTACTAAAAAATGTCAGAGGGCTAGCGCTAGATACTAATTCAAAGTTATCAATAGCTACTCCAACACCTGTTACAAAGTCGTCAGTTTTGAATGTAAAGCGAAATGCAGCTCTTTTACCAGCTAGCGCAGAAATATCGTACTGCATCGGTGTCCAATTACTTTCGGTACCATTAAAAAACGCTTGTGCAGCTGCAAATACCAAGCTCACCTGTGGATCATTGTCGTAGTTATACCAATTAGGCTGAACAACTTGTCCCAAGGCTTGCCATGTTGCTCCGCTATCTGTTGTATACTCAACATTAAAGCCATCATACTCAAATTCTAAATCAAACTTTGTTTCAAACTGCAGTGTAAAGAATTGACCTGCGGCTAAATCGATGGCTGGTGTATACAAGAAACTTGTAGAATTATCGGCATATTGCGCTTCGTTAATACCTGTTATCCATGCACGTGCGCCGCTTACTGTGCCATCTTTTCCACCAATAGCGCTATTGCCGTATTCCCATTTTGTACCTTGGATTGAATCTACAGCAAAGTCAGCAGGATTTGACTCAAAATCGCCACCTTGTGCAAGTGTATATGGCGCGGTTCTGTTTGGCATTACTGTGATATAGTCTACTTTTGTTTCTATATCATAGCCATTATTGATATTAAGCGTCACAGCATAAATGCCAGGATTTAGATATACGTGAGTAGGAGATACCGCAGTACTTGTGCTACCGTCGCCAAAGCTCCACAGGTTGGTTGTAGCCTTTACACTAGTATTTGTAAACTTCACCTGCTGACCGATATAGGCAATCTGAGTATTACTGCTAAATGCTGCAGAAGGCTCACTAAATACATCGCTCACAAACAAACCACGACCATGTGTTGCCGCTATCACTTTACGGTCGCTGGCACGCGTTTGCAACATATCTACACGAACATTAGCTAATCCACTATTGGTCGCAGCCCAGTCTGTATTTGTGCCTTGCAAAGAATCTGTACTCCAAACCCCAAGTTCGGTAGCCAATAAAACTTGCTTATTATTTAGCGGATTAAACAGTGCCCAGCGCACCGGCATGTCTGGTAAATTGCCATCAATCACAGTCCACGATACACCGCCATCTGTGGTTTCCCATACGTTGTTAGTGCCATAGTTTCTAAACACTGCAATAATATGCTGATCGTTGCCTACTTCAACTTCTATACAGCTTACATAAGTAACCGTTGGCATACTAGCGCCAGTAATATCTGTTATTACAGGCGTTGAGCCATTAGCGTTGTCTACACGAACAATTTTACCTGCACTAGAGCCAAAGAATACTCTATTAGATGTGTTTGGTGAAACTGTGATACAGCTAACTTGGCTTCCTCCAAACTGCGTAACTGTTTTATTCTGGGTACTGTTTCCTGTTTGAGGATTTGTCCATACCATGTACTGATTACTGTTTCTAGCACAATACATAATATTGTTGACATTGTCATAGTCCGTTGGATTAATAAAACGGCCACTATTACCAAAGTTTACATCTGTAAAGTTGTTACCTCCATCAGTACTGCGGCGATAGTTATTATAGATGTAAGATGTCCACTGAAAATTGGGGTCATCTTGATCAATATGACAAAAAGCCCCATCACCGCCAGTTACTTCGTATGTTGGTGCAAATACATCTTGGGTAAATTGTTGCGTGCCGTTGTCTTGGGCTCCTGCTAAGTAATACGCAGCACTTGTATCGGGATGCATAGCGCATGCATAGAATTGAATGGTGTTGTAATTATAACCTTTGTAAGATGTAGTTACGTTTGCGGCACTAGCATTAGTCGTTTGATCAATACCACCATCGTGTACAAAGTAGGCTTTATTCGGATCAAAAGGGTCAAACATAATATCGTGCTGGTCGGCATGCACATATTGAAAGTTGGCGCCATACCAATGCGATTGCTGTTGCCATGTACTACCACCGTCAGGGCTTTTAAAAATATCTATGCCGCCAACCCATAGCGCATCTCTATTAGCAGGATCAACTGCTATAGATAAATCATACCATGCTTGACCACGACTAAAATCCGTGGCAGGAATACCACCATCATTGTCCACTGGTTCAGCTCGTGCTGTGTAGCTTGCGCCACCGTCAACGCTTCTCAAAATACCATTAACGACGTTATTAAATTCAACTAACAAATAAAGATAGTTGGCATCGCTAGGAGCACAGGCAATTTCAATTCTTCCTGCACTAATAGGTAAAGCAACTGCTGCGGCCCAAGTTGCGCCATCGTCAGTACTTTTATGTACGCTACCGTCTAAAGAACAAAACAAATCGCCATTTGCGGCACGTTCAATATCGTTGCATTGATTGCTGTTAGCGCCGGCTATGCCCATACCTTGACCAAGTACTTTCGTAAATGTATTACCGCCATTTAAACTTCTGTACAGGCCACTTTCTGTGCAAACAAATACATCGCCATTTGTATTAACAAACATACGTGTAGTCCAGTGGTAGGTACTATTATTTGTGCTGGCTAACTGTGCCCAAGTATTGCCACTGTCAGTACTTTTGAAAACGCCCAAACCACGAATAGCGCCGCTACCACCATGTGATTCGCCTGTGCAGAAATACATAATTGCTGTATTGCTTGGATCTTGCACAATATCACTGATAGATAAATTGCTTAATAATTGGGTATTAGTTGTCCATTGGGGTTGCGCAACACTAATATTTGTTGTTTTCCATAGACCACCACCAACGCTGCCTACCCATACTGTATTACCAGTAGGGTCGTTTAGGTCAACGTGTACGGCACGGCTTCTACCTGCTTGATTTTGACTACCTAGGCTCGTCCATGTAACGCCAGGTATAGCACCACGAGTTTTACGTTCTGCAACTAGTGAATCCTTATATTGCTTGGCTACAACTAAGCGTTCAAGCGGCACTGTATTTGTAGCAGGATCCACGATACTTTGCATATCCTCTAATAAGGCAATTTCAATACCATCGCGATGATCCGGTGCATTTGTCCGTTGTAACAAATTGCAACTACCGAAAAGTAGTATAGCAGCTAAAAGAACAAGTATATGATTGAAAGTCAATGTCCTACCCATTATACAAAGGTAGCAAAGCACAACAATCTTTTGAGGTAACTAATATAAATATGCTATAACCACGTCAGCTTTTTTTACTGGATGGTTGCTTTATTTTAGCTTAATACTATCAATTGTACTGGTGCTGCATGCCATAATGCCAAAACCTCCACGCGTATTGGTATATAACAAAGTCGGTTGTGTAAATGGCGTACCACTATTGCCCGCTTGCTCTACACTAATGAGGCGCAGATATTGGGCACTGCTTAGATGTTGTAAAGCAAAGTACTTGCGCTGCCTTCTGGTGAAAAACTCTTCAGGAATACCGCCTCCAAAAAGCGCACTTAAGTTGCCAATTGGAAACCAAATCAGTATGTCTTTTGTGCTGTTGTTAAATGTGACGTCTGTAAAATATGAAATGTTTGGATTGACATACCTCTCACTTTGAGGTTCTAGTGGGTCAAATCCTATTGACGTATTAAAAACAGGGTCTGTGCTTATCGCTTGACCAAAGCCAAAAATTTGATCTTCTGAAACCCGTCCAGCAAAACCCATTTCATATAAACTATCTTTTACCACAAGACGATAGTAATCCTTACCAGGTAAATCAGTAAACTTTATAGAAACTTCTACAAATGTGTCTATCCCAGTTGGTCCGCCAAAGTTATCTTCTAACTTTATGTAACGTTGTTTGCCCGTTTTAGTCACAGTAAAGGGTACAAGTGTTGGCATTGTATCCGTGCCTGTTGCCGTTGGATAATCGGGATGCGACACCTCTAGCGTGTAATATTTGCCGGGGGTGCCTACCACGCTATTTCTATACACACTATCGAATGCCAAAGTGCTAAAACTAAATGTAGCTTTTAGAACATCATTTTCATACAATTTTACAGCAGCATCCTTAACAAACTTAGGAAGTATCTGCGGACCAGTACTTGGCACCGTATTACTAACAAGTACACCTGTTGGATCTAAATTGTTTAAAAAGTAGTTTGGTACCAACTTACTTTCTAGAGGACCGAAGTCCACAGGTTCAACTTGATTAAAAAGTTTTTCTGGATCGCAAGCAGCTAGCGTCAAGCAAACAAGAGCTGCAATATATAATTTACTTCTCATCTTTTTTAGGTGATGTTATTTTAACGTTTAATGCCACATATGGCAAAGGAAAACCGAATAATGAAATTGAGTTGAAGATATTGTTGCCAGCGTTGTCAATACCTGGATTTATAAAGAATGTATTTTTTCTGCCATACAAATTGTAACAGCCAATGTTCCAACTGCGATGGTAGTATTTGCGCTGGCGCGAAAACTTGAACGCAATGTCCATACGGTGATAGTCGCGTACATTCCAGTTGTTTCGGTTAGGGTAGTAGTCCACAACACTTAAGTAGTCAATAGCTTCGCTAACTGTACTTGGTGTAGTAGATGGAATTTTCTGCGTTGGCAAGGTTACCCAATTGCCAGTATTATAAACCCAATCGCCACTAATTTCTACCCTATCACTCAATTGATAAACTGCTGCAATTTTAAAGTCGTGTCTACGATCGTACTTGTAGAAATACCATTCTCCAAAATTAATCGTAGGATACTTACGCTTTGTCCAAGCAAGACCGTAACCAACTAAGCCTTGAAGTTTACCTTCTTTCTTTTGCAATAAAAATTCGCTACCATAACATAAGCCTTGGCCCATTTCTACAATGTCTTCAAAACTAGTATTACCACCGATACCAAAATAGCTGCTACCATCTTTATAATCGATAATGTTACGCATAGTTTTGTAGTAACCTTCTATACTCGCTTCGTACGTTTTATTGATTGTTCCTGCAACACCCAAGGCAACTTGTCTACTTACTTGTGGTTTAAGTTTATCTGTTACTGGTACCCAATAATCAGTAGGCAAACCAACACCGTCAAACGTAAGTAAATTAATAAACTGGTTCATTTGTGCGTAGCTTGCTTTGATGCTATAGTTTGGATTTAGCAAATAGCGCATACTTACACGGGGCTGCCAGCTGCTGTAGTTGCTGTTTTGTACATCAAAATTGCTGAAGTGCAAGCCTATGTTAACGCGTAAAGCATCATTAATCTTCCAATCATCCTCGGCATATACATCTGTTTCGTTTGCAAAAATGCGCTGATTATTGAGCGAGGTATCAATTGATGAACCACCAGTCTTAAATTTAATATTAGTACTTTGTGGTGTAAAACGATGTCTTGTAAAACTTGCACCACCTCGTACCGTATGGTGAATATTTGGCGTGTATTCTAGATCGTACTTAGCAGCAAGATCGCGAATGCCACTAAATAAATTACCCGAAAAGCTAAAGCTATCGGTACCATCTACATTAAGAATACTGCTACCAACCTGATAATCGTAGCTTGTATAACTTACACTAAGGTTACTAAAAAGTTTATTAGAAAACAAGTGATTCCAACGCGCAACGCCTGTGGCATTTCCCCAATCTAAACCATTGTCGCTCCTTAGAAAACTTGTCGTGCCACCTGTATTGCCACTTTCATTAATATTGGCATAAAACTTATCTCTCCCAAAGTAGCCGCTCAAGTACACATGGTCCTTGCGACTAATCTTGTAATTCAATTTTGCGTTAAGATCATAGAAGTAATAACCTGCACTAACAGTTCCATCACTTTGTGCTTTGATAATAGGCTTAAGTAATTGATCAACGTAAGTTCTTCTTCCACTAATCATAAAGCTACCTTTATTTTTCTTAAGCGGTCCTTCTACGAGTAGACGACTACTAATGGCGCCAATGCCAGCTTCTACATTGAACTTTTTATTGTTTCCTTCCTTTAAGCGAATATCAACTACACTGCTTAGTCGCCCACCGAAACGCGCTGGAAAGCCACCTTTGTAAAGGTCCACATTACTAATCGCATCCGCATTAAACGTACTAAAAAAGCCTCCCAAGTGATTTACATTGTAAACCGGTACTCCATCTAGTAAAAACAAATTTTGATCTGGCCCGCCACCACGCACATAAATACCAGCGCTGCCTTCGCTACCACCGCTTACACCTGGCAGTAGTTGCAAAGCCTTTAGCACATCAACCTCGCCAAAAATCGCAGGTAGCGCCTTGATTTGTGCCATCGGTATGCTGTTCATACTTGTTTGCGTTGTTTGCTGAATAGGCTGCTTCTTTTTTGCTGATACCTTTAACTCAGTCAAGCTCTTTTTTGTGCTTGTTGCCAGAGAAAAGTCTTTCGCCGTATTCTTGTTAAGGACAATTTCAATTTCCTGACTAGCGTAACCAGTGTAAGTTACAAACAGCTTATATGTGCCAGCGGGCAAGGTTATCGTATAGAAACCATAGGCATTTGTGGTAGCAGCTGCTTGTACTTCTTGTACATAGACAGTAGCACCAATAATTTTCTCATTACTAGCAGCATCATAAATATAACCGCTAAGTGTAAATTTTGATTGTGCCATGCTAGGTAAGCCCAAGCAAGACAGTAATAAAGTAAATAGCAAAAAACGCATCCGCAAAAGTAATTGACAGACCTTATCTGTTAAGTGTATTTTATATAAAGGTGACATATGAAAGTACTAGTGGTAGTCAAACGTAATTTTAGGTACTAAGATTGGCAAGAGGCAGGTGATAATAATCGCTGTCCAGAAAGGAGTGTGGTAAAAAACAACATCAAAAAGCAAAAATTAGCCGATAAACATACTAGTTTTACACGTTACAACTAACACATTACATATACGCATATGCAATACTTGCCATTTGAGAAACCAATTGAGCTATTAAACGAAGAAATTGAAAAGCTCCGTGAAACAGGCCTCAAAACTAATGTGGATATGGGACCAGCTATTGCTGAGCTTGAGAAGAAAGTTGCAGAAACCACAGAAAAAATCTACGCAGACCTAAGTGATTGGCAAAAAGTAGAGCTTAGCCGCCATCCAGATAGGCCCTATACCTTGGATTATATTGAACACATCTTTACTGACTTCCAAGAAATGCACGGCGACCGTAGCGTTGCGGATGACAAAGCAATGGTTGGTGGTTTTGCCAATCTAGGAGAAATGCCCGTGATGGTAATAGGTCAGCAAAAGGGCAGAAATACCAAGCAACGTCAATTAAGAAACTTTGGTATGGCAAACCCTGAAGGCTATCGCAAAGCACTTCGCTTGATGAAGCTTGCTGAGAAGTTCAATAGACCAGTCGTTGCGTTTATTGATACACCAGGTGCTTTTCCGGGGTTAGAAGCCGAGGAGCGCGGTCAAGGCGAAGCAATAGCTCGCAACTTATTTGAAATGATTAACCTGCGTGTCCCTGTTATTTGTATTATTATTGGTGAAGGTGCTAGTGGTGGTGCTTTAGGTATTGGCATTGGCGACAAAGTTGTAATGTTAGAAAATACTTGGTACACAGTAATTAGTCCGGAAAGCTGCAGTAGCATTTTATGGCGCAGCTGGAACTTTAAAGAAAAAGCTGCAAGCGAACTTAAGCTTACAAGCGCACATATGAAGAGCTTCGGCCTTGTAGACGATGTAATCAATGAACCAGTAGGTGGTGCCCACACTAATCCAAGTGCTATGGCAGCATCTATTAAAGCATACCTACAAACAAACATCGCTAGCCTAAGCGCAATTGATACGGAGCAGCGCATAGAAGATCGTATCCAAAAGTTTAGCAAAATGGGATTCTACAACGAGGCATAGCAGATATTGGGCTTTCTCGACAAAATAAAAACACTCTTTAAGGGCACTGCTAAAGAAGGGCAGCCGCTATGGGAGCAAACTGCCGATACTGTTCAACGTGAACTTAGCTATTTTAAAGATGCCTTTCGTGTTGGGATGCTTGTATATTATACTGATCTTGCCACTCACGATTTAGTCATGCAATACAAAAAAGAGTTGGACAACCTAGGTTTTGAAACGGAGGTTCTGATGTTTATTGATGCTAAGGAAGTGCCTAGAAATATTTTCTTACCTACTATAAAACCTAGCGATCTAAATAAGCAAGGGTTGCCGTACACACCACGTACCGATCGTTTCGTCAAAAAGAAGTTTGACATGTTGCTCAATTTGTATTTCAATGATTGTGCACCGCTAAAATATTTATCTGCAACGAGCATTGCAAAATGCAGGGTAGGAGCTATGCGCGACCACCTCTTTGAAATTACAGATATCTTTGTGTATACTTCTGAGGAAGATGATTTGCAAGCATTTATCACAAGCGTAAATGAAGTACTAAAAAAACAAGCATATGAACGAAAAATTTAAAGGCACGGGTGTTGCGTTGGTTACACCATTTAATAGCGATAAATCTATAGACTTTGATGCACTTACTAAGCTTGTAAATCACGTTATTGATGGCGGTGTCAACTACTTAGTAGCTTTAGGTACTACCGGCGAAACGCCAACGCTAAGTGCCGATGAAAAGAAAAAAGTACTTCAACATATTATATCTGTAAACGATAGCAGAGTACCTGTTGTAGCTGGTATTGGCGGCAATAATACACAAGAGGTTTTAGAAGCCTTTCAGTCATATGATCTAAGTAAAGTAGATGCGATTCTATCTGTAGTGCCTTACTACAATAAGCCAACACAACAAGGCATTTACGAACATTTTGTAACGGTATGCAAGGCGAGCCCTTTGCCGGTAATCCTATATAACGTGCCTGGCAGAACAGGTGCAAATATGCTGGCTGACACGGTAATTAAAATTGCCAACGCTTGTCCAAATGCTTTTGCTGTGAAAGAAGCAAGTGGCAATTTAGCGCAGAATATGGCCATCGTGGCTGGCGCACCTGAAGGGTTTATGGTGTTGAGCGGTGACGACGACCTAGTACTTCCACAAATCGCAGCTGGCTTGCAAGGCGTAATAAGTGTTGCTGCTAATTGTTACACAAAAGACTTTTGTACCTTAGTGCAAAGCGCCCTCCAAGGCAACTACGATACTGCGCGTAACCTACATTATAAACTACTAGATGGCATCAACCTGCTATTTGCTGATGGCAATCCTCCAGGTGTCAAGTATGTGTTGAGCAAACTCGGTATTTGCAAAAATGAATTGCGTTTACCAGTAGTACCTGTAAGTAGCAATACTGCGCAAAAGCTCGATGAATTTATGGCAACTATAAGCTAAGCATATAGCTGCTGGTAGCGTTGCACGAGTACTTTTTGATAAGCTTCTTTCATTGCGTTGCTTAAGAATGAGTCCTCTAATTTACTCAGCATAGCTGGTAAACAGTAATACAAGCTTTCTAACATTTTATCGAATGCTTTCTCAGTCAAGCCACTTCTTAAATATGCGGCGCGAAAGTCACTTTGCTTAAGCTTACTTTTTTTGCCATTGAGCGTTAGTGCTAGTTCTTCTTTATCAGCAGGATTTACAACTGCCGTATTTAATAAATCGTAAGCTGGCGAAAGAGTATAGCCACCTAAAGCTGTATTTTCCAACAAAGAAAAATTCTTTAAGTGCATATCAGCATTACCCGTAAGAAAGCAAAACAGAACCAAATCCCAATAATTGCTTGCATCTACCAATGGCGTAGCGCTGTATTGCATCAAAACTTTGCAAGCCTGTTCATGGCTTCCTTTGTATTTATCTTCAGTTAGACGACCGCTTAATTGGCACAAATCTTCCATATGAAGCATACGATTTTTTGTAAGCCTGTCAACACGTTTGGTAAGATAACATCTAGTTCCATCGCTTAAATAAACGAGTGTATGTGGCACTACATCTAAGCCGCAAGCTTGGGCTAGATGCATTGTTACATCTTCTACTTCTGGCAATTCAGGATAGTAGTGGCTTGGCGGCTTTAGTATGTAATGACCGTGCATACCTACTATGGTAAGCTTTTTGCTTGAATCACCACCTTGCTTTGTTTTGCTCAAAGAAATTTTAGCTTGTACACCAGCTACAGCTTGTTGCGATTGCAGTATGTGTTGCGCAAGAAGTTTTAAGTCTTGCAATCTAAAATCTAGCAAGGGTGTTTCTTTTTCTGCGAAGAACCTTTTGTTGCAAGCCTCATGAAAATAAGCACCCTGCTGTAGTCGCTCATAGCAAAACAAACACTTATTGCTAGGCACAACAAGTTGCATAGGTGGTTCTTCCACCATTAAGCCCTCTTTGTTTTCAAATAAGGCTTGTACGTATTCACGACTATATGTCTTCTTATAATTTTTCATAGTTTACACTATGGCAAAAGTTCAATTTCTTGTCTTACACTTACAGCGCCAATGCAATCTTTACAGCAAGCTAGCAATAACGCCATTCTGTCACGCACGTTGATTTTCCATGTGTCTTGCGCTATATCCAATAGCCAACCTTCTGGTATGAGGCCGTCAAAAAAAGCATGTAGGGTAGTGCTACTATGCGCGTCAGCTTGCAGTGGCAAGGTTTGACTTACTGCCATTGCACCAGCAAGATTAAGGTAGCTTGCATCATAACAAAAATCGTAGCCACTTTCTGTTTCTTGCAAAGTACCTGCAAGCACATTTTTCATGTATATGTATGCAACTCTATTCATCTGTTTTACTTTCGTGTGGCACTGGTCCTAGTTCGTAACCAAACATGGCTAGCACGGCATTTACTTTATCCATGCGCACAGTAGGCTTTCCTTGCTCTAGCTCGCGCATAAAACGTAAGCCAACACCTGTTTTGTTAGCAAATTCTTCCTGTGTCAAACCAACTGCTTTTCGGCGCTGCTTTATGAAGCGTACAAGATTGCTCTTTTCCTTTTTCACCCAACAAATTTACAACCTTTAAGGTGTATATTTACATCTACCCAATATTTTTACACCCTAAAAGTTATATTTTAACAATTTTCAGCAATTTTACACCCTTTATGATATAATTCCAGCCAAAAAATTAGTATTTCAGATGTCTTACTGTTAGTCCTCGATTAATCAATTGGTTAAGGCTATCTATACCAATATCCAAATGTCTATCCACAAAACTACCTGTAACTTTATTGTCGCTTGCAGCAGTTTTTACACCTTCTGGCGTCATTGGGTTGTCGCTTACTAACAGCAAAGCCCCCGTTGGTATATGGTTGTAGAAGCCTGTAATAAAAATTGTAGCTGTTTCCATGTCTATCGCCATTACACGTATAGCCTGTAAGTATTTCTTAAATTCGCTATCGTGCTCCCATACTCTTCTATTTGTTGTATATACAGTACCAGTCCAATAGTCTAGGGCTTTATCGCGTATGGTAGTAGAAATAGCTTTCTCTAGTGCAAATGCTGGCAATGCTGGTACTTCTGCAGGAAAGTAGTCGTTACTAGTTCCTTCTCCTCGTATTGCCGCAATAGGAAGTATAAGGTCGCCAAGTTTGTTCTTTTTCTTTAAGCCACCACATTTACCTAAAAACAAAACGGCCTTGGGCTTTATCGCACTCAATAAATCCATCACAGTGGCAGCACTTGCACTGCCCATACCAAAATTAATGATGGTAATATTGTTAGCTGTAGCACATTGCATTGGCTTGTCTTTACCGATAACCTTTACTTTGTAGCGCTTTGCAAAAATATCGACATAATTACTAAAGTTGCATAGAAGTATGTATTGCCCAAAGTTTTCAAGCGCTTCGCCCGTGTATCTAGGTAACCAATTTTCTACAATATCTTGCTTTGTCTTCATGAATATTACACAAAGATACAAATACTATAGTAGTGTACGACACACGCGCAACCACTACAACCACAAAAAATAGTACAAACTTACCCTAAATTAGCTTTCCATATAGCTTTCCGTCGGCTCGCACGTACATACTAGGTTTCTGTCACCATGTGTATTATTGATGCGCGCGGTAGTTGGCCAAAACTTGTTATGGCTTACATATGGCAAAGGAAAGCAAGCTTGTTCCACGGTGTATGGACGATCCCAATTGCTATTGATAATAACATATTGTGGATGCGGAGCATGCTTTAAGATATTGTTTGCTTTATCTGCACTACCGTTTTCAATTGCTGCTATTTCACCACGAATTGCAATCATTGCGTCACAAAAACGATCAAGCTCTGCTTTGTCTTCGCTTTCTGTAGGCTCAATCATAATCGTTCCAGCAACAGGGAAGCTCATTGTAGGCGCATGGAAACCATAGTCCATCAAGCGCTTTGCAATGTCTTCTGCTTCTACTTCAGCTGTTTTCTTAAACGGACGTAGGTCTACAATAAACTCATGCGCGCAAGTACCATTTACGCCAAGATATAAGATATCGTAATGCTCTTGTAGGCGAGCACGCATATAGTTAGCGTTTAGAATTGCATACTTAGTACTGTCTGTAACACCTTGTGCTCCAAGCATCTTAATATATGCATAGCTAATCAGCAAAATACTCGCACTGCCTAATTGCGCAGCACTTACAGCATTGTTAGTTGCCATATCGGTACCATTTTGTAAGTGTTGAGGTACAAATGGCGCTAGGTGTTGCTTTACGCATATTGGACCCATACCAGGACCACCACCGCCATGAGGAATTGCAAAAGTTTTGTGCAAATTCAGGTGGCAAACGTCAGCACCAATTAATCCTGGGCTTGTAAGTCCAACCTGTGCATTCATATTTGCACCATCCATATAAACTTGACCACCGTGTGCGTGTATGATATCTGTAATTTCTTTTACAGTTTCTTCATACACACCGTAAGTACTAGGGTAGGTAATCATTATACCCGCTAGGTTGGCACTGTGTTGTTCTACTTTTAGCTTTAAATCTTCAACGTCTATGTAGCCGTTTTCTAAAGCTTTTACAACCACAACCTTCATGCCGGCCATTACAGCGCTTGCAGGATTAGTGCCATGTGCACTGATAGGAATAATCATCACATTGCGATTAGCGTTGCCCTGACTAAGGTGATAACTACGAATAGCCAATAAACCAGCATACTCACCTTGTGCGCCACTGTTTGGCTGCAGGCTACATGCGTCAAAACCAGTAATCTCGCAGAGGTATTTGCTTAACTCGTCTGCCATTTCTAAATATGCACCAGCTTGTGAGCTAGGCGCAAACGGATGCATTCTACCAAACTCAGGCCAGCTTAATGGCATCATCTCTGTTGCTGCATTAAGTTTCATCGTACAACTACCTAAACTAATCATACTAGTATTAAGGCTTAAGTCCTTGTTTTCCAAGCTTTTAATGTAGCGCATCATTTGGCTTTCGCTGTGGTGACTATTAAAGACACTTTGCTCCAAATAGGCACTACGCTCAGTAACTTTTGGCTCTACGATTTCAACTTTGCCAGCACCAAAAATGCTTGCCAAAACTTGTGCATCTTCTAAGGAAGTTGTTTCATCTAAGCTTATACCGATATCGCCGTTATCTAAATATCTAAGATTTACGCTAGCAGCCTCAGCTTTAGCTTTGATGGCATTTGCATCTTGACCAGTTATAACGATAGTATCAAAATAGTTGTCGCTGCGTAAGCTACAACCAGCATCTTTTAATGCAGTTCCTAAGCTTGTCGCAAGCATATGTGTACGTAACGCTATGCGCTTTAAGCCTTCTGGGCCATGGTATACGGCATACATTGCTGCCATATTACTCAGCAAAGCCTGCGCAGTACAAATATTACTTGTTGCTTTCTCGCGTTTGATATGCTGCTCGCGTGTTTGCAAGGCCATACGCAATGCGCGCTTGCCATTTGCATCAATACTTACACCAATAATACGGCCTGGTATGTGACGCTTAAACTCATCGCTACAAGCAAAAAATGCTGCGTGAGGACCACCGTAACCAAGTGGTACTCCGAAACGCTGCGCACTACCAACAGCAACATCAGCACCTAATTCGCCTGGGCTTGTAAGCAAGCAAAGCGCTAGCAAATCAGTACCCATAGCCACATAAATGCTCTTGCTATGTGCGTGCTCTATAAAGTTTTGATAGTCTACAACAGCACCCCAATTATTTGGATATTGAACGTAGGCACCAAAGTAAGTCTCGTCTAATTGTGCTTGTTTGTAATCGCCAAACACTACTTCAATGCCAAGCGGCGTTGCACGCGTGATGATTACATTTTTAACTTGAGGAAATACATGCTCGTCAACAAAAAACTTCGGCTTACCCAAATTATTAGCATCCTTGTTTACAAAGAAGCAAAACATGTTCATTGCTTCTGCAGCAGCCGTAGCTTCGTCTAACAAACTTGCATTGCTGATAGGCAAGCCTGTAAGGTCGCATACCATCGTTTGATAGTTAAGCAAGCTTTCTAAGCGGCCCTGTGCGATTTCTGCTTGGTACGGCGTGTATTGCGTATACCAACCTGGGTTTTCAAAAATATTACGAAGAATAACGCTTGGCGTAAAAGTATCGTAATAGCCACAACCAATATAAGACTTGCATACTTGGTTCTTTTTACTTAAAGCCTTGAGCTCATTCAAGTATTGTGCTTCGCTAATGGCTTCAGGTATATTAAGCGCCTTACCACTGCGAATACCAGCAGGAACAGTTTTATCTATCAAGGCATCAAGGCTATTGGTACCTATAACTTCTAGCATAGCACTTAAATCAGATGCATTAATGCCAATATGTCTTCTGCTAAACTCAGCGCGCTGCTGCTCAAATAAATGACTCATTAGTCTTTCTAATTGTTGAATTTGTCAAAGTTACAGTGCATGCTTGTGGCTTTGCTTTTGAGTATTGTCAGCACAAGCAACTTTTTATGCAGGTTAGCTAACTTTTGTACTGCAAGGTCACATTTACTAGATATTGTCATCAAATTCTTGCCTATATTGACGTTTGTGCTATCTTTACCCCTCGACAACATGGTACAAATGAAGAAATTACTTGTGGTGCTGACATTGGTTTGTTTTGGTTTTGCAGGCTATGCGCAAGATGATGTTAGTTACACAATGGGCTATAGCACCGTTAAATTTTCTAATATCAAGCGTAATTTTCTGCGCCGATATGTAGCGCCAGGTAAAGAGGCCGTTTGTGGTATCTACAGCAGTTACAACAAAGTGCTTTACAATTGCGATGGTACTCAGCTAAAAGTTGAAAACAACGACTACATCTATGAAGCACTTGGTCCGTGTTGCACAGAAATGATGTTTAACGATGGTCCACGTCCGTATGCAATGTTTTCATTTACTGCGGAAATTATTCGTGTAGACTATGAAACTAATACAATTTATGCAAGAGCTGATGGTGCTGATATTGTAATTGAAACGTTCAATACTGAAATTGATGCATGGTATAAAAAGTATGGTAAGCGCGAGTCGCTAGTGCCGCTTCGTGTAAATCTGGTTTTACGCAATTGGCACTATACACCAGAAAGCGAAGACAGCTATGCGACCAATACAAAAAAGTATCGCAAAAAAGCTAAGTTCAAAAAGAAGGCTAACAAAAACGACGAGAAGTACATTCACGAAAGTGAGTACATGAAGTAGTGTCAACCTACTTTGCTAATCTTGCGTATCTAATGCGCAAAAATATTTTACAAAAGCACTAAAGCATTTTCATCTCTACAATTAGTGCATACGATTCTAGCTATAGAAACAAGTTGCGACGATACAAGTATCGCGGTGCTGCATGATGGCATATTGCTATCTAATATTACTTACGGACAGGAGGTACATGCTAAATACGGTGGTGTGGTGCCCGAAGAAGCTAGCCGAATGCATATGCAAAATATCTACCCTGTAATGCAGGCCGCTTTGCAAAAGGCCGATAAAACTTTATCTGACATAACCGCTATTGCAGTGACGAGCAGTCCTGGGCTACTTGGTAGCTTGATGGTCGGCGTAAATTTTGCAAAAGGTTTAGCACATGCACTAAACATTCCATTAATTGGCGTAAACCATATGCAAGCGCACGTGCTTAGTAATTTGCTTATGCCAGAAGCGCCTAAGTTTCCTTTTTTGTGCTTGACAGTAAGTGGCGGTCATACCCAAATTGTGCACTGCACTTCTGCAACGCAGATGAACGTTGTAGGTACTACCATTGATGACGCTGCGGGCGAAGCATTTGACAAAGTAGCTAAAATGCTTGGCTTACCATATCCGGGCGGGCCTCTGGTAGATAAGCATGCGCAACTAGGCGACAGCATTGCGTACCAGTTTGCAAAACCACAAATAGCAGATTTAAACTTTAGTTTTAGTGGTGTAAAAACTTCGGTGCTTTACTTTTTGCAAAAAGCCGTAAAAGAAAATCCGAATTTTATTGAACAAAATCTCAACAATATTTGTGCAAGTGTACAAAGAACGATTGTTGATATCCTAGTGGCAAAAATTAAGAAAGCAAGCAAGCAATTTAATATCTCCACGATTTGTTTAGCAGGTGGTGTAAGTGCTAATAGTGGACTTCGTGCTGCTATGCAATACGCCGCTCTACAATATGATTGGCAAGTGCATATACCTGACATGCAATTCTGCACTGACAATGGCGCAATGATTGGCATAACAGCTCACCACATGCTGCAGCAAGGCGTGCAAGCGAGTTCTCTCAACCTTAGCCCAAGTGCAAGAAGTGTAATATGAGAAATAGCTATTTCGAATTTAAGCAATTTAGAATAGAGCAGGGTGGTGCAGCCATGAAGGTTACTACCGATGCTTGCATTTTTGGAGCACTTATCAATATTGGAGATGAAAGCTGCACTGTGCTAGATGTTGGTACAGGCACAGGTGTACTTAGTTTGATGCTTGCGCAGCGAAATGCTAAAGCGAAATTTGTGGCAATTGATGTTGATGAAAGTGCTTACCGTCAGTGCAAGGACAATTTTGAAAACAGCATTTTCAGAAGCCAAATGCAGTGCCTTCATCAAGATTTTTTTACGATAGATGATTCTACAAAATATGACTTCATCATTTGTAATCCACCATACTTTGAAGGGCAACTAAAAAGTGCGAATGCACAAAAGGCTGTAGCTTGGCATAGTACACAATTTAACCTATCTGCATTTTTAGAAAAAAGCAAATCGCTGCTTGCCGAAAATGGCAGTTTGTGGTTGCTGCTGCCGCAACAAAGATGGCAAGAATTTGAAGAAACTTGCAAAATAATTCAATGGACAAAAGCTTCGGAAGTGCAAATTTGTAATAATAACTTTACCAAACCTCACCTTGCAATATTTGAGCTGTGCACTAGGCAGTCAGAATCTATACCAAATATATCTTGCCTAATAATTAGAGATGATCAATTAGTTTGTACTTCACAGTTTACTAATTTAATGCAACCTTACTATTTGCATTTTTAAAGTATTCTAGGCTTTACGTATTATACCGAAAACTTGCGAGTATGATGTATTGCTAGTATATTTGGTATTCAAAAACAATACTACTATTAATGAGCACTGAAATTAAGAATTTAGCACTTAGTCGTTTATCTGGCCGTTGGGGCATCTCGTGGCTATTACTATTTGTCTCTGGCATCGTATCCAGTTTTGCAGGCTTTATACCTCTTGGATCACTAATAATTGCAGGGCCAATAGCCTTAGGTCTGGCTGGATATTTTCTTAAAGTTTCGCGTGGAGAAAATGCGTCTATCGAGGATTTATTTGCTGGATTCAAGAATTTCTTGAACGCTTTTTTGGCAATGCTTCTAATGATGATTTTTATGGTTATCGGATTCGTGTTATTAATTGTTCCTGGTATTATTGTAGCACTTGGGCTAAGCCAAACATTTAACATCATGCACCACAATCCAACTATGTCTAGTGTAGATTGCCTCAAGGAAAGTTGGGAAAGGATGAAAGGGCGAAAAGGCGATTATTTTGTATTTTGCTTATCGTTTATTGGATGGTTCTTGCTTATCTTGTTGCCGCTAGCTTTTTGCTTTACTGCACTATTTGAGGCAGCAAAAAGTGGCGTATTGGGCAGTGCTACTAGTTCTCCTAGTCCATTGCAAGTGCTGCAATTAGGCATGTCAGTTGCTATACCAGTGCTAGTAGTTGTTATTGCAAGTTACTTCGTAAATATCTACTTCTATACGAGTTGCGCTACTTGGTATGATACATATATCAATCCAAGGGATGCGCAACTGGAAGAATTTGGTACAGAAGTAAAGCAATCGTAAGCATTCGTAGCAATTCGGCCACGAATTCTTCAAAACATGATAAATGTTGCCACAATTTGGCATAAACCACGGTTTTGACGCAAATTCTCTACCTTTGCGCACCTTATAATCATCTAAAGATATTATGTATTCAACGTTACTGTATTTAGTACCAGTTTTTGGTGTAATCGCATTGATATACACCTTCATTCAAAGTGCTTGGGTAAGCAAGCAACCGGCGGGCAACGACCGCATGAAAGAGATTAGTGGCCACATCGCAGACGGCGCAATGGCATTTTTGAAAGCTGAGTATAAAATCTTAACCTATTTTGTAATTATTGCAGCTGTGCTTTTGGCAATTATGGGTAGCTCAAATGCTAACAGCCATTGGAGCATTGGACTTGCATTTGTAATTGGTGCATTTTTTAGCGCGCTCGCAGGCTTTATTGGTATGCGTATTGCAACAAAGAGCAATGTTCGTACTGCAGAAGCAGCAAGAACTAGCTTGAGCAAAGCGCTTAAGGTTTCATTTACAGGTGGTAGTGTAATGGGTATGGGTGTTGCAGGTTTAGCAGTGCTTGGCTTAGGTGCACTATTTATTATTTTAGCAAAGGCCTTTGGTGTTACATCTGTGGCAAGCTTAGAAATGGAGCGTGCAATTGAAGTATTAACTGGTTTTAGCCTTGGTGCAGAAAGTATTGCGTTGTTTGCACGTGTTGGTGGTGGTATCTATACAAAAGCTGCTGACGTAGGTGCTGACCTTGTTGGTAAAGTAGAGAAAGATATTCCAGAAGATGACCCTCGTAATCCTGCAACTATCGCAGATAACGTAGGTGACAACGTAGGTGACGTTGCTGGTATGGGTGCTGACTTGTTTGGTTCTTATGTAGCTACTGTACTTGCAACAATGGTACTTGGTCGCGAAACAACTGCGCTTGATAATTTCAATGGCTTATCGCCAATTCTATTACCAATGCTTATTGCTGGTCTAGGTATCATCTTTAGTATGATTGGTACTTTATTTGTTCGTGTAGGCGACAATGTTGGTTTAAGTACTGCTAAAGTGCAAAATGCGCTTAACCTTGGTAACTGGGGTAGTATCGTATTAACTGTTATTGCTTCATATTTCTTGGTACATTATTTAATGCCAGATACTGATATGGTTTTACGTAATCATAAGTTTACTGCTAATGGCGTATTCTTTGCGATTTGCGTAGGTTTACTTGTTGGTACATTAATGAGCATCATCACTGAGTACTATACTGCAATGGGCAAGCGTCCTGTATTAAGTATTGTACGTCAAAGTTCTACTGGTGCGGCTACAAATATTATTGGTGGCCTTAGTGTTGGTATGGAAAGTACAATGTTACCTATTATTGTTTTAGCAGGTGGTATCTACGGTTCATATGCTTGTGCTGGTTTATACGGTGTGGCTATTGCTGCTGCAGGTATGATGGCTACTACAGCAATGCAGCTTGCTATTGACGCTTTTGGTCCAATTGCTGACAACGCTGGTGGTATTGCAGAAATGAGCGAATTACCTAGTGATGTTCGTGAAAAAACAGATATTTTAGATGCGGTAGGTAATACAACAGCTGCAAGTGGTAAAGGTTTTGCCATTGCTTCTGCTGCATTAACTTCCCTTGCATTATTTGCTGCGTTTGTGGGTGTTGCAATGCCTGATAACCAGCACATCGATATTTATAAAGCGGATGTATTAGCTGCCTTATTTGTAGGTGGAATGATTCCTTTTATTTTCTCTTCATTAGCTATTAGAGCGGTGGGTGAAGCTGCCATGAGTATGGTGGAAGAAGTGCGTCGTCAGTTCCGTACTATTCCTGGTATTATGGAAGGTACTGGTAAACCAGAATACGATAAGTGTGTAGCGATCTCTACGGAAGCATCTCTTAAAAAAATGATGTTACCTGGTGCTATCACTATTGTATCTCCTTTATTAGTTGGATTCTTATTAGGCCCAGAAGCCCTTGGTGGTTTCTTAGCTGGTGCTACAGTAAGTGGCGTATTAATGGGAATTTTCCAAAACAACGCAGGTGGTGCTTGGGACAATGCTAAAAAATCTTTTGAGAAAGGTGTTGAAATTAATGGTGAGATGTTTTACAAAAAATCTGAACCACATAAAGCATCTGTAACGGGTGATACAGTGGGTGATCCATTTAAGGATACATCAGGTCCATCCATGAATATCTTAATTAAACTCATGTCAATTGTATCTTTAGTAATTGCGCCAACGCTTGCTAAAATGCACCCAACATCTAGTGCAACTGTTAAATCGCAAACCATAGAAATGTCAATTATTAGCACAGATACTTCTGCTCATGCTATTGATACTGCAAATACTGTTACCATTTCTGCAGATTCTAAAACACTAGTGCAAGCTTTAATTGAAGATAATTTAGCGCCAAAAGACAATGTAAAGATTGAAGTGAAAGATGGTAACATTTCTGTAAATGGTAAAGCGCTTACGCCAGAACAAAATGAAAAATACAAAAGTTATTTGCACACTAAAATGGCAAATAAAGAATAAAAAGTATATAGCATTCGATTTCAAATCCCTCCTCTTTTGGAGGGATTTTTTTTGTACTATTGTACTACAAATTTTGGTATGGGAAAATATATAAAGCCTACAGAAAAAGAGTTTGAGATATTATCTGTACTATGGCAGGAAGGTTCGGCATCTGTAAAAAAAGTACATGAAATATTGGCTTCAAAAACAGGTTACACTACTACATTAAAACTCATGCAAATAATGTTTGAAAAAGGAATCGTAAAAAGAGATACGACTACCAAACAACATATTTATAAAGCTAATTATACCAAAGACCAAGCAAAGGAATATAAAGTAAAGCAAATTCTTTCCAACTTTTTTGACGACGATAAAGCTTTACTGATTGCTTATTTATCGGAAGCTCCTACCACAAATTCTTAGGACACCAATCACCATATTTATTACCCAATTGAAATCCAATCAGAATTTCATGCGTACCTCTACTCACTGTATTTAGTGTAGAAGTAAGAAAGTCGTAAGAATAGCCAATATTAATATTGTTGTTTACATTAAAACCAACCATGCCAGCATAGCCTTCTTTAAAACGGTAGGATCCACCAAACCAAATTAAATCTTGATACATGAGTTTTGCATTGATGTCCATACCTACTGGCAATGGACTTATGTATCTGATAAGTGCAGATGGTAATAAACTTAGGTCATCAGAAACTTGTAATCTATATCCTGCACTTAAAAAAATATGAGGAACTAATTTACCTTGTGTTAGGTATACTTTATTATCTGAGAAGGCTACGTTTTGTGGTACAATTTGTTGTGCCGATAATCCAACAAAATAATTGTTCGAATACAACCATAAACCCGCACTGATATCTGGTTTAATAGTATTAATGAGTCCACTCGTTCCTACTGCAGGATCAACAACAGTATTACCAAAGTTTAATTTACTAGTATTTAAGGTTAAATTGGTCATCCCTGCAGATACACCAAATGATAAAGTAGTTTGCGCCGCTATACCTCTATGATATGCGTAAGTTCCATAAGCAGCAAAACGATTGAGTGGTCCTGTTTGATCGTTTAATACCGTAAAGCCAACACCATGATGTGGTTCTGGCGCCTGATAATTTTGCCAGTAGGCTCTACCTCTCGGATTTTCGCCTGGCGCAGACATGCTCGTAGGATTTGTTGAAGCATATCCTTGTTTTTTAAGCGGTCCATGAAAAGTTAAATAGGTCGTTACTGGAGCATCTTGCACACCCTGCCACTGAATGCGGTGTGAGGTTTTAACGTCCCAATAATTTTCTATTCCCGCAAGTGCTGGATTAATTAAAAAGTTGTTTAAAATATACTGTGTATAGTATGGACGTTGTTGCGCCATACTCATCATTGGCAGTATAAAAACAAAGCATATAACGATCAACTTTTTCATGTTCACTATTTTATAATGGTCACCGACCCAGTTATTGTTTTTCTTCCATTTTTAGGATTGATAATATAGTAGTAAGTACCAATAGGTAAAGGGTTTCCGTTGTAAAGTCCATTCCAAGGGTTATCATACCCCACCGATTTATACACGGGTTGTCCGTATCTATTGTACACATCAATAGTAGCGCCTGGGTAGCTTTCTAAATATTTGATCACCCA
>JBJORA010000077.1:0-10320 GCA_046049675.1 Bacteroidota bacterium | reverse complement strand
CAATGCTCTCGTTCGTGGGGTCATCATTAAGATCGCCCATCACAATTGTTTTTACATTAGGATTTATTTTAATAAGCGAATCGTAATATGCACGGCAAACGCCTGCAGCAAGATTTCTTTTTGGTGCGCTAGCTGCTTCACCACCGCGGCGGCTAGGCCAGTGGTTTACAAATACGTGTACTGTATCGCCACGTAATTTGCCCATAACATGCAGCACATCTCTTGTAAATTCTTTACCACTGCCATCTTGCGGCAATAATACCGGCAAAGCTTCTGCACTTAATACTTTGAAGTAGGCTGGGTTATACAACAAGGCTACATCGATGCCTCTTCTATCTGGCGAATTAAATTGTACAAACTTAATCTTGCGCTCTTTTAACCACGGTTGATTGCATAGGTCTGTTAGTACGCGGTCGTTCTCAATTTCAGCAGTACCTAAAATTGCAAAACCATCAGGATTTTTATCTACACCAAGCTTACTTACTACTTGCTCAAGGTGCTGAAGCTTGGTATTGTAAATTTTACCAGTATAGGCATAGGCGCCACCAGGCAAAAAATCCTCATCATCTATTTCTGGATCGTTGATCGTATCATATAGATTTTCAAAATTGTAAAAGGCTACAATTGGGGTTCCCAAGTTGGAATTTTGTGCCACAGCCAATTGCTTGCCACAAACGACAAGGATAATGTATATTATTAATTTCTTCATCTTCTACTTTTTAAGGCGAATAAGCAAGGAATTTTGACGCTTGATTCTGCCCTAAGCAATCAAAAATACTGCCATTGTGGCCAAAAATGACGCTACTTTTCAACATTTGTGCATTTTGACCAATTACATAACAATTTGGTAGCCTATAGCCAAGCCATTTAACATACTTTTGTAGTTTGAATTACAGCAAAATAATGCGATTTACACTAACACTTTTGTGCCTGCTTGCGGCTGTTTCTACTTTCGCGCAAAGGGGCACAGTTCGCGGTAAGGTTCTTAGTAGTCAAGGTATGGCTACTATCCCCGAGGCTACTATCGAGATTCCTCGCCTTAAATTACTCACAACTACCAATGCAAGTGGCGAGTTCGTTATTCCAAATGCACCCGTTGGCTCGTACGAAGCCGAAGTAAGTGCCGATGGACACGAAAGCCAAACTGTGAGCATCAGCGTAGGTGACGGTTCAAACAATATGGAACCAATTGTTTTGCAGTACAGCACTACTAGCCAAAACGAGGCGACCAATGATATCGTACAAAGCAATCAAAACGACAATACGCAAACGGACGACGAAAGTGGTATTAGCAGCGGTCAAAGTGTGGGTAGCGCCCTTAACGCTAGCCGCGATGCGTTTAATAGTGCTAGTGCTTTTGCCTGGAGTACCTACTTTTATCGTTTGCGTGGTTACGAGCAAGATCAAAGTGTAACTTTTATCAACGGCGTACCAATGAACGATCTCGAAGAAGGTGGTCAGTTATTTAATAACTGGGGCGGATTGAATGATGTATTTCGTAGTCGTAATACTACTTTGGGCGCACAAGCATTTGAAAATGGTTTTGGCGGCCTTGGTTTTAATACTAATATAGATGCTACTGCCAGCAACCATCGTAAGCAAACGCGTGTAACGGCAAGTGTTGCTAACAGAAGCTATAGAAATCGTTTAATGGTTACCCATAGCACTGGCTTAATGAAAAATGGTTGGGCATTTAGCGTTAGCGCTGGTCGCAGATGGGCGGTAAACGGTGTTATGCCTGGTACCTTCTATGATAGCTACAGCTATTTTGCTGGTGCAGAAAAGCGTTGGGGCAATCATAGCACAAATCTAATGGTGGTTAATAGCACAATCAACCGTGGTCGTACAAGTCCTGTAATGCAAGAGTTGTTTGACCTTGCTGGCGATAATTTATATAATCGCAACTGGGGTTACCAAAACGGACAGGTGCGCAATAGTCGCGTTACAAAACAAAGCTTACCATTTGTTGTATTAAGCGACGAATGGCGTTTGAACAAAAAGACCTTGCAAAACTTTGGTGTTAGTTTCCAAACTGGTGAAGTAGCAACAACAGGTTTTGATTGGTTCAATACGCAAAATCCACTTGCAGACTATTACCGCAATCTACCTAGCTATAGCAACCTTAATGGCGATACTGCCATTGGCGCAGCTGTAAAGGAAAGCTATATGCAAGATCCAACATTGTTGCAAGTACAATGGGACGATATCTACCAAGGCAATGACCTTCGCTCTCCAGAAACTATCAATGGTGTAACGGGCAAGCGCAGTGTAGTAGTACTTGGCGAAGATGTAGAAAAGCAAACGCGTATAAATGCATCTTATAGTATCTCTCATTTATTGAAAGATAATATTATGATTACTGGCGGCCTCTATGCGCAGTCGCAGCGTGTGCATGCTTTTAGAAGAATAAACGATTTGCTTGGTGGCGATTACTATGTAAACGTCAACGGATTTAATACAATCAACTTTGGTAACGATGGCATACAAATCCAAAACGATATCCGTAACCCAGATCGTATTGTTCGTGTTGGCGATCACTACAACTACAATTACAACATGACGATTAATCGTTACAATGCTTGGAGTCAACTTACGTACACTGGCGCAAAGATTGATGCATTTGCGGCGCTGAATGCTGATATGACAAATTTTTATCGCACTGGTAATTACCAGAGTGGTGTATATCAGAGCAATAGCTATGGCAAAAGTGCAGTACAAAATTTCTTAACTGGCGGCGCAAAGGGTGGTGCCACTTACAAGCTTAATGGAAGAAATTACGTCTATGCAAATGGTATGTTTGGTTCTCGTGCTCCATATTACGACAATGTGTTTATTAGCGCTCGTACACGTAATGAGGTAGCGCAAAACGTAACAAAGGAAAACATCAATAGCCTAGAGTTAGGTTACCTAGTACGCAGCCCTAAGGTGCGAGGTCGTATTAGTGTGTTCAACACAAATATCACGAACGCCATGGATATTAAGCGTTTCTTTGATGATGCGCAGCTTAGCAATATCAATGTTGTAATGACTGGCATTCATAAGCGCTACCAAGGCGTGGAAGTTGGTATGGACTACAAAGTGTCTCCAAGCCTAAGTGTAAATTTAGCTGCTGCTTTAACGCAAGCCACTTATGCTAACCGTCCATATTTGTATGAGTACACAGATAATGACACTACTACAAGCAATGGTAGCGCAACTGGCTTTGTTGATACGGCATTTATTAAGAACTTTAATTTGGCTTCTGGTCCGCAAAGTGCAGCGAGCTTAGGATTAAACTATCGTTCTCCAAAATTTTGGTTTGCAACGGTTACAGTTAATGCCTTTGGTAGAAACTATATTGACATTGCGCCAAATATTCGTACGCGTCGTGTGATAGATGTGCTTGATGAAACTACAGCCTCGGCTATGCATACACAACGTCAAATCAATTCATTTGCTACCTTGGATATCTTCTTTGGTAAGAGCTGGCGCGTAAACAAGTTTATTAAAGCTGCGCCTTTGAAGAGCACCTTGTTCTTAAACATTGGTATTAACAATGCGCTTAATAATCAAAATATTAAAATGATGGGCTTTGAGCAACTGCGATATCGCAGCGAAATACCAACCATGTTCCAACCAAAATACATGTATAACCAAGGCATACAATACTTTATAAATGCCGCATACTCGTTCTAATAAAATCATTCAATAGATTACACTAACAAATTAATAAAAAAGTATAATGAAGAATTCAATTAAAGTTTTGCTCGGTGTGTGTGCCATTGCAGTGGCTACATTTTTTGCATCTTGCGTAAAGGATCGTATAGATCCACCACCAAGCGCAAAGGATTTTGATCCGGGTATGCCTGCTGGTGTTACGTACATCAAAATTGCTGACCTTAAAAACAGATTAAACCCATCTGCAACTGGCGGTTTAGCTATTACTGATGATGTTTGCATTGTTGGTTATGTTGTGGCCAACGATATTGCTGGCAACTTCTACAAGCAAATTGTTTTGCAAGATAGCACCGGTGGTATTCCATTGCTTATCGAGAAAAATGGTTTAGCAGGCGAATATCCAGTTGGTCGTAAGGTATACGTAAAGTGTAAAGACTTAACACTTTCTGCATACCGCAGTTACGTGCAATTGGGCTTTAAGATGGATGCTGCTAATAGCCTTGTTGGTATTCCGTTGGCAAGTATCAATAAGCATATTGTAAAAGCAAATATCGATATGGCTGGCGCACAACCGCGCAAATTGACTATTGCTGAGCTATCTAATCCTGATTTGCCAAGTGCGAAGCGTTGGTTGGGCTGCTTAGTCCAAATTGATAGCGTACAATTCTTGTCTGACCAAGTTGGACTTAAGTATTGGGAGGCAGGCAATACTGGTAAAGATCCTAACGTAGAAGATTGCGGTGGCAATAGCATTATTGTTCGTACGAGCGAGTATGCAGATTTTGCGAATGCTCCAACACCTGGTGGCAAGGGCACTATCATTGCAGTTTATAGCCGTTATTTGAGCGATGCACAATTAGCTATTCGCAATCTTGATGATGCTAAGTTAACAGGCACACGTTGTGGTGATTTTGCAACTAACCCATTGGTTACAATTAAGAGTCTTCGCGATATGTATGCAGCGGGCGATTCATTAAATGAAGCAACAAGCAAAATTCGTGGCGTAGTTATTAGCGATCGTAGCAGTGGTAATTTCCAAACTAAGAACTGCATTATCCAAGACGGTAGTGGTGGTATTATTATTCGCTTTAACGCAGACCATAGTTACAACCTTGGCGATGAAATAGAAATAAACACAACCAACGCAGCAGTAAAGCCATTTGCAAATACACTTCAAGTATATGGTAGTGTATCGCAAAGCGCACGTTTGAATACGGGTGTAAGTGTAACGCCGCAAGTGGTTACACTTCAGCAAATCAATAGCGATATGGCTAGCTACGAAAGCGAGTTGGTGCGTGTATCCAATGTTACTTTTCCAACAGGTACTTATTCTGGTTCTAAGATAGTATCGGATGGTAGTGGTAGCAATATTACATTGTACACAGCAAGTGGTGCAACGTATAGCGGTACTACAATGCCAACTACACCAAAGACGGTTACTTGTATACCAGGTAATTACTTTGCAACTAAGCAAATCACTTTACGCAATATTGCGGACGTTCAATAAACCAATTCTAGTAAGCAAAAATTAAATAAAGAAGACAATGAAAAAAGTAGTTTTATCAATCCTAGCCCTATGTGCTGTAGCGTTGGCAACAAATGCCCAAATTAGCGTTACAACAGGAGCACTTACGTATGTGCAAGATTTTAATACGCTTGCCGATACAAACATAAGTACGCCTGTTAGTATTGCGTTGCAAGGCTGGTCTATCAACGAGCGTGGCACAAGTGCGCAAGTTGACAACAAATACAAAAGCGATAATGGTGGCTCAAACAGTGGTAACGCTTACAGCTATGGCAGTAGTGGTGCTACAGAACGCGCACTAGGCTCATTAGCAAGCGGTAGTTGCAAAGCAAGTTTTGGGGCATCATTCCAAAACAATACTGGCTCTCAAATAGATAGCGTGGTTATTACATACTATGCTGAGCAATGGCGCGCTGGTGGTGATACTACTAATATTGTTGATACACTTTACTTCGGTTACGCTGTATCTCCAAATATGCCTGCTGCTATCGATTCAGACTTTACAGCCTTTACGCAAGATGCAACACTTAGCGCTACTTCTAGTGCGTCTACACCTGCTGGTATGACCGACGGCAACACAGCTGCATTCCGTAAATTAGTAACTAAGAAAATTGCGATTACGATTCCACAAAATGGTTTCTTTACTATGAAGTGGGTAGACGTTAACAGTGCAGGTAATGACGATGCTATCGCCATTGACGATATATCTGTTGCCTTTATTATGCAAGGTGGTAATCCTATCACACCGCCTGCAGTGGTAAGTCGCACACCTGGAGACGGCGCTACTAATGTATCTGATATGACCACAAGCATCAGTGTAACTTTTGACCAAGCCATTACAATTGGTACAACTGGTAGCATTCTTGTAAAGAACCTTACAGATGGTACAAATACAACAATTACATTGCCAAGTGCACAGGTAACAGCTAGCGGCAATACAGCTACGATTTCTGGCCTAACTTTGGTTTGTAATAAGGATTACGCTGTGCAGTATGGCGGTGCTTGCTTTACAGCTAATGGTTTATCTGCACCTACAATTAGCAATAATACCGATTGGAATTTCACTACTGTATTCTGCACTGGCATTAATGATGTAGCAAAAGGCTTAAATTGCCAATTGCTTACAGACGGTACGCGCTATGTATTGCAAACGCCAGAAATGAGTGGCAACTACGTGGTATGCAATGCACAAGGTGTTGTTGTAAACAAAGGCAATATCAATAGCACAACTACTAGTCTTAACTGCAATACACTAGCACCAGGTGTTTACATGGTACGTGTATCACAAGCAGGTAAGCTTGGTATTCTTCAGTTTGTAGTACTTTAGTAATACACTAATAATTAAGTAACTTTGAAGCTGCGCGACACTGAGTTGCGCAGCTTTTTTTTATGCGTACAATTATTTTGTTCTGTTTGCTTGGCGCTACTATTAGCGCTAGTGCACAAAGTAATTTTATGTATCTGCAAGATCGTTTTCAGTTTATTGGCGACGTCAGCCTAGGCACAACAGCTACAAAAGCTATAGCCATTAATTTTCCATCTAGTACACAGGATTATACCATAAATTGTACAGCACCTTTTTTACTTAGCTTGGATAGCATAAGCTTTTCTGCTAGTGTACTGCTTAGTGCTGCACAAAGTGGTGCCACGCTGCCTTTGTATGTGCAGTACTCTCCAACAGCGGCACATATGGTAAACAAAGGAACAATTGCTTTTAGCAGAGGCAACACGGTAAACTCACAACAAATTTATTTGCTTGCCTCAAGCTTTCCAGCCGATAGCTTTTACAATGTACTAAGTTGGAATATCATGTGGTTTGGCGATCCTGCTACCTGCGACTGTGATACTGCTTTGCAAAGGCAAGGCGTTACCAAAGCACTGCAAGCCATTAGACCAAAAGTGATTGCGATGCAAGAGGTGGTGGAGCATGCCAGCCTTAAACAGGTACAGCAAAGTTTAGGTGCTAACTACTCCAGTAATATTTCTCCCAATTGCAGTTTTGCCTTAGATACTTTTGATGCCAGCTGGCCTAGCGGGCAAAAGATGGCTTATATATTTGACACGAGCATATTTTCGCCTATTGCAAGTTATGCTTATGCCGCGCAGAATTTATCATCTACAAATAGCGGTACAGAGTATTGGGCATTTGCGAGCGGAAGAACACCTTTTGTACAAGCACTTTTACAAAAAGGTACAGAAGATACTACTTGGTTTTTTAATATGCATGCCAAGGCCCAAGCTGATCAAGCGAGTTATAATAAGAGAGAAGTTGGAGCATATTTTTTAACTGACACTTTTAATACACATTATGCTCAGAGGCAAGTGGTATTGGTAGGCGATTACAACGATAAGTTAGAAGGTAGTATTACAACAGGCAATAGTAATAGTCCCTATAAGTACATGATTAGTAATGCGATGAACGGCATTAGCTTGCCTAGTTTATATCCCGCGCAAACGAGTTATGTATTTAATAGTAGCATCATCGATAATTTGTGTGTGAGCAACGCTGCCGCTAGCAAGTATGGTCAAGCTAGTTATTCAATCTTGGACGAATTTTATGATGTGCACGATAGCTATCCGTATACAGTAAGCGATCATTATCCGTATCTGTGTTATTTTAAGCGAGGAGATCAACTTATTTATCCGGCAAGTATAAAAGATGTAAGTGCTTGCAAGCAACTTGTCAACCTTGTGATTAATGGTAAAGGATATGCTGTGCAAATACCTTGTGGAGATGCTGTGCCGAGCACCATCAGGATTTACAATTTGCAAGGGCAATTGCTTCAGCGCTTTGATTATAGCCAAGGCACAAGTAGTTTGTCCTTAGGCTTGCCGCAGGGTATGTATATTTTACAAGTAGTGGGTACCGGTGGCAGATTGCTTGGAAGTGAATTGTGTTTGAGTTTTTGAGTGAGTGCAATCAACAGCGAGTAGGGTTTGTGAGTGGGTTTGTCTTGTTTAACCGCAAAGGCCGCGAAGGAAAACGCGAAGGATGCAGAGGATTATAGTTATGACTACAAAATCAAGTGTGAATATTCTTAAGCTATCTTTTGGTTAGTGTTTAGCATATTTATCTTCCATTTTTTTCTTAAAGTCTCGATTGTTAAATGGCGCTGCGAAACCACTACTTTCGCCGTCAAGAATTGCTTTGCTTAATAAGGCCATTTGAGTTTGCTCTTTCTCTAGTAGCGCTAAGCCGGCTTGTATTACTTCGGACTCATTATTGAATTTTCCAGAAGCCAACTCCCAGTCTATGAACTTGCTGTAATGAGGTGCAATCTTTATTTCCATTATGAATACTACTCTAATACAAATTTACGATATACATGCAAACATGCCAAACTTTACCAAATATCAACAGTTGCAAATAGGAAGTTATAACCAGCTGAGTAATGCGCCTTATAAGTAATGCACTTTCTTAGCAATCAAAACTACTCGCATAGAAAATAATCCGCAATACTACTATAATTAATAACTTTAGCTTACAATGAGCTTGTTTGCGCTCTCTGCGATAAAACTCTGCGCTCTCTGCGGTTCAACACACCCGCACTCACACCACACCTAAACACTACTCATTTACACCGCCACTGGTGCCTTAATCGCAGGATGACATTGATAATTTTCCAATGTAAAATCTTCGTACACAAAATCTTCAATATTCTTTACATTCGGATTGATGCGCATAGTTGGCAGAGGGAATTCTTCTCTGCTTAGTTGCAAATTTACTTGCTCAAAATGGTTGTTATAGATATGTACATCACCAAATGTATGCACAAAGTCCCCTGCTTCTAAGCCACATACTTGTGCAAGCATCATCGTAAACAAAGCATAGCTTGCAATATTAAATGGTACGCCCAAAAATACATCTGCACTGCGTTGGTACAATTGACAACTAAGTTTACCATTGGCCACATAAAACTGAAACATATTGTGGCAAGGCATCAGCTTCATATATGGTAGCTCGGCCACGTTCCAGGCACTAATAATGATTCTGCGGCTATCAGGGTTGGTTTTTATTTGATGAATTACATCTTGCAACTGGTCGTAGGTTTTGCCATCTGCACCTTGCCAACTGCGCCATTGCTTGCCATACACAGGCCCTAGGTTGCCATCGGCATCAGCCCATTCGTCCCAAATGCTTACGCCATTATCTTTGAGGTATTTGATATTGGTATCGCCCTTGATAAACCATAGCAACTCGTAGATAATACTTTTTAGGTGCACTTTTTTAGTTGTAATTAACGGAAAACCATCTTGCAAATTAAAACGCATTTGGTGGCCAAAGCAACTGCGGGTGCCTGTGCCAGTTCTATCGCTTTTGTCTACACCATTGGCAAGTATATGTTTAAGCAGATTGTGGTATTGTTGCATTTGCTGTAAAGGTAAAAATTTGTGCGCTAGGAAAATTGGGTGGGGATGAATTGTTAATCAAGAACCAGTACGTGTTAATTTAGTTTTGCACTTGCCGCCTTTTAGTAATATGGAGAAGCAGCGTAGTGGGCTCGTATAATGGGGCGCAACATAGCTACTTATACATGCCAATTTCGTCTAGCCATCGAACGCCCGCCTTGCACTCTGCGTAAGTTTGGCTTGCCGTAGTTACTACTACACCTCGTGGCAGCGTGTTGGTAGGCAATTGGTCTATGAGATAAAATGCTTTCACTTATTTTCAATTTTGCATGATCTGTAGACAGAATTAGCTGGATCCGTTGTAGACTAAATCTTAACCACCTTAGTCGTAAACCTTTCACTACCATGCTGCACACGTAAGTAATAAACACCTTTAGCCAAGTGCGAAATATTTATTTCTGCCTTGTATGTATTGCTGACCGCAATATCGCGCAGCATCACGCGTTGCCCTGCTGTATTGTGTAAGCTAATATTAAGTTGAGTAATGCTACTATCAGGTACATTTACGTAGAGCATATCTGTGGTAGGGTTTGGATAAACCTGCCAGGCTAATGGTATTGGTGGCGGAGGTGGCTTGTGTAAACTGTCGCAAGGGCTATTGAGCCAGCGGCCCAGTGCGTAATTCGGCATATTGGGTGGTATGGCCAAGTTGGTAATATTTTGCCTGAACCCTAATGGCGTAAACGCACATGCTGCACCACGTACATTTGGCTGATCTATATAACTCA
>JBJORA010000076.1:0-2526 GCA_046049675.1 Bacteroidota bacterium | reverse complement strand
TCCAGGCTATATTGGTTATGACGAGGGAGGGCAATTAACGGAGGCTGTGCGCCGTAAACCATATAGCATCGTACTGTTTGACGAAATAGAAAAAGCACATCCCGATGTATTCAATACATTGCTGCAAGTGTTAGACGAAGGTCATCTTACCGACAATAAAGGCCGCAAGGTCAACTTTAAGAATACCATTATCATCATGACGAGCAATATGGGAAGTAACTTGATACAGGAACATTTTGCCAAGGCGACAGAAAAAGATATAGACCTTGTTGCAGATGCTACTAAAGAGTTAGTACTAGATTTATTGAAGCAAACAATGCGACCAGAATTCTTAAATCGCATTGATGAGGTTGTACTCTTTAGGCCACTTACTGCAGAAGTGTTGCGCGGTATCGTTAAAATTCAATTGCAGCATGTAATTGCACTTGCAGCAGAGCAAGGTTATGATTTACAGTTTAGCACCGAAGCACTCAATTATATGGCGCACCAAGGTTTTGATGCCAACTACGGCGCAAGGCCATTAAAGCGCCTGATTCAAAAAGAAATCGTCAATTTACTTAGTAAGAAAATCATTGCAGGCGAGCTCAGCAAGGACAAACCTGTGCATATTGACGAATTTGAAGACAAGCTAGTGCTGCGCTAGGTCAATACATATCAAAGATTAACATATCGTATACCTTAAAGGCTTAAAAATGCTTCTACATTTGTGGAAGCATTTTTACTATGCGCAGACTACTCGCCATCATACTAATACCAATATACCTGCTCGCAACGGGCGGTATGGTAATTGCCAAGCATTATTGCGGTGGCGAATTGGCGAAAGTAAGTGTATTGGTAAAGGCCAATTGCTGTTGCGACGAAGAATGTAGCAGCGAAGTGCCTAGCAGCGATAGCGAAGACTGTTGCAGCGATGAGCTGAGCTACGCTAAAGTAGACGTTGATCAAGAGTTTGGCCTAAAGACAATTAAAGGTTTTAAGTTCTCAGGTACCGATTTTGCTTTAACTAGCAATTTTGTTACAGCTTGTAATTGGACAGACAAATGCGATGCACTAAGCAATCAGGTTTTTGTAAATAATCAGCCATCTGAGGCTGTCCCCAAACAACTTTATTTATTGTATTGTCAACAAAAATTATGCGACGACGCTACTGTGTAAAAAATATGTAACCCACATAATAATTACCACAGTAAAAAACGTTTAAAGCATAATTAAAACAACAAATACAATGAAAATAATAATAACATTAATGCTAGCGCTATTGCCGATATTAAGCAAGGCGCAAAGCAAAGTAGCTAAAGACACATTAACCGTAAATGGTGTATGTGGCGAATGCAAAGAGCGCATACAAGAAGCTGCATATAAAGTAAAAGGTGTAAAGAAAGCAGAGTGGAATAAGATAACCCACGTACTAACTGTAAGCTACCAAACAAAGAAAACAAGTTTGCAGGCTATAGCAACAAGTCTAGCAGCTGCTGGTCACGATAATAGGCTCGCGCTAAGTACAAACGAGCAGTACGCAACATTGCCACATTGCTGCAAGTACCGCGATGGTGCTAAGTGCGACCACGATTAACCTAGTCTACTAATGAGAAATTTTCTACTGATGTGTTTGCTAGTATTAGCAAGCACAAGCGCATATGCGCAAGACACACTCTGTGGCAATACAGAAACGCTACTAGGAGCCGCTAATAATCTAGAGCATAAACCATTAATTGGCGTAAAACTACAATGGCTTGGTACAAATGTAATGGCCGTAAGTAATCCGCTCGGTGATTTCTGTATCCCAATTATTACAGGCAAAAACATGCTAGTAATTAGCAAGAATGGCTTTAGAACAGACACTTTAGCTATCGAAGACCTTTCTAAGCATGTGGTACTTACTTTGCAAAAAAATAAGGCACAGCTTGCGGAAATTAAGGTTAGCAATAGTGCAAAGACTACAAGCATTTCTTATCTAAGTGCGTCGCAATTATTAAAAATAAAAGAAGGTGAGTTCTTAAAAGCAGCGTGCTGCAACCTAAGCGAAAGTTTTGAAACCACACCTAGTGTAGATGTAAGTTTTACTGATGCTATTACTGGGCAAAAGCAAATACAAATGCTTGGTTTGGCTACGCCTAATACACTTATCACGCAAGAAAACATTCCAAACATTCGCGGCCTCGCAAGCACAATAGGGCTTAATTATACGCCCGGCACTTGGGTACAAGGTATGCAGCTAAGTAAAGGCACGGGTAGTGTTGTGAATGGCTACGAAGGTTTAGCAGGCCAAATTAATGTTGAGCTCAAAAAACCAGATGATGAAAAAGAGCAATACTACTTGAATGTCTATCAAAACACAGGTGGTCGTTTTGAAGCCAATGCTAATATCTTCAAGAAAGTAAACAAGAATTTCGCAGCAGGCTTTTTATTGCATCACAAAAACCAATTTGCTACAACCGACAATAACCGCGACAACTTTATGGACAACCCAAAAGGTCAGCAAAATGTGGGTGCTTTTAGGGCTCAGTACTTTAGCGATAATGGCTT
>JBJORA010000075.1:0-2883 GCA_046049675.1 Bacteroidota bacterium | reverse complement strand
AAGTAGGTGCTATAAGCCTTGGTTTCGCGGCTTGTAACATTGGCAGTAATATAGTAGCTACCGCTTGCAAGGCTGCTCATATCGATTTGCTGTGAGCGTACGCCACCATTGAGCTTCCTTTCTTTGATGCTAACTACCTCACCACTTGTATTAGTGATAATGTACTGAAAATTAGTGGCGCCTTCAAAACGCGCGTTAAAAGCAAGCGTGCTGGATGTGCTTTGTACTAGGCTCAATTTTGCATAGTTTGGCATTACACTATTTGGTGTATTTAACGCTGGCTCGCGAAAACCTGTTACAATTACAAAATTCTCTGTAATTGCTACAGCGCGCGGCGCACTGGTGTTCGTGCCATTGTCAACGCCACTGCTACTAGCTAGTGTTTGTGCTAGTGCTGCGTTTGCAAAAAAGGCGAATGCCAAAACTGTAATTAATTGCTTCATTTTGTCTCCCTACTTGCTCATTCGTAGGTTATAGTTTGGATTATTAATGCATCAAAGCTAAACATTATAAGCACTAAATCAATACAGCATTTACCAATAAATTAGTTGTGGTTTTTTATAAATTAGCTTTGATAGTCGCTACAAATATTGATATTATTGAATAATATTGCACAGCATTTGTCAGAAAATTACGTATTGTAAATTTACAACTGATAGAATTACAATCAAATTGAAAAAAGCCTTTGGCCTTGCAAATGCCGCATTACACAATGAAAAAAAAGCAATTTAGTACATACACCTTGCTGCAAACCTTAGACGGCAACGAGCAGCAATACATAGCCAAACGCATTACCTCTCCTTCTCTACGGCAACTGTACGATAAGCAAATTTCATTTCTGGCCAAAGGTCGCAGTGCCGAACACGTAGAATCGGTTCTATTAAAAACATCAAATACCAACGCGCTTCGTGTAGCGCAGCATCAGCTATACAATGAAGCGCTCCGATTGATTGTACAATACCATACAAAGCAAAATAATACTTTTGATAGCTATACTGAGCTGCTGAAAACTGATGTGCTGAAGTATAAGAATCTTTTACACCTCTACGAACTTGCGCTCAAGAAGCAACTTGCACAAGCTAAGCAAGATGGCAACCTTAGTTTGGCTTACGAAATTGCGATGCGTTTGCTGCATGTAGCCGGTTTATTTGTGCAAGACGATACGCCAAAACTTGTTGAACACTATAGCAAGCAATTACAGGAACTATCGCAAGTGCATTACACCATTGCGCAGCTTACCACCACTTTTTATAACTTGCTTAAGTTGTTATCGCAAAACAGATATTTCTTGCAGCAAGACGACGAGCATGCCATTGAAGCTTTTGAAAAAGCCCTCCCACTAGCTACGCCTTATCTCAAAAGCTACCACGAAGTAGCCTTCTACTATCACAGTAATAAAGTACTTATTTATGCCTTGCAATTCGACCATGAGGCATTGCAACAACAGATGAATAAGTTGCATATCGCAGTCAAAAAACAAGGCAGTTCACTTCAGCTTACTTCTATGTATGTCATGGTATTGCATATCTATATCAATAGTCGTTTTTCTGTGCGCGACTTTGATAGTGTAAAGACTGCTTTACTAGAAATTGCTGCCCTCAAAAGCAAAGACCCTGTCATGCAAGCTACCAAGTTTGGTATTCTGTACTGCAATCGTACACGTTACGAAGCAACATCGCTTCAGTACGAAAGCCTCAAAAAAACCTTTCAATACATTCGTAATAACTACGAGAAGCATATCCAATACTTTAGTGTAGATATCAAAACAACTTTGTATGCTAATAGTATTATCGCAGCATATATTCTAGAGCAATACGAGGACTGCAAACACTTCCACGACCTTACGCGCAAAATGAGCAGACGGGTGATGCGTAAAGATGCCTATAGCTTTATTCGTATTTTTCTGTTGATTGTGTACATCAGCTCCGAAGACTTTGAAGCCTTAGAAAAACAATATCGCAAAATCAAGCGCGAACTTACTTTGGAACGCCGCAATTTTAAGTGCGACTATGCTATACTAGACTGTGTCAATAATATCATCAAGGGCAATAGCGTAAAGAAAAGTGTATTGGCCCTAAGCGATAAATTGGTGCCGCTGCTTACAGACGATTACGAAAGCCTACCGCTGCGTTACTTTAACTTTATTGGCTGGTGCAAAAGTGTGGGCAAAGGTGTGAGTTATAGAAGGTATAATTTGATGAAGTAGGACGTCAATGGATAATGGATAGTGGATAATGGATAATGAAAAATGCACACAATGCTAAAATCGACTACAACACTTTAGTGATTTAACTATATGACGATTCAAGGGTCAACAATCAAACTATTCCCCTTACTTTGCACTAATGCAACTAGAGCTAATATTTGCAAATATTGAAAGTATTGTTGCTTTAACGGAAGAGGAGCGTCAAATATTTGCAGCTTGCCTTAGCGAAGTAAAAGTAGCTAAGCGACAAGTACTACTCAAAGCGGGAGAAATTTGTAAAGGATCTTATTTTGTAAATAGTGGTTGCTTACGCAATTATAAACTCAATCAAAAGGACGACGAGCACGTGCTTTACTTTTCTGTAAGCGGCTGGTGGTCTGGCGACTTGTATAGTCTTTTAAGCGGACAGCCAGGCGACACATTCATAGATGCATTAGAAGATTCTAGTTTGCTTTTCTTACCCATAGAAGAACAAGAAAAACTATACACGCTTGTACCAAAGTTTGAACGCTTTTTTAGAATAATTCTCCAACGCAGTGTGGTGGCCAATCAAGCGAAGAGTTATAACCTCATGTCGCAAACGGCACAGCAACGCTACGAAAATTTTCTTGTGCGCTACCCCGATTTAGAAATGCGCATTTCACAAAAACATATCGCCTCTTATATTGGTGTAACGC
>JBJORA010000074.1:0-98523 GCA_046049675.1 Bacteroidota bacterium | reverse complement strand
CCGTTAGCATCCTTTGCGTAAATAGTATAGGTACCAGTGGCTAAGCCTGTAAATAAACTTGTGCTTACCCATCCATTGCTATTAAGTTGATAATCGTAGCTTGGTGTACCACCGCTTACTGACACTTGGGCAGTACCGTTAGCTGTTGTACAAGCTACTTGTGTTAGTGTTGCACTATTAATTACAATCTGCGTAGGTTGCGTAATCGTTGCGCTTGCAGTACTTGTACAACCTTTTGCATCGGTGATGGTTACTTGGTAAGTATTTGGTGCGAGATTAGTGGCACTTGCTGATGTACTAGTACTATTTGTCCAAACGAATGTATTGCTGCCGTTACCTCCTGTAGTATTTACTGTAAGGCTACCATTAGCCGCATTGTAACAACTTACATGGATAATATTAGTCAAAGGTATTGCAGCAGTTAGTACTGCTGGCTCTGTAATAATAACACTGCTTGTACTCGTACAGTTTTTCGCATCTGTAATGGTTACAGTATAGGTACCAGCTGCAACCGCACTTAAGGTTGCACTAGTTTGTGCATTATTCCACGAGTACGAATAAGGTGTTGTACCGCCGCTGCCAATTGCAACTGCAGAACCATTACTCAATCCAAAACATGTTACTGGTATTATTGAACCAACTGATGCACCGAGCACGCTTGGTTGTGTAATTTGTGCAGAGCTTGTAACCGTACAATTATTAGCATCGGTAAGTGTTACTGTATATGTATTTACATTTAATCCGTTAACTGTCGCAGTTGTTGCACCACTAGGCGACCAACTATATGTATACGGCAAGGTACCACTGCTACCCGCTGCAGTTAAGGACCCGTCAGCGCCACCAAAGCAGCTCACATTATTATTAACAGTAATTGATACGTTTGGTAAAGCAGCATTAATCACAGTAGCTGTTGTACTTGCAGTACATCCATTAGCATCTTGAACATACACTGTAAAAGTACCCACCGCATAACCAGTTAATATTGCACTTGCATTATAGCTACCAACTGCTCCAGTCTTACTATAACTATATGGGCCAACGCCACCACTTGCACTGATAGTTATGGTACCATCATTACCAGGCACACAAGTTGGCACCGTAGTAGTAGTGCCAGTAATTGAAACAGCAGTTGGCGGTTGCGTGATTGTAACACTACTTGTACTTGTACAACCTTTGCTATCTGTAATTGTAACTGTATACCCATTTGCAGCAACAGATGTTAGTGTAGCACTTGTCTGGCCATTGCTCCATGCATATGTGTATGGTGATGTGCCACCTGCCGCAGTAACTGTTGCAGCACCCGTACTTTGGCTAAAGCAAAGAACATGCGTTGGCGCACCCATCGTAGCAGTTAGTGGTGCAGTAGGTTGTGTTATTGTAACACTACTTGTACTTGTACAGCTTTTTGCATCTGTAATGGTAACTGTATAAGTAGCAGCCACAACACCAGTTAGAGTTGCGCTTGTTTGACCATTGCTCCATGCGTATGTATAAGGTGTTGTGCCGCCGCTACCACTAGCAGTAGCAGAGCCGTTGCTCAATCCAAAACAAGTTACATGTGTAGGTGTACCTATTGAAGCAACTAATACGCTTGGCTGTGTAATTGGAGCAAAACCAATCACGCTACAATTATTTGCATCAGTTAATGTAACTGTGTACGTATTTGCACTTAATCCAGTTACGGTAGCAGTTGTAGCTCCACCTGGGCTCCAACTATAAGTATATGGCAATGTACCGCCGCTTCCTACTGCACTTAATGATCCGTCTGCACCACCAAAACAACTTACATTATTATTGATACTGATTGAAACACTAGGTATTGCAGCATTCACAATTGTAGCCGTTGTAGTAGCTGTACATCCATTTGCATCTTTCACATATACAGTATACGTACCAACAGCATAGCCAGGTAATGTTGCACTTGCATTATAGCTACCAACTGCTCCAGTCTTACTGTAAGTATAAGGCCCAACACCGCCGCTTGCAGTTATAGTTATTGTACCATCATTACCAGGCACACAAGTTGGCACAGTAGTAGTAGTGCCAGTAATTGAAACAGCAGTTGGCGGTTGTGTAATTGTAACAGTGCTTGTACTTGTACAACCTTTGCTATCTGTAATTGTAACTGTATAGCCATTTGCAGCAACTGCCGTTAATGTAGCACTTGTCTGGCCATTGCTCCATGCATAGGTGTATGGCGATGTGCCGCCTGCCGCAGTAACTGTTGCAGCACCTGTACTTTGACTAAAGCAAAGAACATGCGTTGGCGCACCCATCGTAGCAGTTAGTGGTGCAGTAGGTTGTGTTATTGTAACACTACTTGTACTTGTACAGCTTTTTGCATCTGTAATTGTTACTGTATACGTACCAGCCACAACAGCAGTTAGAGTTGCACTTGTTTGACCGTTGCTCCATGCATATGTGTAAGGCGTTGTGCCACCACTACCACTAGCTGTAGCAGAGCCATTGCTCAATCCAAAACAAGTTACATGTGTAGGTATGCCTATTGAAGCACTTAATACGGTTGGCTGTGTAATTGGTGCAAAACCAATCACACTGCAATTATTTGCATCAGTTAATGTCACCGTGTAAGTATTTGCACTTAGTCCGGTTACTGTAGCAGTTGTGGCTCCACCTGGATTCCAACTATAAGTATATGGTAAGGTACCGCCACTTCCTACTGCGCTTAATGATCCGTCTGCACCACCAAAACAACTTACATTATTATTGATACTGATTGAAACACTTGGCAATGCTGCGTTTACTATTGTAGCAGTTGTAGTAGCAGTACATCCATTGGCATCTTTCACATATACTGTAAAAGTACCAACACCATACCCATTTAAAGTTGCACTCGCATTATAACTACCTAAAGCACCTGTCTTACTATACGTATACGGACCAACGCCACCAGTAGCGGTAAGGGTTATTGTACCGTCGTTACCTGGTGTACAAGTAGGTACAGTTGTACTAGTACCAGTAATTGAAACTGCCGTAGGTGGTTGTGTAATTGTAACACTACTTGTGCTTGTACAACCTTTACTATCTGTAATAGTAACCGTATAGCTACCCGCAGCAACTGAACTTAGCGTAGCTGCAGTTTGACTATTGTTCCAAGCATAAGAATAAGCTGATGTGCCACCTGCTGCTGTTACTGTTGCAGCGCCAGTACTTTGACCAAAGCAACTAACATGCGTTGGCGCACCCATGGCAGCAGTAAGTGCTGCGCTTGGTTGCGTTATTGTAACGCTGCTTGTACTTGTACAGCCTTTCGCATCTGTTATAGTAACGGTATATGAAGCAGCAGCAACAGCGCTTAGTGTTGCACTAGTTTGACCATTACTCCAAAAATATGAATATCCTGTAGTACCACCTGTGGCACTCGCAGTTGCGGAACCGTTACTTAATCCAAAACAAGTTACATGTGTAGGCACTCCAATTGTTGCAGAAAGCGCAGCCGCTGGTTGTGTAATAGTAACGCTACTAGTTGAAGTACAACCTTTACTATCGGTAACAGTTACGGTGTAAGAACCAAAACCTACTGCAGTAAGCGTTGCAGATGTTTGACCATTATTCCAAGAGTAAGTATATGCACTTGTACCGCCAGATGCAGAAGCTGTAGCAGCACCATTATTACCGCCAAAGCAATTTACATGTGTTGGTGCGCCAATGCTAGCAGCTAAAGCCGCCGAAGGCTGTGTAATAGTTACGCTTGATGTTGAAGTACAACCTTTGCTATCAGTGATTGTTACGGCATATGTTCCAAAAGTAACATTAGTAAGTGTTGCATTCGTTTGGCCATTATTCCATGAATAGGTATATGGGCTTGTACCACCAGCAGCAGTAACTGTAGCAGCACCATTATTTTGACCAAAGCAATTGACATGTGTAGGAGCACCTATTGTTGCTGTAAGTGCTGCTGTTGGCTGTGTTATAGTAACACTACTTGTAGAAGTACAGCCTTTGCTATCTGTAACTGTAACAGTATATGAGGCAGCTACCACACTGCTAAGCGTTGCGGATGTTTGGCCATTGCTCCATAAATATGAGTATGCAGTTGTGCCACCTGCTGCACTCACAGTTGCAGCCCCCGTATTTAGACCAAAACAATTGACATGCGTTGGCGCACCCATTGTAGCAGCAAGCGCTGCAGCTGGTTGTGTAATTGTAACACTACTTGTAGAAGTACAACCCTTACTGTCTGTGATCGTTACCGTGTAAGTACCAAACCCAACCGAACTAAGCGTTGCACTTGTTTGACCATTATTCCACAAATAAGAGTATGCACTTGTACCACCAGCAGCAGTAACTGTTGCAGCACCATTATTACCGCCAAAACAACTTACATGTGTTGGTGCACCTATGCTAGCGTTTAGCGCGGCAGATGGTTGTGTAATAGTTACACTAGATGTTGAAGTACAACCTTTACTATCCGTGATTGTAACAGAGTAAGTTCCAAATGTTACATTGCTTAGCGTTGCACTTGTTTGACCATTACTCCATAAGTAAGTGTAAGCACTTGTTCCACCAGCGGCGGTAACTGTTGCACCACCTGTATTTTGCCCAAAGCAATTGATATGTGTTGCTGCACCCATCGTTGCCGTTAATGCTGCAGTAGGTTGCGTAATTGTGACATTGGTTGAACGCGTACAACCTTTACTATCTGTTACTGTAACCGTGTATGAACCAGCTGCAACTGCAGTTAGTGTAGCACTCGTTTGTCCATTACTCCATAGGTAAGCATACGCTATCGTTCCACCTGAAGCAGTTACAGTTGCTGAACCAGTATTTTGTCCAAAACAATTAACATGTGTAGGCGCTCCCATTGTTGCACTTAAGGCCGACGCAGGTTGTGTAATTGTAGCTGTCGTACTTCTTGTACAACCATTTGCATCAGTTACAACTACTGTAAATGTACCCGCAGGTAAACCAGTTGCAGGATTAGCTGTACCATAGGTGCCCAATGCCCCACTCCATAAATAAGTAAATGCTCCTGTACCTCCAGATGCACTTACGCTAAGCGAACCAGTGCTATTGCCAAAACAAGCGACGTGTGTTGGCGTGCCCATAGTAGCCACTATCGCAGGCGGCTGTGTAATAGTTGCAGAAACATTGGTCGTACAACCATTATTATCTTTTACTTGAACGGTGTAAGTTCCAATAGGACGCGACGACCACGTTGCCGTTGCGGGACCGCCAGCATTTAGCCATTGGTAAGTATATGTTGGCGTACCGCCTGATCCACTCGCCGTAACCACGCCAGTACCACCTCCGTTACACAAAAGATTAGTAACGGCTATACTACCATTGACTTGTGTAGGCTGTGTAATTGTAAAACTACTAGTAACAGTATTACCACAATAGTCTATCACGGTTACGGTATAGGTGCCTAGCGGACAATTAAGAATATTAAATTTATTACCTACCTTAATAATAGTAGGACCAGTTGGCGAGATACTCATTTGATACAAACCATTACCACCCGATGCAGTAAAGTGTGCCTTACCGAATCCCGTACCAAAACATTTGCGTCCGATAACAGAGTCCGTTGTAAGTACCAATGTACTTGGCAAAGCTATTGTTACAACATCACAAGCGACACAGTTGTTTGTATCTTTTGCACAAATTGTATAGGTTCCTACACCTAAGTTATTAAATAAATTAGAAAACTGATAAGCACCCCCATTGATATTATATTGGTATCCTGGTACGCCACCGTTTGCAGTAATATCAATCGTGGCATTTACAGTACCAATACAGTTTACGTTGGTAAACGTGTTGATAATTTCAAGTGGCGGTTGATTACCATCAATTAAAATATTAGTAATTGTTGCACACACATGCTCTGGTGCCGTTGGCGGATAACCACTGCAATAATAACCTGCATAAATCGCATAGGTTGTTGGTGTGCAGCCAACGATATTAAACTCTAAATCGAGCGTTTTACTGCTATTAGCATTTACGATACCTAACTGATAGTAACCACCTATAGGGTTAATAGTAGTGCCACCAATTTTTACAGAGCTAAGCGTACTAGAGCCCGTCAACGGAACAATCTTTACCCAAGTATTTTGACTATTGACAGAGCTAGCTAAATTTTGCAGAGTTACACTACCGAAAGCTTTTGTGTAACTAATATTCATTGCACCACCCCCTGTAAACTGCAAGGATGGCCCATTGTACAAAATTGTTTGGAAACTCTGCAGGCCAGCATATAGTGTTGGTTGAATACCGTTGCTCGTTGGTGTAATTGAGTCGTAGTTAAACGCAGCACCATCAGTAGCTGTGTGATGCACGCTCCATGGCGTGTACACGCCATTTGCCATTCTACAATCGGCATATACATCAAAGTACAAATAATCCCAATATGCCTCATCCGGGTCTTGTAATGTGCCGCCATTAGAAATATATTGATTTCTAACTTTCCAAGTAAGCGTATCATAAGTTGTACCCAAATTAGTCGACACAGGGTTTACTAAAGCGGGACCATATGTTGCAGGACCATTATGCGAGTACATCCGACCACTACCTGGCACGTACGTCAAGCCTTTCGGAAGTCTAATTTGCATTGTATCTGGTATTACAACGCGGCGCACTTCATACGGGAAAATATTATCGATATTATTACCACCGATATCGTACCTATTATAGGTGATTAGCGTTTTAGTTGAACAACCACTAATTACCTGAAAATCTGGTGTATAAATATCTAATGTCCACCCACCAATTGTGATACCAGTGTTGATATCAGTGCATTGATAACGATCTGCACCTGGCGTTGGCACATAAAGTGAATTTGGCGATGGCGTGTATGCGGCATATGCATCGGCATTCCAGTTTTCATAAGATTGGTAACCAAACATTGATTGATTGATTGTAACTCTAAACTTCTGTTCAAAAATGATACTGTCGTATGAATTATTAAGTGCATCGCCATTAAAATCGTTATAACCTACTGTGCTCAAATTAAGCACGTATTTAAACACACCAGGCGTCACTTCGGTGCCAGTTACAAAAGCTAAAACAGGGAAGCCACTATTGCGCGGATAAATTTGTACCGTAGCAGCGCCAGCTAACATGTACATATCAGTGGCAGTATAGTTTAAGAAAAGCTGAGGAAAGCTAATGCCTGAAGAACTCTGCTGTACACGCAAGGTATGTTTCAATAGTATCGTATCCCCTGCCATCGCTTTGTCTGTTCTTATCAATGACATGTTTAAGCTACCACTTGCATCTGCTATTTGATTATTATCGTTGTCGGGCTGACCAAAGCTAATACGTGTTAAACTAAGTGCAAGCGCATCAGCACCACCATTTGGGCAAGGTGTAGGACAGATAACGGAAAGAGGTTTTGTTACAAATCCGAATTGTCGAGGGCACACGCCAACGCACGCTGTGTCGTCAATAGCTTTAAACTGCATAGAAACAACACCACCAGCGCAACCACCACCAACACACGAGGCAGTTAAAGGCACATTAAATTCATTGCCACCGTAGTAATAAAAAGGCTTGTCCAAGCGCACAGTTATAACGTTGCCTACTTGACTAGCTGTATAAGTATAGCTGCTGGCACCACTATTACCAACATAAGGCGTGCCAGCTAAAGTAAAGCATGGTGGAACCGTAATTTCTACCCAATGCTTCACGCGCGGTGATACGCTAGGTGGCGCACCAAAATGAAATAAATTATTACTTGTTGTTAACTTATATGCGCCTGGTGCCGTTTGGCTTTGCGAAGTAATTGTGCCAGAAAAAAGTGTGTGGTATGCACCTCCCCAAGCCGTCCAATTGACAGAATAATTACCATTGCCGCATTGATCTTTGTACTTACTACTGTAGGTTTCGAAATTCACAGAATGACCAGCGTTACCGATACCATTACAAGTTGAACTATATGTACAGCCATTGATATATTTTGCTTTAAAAATAACAAATACGTCATCCCCAGGTGCAATTGAACCTGGCAATTGCACTGTTAACTGTTGCACTAGGTTTGAGCCACCTAAGCAATTCACATTCCATGAAGGGATTACACTTTGAGCGGTAATCATACTGCTGCTGATAGGAATAATTGTCCCACTACTAGTCATTAATTGAAATGAGCTGGTATCATAACCCATTATCTCAGAACCACTACCAGTGATGTAATAGCTTAAACCAAGATCTACTTGCGTTGCTGCACCTAGTCCGCTATTTTGAATACGGATGGAGTCAGTAACAAAGGTACCATCAAAGCACTTTTTACCTCGCCTAACAAAGTAGTTCAAATTTGGAGCGAAATTGTTTACAATTGTAGATGTTGCTAGTGGAGAACCAATTCCACAAAGCACATTATTACAACCAAAACCTGGTACCAAAACCCTATTCAAATTTTCGCAGCTATCAATACGCACATTGTAACAGAACCAAATTTTTTCATTTGGTTCCCATCTGCTATTAAAGTTGCCGCTTGCAGTAATATCTGCCAAGTTTAGCCACAGGGTATCGTTGATTAAAGTTCCCTTGCTTGGTAGTGTTAGTCGCGTAAGGCCAGAGCCTACAAAATCCAGTACAACAAAGGCCTTTGTACCATTTTTATTAAAATCTAATGTTGCCGTACTTGTATTGACCACTGTATCACATTGCGCATAGATATTACCGAGCACACCCGAATAGTTTGCTGCACTTGAGTTTGTAACATCTAGCAAAGGAGAAACAATATTAACGGTAGACAGTGTTGGTGTACCTACATTTGGAGAACTAGCGCCTTGGTTATTGTTGAGTTGGATTAAAACAGTTTCGTTTGACACTGTAAGACCACAGGCAGCTTTTACTTTGTAATTGAAGGTTACCCATTCGCCAGGTGCTAGGTCATTGAAGGAAAATACAGGTGCTTGTAAATTGCTGATATTTGATTCTACAACAGTTTTTATGGGAGAGCCTGTTGTTGTTTCAAATACGCTGCTAGGTACATAAGCCAAAGACGACGGCAAATTGACTGTAACCAAGTTTGAGGTAAGTGTTTGTGTGCCACTTAAGTTTCTGATGCTGATCTTAAAAACCGTATCACTACATACCCACACATCTGTAACGGCAGTATTTTGCGCACCGTTACTAAACCAGCCAGTTTGCGCGCTGGCATTAAACCCAGCAAGCACTAGCAGTAAAAGCAGTAATTTTTTGAATCCCATAATATCGTAACGCGACAACTAGGCACTTCTTGCAAAAGACGCGCCAAACCTCACTATTGCTCGTAAAATTAGTCTGCAAATGCTGTGTTTCCAAACCTTGACGTCTCCCACTTTTGACTAAAGTCAAATTTTATGCTTACTTAGACTAGGGATTTTGAATGCCAAATTTTAGGGTACGAATGGCGTCGTTAAGACGTTTGTAACATGGCAATGAAAACTTAAAAAAAGATATTCAAACAAGCAATCGTTCTATTGATAATCAATGCATTACAAAAAAAATGACATTCGCTAACTTGTAACTACCCTTGTTTTCGCAGACCAAATATTTTAGTTAATGATATGTTATACAATGTTCAGGACATGGCATTGGAGGCCTAAATCCTAGTTCACAACAGTAAAATACCAGATTCCAGCAATTACTATGAGTGTTAGTACCGTTGCCAAAAAAGTGATGGTTCGGCGCTGCGCGATATTAATTGCAGCTGCCTTATGCCTTTCGCCGAGGTTATCGATAACGCGTTCAATCTTTCTAAAGGCACTCTCGCCCTTCACTACATAATCGTATGCACCATGCTTCATGCTATTAAGCGCTACCTCTAACTTATCTTCACCAGTAAACATTACAACCTCAGTTTCTGGGCTAACTGCTTTTACTTGCTTGAGTACTTCCAAACCATTTTTTGCATCCGCTCTATGAGAATTGAGATGATAATCAAGCACAATAATTTCTGGCTTCAAAGCAGCAACGTCTGCCATAGCATCTTCACCATTATCATAAGTTTTAACGGTAAAAAGATAACGCTCTGTCATATAATCCTTAATCATCTCGCGCTGTATTTCATCGTCGTCGATGATAAACATGTGACGTACGTGTTCGAGATTGATTGCTTGCTCTGCCATAGTAGTAGTAATTACTTAATTAGCAAATTAAAGCAACTTTACTTGCACCAAAAAAAATTTATTAAAACATCCACAACTACAATTGCGTTAGCTGCTGCCTCACTTCCTCAAAGGTTTGCTCACAAACGCTAGATAACTTGTCTAGACCTTGCTTTAGCTTCTGCTCGCTAAAACTAGCATCTAGGCATGCACGCTCCAATGCTTGTACAGCGCTCACTTCTTCTGAAACGCCCATATAGGCCAATTGCCCTTTAAGACTATGCACATTAACTTTCAAACGATCACGATCAAGCGGCGATAAATTTTGCTTGGCTTGTTGTAAACTTGCCGCTGCATTGCGCAAAAAAATCTCCATGTACTTCTTTTGCTTTGCTTTGTCGCCTTTTGTTAACTCTTCTAAAAAACCAAAACTTGTGACCCTATCAGGTAAATTTTTAGATGGCTCACTGCTACTCTTTACATCAAGTGCCACGCTATCAAGTTCTCCAAAGTATTTTATCATTTTATGAACTAGTACATGTGGCGCAAATGGCTTGCTTACATAGTCGTTCATGCCGCTTGCCAAGTATTGGTCAATATCTTCTTTCATTACATTGGCGGTCATAGCAATGATAGGCACTTTGTTATAAGGATCCTTTAATGTACTTCTAATTAGTTGTGTTGCTTGTACACCATTCATTACTGGCATTTGAATATCCATCAAAATCACATCGTACAAATGCTGGGTTGCTTTTTCTACTGCAATTTTTCCGTTGAGTGCTACGTCTATCTGTAAGGCTGCATTAAAATCGCGCAGTGTATCGAGTGCAAGCATTTGGTTGAACTCGTTATCTTCTACAAGCAATACACGCTTATTCGTCATCGTAGAAATTTCCTTGTTGGTTATTTCTTCAACGGCTGCTTCTGTAAGCGTTTGCGTTGCTTCTATCGGCAACGAAATATCTACAGTAAAGGTACTACCCTCGCCCGGCTTTCCCTTTGCTGAAATCTGCCCACCCATTAATGACACAAGCTGCTTGCTTATGCTTAAGCCTAGGCCGGTTCCGCCATATTTGCGTGCAGTGTCTGTGCCTGCTTGCGTAAATTTCTCGAACAACTGATGCACGTAGTTTTCATCTATACCTACACCTGTATCTACCACATCAAATTTAAGTTGAATTTCTGCGGCAGTTTTACTGCGTGCTCTAACAAGTATTTTTACTTCGCCAGCATCAGTAAACTTTATGCTGTTGCTAGCTAAATTAATTAACACTTGCGACAAACGTGTAGGATCACCAATCAACACGTCAGGTATGGCAGCTTCTACCTCGTATGCAAAGTCAATTTCTTTTTCTTGCGCTTTAATGCGCAGTGTATTGTATACAGTACTAATTACCGTGCGTAAACTAAATGGAATTTGCTCAATTTGAAATTTACCTGACTCCAATTTACTGATATCTAAAATATCATTTAGAATCACAAGCAAATTATCCGCACTTGTTTTAATGGCTTTCAAATATTTTTCTTGCTCTGGCAAATGCTTCTTCTCTAACAACATGCGCGTCATACCAATCACAGCGTTCATTGGTGTGCGAATCTCGTGACTCATGTTGGCCAAGAATTGCTGCTTTAAGGTAGCCGCACGCATAGCAACTTCACGTTCTTTTTTTGCTGAGGCAATATCGTGCAACACTTGTTTATTGCGTAGTTTATTGATTGCCTCAACTTCAAATATTTCATTGCGTAAACGCTCGTATTGCTTTAAGTGTGTGTACGCATTAGCTGTATCATTTACTTCCTCGTAGTATTGTGCTAGATACTCGTGCACACTCATGGCATCGTGTCGTCTACCGTGCGAAATAGCAGTATTTAATGCTGTATTATATTCTTGCAAAGCTTGCGGCAATTCTTGTTTTGCAATATGCATTCTACCGAGGTAGAAACAAGCGATAATACCACTTTCAATATAACTATTGCGTAGGCTGATATCTTTTGCTTTTGTAAGATAGTTTTGCGCCTTTACTAAATCGCCACTAAGCAAATGTACCTTGCCAATGCCACCCAAAGCTAGCGCGTTAGGGCTTGTATCAGCTTGTGTTAAATCTAAGGATTTATAAAAATAAGTGAGCGCACTTTGTAAATCACCTTGCTTAAAATAGATGTCACCTAGTGTTTGATAGATGCTAAACAAACGATACTGTGTGCCCTGTTCTTCTAACAATGCTACGCTGATAAGTGCATTCTCTAGTGCGCTATCGTACTCGCCAATTGCATAGTAAGTGATAGCAATATTCATGACAATTACACCTGTCAAATCTTTCTCTCCAAGTGCATCTACTTTTTCTTGTGCGTTTAAGTAGTAGCCTAGCGCTTGACTAAGTTCGCCCATATCGCGATGCACATTGCCAAGCATGTTGTAGCTCTTACCTTCTAGCTTGGTATCTTGTATACGAACACCGATATCGCGAGCTTGCTTAAGCATTTTCACACTTTCTATATAATCGCCTTTTTGCCAAAGGCTGCTACCAAGCGCATAATAGCCCCTACCAATACCAAGCTGATAATCTTCTGCTGTTGCGAGCTGCAGCGCTTCGTTGGCTACCTCGTGCGCACGCTCTATATCGTACAACCTATTCTCGGCACTAATGTCTAAAAGCAAATTAATACGCTCTTTGGCATTGGTACACTGCTGTAATTGCGCCGTAAGTTGGGCTAATCTTTCACTTACCATGTAATAGCTGTAAAGATAAACATTGTACAGCATTGATGAATTGTTGCTTGAATCATACGAGCAGTGCTGGAGCCAATTACCGACTATTTTTCGCCACTAACCGACGAATTAGGCCAAATCAGGTACTTTGTAATGCATAGTACTGAAAATTTCACACATCTTTGCACTATCAATTACTTCAAGTAACACAAAACAACATGAGCGATCAAGCCGATAATACCAAAAGCCAAATGAAAAAAGGTGTGCTAGAATTGTGCATCCTTAGCATGTTGGCGCAACAAGAGGCTTACCCAAGCGACCTCGTAGAGCTTTTGCGCGAAGCCGACCTGCATACACCAGAAGGAACACTATACCCAATGCTTACAAGGTTAAAAAATGCCAATTTGCTTACTTATCGTTGGGTAGAAAGCAGCGAAGGGCCTCCGCGCAAATATTTTAGTCTTACAAAAGATGGCAAGCAGCAACTAAAATCTATGCTAGAAAGCTGGCAGCAACTTGTAAAAAGCGTCAACACAATAACAAAAAAAATCTAACAAAACCGTCATATTAAAATGAACACAACAATTAATATCAATATTGGCCAACGCATCATCATCATGGATATTGATGCACATGCGCAACTATCGCAATACTTGCAGCAGCTAAAGAAGCATTTTGCTAAAGAAGAAAGCGGCGACGAAATTTATGCGGATATAGAACTACGCATCAGTGATATCATGAATGCAAAATTGCGAACAGGCGCAGCAAGCATTACCAATGCTGACGTACGTGAAATTATTACGCGTATTGGCACTTTAGAAGAATTAGGTATAGCAGAAGAAGCTACCACGGCAAGTAATACGGCTAACCAAAGCGCTGCAAACAGTGGCACTTACAGCAATTTGCAAAATGCCGGCAAACAAAAACTTACACGCAGCGAACACGAAAAAATTCTTACTGGTTTATGCGCTGGTGTTGCACGCTACTTACATATTGACCCTGTATGGGTACGTTTAGCTACAGTATTTCTAGCACCGTTCGGCATAGGTATAGTACTGTATGTTTTATTCTCAATCATTGTGCCTAAATCTGTAGATGCAATCTACCTGAGCAAACGATTAATGCGCGACACAACTAACAAAGTTATTGGCGGTGTATGTGCAGGCATTGCAAAGTACATCAACGTAGATGTATCTGGCGTGAGGCTTACGGCTGTAGTTGCAACTGTAATCCTAAGTGTACCCGGCATACTTAATCAAACCATACATATTAGTGGCTCGCTTGTACTATTGTATTTACTACTGTGGCTTATCATGCCCAAAGCTAGTACCGCAAGCGATCGCTTGCAAATGCAAGGCATAGAGCCAAATGCACAAAATTTACAAAACCAAAAACTAGGTGCAGCCATGCCTGCCCAAGTACAGCAATCAAGCGGCTGCGTTGGCATAATCAGCACGGCATTCAAAATTTTTGCTTGGCTATTTGCTGCTTTCTTGCTCGTGATTTTTGGTGCAGTATTTAGTGGCTTATTCTTTGGCTTTGGATCATTGACACTCATTGCAGATTACCTCTTCCGCGATGGTACTCAAACCATTTTTGCCATTGCAAGTTGGGCATTGTTAGCAGGTGTTCCATTGTTTGCCATCATTTATATTATAGCAAAAGTTATTGCAGGCAAGCGCAATGAAATTGGCAGTATGCTAAAGAATTTGGGATTGGCTTGGGCCGCAGGTTGGCTATGCCTAATCTTTTTAATAAGCATTATTAAAAGCGATTTTAGTGCTAAAGCCACAAGTGCTCCAATTCAAACAATTGACAGCTACAACAAACAAGTCTTGTACATAGATCGCACAGATTTTGAATTTGAAAACCACAATAAGCATTTCAGCTTTTTTGATCTTAGCTATGGCTTTATCAACGATAGCATCGTAACGCCACTTATAACTTTGAATATTGTTTCAAGTACAGACAATAACTTCCATATCAACACTTTTACCAATGCCTACGGTTATGATACAACGGATGCACTACGCAACGCCAAATCGGCACAATACAGTGTAAACCTTAGCGACTCTGTACTGCAAATACCGTATTTCTACAGCATCAAACGTGGCAATTTGTTTAGAGCGCAAGTAGCCGAGATAAAGCTAGATATACCTGAAGGCAAGCGAATTGTTTTTAGCGACGAAGCCCTAGCCATGCTTGTTCGCAATAATGGCCGCACAAATATTTTTGGCATAGAGATTATCAAAAATGATAACCGCTTAGGCAGTTTAGAATACAACACTGTTTATGAAATGCGCAATGGCAAACTAGTAGAAGTTGGCAAAACAAACTTTGATAAAGACAACGACAATATCAACATCAGCGGCGACATTAACGATGCACGTTCTGATATTGAAGAAAGTTTGCGCGATGCACAAGAAGATTTAAACGAAGCACAAAACGACTTGAATAATGCACTCAACGACATTAAGATAGATGTAGATAGTAATGATGTAAGAGAAGCACAAGAAGAGTTGAATGCTGCAAAAGCAGAAGTACAAAAAATAAATGATGCCTTGCGTGACTTACAAAACAAAACGTTTGAAAAAGCGCAACAAGTGATAGATAGAAAGCAGCAAGGTCTTAGCGATACATTGTAAGTAATTACGACAGCCAATACTGCCAGCTTGCTTCTGCTTGTAGTTTAAGCATATTTATACCATTCTCCACCCTAGCACCTTGTTGCGCACATTTTTGCAAAAACAAGGTGCTTTCGGGGTTATAAACCAAATCAAGTACAGTGTGCTTTGCACTTACGGCAGCATACGGCAAAGGTGGCGCTGCGCCAGTATTAGGATACATACCAAGCGGCGTTGTATTGATAATCAATTGATATTTAGCTAATAATTGCTCGCTTACATCATCGTACAAAATAGTACCCAAAGCTTGCCTTCTACTTACTAAAATAAACGGAATACCCACTTGCTTACAGGCATATTGCACAGCAGCACTCGCACCGCCTGTGCCACAAATAAGCGCTCGCGTTCCTTCTTGCAATTGATAGCCACTTAAAATCTGTTCTAGCGCAATAGCATCTGTATTCGTTGCATGCCACAACCCATCTACGCGCTTGATGCAATTGCATGCTTGTACAGATTTGGCAATTTCATCTGGCATCTGTACAAGCGAAAAAATAGTTTGCTTATACGGAATCGTCACATTGAAAAAGTTGCAATCAGTGCTAACCAAAAAATCCTTCAACTCAGCAGCTTGCAACTCATAGTTGTCGTACACAGCATCAACATCTAATGCTGCAAATTTTTCTGTAAAGTATTTTTTACTAAAGCTATGCGCCAAACTTGCGCCAATAAGGCCATACTTGGTGCGCATGTATTTTCTACTTTTTAGGAAGATAGAAATAGAAGCTATCACCACGCAAACCAATGCGCATCGCTTCTAATGCAACGATTTCGTGTGGCGCGATATTACCAAGATTCACATTGCAATCAAGTAAATCCAAGAAGTATAACTGCTGCGCTTTTTGCGGTGCTTCCCAAATAATTTTTTCTTTTGGAATAACGGTTAGAATTTCTTGTACAAGTCCTTCACGCACCTCTCCGCTGCCACGATAAATACCAACATTACCAGCCTCGCGTGCTTCTGCAATCACATAAGAACTACCAGCTTCCAATTCGGCCTTCATCAATTCAATCCACTTGTATGGTGGAATAATATGTGCAGCATCTTTACTACCAACCTCACTCAACACAGAAAATTCTTTAGCTAACTTTTCTATATAGCCACATTTTTCCGTGTGCGGTATTTCGATACTACCGTCGCTTACTTCTACATACTTTACATTAAAACGACGCAGCAAGCTAACATAGTCATCAAACTGACCACGAATTACAAATGCTTCAAACAAAGTGCCACCAAAATATAGTGGCATGCCTGCATCAGCATAAACTTGGATTTTTTCTTCTAAATTCGGCGTAACAAATGCAGTACCAAAACCTAATTTTACTAAATCGGTATGCTGTGCGCCAATGCTTAAAAAGTTTTTTACTTCTTGTACGCTTAGCCCCTTGTCCATCACCATGGTAAGGCCATAGCTGCGTGGTTGACTTGTGCGTTCTGGTATATGCTTAAGATTGAAATTCATAACTCGCGGCGAAGATAACGAAAACTATAGTGTTTTTGTTACTCTGCCATACGCTTAAACTGCGTACGAATACTTTTGTCATGTATCACTTCAAAAAGCTTGAGAATAAAGGCTTCTTCAAGGTCTAACTTTTGCCCTTGTGCGCTGCGTAAGTTGATGATTTGCTGCCACCTATCTGGCTGATATACGCTAATATTATCAGCTTTCTTAACATCTGCAATGCCTTGCACTATACGCATTCGACGCGCAATTATATCAACAAGTTCGGCATCTAAACTATCCACTTGCTGGCGCAAATCTTCAAGCATTAGTTGTGCATCATTGCTAGCGAGGTCTGGTTTTGCTAATCGCAAATTGCTGAGCAGCTCTTTCAAAACTGCGGGCGTAATTTGTTGTGCTGCATCGCTCCAAGCCGCCTCCGGGTTGATATGCGTTTCTATCATTAAGCCATCAAAATGCAAATCCATAGCACGTTGACTAACCATAGCTACCAATTCTCTATTGCCAGTAATATGACTTGGGTCGCAAATGATAGGCAAATCTGGCATACGTCTGCGCAATTCTATGGGCAAACTCCACATCGGCTTATTGCGATACTTACTCGCTTTATCGTAAGTGCTAAAACCACGATGTATGGCAGCAATATTTTCTATACCGCAAGCATATAAACGTTCTATTGCACCTTGCCATAAATCTACGTCGGGGTTTACAGGATTCTTAACCATAATCGGCAGCTTTGTGCCTCGCAGCACTTCTGCTAATTCTTGCACTACAAACGGACTAACAGTAGTGCGTGCACCAAGCCACAAACAATCTATATTATGCTGTAAGGCCAATTCAATTTGCTGCGGCGTGGCCACTTCTATGCAAATCGGCAAACCACTCATTTGCTTTGCTTCTTGCAACCAAGGCAAGGCTAGTGCACCAACGCCTTCAAATCCGCCTGGCTTAGTGCGTGGCTTCCATACACCTGCGCGCATCATATGTACATGACCGCCGCTAATACCTTCTGCCACCGCCAACACTTGTTCGCGCGTTTCTGCACTGCAAGGTCCTGCAATTACGAACGGTGTGGTTTGCTTAAAATTTATACTCACTGATGCTGCTAAGGTAGCAAGCAAAAAGCTTTTGTATTGATAAGATTTGATGATGTTGTAGGGTGTAAGAGTACAAAATTGGGCATATCAAAATAACATGCTTACTTTGTATTATCCAACTAGTACAGCATCTTTAGGTTAAGTGCTTGCAAGAAATGAAGGAGAATAATGAGACGCGAATTTACCATAGCATTATGCATGCTACTTTTCTGCTGCTGCGAAAAACGATACAATTACACTGAAGCAAAAGGTTATTACACAAACACTATTTATGTCAGTGATACCAATGCTGAAATACATATTGGTGACACATTAATATTTAGCATAAATGTCCCAAAGCCAATTTTAACATCTCAAAATGAGAGCATTGACTATTTGTCACTCAATTACACACGTAGTATTGCTCTAACAAAGTATGATTACAGTGGCACAATAGGCGGTAATGGTATTAAAACATTTTTTCCGTATTCTGGCTTCGTTTACGGTAACGCTGAAGGCTATAAAAGTAAGTCTCAGTTTGACTTTAACAAGCTGCCCTATCGCGACTACTTTATTGCCAAAGATACAGGCGTATATTTCGCAAATATTGCGCCTCAACAAGAGTACATTGAGGCAATCGCAGGCACTAAAAAGGTTACTACAATATCATGTTTTACTAGATTTTCTGTAGTAAATACACATAGAGCAATAGCAGAGTCAGTACATCCCGACTATGAAACCTATTGCAACTATTTGGATTCCGCAAAAGCAGGGTATTATTGCTGGCGCGTGGTGCCGTAGTTTCGTAAATCAAAAAGATATTTAAAACGAAAATTCTCTGCGACCTCGGCGAAAAACTTTGCGACCATTGGGTTTAAGCGCACTCAAACCCACGCTCAACCACAATCACAATTCGTGTGCGATTTCCATTGTACTATTTACCCTAGCTTTGCACCACATCATTTCTACCCAAGCGTTTTGAGCGACACTATCATACCACAAGAAGCTTTGCCGCAAGCAACGGACCCCAGTTTACTCAACAAAGAACTATTAGCAAGCGGTACATTATTGTTGCTCGATAAACCATTGACCTTTACTAGCTTCCAAGCAATCAATAAAGTAAAGTATGCACTCAAAAAGCCAAAAATTGGCCACAGCGGCACACTAGATCCTTTGGCAAGCGGCTTACTTATTGTGTGCACAGGTAAATGGACAAAAAAACTAAGTAGCCTGCTTGGACTAGACAAGGAATACACGGGCACTTTTACTATTGGTGCGCAAACACCTACCTACGATTTAGAAAGTGCGCCCGAGCAGCATTGTGCCTATGACAATATTTCTAACGAAATGATTGAACAGGCCCGCCAAACTTTTGTAGGTGCAATTCAACAATATCCGCCTGCCCATAGTGCCGCCAAGGTAGATGGCAGACGCGCCTACGAATTGGCCCGCGCTGGCAAGCCTGTGGAATTAAAAGTGAGGCATATTACCATTTATGCTTTTGAAATTACAGCCATTCGTTTGCCAGAAATTGACTTTAGAGTGCATTGCAGTAGTGGCACCTACATCAGAAGCCTAGCCCACGACTTTGGCCAGAAACTCGGCGTTGGCGCATATTTGAGCGCATTAAGGCGTACAAAAATTGGCGAATACAACGTGGAAGATGCTGCCCACTTGGATTTATTTTCCACACTTAACTTATAGGCAATAGGCTTTGGCATAATATCAAGCAAATTGCACAGCGATTAGCTTTACCTTTAGCAGCTGCTTTCGTAATTATTACATGGAGTTTCAAAATTTACCAGAGAGTCTTGTTGCACAACTGCGCGACATTGCCACAGCAAAAACAACACAGCAAATTATTGCTGGTGAACATTATATACCCGTTACCGGAAAAGTACTTGATGCCGACGATCTGCTCGCTGGTGTAGATGCGGTGATGGATGGCTGGTTGACCTCTGGCAAAATTTCGCCAAAGTTTGAGCGTGCCATCAAAAACTTTTTTGGTTCTATCAGTGCCGAAATGGTTAATAGCGGCAGTAGCGCAAATTTGCTTGCGTTTTATTCATTGACTTCTCCAAGGCTTGGCGACAAACAAATTAAGCCCGGCGACGAAGTAATAACAGTTGCAGCAGGTTTTCCAACAACCATAAATCCTATTTTACAATATGGTTGTGTGCCTGTGTTTTTAGACATGGATATTGCAACGCATAATGTTGATGTAAGCAAACTAGAAGAAGCCATTACGCCAAAGACGAAAGCTATTTTTATTGCACATACACTCGGCAATCCGTTTAATCTGGATGCTGTAATGGAGGTTGTAAAAAAACACGACCTGTGGTTGATAGAAGACGATTGCGATAGTATGGGCGCCGAATATCACGGCAAGAAAACAGGCAGTTTTGGCCATATGAGCACGGTAAGTTTTTATCCAGCCCACCATATTACAACTGGCGAAGGCGGTGCAGTAATGGTAAACGATAAGCGCTTACTGATGATTGTAAAGAGCTTCCGCGATTGGGGTCGTGATTGCTACTGCGAGCCCGGTGTTGATAATACGTGTAAGAAAAGATTTGATTGGCAACTAGGCGAATTGCCTTGCGGCTATGACCATAAGTATATTTATAGCCATATTGGTTTCAACTTAAAGAGTACAGATATACAAGCTGCAATAGGCTTACAGCAATTACAAAAAGCAGAGAAATTTATTGCACGCCGCCGCGAAAATCACGCATTGCTTCATGCAAAACTACGCCACTTAGAAGAGCATTTTATTTTGCCAACAGCTACAGCAAATAGCAACCCAAGTTGGTTTGGCTTTTTGGCTACAGTGCGCGATGGCAGTCCAATTGATCGTAATAAACTTGTTGCACATTTAGAGGCAAATAAAATTGGCACCCGTTTGTTGTTTGGCGGTAATCTGCTAAAGCAACCTGCCTATACCAATATCAACCATCGTGTTGTTGGCGATTTGAACAATACCGACAAATTGATGAACGATGCATTTTGGCTTGGTGTATGGCCTGGCTTGCAAGAAAGCCACTACGATTATATTGTAGATGTGCTTGAGCAATACATTAAATCGCATTAAGCTAATCGGTTTATGCAGCAATACATTTTACTACTTCGCGCAATTAATGTTGGCACTGGCAGAACAGTAAAAATGGCTGAGCTTGCAAAACTACTTGAAGCCATAAGTTGTACCAATATCGCCACCTATATACAAAGTGGCAATGTGGTATTGCAGCACAAAGCAAAAACGCCTGAGGCATTTGCCAAACTTGCTCAAGATGAATTGGCAAAACACTATGCGTTTGACATCGCATGCATTGCTACAACAGCAAAGGCATTGCAAGCTGTATTAAAGAAGTGTCCATTCAAAGATGAACTTGAAGGCAAGGCGCAAACCTATATCGCATTTTGCCAAGCAAGCCCGACAGCAGCTAAGACAAAAGCTTTTGATACAAGCGTTTATGCACCAGACCAAATTGCTTATGGTAAAGACGTAATTTATGTGCATTATAAAGCTGGCGCATCTAGCACTAAGCTTACGAATGCCCTCATTGAAAAAAAGCTAGATATCACCAGCACAATGCGCAACCTCAATACATGCAATAAATTGCTTGACTTGTGCGCTCAATAACACACCATGAGTATTACTACACAACAATTTACCTATACCGGCGCAAATAATCGCCTAAGCACCGCCGACCTTACATACAACACTGAGAACACCAGTGGATCAATAATTCTATTATTGCATGGCTTCAAGAGTTTTAAGGACTGGGGATGTTGGCCATGGTTTGCAGAGCAGCTTGCTAGCAAAGGGCATATTGTGCTAAAGTTAAATTTTTCTCACAACGGTACTACACCTGCTCAACTACAAGACTTTGCAGACTTGCATGCTTTTGGCGAAAATAATTTCATGAAGCAAGTAGAAGATGTTGCTTGTTTTCTAGCGCAATATCAACAGCATCTTCCATCGGCATTAAAAGAAAAAGCAAGCAATAGTATCTGTTGCATCGGACATTCACTTGGCGGCGGTATTGCTATACTTGCTGCAGCACGTCACAATCAAATTGATAAGTTAATCACGCTCAACAGTGTGAACGATTTTGGCAAAATGATTAAGCGTCACGATGCCCAAAAGTGGCAAAGCGAAGGTGTGGTGTACGAACACAATGCACGCACTAAGCAAGACATGCCGCTGCATTATCAGCTCTACGAAAACTATATCGCCAACGAACAAGCTTTAGACATTCAAACAGCTGCTGCATCAATCACCTGCCCTTGGCTTTGGATTTATGCCACACACGACGAAACGGTTAGCCCACAAAGTGTAGAAAGACTCAAAACGGTAAATTCAACATTGCAAAGCTTAGCCATCACAAACACTGGCCATACTTTTAGTGCAGCTCATCCATTTGTCATTGTGGATGAGAAATTGGTAGAGATGTGTGATGCGGTGTTGGGGTTTGTGGAGGGGTAGAATTTTATTTTGATACACGCTTACATTCGCTGTGATTTGCCTAGGCGTCAGTGCTTGTGCTAGCTTTAAGCAAGTAGCTTCGCCTACCATCTGATTCGGAACTTATAATTTCAAAAAGCTGTTTGCCACGCAGTATGTACTCGCCTTAAAAACAAGTTTGGACGATAAAAACAAGCACTTTCTTGAGTTTATAGATTGTTTGCCATAGATTTGAGCTCTTAATAACTGATAAGCTAAATGTAATACGCGCACCTAGGCATTAGCAAGATGGCAAGCCAAATTCTCCCTCATTTTGGCTCAATAATTATTGTGAAAATTTCGAGGTGCACACAAAATAAAATTTCTTGCGAAAACCCGAGCTAATAAAGCTACCTAAAACATGTCCTCTCATTTTTATAACACCATTGCCAACTTAAGAAGTTCAGAAGAAATTATCTTGTACGATAAGTTAATATCCTACACGCCAGAAGATGAACAGTTGGTCGAGCAATTTTTACAATTAGAGTACCTTAACGAGTGCTATAACTACCCATTTACACCACCAGTATATAATGGCGATGCAGCCGTATGGGCAGCGAAAACACTCTACAATGCATGTCAACTAATAATCCATCGCAATGACAAGGATGAAGCACTGCAAGCATTCTTTACGCCTTACAAGCATCCTATCGACGCGTCTGCGATATTATCTGCGGATTTGTGCTTGCGATTTTTACCAATAGCAGCAAAAGATATTTCAAACATCGACCCCGACGATGCTTTAGTGCCTATCCTACAGCAAATAATAGATACGTGGCATTATTCAAGCATTGGCTACAAAATAAGCGATGAGCCAATCGCCATGCAAGAAATCTCTAAAAGTCAATGTCTACTGCAATTATATGCAGACAGAGTAATTTTAAGACAAGACAAACAAAGAGCAACAGAGCCTATCATTAATAAAAAAATACGCGAGAGTTTTGGCGATTATGCACAATTGTATTGGCAAGACTTACAAAATAATTAAATAATAAGTATGACAAATATTGAAAACCTCAATGAAGTTTTGAGCCACATCAAAAAGATGTTTATTGGCAAGGATGAAATAATTGATTTACTAGGCATTACCCTAGTTGCAAAAGAAAATGCATTTTTACTTGGTCCTCCAGGTACGGCAAAAAGTGCTATCATACGAATGTTAGCGCAATGCGTAGAAGATGGCAAAAACTTCGAGTACCTGCTCACCAGATTTACAGAACCCAACGAAATCTTTGGCCCCTTTGACATCCGTAAACTAAAGGAAGGCGAGCTTATCACTAATACAGAAGGCATGCTGCCTGAAGCGTCCATTGTTTTCTTAGACGAAATTTTTAACGCTAATAGTGCTATACTTAATAGTTTGCTGATGGCATTAAATGAAAAAGTTTTTCGCCGCGGTAAAGAAACCAAAAAGTTGCCTGCCTTGATGTTCGTTGGCGCTAGCAATGTATTACCAGAAGACGAGGCCTTGAACGCGCTTTTAGACAGATTTTTAATTAGAGCTAAATGCGACTACGTGCATCCAGACCAATTGCATGAGGTTTTGCTAGCTGGATGGCATCTCGAAAGTGGCAAAGAAGATAAAAAGCCTACTATTACTTCGCAATCTATACGAGAACTTCAAGCAGCATGCCGAGCCATTGACCTGTCGCCTATTCGTAAAGAATATATAGATATTGTACACTCACTGCGTAATACGGGCATCAAAGTATCTGATAGAAGAGCTGTTAAGTTGCAGAATCTTATTGCAGCAAGCGCGCTAATTTGCGATAGAAAAGAAGCCATAACAAGCGATTTATGGGTGCTAAAATATATTTGGGACACAGAGGAGCAAATCGAGATACTGGAAGGCATTATCAACAATGTTATTGAAAAAAACATTGGCGAAAAGAGCCACAGACAAGCACTCTTTAATAAAGCGCCTAATCCAGAGGAGGTTATCAAAGAAGTAAATCTATTAGCAGAAAAATGGGATAGTGATGAACTAACTTTTGAAGAACAAAATGTAGTCAAAGACAAACTACGCTATATACAAAATCGCTGCGGCTGGATAAAACATCCAGAACAAAAGCAATTCATTCAAAATGAAATAGAAAAACTATGGCAGAAAATTCTTCAAACCATGTAGTGTATTTATTAGAAGTTGAAAGTCTACACAAAGACTTCCTAAGTAGCATACGACATTGGCCAAATTTGAAGATGGCTACTGAGTCTGGCTATATATTCATTAAAGGTTTCACAGCAACACAAATAGAAAGTGCGACCCTAAAGTCAATTCCTTTTAGTACAATATACGAAATCAAAGACAATCTACTATTTCGCAAAGGCGATCTTCTGCCAAGCAAAAAGATGGGAGCACTATTATGGAGCCCTTTAGAAAGAGGCCTTTCTATCACATTAGATCAGTTTAATCATAATTTTTTTGGCATACAGGATACAATTGAAATTAAACTAGCACCAAGCAGCATAGAGCACAAAGCAGCCTTTATACTTATTGACAAAGTGCAAGCCGAAAATTATATCGTAAATGCCTCTGCTATTAGACTAAAAAACAAAAGCTGGGTGCTTGTAAACGACAATAAAGTACTTATTGCTGGCGCTCCACACTTACCAGTAAATGGTCAAGCCTATTGGCAAAGCGATAAATTCATTTTACCTGTAGGCTACGATTTTGAATTCCCAATTCTAGCAGAAATTATAAGACAGCGCATCAGCAACCTTAACTATATCTGGTGGCAAGACAGTACAACCTATACCATCATTAAACCTAGTAGCTTTACGCCTTTAAGCATTGGCTCTTGGCGGCTAACTTTTAAAAGCCCAGTTAGCCTATGAAATTCTCGATATACTTTCAGTCTTACAGCAATTACTTCTGGCAATGGGAAGACGACGGCGATGTAGCTGCAATACCAGGTGGCCGAACAATTGGATATCGTTTGCAAATTGGTGAGCTCCTAAGTCAAATTGCTGTATGTGGCTTGCCGCCATTTGGTTCTTTTCTTTTGGCTTTAACAGCGATGACAGACAACAAAGACAACACATTGCAAATTGCAGAACAAGTGATTGCGAAGCACTGCCCAAGCGATAAAAACAATATTATTCACGACATTGAAAAAGCATTTGCATTTCTATATATAATTCAACAGCTGCCAAAGGAGTACAAAGAGGGCAAACGCAAGGCAATCCTTTTAAGAACAATTTTTGAAAGCTCTCACCGAGCGATCAAACCTTCTAAGGGAAGGGTCATTGCCCAAACCTTAATTCGCGACAGTAATTCAAACCAAACACATTTACAGAAAGTACCTTTCAGTAGTACTAACTTACAAAATGATATTCGCACCTTAGCACTACTACTTCGAAGATTTCCAGATGGCCAGTCAATACAAAATGCGATGGCGAGGTTGCCAGAATTGGAGGAGCTTGAGATCGCTGAGCTAGAATCGCAGACGCCCCTAGATACTAACAATGCAAACTTTGTTGACGAACTAATTGCTAACCCAAAAACCTTTGAAGTTGGCAGTCTAATTAAACCCATCTGGGCTGGCTTCAAAGTACCAATTTTTACTTCACATCCTAGCGAACAACCCTTAGGTGGCATTTCTGACTTATCCAATAAAGGTAATTTTGATAAACTACTTGTTTCTGAATTTGCAAATGACGACCTTATTTTCATGTCGCGCATCGCGAACAATGAAGCGCTTTATTTGCATCGTGAAATGCCTCCAATTATTGATAAACTTGAAAGGATCATACTTGTTGACACATCATTAAAAGCATGGGGCACGCCCAAAACGCTGGCGTACGCAACTTACTTGGCTATTGCTTTGCATCCTAAATCACGCATTGAAACTAAGGCTTTTAGCGTTGGGCATTACTATCGAGAACTTCAGCACAGCACCATCGGTCAAGTTATAGACGGTCTGCAAAATGTAGATTTATGCTTATACCCTAGTACTGGCTTGGAAGCGTTTTTAGACGAGTACTATCTTGATAAGAAACTAGAAATCTTCTTTATTACTAATCCGAACAGCCTTAAACAAGCTTCAATACAAAAACTATTAGCAGACAACAGAAATTTGTTTAAGTATATCGTTACCACCAATGCCGATGGTGAAATAAACTTCTACAGCAATAAGTTAAGTGGGCAAAAGCACCTGCAAACGATCAAACCGCCACTCAGCAGTATTTGGCAATCAAAAACTACAACACCGAAGCAAACAGCATCAAACAACGATGTTGCCATTCTACAATCATATCCAATTTTGTTTCCTACGCCTAGCAAAATCAAGAAAAAATTACTGCTTAGTTCAGATGAAGTTTATATTGTAGCCAATAAATGCTTATTCAAAAAAATTGAAACGCCAGAAAACTATTTTCAAGGCTGGCAACTTCTGCTACAAGATATTCATGGCAACAGCAAATACGAAATTGGACAAACCCTTAATGGCGAAATACAATTCCTATGCTATAACATTAATAATAAGCAATTAAAAATTTATAACCTTACAACTGGCGATACTGGCACCACAGACTTTACAATATATATTGAGAATCACTATACTGAATTTACTTTCCATGACTGGGCTTTTATGAAAATATTTGGCGGCGAAGCGTACTGGATATCTTTGCAAAGCGGAGAAATAAGCATTAAGCGAGTGGAAAGCAAACTGCCGATTTACGACATTTACCATGAAAGAAAAAGGACGCATGATTACTATAATAACTTTAAGCATGTTAGCTGCCTCGTCAAAGTCAATGATATCTTTATCAATCAAAACGGCAATTTAGTTTTCAATAAGCATGAACTCCAATATACGAGAGAAGCTGATTTCCACTTCTCAAGCTATAAAAAAATTCAGCATACTCGTACGGCCGCAGCCACCAAAACTGGCTCTTATAGTGAGTATGTTTTTAAGGACGGCAGTAGCATAACAATAAGTTCAAATGGCCTTGCAACGCTTATCAGCAGTGATACCTCATTGCCATACATCTACCTTACCACTTGCATAGGCAGCTCCGTTGGCTTGTCAACGAGCGATGTGTTTGCAGGCAACCTAGCTTACCACTGCAATAGCGCTGAGACCGTGCAGGTGCAACTAAAAGACGCAGGATCTGATAGTACAAAGGCGGCAAAGATTATTAGCACTTACACTCGGATCACTTTGGACGAAGCTAATAGCATCGTTAGCGGAACAACGACAGTAATTTCACAAAAGCAAAATTTATCTGTTGCTCAAAAAATGATTGAGCACTTAGCTGCAATAAATGCTGTTGCAACAATTGTATCATCAAGCCAAAACCAACAAAAAGTTATTTCGTCGCTAGACTTTCACGAGCAATATTTATATAAATTCATTAATACAATTATCAAGCATGAAACTGCAACTTAAACCACACAACATCAATACCTACCCTATTGGAGGGCTATTGTGCTATGGCGAGCATGTAATGAGTTGGCTTGAGCAGTTGCAAGCATTGCAAATTGACTTGCATAACGTTGATACCTATGCCATTCCTGGCACGAAGGCTAATACCCTTTGGGGATGTTTAGTTGTAGGTAATTTTACACACCTAGCAGATAAATTAAGCAAGCAGCAATTTTGCCAGTGCGTTAACGGCAAACTGTTTATACCAGAGTTTGCAATTACAAGCCCCTTATTAAGTAAAGAAGAAGCAGAAAAATTATTCCCAAGTCAGGCACATTTACTCCATCCTGAAATCGGTTTGTTTGCTTTAGAAACGCCTATAGACTGGGCATCAATAATAGTGCCGCCCACCCGTTCAACTGTTGAAATCACTAAACCTACAGAGGACTACTATACACCTCAAACCCTTAAGAAAATTGAGGTAAAAGCCTTGCCAGTTGAACAACTCCTTCAAGCAATGGAGGAAAATATTTTTCCAGAACAAAAAGCAATAAAGGAGGAACCACTAAATTGGGCTGAGAAAATAAAACTTGGGATACTAAAAAATTTATTAGGCTCAAAATCACCACGACAGAAAAAAGGCAGCGGGGGTGGAGAAGGCGGCTGGACAGATGGCAACATCAGCCCATTAGCTAAATATTTTCCATTTGCCTACAACTATGTGCAAAAGCTGGGAGAAGATTTAGAAGAACTAGAAAAACGAAACAGTAGCGAATTAGAGAAACTAATGCGTCTCTTTAAAGATGATCCAAAAGAAGCATTAAAATACGCTATTCCTTTAGATCAAGATGGCACAACTCGCGGTGGAATTAGCTCTGCATATTCCATGAATAAATACTGGGACAACTTCAACCTTTTTGGCAGCTCTAGTCGCGGCGGCTCAGGCAGTTCCTTGGTGGGAGATATCTCCTACTCGCAACTCTATAATCAGTACATTGCAACGGCTGAAAAACTAATTCAAGAAAAGGAATTTGAAAAAGCTGCTTTCGTATACATGAAGCTATTAAAGAACCATCTTATGGCAGCAGAAACGCTCGAGAAGGGTCATCTATATGCAGAAGCAGCCGCAGTTTACTTGAAGTATTGTAACAAAGAAGAAAAGGCGGCAGAGTGTTTTGAAAAGGCAAGGATGCTGAGCAACGCCATAGAATTGTATAAGAAACACCATAGCTACGAAAAAGTTGGCGACTTGTATATTGAACAAAATAATGTGCAAGAAGCACATCAATACTATCTTAGAGCTATTGAAGATTTCAAAAGGAATAATAGCTACAGAAATGCATCACAATTGTATAGATATAAAATGAATAATCATGAAGCTGCCCAACAAACCTTGCTAGAAGGTTGGCGCAGCCAAAAAGATTCTTACAATTGTCTAAGAGATTACTTTACAAGCATTAGTAACAACAAGCTGCTTGCAGAAGCAATCGATAATGTATACAACAACGAGACTGACCGTACAAATAAAATAGAATTCTTGCGCGTGCTAAGGCAAGCCGAAGTAAACCGTGAATCTATCAAAGCCATGACGCAAGATATCGCATACGAAATTGTAAGTGAAATGGCTAGTACACAGCCTGCTGTGGTTGCTCAATTGAAAAACTTTAACGCGGACAAGCTATTACAAAAGGATATCAACCGTTTTGGCTAACAAGATAGCCCTGTGCTATTGCTACAGCTATTTTATAAAGGCATGTGGCTCCTATGCGTTGCTATACCTGCTATAAAAGATAAGCAACCCTATCCCGCTGGTATGGCCGCCTTCTTTATCGTTTGGGTCATTGTGCTGCCCTTTATAATTCCTTGGCAAAGCTGGACTAAATAATACAGCTAAACTAAGCTAGTGGCCAAACGATCTAACCCATTTTGGTGTGATAAGCTAGTCAACAACTGGCTTGAAACTGTTTTTGCACATCGGGAGCAATGGCCGCTTTTTGCGCAAAAGGCATTTGAGCATGTGTTGGCGGAGACGAGTGTCCGCAAACAATAAATATCTCAACTGGAATTACAAGACGTGTTTTTTTTGTGACCTTTTTTCCGATATTTGTTCTATGCAATTAAAAACACTTCTCTCGTGCATTGCATGCCTAGCATGCCTCACCGCAAATGCACAGTCTGCCAAAGACTTATGCAAACTAGCTTCCGAAGCCTATCAAAAAAAGCAATATGCTGAAGCTCAAAAATATGCGGAGCAAGCTATTGCAAAAGATAGCCTCTACATAGAAGCCTATGTGCAAAAAGCAGATGCACTTATTTATACCAAAAATGCGCAAGCAAGCTACAACTACCTTAACGAATGTCTGGCATCGATGTCAGATGCAGCTGAGCTTTATCTATGCCGTGGTATACTGTTGCTAAATTCACAGCCAAAACTCGCAGCGCAAGATTTTACCGAGGCCTTATACTATACCAAAGTAGATAGCATCAAACTTAAGGCTTATACAAACCGTGCCAGTTCTAGAATGCAGTTTAGAGACTTTACACGTGCACAAGAAGATTTATTGAACGCCTATGCTATCGACTCTAATAATGCTGCTGTGCATATCCTGCTAGGCAGTGTTTATGACGAACTAGGCCAAGGCGATAAGGTACTGCCTCATCTTTACAAAGCGCTTGCACATGACAGTAATGACGTAATAACCTTAAACAATATTGGTTTCAAATTGCAAACAGACAAGAAGTACCAAGAAGCCATTGATGTCTATACAAAAATTATGACAATCAACGACAAAGCTGGTTTCCCCTACAGTAATCGGGCATTTTGCTTGTTACAACTCGGTAAAAAAACGCAGGCAATGGACGATATTAATCGCAGCATAAAACTATTGCCTACCAATTCATGGGCATACAAAGTGCGCGCCTTAATCCACATTGCTAACGACGATACCAAAAAAGCCTGTAAAGATTTGCAAACTGCACTCGATAAAGGCTATATAGAGCTTTATGGCGACGAAGTAACAGAATTAATAAAAAAGCATTGCCGCTAGTTGCTGCCCTAACTATTGTAAATTCTAATCTGTATTTCCCGATATTTGCTTTATGCAATTAAGAATATTTCTTTCGTGCCTTGCACTTATCGCATGCCTCACTGCAAATGCACAGTCTGCACAAGACCTATGCAAACAAGCTTCTGCTGCCATTGACAACAAAAAGTATACAGAAGCACAAACGCTAGCAGAAGCAGCAATTGCAAAAGACAGCGTTTGTATTGCAGCACACTTAATTAAAGCAAACGCCCTTGTGAAAATAAAAAATGCGCAAGCAAAATACGACTACCTAACCTCTTGCATTGGCAGGTTCCCAGAGGTGCCTGAGTTTTATCTTGCTCGCGGCGATATGCTTATGACGGCTCAACCTAAAATTGCTACGAAAGATTACACGGACGCACTGTACTTTGCCAAAACCGATAGCACAAAACTGCACGGTTATCTCAATCGTGCCGTAGCGAGGATACAGTTCAGGGATTTTGAACGTGCAGAACAAGATTTGAACAACGCGTATGCGATAGACTCAAATAATTTTGGCGTCCTTATGATGCTCGGCAGACTGTACGACGAAGTTGGCAAAGGCGATTTAGTTTTGCCAATTTTCTATAGGGCTCTTGCAAAAGATAGCAATGACGTTGCCCTACTTAATAATATTGGCTTCAAACTGCAACACGACAATAAGCATCAAGAAGCAATAGACGTCTTCACCAAAATTATTGAAAAGAACGATAAAGAAGCTTACCCATATAGTAACCGAGCATTTAGCTTACTACAACTTGGTAAGAAAACTGAAGCTATGGAGGGCATTAACCGAAGTATTAAGTTAGATCCAACCAACTCTTGGGCATATAAAGTACGCGCCCTTATACACATCGCCAACGATGATACCAAAAAGGCATGCAAAGACCTACAAACTGCACTCGATAAGGGTTACACAGAATTATATGGCGAAGAAGTAACAGAATTAATCAAAGAGCATTGCCGTTAGTTGCCTACTTTTGTAGACATCAATAACACAAGCATGTTTCGTTTATTTTTGCCGCTGCTCATCTGTCTTTTTGCATACGAGCAAGCTACAGCGCAGTGCGGCACAACGATTAGTACATTTCCATATTCCGAAGATTTTGAAATTAGTCAAGGCAACTGGACTAGCGGAGGCAACGGCAATGCTTGGGCTTGGGGAACACCAGCAAAGCCAACCATCAATTCCGCAGGCAGTGGCACCAAATGTTGGGTAACCGATGGCCTTACTGGCACTGGTTATAGTAGTTGCGAACGTTCTTATGTACTTAGCCCTTGTTTTGATTTTACTAATCTTAATGCGCCAGTTATTGCGCTAAAAATATTTTGGGAATGCGAGTTTCAATTTGATGGCGCCACACTGCAATACACAACCAATGGCGGTACAAACTGGGTTAATGTTGGTGCCTTTGGCGATACAAATGATTGTAATACCGAAAACTGGTTCAACTACGGCAATATTACACACCTTGGTACAAGCGGCGGCTGCACTACACCACTTGCCACAGTCAAGCATGGATGGTGTGGCAGAATAGGTAACACTGTAGGGAGCTGTCAAGGCGGCAACGGCAGTGGCGGATGGGTGCTAGCAAAGCATTGTATTAAAAATTTAGCCGGCCAAAGTAGTGTCCAATTCCGTTTTGCATTTGGCGCAGGCAGTAGTTGCAATGCGTATGACGGTGTTGCTTTTGATTCTGTTGCTATTTACGAAGCCTCACCGATTAGTGTTGGGCTAAAAGCGATTTGCACTGGCAACGGACAGTTACAATTTAGCGATACTGCTAGTACAAGTTGCACAAAAACCTATGCTTGGAATTTTGGAGACCCAGGCAGCGGTGCAGCCAATACAAGCGCACTGAGTAACCCAAATCACGTATTTACAAGCGGCACTTATACTGTTACCGCTACAGTTACAAGCCCTTGCATTGGTAGCAACACTTATACTTTAGTTGTGCAAGCACCACAAATTACTTCCACGGCCACAGCAGCAGCTTGTGCCAATAGTGCAAGTGGTAGCATTAGCACGGCGAGCACAGGTTTTGCTTTGCCAAGCACTTACACAATTACACCTTCAGGCGCTACAAATACAAATGGCATTTTTAGTAGTTTACTTGCCGGCAATTATACCATTGCTGCGAGCGATGCAAATGGCTGTATAAGTTCTACTACTGCAAGTATCGCAGCAGGGGCAAGCGTAGATCTCACAATTCTACCAACGAGCAGTAGCAATATTTGTATTAGTGGCACTGGCCTTATTTCTGCTAGCGCAATGCCTGCCAACAGCTATACATTTACACTTTTACCAACTTTAGCTACAAATACTTTTGGTGTTTTTACAGGCTTAAATGCTGCCAACTATACTGTTGTTGCCGTAAATGCATTAGGCTGCGCCGATACTACAAATTTTCAAATTACTGGTGGATACAATCTTGCTATTACTTCGGTACTTCGAACTTCGCCAAGCTGTACATATTTGCAAGATGGCCAATTAAGCCTTAATGCAAGCGGTGGCACAGCGCCTTTGTATTACAACCTAATGCCTGTCAATACCACAAACACCACAGGCACTTACACTGGCCTTGCTGCAGGCTCATACACTATTACGGTTACAGATGTCAATGGTTGTACTATTACAAGTGTTACACAAATAATTCCACCAACAGCACTTGACATTAGCAATGCAGTAATCGCTTCTCCTGCTTGCGAAGGCAGTTCTGGTGGTGCGCTAACAATTACACCTCAAGGCGGCACAGGTGCGATACAAGCATTTTTACAGCCGGGCAATTTACCAAGCACTAACTATCAATGGAGCAATTTAAGTGCTGGTACATATACCATTAGCTTACAAGATGCCAACAATTGTATTTATGATTCGGTGATCAACTTTTTACCAGTTAGCAACGCGATTGTATTAAACGTTACAACAAAAGCTACAGGTTGCGACGACCTTGCTAATACAGGCATGGCAACCTTAAACATATCAGGAGGTATACCGCCATACAATGTGCAGTGGTTTACCAATCCACCTAGCATTTTAGATACAGCTAAGAATTTATTGACTGGCACTTATACTGTGCAAGTTACAGATGGCGTTTTGTGTACGGCTACAGCTAGCTTCTTTATCGCACAAGGGCAATGTTGCAAAGATTTGCGCTTAGCCAATGCCTTTTCACCAAATGATGATTTTCTAAACGATCGTTTTGGCCTGAATCCAAAAGTGCCACTTACACTACTCAACCTTAGCGTGTATAATCGTTGGGGCGAACAAGTTTTTGAAACCTCACAAAAAGAAGCCACATGGGATGGCTACTACAAAGGCGCAGCATGCGACCAAGACACCTACTTTATTATTGTGCGCTATATCTGCCCTATTGATCAAAAAGAATATATCCATAAACAAGATTTGTTTTTAGTTCGGTAATCCTTGCACTAGGCATAAGTCTGCAATACTAGCTAGTAAATCAAGTTGAAATCAAAGCTGAAGCGACTGCCTTTTATGCAATAAAATCTTGAGTAGCAAGCAATGTAAAACTGCTGAAAAGTGGTGTAAAATGGCATTTTTCGTGATATTAGCGGCTCTTCTACCCGATTTTACAAAAGAAGTTGTAATTTGCAGCAATGAAGAAGATAGCGCTAGTAATAGTAGCAGCATTTTTCGTGGCACAGTCACAAGCACAGGTTCGCCTAGGTTTAACTGCGGGCCCAAATTATAGTAAGCAATTGTGGAAAAGCAATAGCTATACCATGCAGCAAAGTACCGCTCGCTTTCAATACCACTTTGGCTTAATTGCCGATATTCCGGTTGCAGAAGATTGGAGCATTATGCCAGAATTTTTATTCAGCTATCAAGGCAGCGTACTTAGACAAGAAACAAATAGTAGCCTAGTTAATCTTACTAAAAATAATATTGGCTACGTAAAAATGCCAATCACTTTGCAGTACATGATAGACAAGGAGAACATCTTTTGGCAGTTTAATGCTGGTGTTTATCTAAGCAGAGTTGGCATTACAAATCATAGATTTCTACAAAATGACGTCAACGTTTTTAGCGGTCCCTTAGAAATTGGCAATAACGTTACCGATCAATTAAAGCCATTTGACTATGGTTTGCGCGCAAAAGCTGGCTTTGAAATTAAGCGCGGCATTGGCATGCATTTCTTTTACGACTATGGCTTGCAGGATGTAAGTCCGCAATTAACGCAAAGCTACAATCGTGTATTAGGTGCAAGCCTAAGTTACATGTTCCAGTTGAGCAGTGCCGACAAGTATAGTCGTTACCCAGATTACTACAACTACTAGAACATGATCTACGGACTGGGCACCGATATTGCCGAAGTAGATCGTGTGGCAGAAAAGCTAAAGCGTAACCCTGCCCTCATACAGCATATTTTTAGCGAAGAAGAACAAGATTATTGCAGTAAACAAAAGCATCCCTATGTTTCATATACAGCGCGTTTTGCAGTAAAGGAAGCTTTTCTTAAGGCATTTGGTGTAGATTTTATTGGTAATCATGCCCTGCCAGAAATTAGCGTGCACAATAATACAAATGGCAAACCCGTGGTGCAGTTAACGGGACGAACCCTAGAAGCATTTACAAAACTTGGGCTTCAGCACATACATGTAAGCATTAGCCATACCATGCAGTATGCTGTGGCTAGTATTATTTTAGAAAAATAGCGTTGCAATGCTGCACTTTCTGCCCAACAATTTTGTGTTGTGTGAGATATGTGAATACTACTATTGCCCTCATTCGCAAAGTGTATTTTACCTTCGCAACTTATTGCTAAGCACATGCAACAAGCCACTTTAGAACAAGCGATTAAATTAGGATTACGCGAGGACGAATTTGAAAAAATAAAGGAAATTCTTGGCCGCACACCCAACTTTACTGAAACTGCTGTTTACAGCGTGATGTGGAGCGAGCACTGCAGTTATAAAAACAGTATTACTTATCTAAAGAAACTACCTCGTAAAGGCAAGCATCTTTTGGTAGAAGCAGGAGAAGAAAATGCAGGTTTAGTTGATATTGGCGACGGATGGGCTTGTAGCTTTAAAATCGAAAGTCACAATCACCCAAGCGCTATCGAACCATTTCAAGGTGCAGCAACAGGTGTAGGCGGTATCCACCGCGATATTTTTACGATGGGCGCACGTCCAATTGCATCGCTTAATAGTTTACGTTTTGGCAATCTCAATGATCCAAAAACGCAACATTTATTAAAGGGTGTAGTGAAAGGCATTAGCCACTATGGCAATTGCTTTGGCGTACCAACTGTAGCAGGCGAAGTTTATTTCGAAGACTGCTACCAAACCAATCCTTTGGTAAACGCTATGAGTGTTGGTGTAATGAAAGTAGGTGATACTATTAGCGCAACTAGCAAAGGCGAAGGCAATCCTGTGTTTATTGTTGGTAGCGCAACTGGCAAAGACGGCATTGGTGGTGCAAGTTTTGCAAGCGCTGATATTACAGAAGAAAGCGCACAACAGCTGCCAGCAGTGCAGGTGGGCGATCCTTTCCAAGAAAAGAAATTACTAGAGGCTTGCATGGAACTTGTAGGCGCCTCTTGGATTGTAGGCATGCAAGATATGGGTGCTGCAGGAATCGCATGTAGCACAAGCGAAATGAGTGCAAAGGGCGAGCATGGCATGCATATCGATTTAGGTAAAGTACCAACACGCCAACACAATATGAAAGCATGGGAAATGTTGTTGAGCGAAAGCCAGGAACGCATGCTTGTAGTTATCGAGAAAGGACATGAGCAAAAACTTACCGACATTTTTGACAAGTGGGATATTCACTGCGTGCAGATTGGACATGTTACTACTGATGGTAGATTAAAGTATTATCTCAATGGTGAATTAGAAGCCGACTTGCCAGCAGAAAGTTTAGTGCTTGGCGGCGGTGCACCAATTTATAGCCGCGACTTTACTGAGCCAGCTTATATGGCACAGATAAACGCCTTTAATCAAGACGATATTGCTGAGCCGAGTAATTTGCACGAAGTAGCAAAGCAACTCATCCAGATACCAAATATAGCTAGCAAACGTTGGGTGTACCAGCAATACGATAGTATGGTAGGTGCTGCTAATGCTAGCACGAACGAACCGAGTGACGCAAGTGTAGTTTGGGTGAAAGGAACAAACAAAGGCATTGGCATGACAGTAGATTGCAATGGCAGATATGTATATAGCAATCCGCTTGTAGGTGGTATGATAGCTGTAAGCGAATGTGCGCGCAACCTTGCTTGCAGTGGTGCACGTGGCACTGCTATCACAAACTGTTTGAACTTTGGTAATCCTTACAATCCGGAAGTGTATTTTCAGTTTGTAAAAGCGCTAGGAGGCATGGGCGCTGCTTGCGAAAAGTTTGATACACCAGTTACAGGTGGCAATGTAAGTTTCTACAACCAAGGACCTGACGGTGCTGTATATCCTACGCCGACAATTGGCATGATTGGTATAGTGCAAAACATTGCCAATAAAATGACGATGAATTTTAAGCAAGCTGGCGATATCATCTACCTCCTTGGCACTAGCCGAAACGATATTGCGTGCAGCGAGTATTTGCACAAATTGCGTAAAGTAGAACATAGCCCAACGCCATATTTCAATTTAGAAGAAGAGTACGCTGTACAAGACAAAGTACTAAACCTAATAGAGCAAAAACTTATTGCAAGTGCACACGATTGCAGCGAAGGTGGTCTATTTGTGAGCATTTTAGAAAGTGCTATGGCAAGCAAGCTCGGTTTTGAAATGCACTTAGACACACCGCATCGTAAGGATGCTTATCTATTTGGCGAAGCACAAGGTCGCATCGTAGTAAGTGTAAGCCCAGCAATGGAAGCTGATTTTATTGCCGCATGTGCTGGTATTAATATTGAAAAAATTGGCACAGTACAAAAAGGCGGCGTAATCGTTAATAATGACAATTGGGGCAGCATTGGCGAGTGGGAAGAATTGTATGAAGGTGCAATTGCTAACGTGATGAGCTAGTTTGCTAGCAACCCTTTAAAGAAAATTATACTCAAAAGCGAGTATAGCAGATTATTAGTTAGCGGCAGATATTTGTTGTATGAAGAAACTAATACAACAAGCACTTGCCATTGTATGCATAACCGCAAGTATTAACGCCTCTGCGCAAAGCATTATAGAAAATATTGGCGGGTATAGCACAATCACACCCGGTAAAGCCTTTATCCAAAACAACACTAATCTTACATATCAAGTAGAAGCTGGAGAAGAAAACTATGAGATGACCATTGATGTAAACAAATATAGTGCGGAGGGCATTCAGTTCGATTGGGCAATTAGTCACAAGAAAACAAAAGGAAAGGTTACAATCGCCAAAGAGGCGCTCAGCAATGCAACATCACTAGACAACTACTTTGGCGCTAAGGATAAAAGTCTTACGGATAAGACGACGGTTTTTTTAAGCGCAGCTACATGGAAGGCTGTAAAAGCTGGTGAGAATGTCAAACTTAGCTGTGGCGGATCGGTCGGCAATGTAGAATTTAAATGCGGCCAAGCAGGTAAAGGTGCTTACGAATCACAATTAGCCATTTGGCCTATTCTTATTCGCGGTGATTATGTTGACCTTTCAAAATTTTACATTTTAGAAGGAGTAGAAAATAGCGATTACATCATATACCTTTTTGATTGCGGCACAGATAATCCCGTAATTATTCTTATGCGCTTAGGCTTTAGCATTTCGCTTTCTCATGCAAGCGGCGATCATCTATAGTGCTTAAATTAAAGCAGCCGCAGTAACACAGCTATTGTACAATAAGCATTTTGCTTACTGTGCCATTGATTCGTAGAATATAATTGCCAGGCTGCAATAAACTCACGTCTACGCTATTGCTTAAATAGTTAATTGGCGCAGCTATCGGTCTTCCTATAATATCTATGACCTCTATATTCGTAATGATTGCATTGCTTTGTACATACAAGCTTGTGCTCGCAGGATTTGGCACAAGCTTAAAGTCTTTAGCTGCAGCACTTGTAAGCCCTACTGGACAGTTACTGTAGCCAAACGACACAGGCATACTCATACTTGTATTGGTGCCTTCATTCATAATATAAAAACAACGCACCCAACTTTGATTTGGCAAGAGTTGTATATTCCAATGCATACTATCGCGCACTACGCCAGCAGTATCGCTAAGGTAAATTGTGCTAGCGCTGTCTTGCAATCTAAAATTAGCATGAAACTGTGGCGCTAAACTGTCGCCATTATAGTTATAACTATTTTCGTCACACCAAATAATTGGAAATTTTGCTGTGCTACCCAAGGGATAGGCAATAGCATCGCTTGGAAATTGCCACTTTGTTAAGTTACTAGCGTCATCACTCAGGTAACAACCAGCCAAGCTATAAATCTGACTGCTTTGATTGTATAGTTCAACCCAATCTTGATATTGCCCTAACTCGTTTGTGGCACCCACAGTATTGTTTGCAACAGCTTCGCTTAAGCGCACAGGAAACATTGCTAAAGAAGGTACACTTGCCGATGCCGTAAAATACTCGTGCTCTGCATACTCAGGTAAAAAACGACTCACTTTATTACCTTCTGCAATAAAGTAGTATTGTACTTCCGTGCCTAAAAGATCAAAGGCTGTGCCATACACATGGTCTGCCGCTGCACCATCGCCATGTAAGCCATCGTCGAACATGGCAATGCGCTTAAATGGCTTATACTTATTGAAACGATAACAGCAATAAGCCTTAATTTCTTGGCTGCAAGTAACTGTAGCAGTGCATGAATTACCAACAACTAAATTACCAGCAAGCAAAGGACTGCTTAAACTCGGCTCAATCCATGCAAGCGCCGATGCAACACTGTCGATAAATGCGCCGCGTGTACTCATTAAATTTTGGATGCCAGGCACAGTATAATTGCCAACTGAGTAATCAGTACTTAAGGCGTTTTGAAAATGTGCGTATGAATAAAACTTATTGCCGTCGCTTTGCACTGCAGTATCAATAAGTGTCTGCAAGCTTTGTGCTTCAGCCAAATAAGCACCGCTCAAAACCTCTAGTCGGTTCATCGCTAAAAGATGCCCTAGATACTCCTTGAGGTAAGTTGTGTCAGTATAGATTTTATTGAGTAAAGGCCAATAGGCATCTCCGTTGTGAGGCGTAACACTTAGTCTTTTCAATTGGGCAATGCTTTGCGTATTCATACTACTATTACCACTACCTAAAAAAGGAAATCCACCGTAGCACATATTTAAATCCCATAGGATAGAATTGTATCTACCGCTATAATCCTTAAACGCGTAGTGGTTCTGCGCGAATACGCCTGTATAACTATCTAGGTTTACAAACAAATCATTAAATGCTAGCATCCACAATGCACGATCTATATTATAGCTAGCGCGTATATCACCAGTGGCATTGATAGCGTCAATCATGCTTACAACCTCTTGATTATTGTGTGTGCTTTTGATCTCATAAAACGGCATATAACTTGTGCTATCATGTGGTGTTAACTTTCTGAAATTACTTTTGGTGGTAATGCTCGGTGTACTCAAAGGATTACATTTAATGATAGGCCAATTGTCTGCACCGATAGATTTTTTAGCCCATGCGTTGCCCAAGTGCTCAATATTGCTATACAAACCAACTTGTATGCCATTCACATAAAGTTGCGCAAAATTGGCTTGGCTCGCATCCATCATCTTTGCTGCTGTACCATAAGCGAGCACTTCTCTTATCATACTAGGATCTTTGAAGCAGTTGCTTAGTTTAATATCTTCAACGCCATGATACTGTTGCATCTTATAATGGCTCAATTCTATATGCCACGGATTCTTTGCGCTTGCACTGTCGTAGCTGCTATTGCCTTTGTAGCGCACACCAACGCTATCAAACACTATACCATTGATACGGACACTGTCAGCCATGACGTATGCTTCGCTTCCAAGCTTTGCTGTATCCATCGTATAATCCCAGCCAGCATCTGAGAAAAAAACCTCAACTTTTTGTATGGTATCTAAGGCATAAAAATTCGTTTGCGCATGCAAAGCATTTAGCAGCAGCATACACATCAATAGGGCACCAATTCTTTTCATCTTATTCCTTTATAAAACGTAAGGCACTTGCTTTACCACGTACAATATATATACCTGCTGGCAAGCTAGTGCAATCTACACTAGAACTACCTTGCATTACCGTCGCAGTTTTTACCAAATTGCCTTGCAGGTTAACAATACTAAGCACTTCAGCATCTTTTGCTTCTATGGTTAAATCGTTTTGTACAATACTAGGATTGATTGCAAAACCATGATTAGCATCTACAACGTTTTGCATGCCAAGTGCAAAGCAATTTGAATCGCACATACCGAAACAAACTTTGTCCAAAACAATATCACCTACCGACAAGTATGTACGACGATTTAAGTTATTAAAGCAAGCGCCATTAGCTGGCTCTGCTGTACCACTTGGTCCTGTATAATAAAATTCGTGCGTGGTTGCATCTACATAGGCATAGGCATCATACTCTGTATTGCCTTTTAAGCTATACATAGGAATAGCTAAGGCATTACTAAAATTATTAAAGCTTGCTTGCACGCGCGGTAGCATTGTACCACTGCTTGTATTTTTCACATCCAAAATAAAACGAAGCAGATTCTTACCCACAGGTGCATTACCGCCAAAACGAAAACCACCAATCACAGTAGTGTCGCTATTCATACTATCTAAGTAAAACCAACGATTAGAATTATTGCCACTTGGCCAGTACTCTACTCTACTTGGTTCAGGTACAAATTCTACTTCATAGCCTTGATCGCCATTCACGAAAATATATTCATATTTGGCAAACGCGGGTAAATCAACAACAGTTGCGTATAAACCGCCGCCAATGCTATCTAGTTTCAAGGATCCGCTATTCCAATTAATTGTATCGCCAATCAATAATTGAAAATCGCCCATTACATGCATACCAAAAGTGCTTACACTATCTGTACCCATGTCCACAACAAACTTTACCTTTTTTGCTTGTGCTAATGCCATGCAACAAAACACGAAAGCTATAATGGCGACTAATTTTTTATACATATCTATTTAGTTTTTAAGAATTGAAGCACTATGTATTTTTTTATCGCCATCATATACTTCAACAAAGTATGTTCCAGCTGCGTAGTTTCTTAGCGATACACGTTTATCATTTACTTGCAAAACTAGTTTACCGAATGCATCAGTAATCTTTATACTTGGCTTTGCAATATAAATGCCGCTTACTTCCAAAACATCTGATGTTGGATTAGGGCTCAATGCTAACTGCGCTGCAACAATATCATCTACTGTTGTTGGCCAATAGCCTTTGTCGCCGCCTTTAATCGTACATAAAAAACTATCTGTGATGGCAACGCTATATTCGCCAAAATCTGTACCTGCAGCTAGTGTATTGCTTGTAGCACCTGGCACGGCTACACCATCCTTATACCATTGTAAGCCGTAACCTGCAGTATTGTTTACAGACAAACTTGTACCGCTAATTTCTATTGGTGGAACAACAGGCTTTGGCGTTGCAATGTCACACATATCATAGCGATGACTCTGCGCACATGTGCCACCAGCACTAATTGTCTTAATCAAAGTACCGGCGCTATCGTACTCACGAATGCTGCCACTTAAAGCAAGGCATATCATATAATTGCCGTTTGGAAACTGCTCAAAGCTGCTCATGTTGCTACTGTAACCGCCTGCTGGAATACGTTTTGTATAAGAAAGCGGTTGGTACGGCTGGCCTGCAGTGATGGTATAATTATTACCACTACGAGGAGGCATTACCATGTCGCCACAACTTTGCGAACTACTCACACCTTTGTTATGAAAAAATGAAATACAATCCTTATAAGCACCATAGCGTACAAGGTGTGCATCATGCAATACATCGTTTACATTGCCTGCTGTGCCACCGCCATAGTTACTAGTATAACCGTAGCGATATAAGAAGTCGCCACCTTTGCCGCTATTGCCACCTGTATGGGAAGCAGCTTCGGCAGTTGTGGTACTATGGTCAATAATATAGAACTCATCTAAAAAGTGACTGCTTACAATAATTTGATTGCGTGCACTGTCGAAATCGATTCCATTGCAGTGGGCAAAATCTTTGACTGTAATTGTTGCAACGTCTAGTCGCTCTGGATGGTCGATAGCAGTAGGGAAATAATTAGGACCGCTGCTATTAGTTTTTTGCATGAGCCTATCCCATAAACTCCACTCCCATACAATAGTACCTGTTGTAGCACCTGTTGGTTGTACTTCAATAATTTTTTCGTTCCAAACAACACCACTAAATGTGCCGCCTGCACTTGTAACACTACCGGCTGGTTTTACATCGTAGCAAATAAATAAGACATTGCCATTTGGTAACACGCAGAAATCGTGATGCAATTGATAGCTAGCACTAGCATATGTCCAATCCCACAACAAATTACCACTCCAATCATACTTCTGGCATCGGCCATGCATACCTCCTCCTGTTAAAAAACCAGGCACGTTAACCGTACGATAAAAGTATCCGCCCTTTTCCAAATGAGGGCCATATGCATTATTACCACCAGTGCATTTGATATACTTTTTCATTACGCCATTCGTGTCTACAAGCTTCAATGTATCTGAAGTTCCACCGCCGCCGCCGCCACTAGCTTGCTTGCCAATTAGCGTCAAGCCGTTCCAACATTGAGCATGTAAAGTCGCAGGTACAAACCACGCACTAAGTACAAATAAAATAACTGTAAATTTCTTCATCTTCCAAGTAAGTTGTATTTCCGTGCCATATCGGCACAATACTGTTAGACGACAAATATCGCATGAGGATTAACCTGCGTTATCAGATAAAAGCGATAAAACTGAAATTTCGTCGCAAATATGCCCAAAACACCGCTATAGATCAAGTAATTGTTACACGATTAAGCCATTTTAAGCCATCTACGGTGGCAATTAGCACTTTTTCTTATAATCTTGTAACACTTAAGATCTGTTAAGCGTCTATAGTTGCAGAACAGAAATTATTAATCACTAAAATTTAGAAAGAGATGAAACAAGTAGTATTAAAACTCGCAGCGCTTGTACTTTTATGTACAACAGCATTTTGGGCATGTACAAAGAAAGACGACGGCCCAACCACGTCAACAATTAAATTCGACAATTCAACCACTGTCAATGCAAGTATCACTGGTCAGGTGTTGGATGAAAATGGCAATCCGCTAGTAGGAGCAGTTGTACGCAGTGGCACCAACACGTACACCACGGGCAATGATGGCTTTTTTATGTTTAGCAACATTTCGTGCAAGCAAAGAGCTAACTTAATAAGTGTAAGTAAGGCGGGCTATTTCCCAGGCTATCGCACTTTACAAATCAGCGCAGGTAAGCAGCATTACACACGCATCCGTGTGCTAAAAATGGATAATCCACAAACTTTTGCAACAAGTGCAGGTGCAACAATTAACGCTAATGGATCGCAAATTAAAATACCTGCAAATGCTATCATCAATAAAAGCACAGGTCAAGTACATGCAGGTACTGTAAACATTTACGCAAAAACAATTAAAAGCGACGATGCCAATATTGGACAACTAACGCCAGGTGCCTTGCGTGGAGTAACAACAGGTAGCGAAGAAAATACATTAGCTACATATGGCATGATTGCTGTAGAAATGCAAGATGGCAATGGTAATGCTTTACAAATTGCACCAGGACAAAGCGCAGAAATTCGCATGCAAATTCCAGCTAGTCAACAAGCAAATGCGCCAAGCACAATTCAGTTATGGCATTTTGACGAAGCAATGGGCATGTGGGTAGAAGAAGGCAAAGCAACTCGCGTAGGCAATGAGTATGTAGGTCAAGCACCACACTTTAGCTTTTGGAACTACGATATCGGCAACAATGGTTGCACTTTAGAATGTATAGTAATTGATCAAGCAACGGGCAACGGTTTAAGTGGCTATCAAGTTAAACTTACTGGAGGTCTGTATGGCGGTTCTGCTTATGGATGGACAAATGCTAATGGCTATGTAACTGGTGCCGTATTTATTAATTCAACTTATACGTTGGAAGTAATTGATCCTATTTGTGGTACTACAATTCATACACAAACTTTTAGTACAGGTACAGCAAATGTAAGCTTAGGTAATATTGTGGTTACACTGCCAAGCACAAGTTCTGCAACTGTTACAGGCAACGTGTTAGATTGCAATAGTGTTGCTGTAACGAATGGCATGGCAACAATGCAAGTAGGCAATACACTTATTCCCCTAGTACTTGGTGCTGGCGGTAGTTTTAGCTGGACAGGCATTATCTGTAACCCGCCAACTGCTGCTATAATTGCTGCTTACGATTTAACTACGGGCGTTGGCGGTACTTCTGCGGCTTCACTAGTTGCAGGAACAAATAATTTAGGCAATATTGCAGCATGCGGCACACTTTTGGAATTCCATACATTTAGCATCACAGATGGCGCTGGTACAACAAACTACTCGCATGTAGAACCATTAAGTTATTTCGACTGCGCAAATGCTGGATCAGGAAATACGTCTGTTAACAGTGGCTTCCAAAACACCGGCGGTGGTCTTACTACATATGAAAGTAGCAACTTCATTTTTGATGGCAACTATACAACCGGCAATCATACTATCACTAGCTGGCAGTTTTCTAGCTGGGTTAATCAATCTGGCACATTTGTTTCAAGTGATAGTTTGCTTGGCTGCGCAGTGCCAGTTAGTATAACAGCATATGGTGGTAGTTTAGGTACTTTTGTAAACGGCTCTTACAATGGTTCGTTTGTAAATGGTGCAAATACCTATACAGTTACAGGTAGCTTTGCTACAAAGCGCGACTTCTAAACAAAAACAAATCCAAAATTAAAAAGGAGATCACTACGATCTCCTTTTTTTATGTATAAATTTTATTATCACTTGCTTCTACACGCCAAACTGCTGTAAATGGTGGTCAAGATGTTTGTACATCATATTGCTCCACTCAATACCAGTAAGCGGACCAAAGGAATTACTTTCTCTGCCTTCAAATGCACCAAGGCCATCTTTTTGCACACGCTGTAGGTTGGCAGTTAAGATTTGCATTTGCGTATTAAAATCTTGCTCTGCTGCAACCTTAAATTCGGGTGCTGTACCACTATTTTTGCGATATGGCTTTTCGTTAGTTACGATTGGCTTAAGCACAAGCTTTAGCAAAAATTTCTTGAAGCCACCTGCACGCGGATACTTGTCTGTGTAAATCATATCATAGGTAACATTGCAATGCGCTAACATTTGAGCTACATTCATTTTGCCCCATTGTGGTGCGGTTTGTGCTGTAAGTTTGCTTAGTCTTGCTTGCAATGCTTGCACAGTGCTCGCATCAAATACACTTGGTAATGCCATCTCGTGTTTGTTTTGTTTTAGTTAGAAATATGGCGCAAAGTAAATACATTATAACTGCGAAGTGCATAGCGTTAATCAAAATGTTAAATTCTGTCTCAAATACATGAGTTCATTTCGCAGATTTATTACAATTGGCTTAACCAAATTGAGCAGTAATTAACAAATAAACTCATATATTGCACACTGAAATCAAGGAGAAAATGAAAAAATTATTAAGTTTTTTAGTTTGTATTTTCATGGCTACAAGCATGTTTGCGCAAAATGCAGCAGATGCAATTGTAGGCGTTTGGAAGAATGGCGAAGGCACAGGTATGGTGCAAATCTATAAAACAACAAGTGGCCACTATGCTGGTAAAATTGTTTGGTTAAAAGAGCCAAATGATCCAGATACAGGCAAGCCAAAATTGGATAAGCGCAACCCTGATGTAAACAAACGTACTGTGCCAACACTTGGTCTTATCAATATGAAGGCTTTTAAGTACAATGCAGAGGACAAGGTTTGGGAAAACGGCACAATCTACGATCCAAAAAATGGTCAGGAATATAGCTGCACTATTAGTATGGACAATAATAACACCATCAAGGTTCGTGGCTATATTGGCATTAGCTTAATTGGCCGTACAGATACTTGGACCAGGCAGGTCAAGAAGTAGCTTAGCTTCAAATGCTTAGCTGGGGTAAATCGCCCTTTGCTAAGCGGTTCTTTAGTTCACATATCAACCAAAGCAATATGAAATCCCCAATAATTTTAGCATTTTTAGTTGCAATTTCTGCAAGCAGTTTTGCACAAACAGCAGAACAAAAAGTTGAGAAACCATGGTGGCAACTTGGTCTTAGTTTTTCGCCAGACATATGCTACCGTTTACTATATAACGGTAATAATAGTAGTTCTACTGCTAATACTATTTCCTCAAGAAATGACACAGAGATTCCTATGCTGGGCTATACCACAGGGCTCGGTGTTTGCTATAATGTAAATAAGCGTGCTAGTTTAGAAGTGGGCTTTAGATTTGCAAACCAAGGCAAAAGAACGCGTATTGTAGATCTAATTTTTACTCCAGCTGATACGGTAAATCCCGATAGAGCGCGACTTAAGTACAAATACCACTACCTTGAAATTCCATTAAAAACCAACGTCTATTTTGGCAAGGGCAACTTGCGTGTATTAACAGGTTTAGCAGTTACGACAAGTCTATTTCAACAGCAAAAAACAACTCTTGTGGTCTTCTCTACAGATAGTAAGACAAAACAATCAGAAATTTCATCTACGAACTACACAAAAATAAATTTCAAACTCGACTTGTGCGCAGGTATAGACTACAGACTCAATGCAAAAAGCAATATTCGTGTAGAACCAACCTTTCGTTACTATCTTAAACCAAGCGTAGAAGCTCCTGTACTAGAAAATCTCTATAGCTTTGGTTGGAATCTTGGCTACTACCGAAATTTATAAAACTACGGCGTAACAAAGTTGAAGCTAACATTGAAGTAAGGCGAGTTGCCCCAATTGTTTACCATTACTTCGTTTACTACTTTACCATTGTACTTGGATACACCGTTTAAGCGGTATCCAAGACGATAGCCAGCTTGGACGCTTGTCCAGATAAAGCCAGTCAATTTTTTCTCCCAAGTAAGACGCGGCTTAATTTCGCCACGCTGTAACCAAGTATTAATACCATTCATATAGTACTGCTGTCCCTCCAATTCAAAGCCAGCTAGTAGCATATTGGTATTACTAAAGTTGTAACGCACAGCTGCTCGAGCAGGCAAAAGCATTTCTACACCCCACTGACTATTGAATGTCTTATTATATAAGAATATCGGCACAAAAAGAGGACGGCCTAGTCGCAAGGTGCGCGCCAAACCAATAGCCGACATCTTATAATCGTTCTTCTTCCATCCGTACATAAGGCTTGCATAATAGGTCATGCCGTCCGTATCAAAGCCAAAAGTTGAATTATCAGCAATATTACTAAAGTCGATATTTGCCTGTGCAATTATAAAGTGCTTGGCGTCTAATGGCTTAAACATCAAGCCATTAAAGCCGAAAACATCCATACGATTATTGAGCAATCGCTTCAAGGTATCGGAGGTCGCAACGGGAATGTTTGGCGCATTGAATTTAGAACCCCAATACGAAGCCCCTATACTAAGTATAACCTTATTCGTGCTCACAGCCAAAACAGATGCACCTAGTCTCATACCACCCAAGCCATTAGCCGTTATACCGCTAATATCGTGCTTTAGGTTGTGTTCATATCCAACACTAATAATACGTGTAGGCGTTTGGTTGATTACTTTTTGTGTGCACAAAGCATTACTTGCATCTGCATCGCCGTAGGCACTTGCATCGAAGCTCTCAACAGGCTGATCACTTGCTTCGCTCGTAGAATCTTGTGCATAGCTGCTTAAAGCAAAAAAACTAGCAGAAAGTAGAAATAATAATTTCTTCATACCGCAAATTAAGTAAAATTGTTGCAAAACAAGCAATGAGCAATGTTTTACACCGGCTATGCCCTGCCCTATGCTGCAGTCAATGCGAAATAAAAAAGGCACTGCTAATTTGCAATGCCTCTTTTATGTAAGATCATTAATTCGTCTAACTAGTATTTATCCTGTGTAGTCAGTTTGAGCTCCATCTTTTCTGCCTGCAATGCACATAGCTTAATCAAAGACTCAAGCTGATCGTCACCTGCCGAGGCCGACATACGAACAGTAAACTCAAGCGTAAAAGGTGCGCCACTTTCGCCATCAATCTGCCAATAACCTACTTTGTTTGTGTAATTCATATTCATTAAGGTCATTAGGGTCTCTTGACTATAGTCGGCCAAAGTAGGTTTGCCTGCTGCCACCGAATAGACTTCGCGGTATTCATAGCCACCAAATGTAGCTGGCTTACTCTTAATTATTACTTGTTGCGTTCTGTCGTTGTCCATCGAGAAAAGCACTTTGAAGTTACCAGTACTTTCATTAACCTCGTACTTTACTTTAAGGCCATCCAATTGTCGCTTAATTCTTGCATCGGGTGTTATGCTTTGGCCGTGGCTTGTGCTGTTAATGCAGATGGCTGCAAGCAAACATGTTGCCGCAAAAACTGTTTTTCTAATTGTCATTGTTGTAGTTTGATTTTGTATAATTCAAATGTAGTCTATTACATAGGGCTACAACTATTTTGTTTGAATTATACAAAATCAACAATTGCTTCAACAACAACTAGTACTTATCCTCTGTCGTTAACTTCAACTCCATTTTTTCGGCTTGTTTAGCACATAGCTCTATCAAAGAGTTAAGTTGGTCGTTTTCTGCATCAGGGGAAATTCTCACCGCAAATTCCAACGTATACGGTGCACCATTGGCGCCATCAATTTGCCAATAGCCAACGGTATTATTGTAATTCATGTTCATCAAACTCATTAGAGTTTCTTGGCTATAGTCCGTAAGTGACGGCTTGCCTGCTGCAACAGAATATATTTCGCGATATTCTACCCCTTCGTAGGTTGACGGCTTACTCTTTACAATGACTTGTTGCGTTCTGTCGTTGTCCATCTTGAAGATAATTTTGAAGTTGCCCGTTTTTTCATTTACCTCATACTTAATCTTCATTTTGTCTAGTTGCTTCTTTAGTTTAGCATCTGGGCTTACTGTTTGTGCTGCAGCGGTTAAACTACCACATAGTGTAATTAGTAAAAGGACTGCTGCGTTGATGATTGACTTTTTCATTCTTTACTTTTTTAGTTTGTTTATGAAGCAAAAGTAGAATCCTCATTTTTCTGCTACTATACTCGCTTTTGACTATTTTTTATCTAAGCAATAAAATGCCAGCTTTCTATGCAATGCACTAACATCACTATGCTAGAGCTTACGCAATAAAAAAGGCCAGCATATGCTGACCTCTTTTGTATTTTCAGGAAACACTTACGTTTCTAGTTATTCACCTTAATTAATTCTACTTCAAAAATTAAGTCTGCATTCGGTGGAATAACACCTGGGTAACCCTGTGCGCCATAACCTAAGCCACTTGGAATTAAGAATTTATACTTGGCACCTTCGTTCATCAACTGTAAGCCTTCTGTCCAACCTTTGATAACTTGGTTTAAGCCAAAGCTTGCAGGTGTACCACGCTGTACACTACTATCAAACACCTTGCCATCAACGAGCATACCTGTATAGTGTACAGTTACATTGCTTGCAGCTGTTGGTTTTGCACCGCTACCTTCTTTTAATACCACATAACGTAAGCCGCTTGCAGTGCTATTCTTAAAATCTTTAGCTATTGCTTCTAAGGCTGCTTTAGCTTTAGCTTCTGCTTCTGCACGCTTTGCAGCAGCTACTTCGCCAGCCTTAGCAAATGTTGCAGGTGCATTAAATGCTTCTGCAGCCTTGCCTTTACGCAAAATTGTTACGCTCTTCAAGCTATCGTTTTGTGCAATAGCATCTACTACACTTTGTCCTTCTACCACATGGCCAAACACGGTATGCTTACCATCTAACCATGGTGTTGCAACGTGTGTAATAAAAAACTGAGAACCATTTGTACCAGGGCCAGCATTAGCCATGCTTAAAATACCAGGACCAGTATGCTTCAAAGATGGATCAATTTCATCGTCAAATTTATAACCAGGATCGCCTGTGCCATTACCTAAAGGACAACCACCTTGAATCATGAAATTTGGAATTACACGATGAAAAACCAAGCCATTATAATAAGGCACACCATCAGCCTTGCGCTCATTGTGTTGCGTACCTTCAGCTAGTCCAACAAAGTTGGCTACAGTAATAGGTGTTTTTTCAAACTCTAAAGTTGTGTAAATCACACCTTTGCTTGTTTCAAATTTGGCAAACATGCCGTCTTTCTGTGTAGATAAAAATTTCTCGTCCATTTCGCTGTACTTCTTTTTCTTAGCAGTCGCTACCGTACCTATGCTCAATAGCACCACTAATAGCATACAAAGCTTTTTCATTTTTCTTTACTTTTAATTGTTGCTGCAAATATATTAGGTATGGGCACAGGAATTTCAGTGTTTACATCAGTATATCATATTGTTTTGTTATGAAAGATGTTGCGCAATACCTTGCTTGCTAACGCAGAAATCGGCGCTAAGCCTGCAATTCAAGCTTAATAGCAGTAATTCAGCTTGATTTGAATGATAAAGCCCAATCAACAAGAAAGTAGAAACTACTTTACATTAATAGTTCCAAAATACTGTTCTACGAGCTGCTTGTAATAAGGCTTTAAGTCTGGCGGCACTGTTTTGTAATATTCAATAGCGCTCTGCTTGTCCTTTAAGATCTTCTGCAAACTAGCTGGCACTTCTCTACTAAGCTCTTTGCCTGCATTGCTCTGACGTTCTTCGCCTTGGTCTTGCTCGCGCATCGCTTCCTTTGCTTCAAGCATTCTTGTAATGATTGTACTCTGCCTACGAATCAATTCGTCAGTAATTCTTCTGTTCACAAGATCGGTTTCATTGCGATCCATATCTTGTTCAATTTCTTTGAGCTTATTGCCTGGTGTCTTGCCCTCTTTAAGCATTTGCTGGTGCAAGTCGTTCAGTTGTTTACGCAATGCTGCTTGCTGTGCCGCTATTTTTGCAATCTCTTGCGCTTCGCTCATTTGCTGATCGCCTTCGCCACCGTTGCCAGTGCCGCCGCCGCCACTTCCGTTTTGTCCGCCTTGACCTTGCTTACCACCTTCGCCATCTTTGCCGCCCTCGCCGCCTTCGCCTTTCTTACCACCTTGGCCCTTCTTACCGCCTTCACCATCTTTTCCATCCTCGCCATCTTTACCGTCTTTGCCTTGCTTGCCGCCACCAGGCTTTTGACCTTGGCCACTTTTGCGCGCCATTAATTGTTGTAAAGCACCACCCAATTTTTGTTGTTGGCTAATAATGTCTTGCATTTGCTGTCCACTGCCAGAACCTTTGCCCTTGCCTTTGCCTTTCTTCTTTTTACTGCCAGGCTTATTGCAGCTACCATTGCTCTCTTGATTACTTTCTTCGTTTTGCTTGTCGAGTAACTGTTGCAAAACTTCGTTTAGCATAAGTGCAAGATTATTTACACCAGTCATCACATACTGCTGATTAGCGAGCGCCTCACTTACTGAACGCTGCTCCAATTTATCAATAGACTTGCCCATGTTGCGCTCCACGGCATCAACTTCTTTATTAACGATGCTACTCAAAGAACTCATGCGCTTGCTCAGCACAAATAAGCTATCAGCAATCATCTTACTATCAGTTCGCAACTTTTGTTGTACTTGCACATTGCTCAAATACTGCGGATTATTAGCAGGCGTTGTACGCACTTCATCCATGAGTTTTTCTTGCGAGAAAGACAAACGAATTAAGTTACTTAATATTTGACGCGTCGCCTTTATATCAATCTCTGTTTGATCTTCTGAGCCTTCTGCTGCTTCTTTCAGCTTAGCACTCATTTCCTCAAGTTTATTCTTTGCTTCTTTTTGTTTCTTGTTCGCGCCAGATTTATCTTTTTTCTGCAAGTCTTTACTACTGCCTTGCATGTTTTCTTCTGCTTCTTTTTCCAACTGCTTCAATTCTTCCATGTCAGTTGGCGATTCGCTCTTTTCATTCAAGCTTTCTATTTCACGCATTTCTTTTTGCGCTTCTTCAAACTTTTTGTTCAAAGCATCTTGCTCAGCCTTTAGCTCCTCTGCAGTTTTTAAGCCTTGCTCATTAGCTTGCTGCAACTTCTTTTGCATTTCAGCCAATTCACGCATCTTATTAGCAAGGTCTTCCATCTTCATGTCGCGCTCTAGGTCGTTCATCAACTTCTGCAAACGCTCAAAGTCCTTTTGTTGAAGTTCTTGATTTTGCTCTAGGTCTTTTAACTCCTGAAATATTTGCTCCTTGCTCAAACGCTCCATCATCTCTTGCAAGCGATCGAGCTTTTCTTTCATTTCTTTTGTGAGCATTTCATCCATGATGCGCTCTATTTCATCTTGGCGCTCTTGTATTTGCTCGCTGTATTCTTTTACTTCACTTTGGTTATTCTCTTGAAACTTCTCCTTGGTTTGCTCAATGTTTTGCATCATTTGCTGTTGCTGCTGTATTAGCTGCTGCACTTGCTGACGATCTTCCCAATTCAAGTTTTCTTTCTCGAGCATACGCTCTTGCATTTCGCGGCTTTTCTCTTCTAGCTTTTCGCTTTGCTTGGCACCGTCACTTACTTCTTGCGCTACTTCTGCTTGCGTTTCTTCAAACAAACTATCTAGTTGCTTTTCAGTTGGTTTTTCATAGGTAAACTCTTGGCTGCGAGCACTCTTGCTACCATTTACTGCATCGTTATCCCATACTTCAAAATAGTATTGCAGCTTTGAGCCAGGCTTTAAACCTAGACTCTCAATGTCAAACATATGGTTGAACTGAGAAAACGTTTTACCACTGATGCCCATTGGAATTGCGCCTTTCTTAGCGCCGCCAATTTGCCTTTGGTTATTATCTACTTGTGTAAGATTGTAAACAAGGTTCACTTTACTAATACCATAGTCGTCGCTTGCTTCTCCAACAAATAAAACATAGTCACCTGTACTACTATCGTTGTACTGTGTAACATTAATCGCAGGGTTTTGGTCGGGCACGATATTGGCATTGTAGTGCAGACTATCTCCTTTGCTAATTTGATTATTGCGTACCAAGATATTGTAAGTGGTGTCGCGCATAAATCGCGCATTGTAACTAAACACATCGCCATTTTTAGGAATAGCTATGCTGCTGCCATTGTCGCCAAATTGAAACAACACATTATCTGTATTAGCCGTATTAAATACCCACTTTACATTGGTGCCTTCAGGTGCTACGATATCTCCCATATTGTCTAGCACTTCATCTTTGTGGCCCGTATAGTCGGGATAGTCTACGTATACCTTAAAGCTACTAATCGCAGGACGCATTAATACATTTAGCTTATATGCCTTACTACTAAAGCCTGCAGCCGAAAAGTTGAAATCCTGACTGCGTGGCACTTTTGTAAACTTGTACTTAAACACGCCTTTATCCTTAATCATGTCATACGCATGACCGTTAGATACGATGCTCATTTTTTCTGGTGCTGCTGTACCTTTTGTTGTTACTTGTACTTCGAAGTCGTCGTACTGTGCAACGCTCAAATTCTTGTTGATGAGTTCGAAAGAAAAAGGCGCTTTAGGTTCAAACTTCTTATTTGGCTGAATCAAACGCTTAGTGCCTTCAGTTAAAATTGCTGGCCATACTAATAGCAAGCAAAGCAAAACTGCAATAGGTGGCAACAAAAACTTCAAATACTTTCTGTTACGCGTTAAATCTATAGCACGCTGAAAAGGTATTGGCTGTAGCTCTTTCGTTTTTTGATCTATACTTGCTAGCAACAAAGCATTACTGCTGCTTTCGTTTTGCTGTTTGAGCTGCAATACATTTAAGAGTTTGTCTTGTACATTAGGAAAGTGTACACCAATAATACTTGCAGCTTTTTCGTGGCTAATAACCTTACCAAGACGCAATATTTGAAACAATGGAATGATAATCCAAGCAACTAGTGCAAAACCTGCAATACCGAGAAAAATAACATCTAGTACCAAACGCGTTGTAGTACTAAAATAAAAGTGGTACTCGCCAACACTTAAGATTAACCATAACGCTAGAACAGCAGAAATAGTAACCATCAAGCCACGAATGAGCTTATTGGTATAATACTTCCGAATAAAAGCATCTAACCTAGATATGAGTGTATTGTAACCCTCCATGTGTTGCCTGCAAGTTACATACTTGTGCAGGTTTTATGCATGCCTGCGACGTATTGTTTTTGATAAAGTTTGGTGAAAAACTCGCCCTATTGCTAGGGTTTGTGGATAAAATACTGGCTTTTGTTATTGACCAAGTAGGAAACGCAATTGAATACCGCCTCGCGTGCTCGTACGTGGGTAGTTGTTACTTGTATACGGAATCGTTTGCGTACGCTCAAAATAAGCCCTTACTGTCAAAGTCTGGCTATAGATATAGTCAACAGTTGGGTTAATACGCATCACATACTGTCCGCGAGTAGCTTGCACATTACGGCTATCCAAGAACTGTACAAAGTGTTGATCGTCACGAATACTAAAATCTGCACGGATATTCATGTCGCGCTTTTTCTTGTTGATGTCGGCAATAGGAATTGGCAAGGTAATTTTCTTAAGTCTTGCACCTGCGCCAACTACTATTTCTTTGGTTCTGTTTTCTGTAAGCTGAAAATCCAATAAGCTCATACTCAACTGACGGCCCTGCTTATATTCAACGTGTACTGTTGCGCCGCTTTTAAGTGTAGCGTTCACATCAATCAATGGTGCAAAATCTTCACGCATGGTGATGTTTGGCACAAAGAAATATGGTACAAGATTACCGCTTACACTATCTACAAACGATGGGAAGCCCGTTATCATTTGATCTTGATATAACAAGCTACTATTAAAGCTATTCATGCTTAAGGTATTGCTATATGCATGGCTAATATTAATGTTTGTGAAATGCTCTTTGAAGAATGGCAACTTCGCCAATCCGCTGTACGTTAAACGCCAGTTCGGCATTGGTAACAAAGACTTAAATGGATTAGCACTTACCTTATTGGGCTGACTCTCGATGAGTGGGTATGTATTCGGATCTTTGCCGCTATAAGCGCTCAAAAATGCTGGTATAATAACTTCCTGGGCATAGCGGGTATAGCCTTTAGCATAATTGGTGTCGCTAGGATCAGCCAAGCCATTAATGTATGGATTTGCTAAGCCTAAACGCTTACTAATAATACTTCTATTGCTTTCAAAATTGTAAAAAGCCTGTGTTAATGTACCACCCGGCACCTCCTCGCGTTGGAACAAGGTTTTGAAACTCCAAAAGGTCATGCTCATGCCGCCTGTTTCGTACGGATTGAGGTGATACATGCCGCTACTACCTGTAGTATCCTTGTACATTTCATTGTAAGCCTTATTGAAATCCTTTTTGATATTGAAGTTGATCGTAACATCTCTAAACGGCTCAACAGTTGCAGTGGCTGTAAAATTACTAGTAAACGTCTGCTGGAAATTTGAGTTGAATAAACTATCCCTACTTAAAAGGTTATAGCCATTAAGTGCTTCCAAATAAGCCCTGTCTGGTTGTCCACCAAAGGAATATGGCAAACGATTATACTGGCTTCGCCAATTGGCACCAAAGAACTGCGTGCTATCCATAAGGCCTGGCAAATTGCTTGTAAAATTTTCTTGGTAACTAAAGTTGGCGCGTTTTACCATTGTAAGCAAACGACCAGCCACACGTTGTGCATCTGGCATTTGTTTTTTAGCGCGAGCAGCTTTTTTAGCAGCAAGGCGCTTTTTCTTCTCCTCAGCACGCTTGAGCTTTTCGTAATTCTTGAGTTTTTCTGTAAAGGTTTTTCCTTTAACTTGTTCAAGAATTTTCTTGTCAGCCACACTCATTTTACTTGTGTCTGTATTGATTACAATTTCTGGTTCTGCTTTATCGGCACCACCATTATTGTTAGCGTCTTGCGATTTTGCATCTTTTGGTTTGCGAGGATCTACATCTTTGCTATCGCCTGGCCTGCCTGGCACACTGCTACCCTTATCGCTACCGCCACGCTTGCCAGGCACCTCTGCATCTTTACCACTTGCAGGACCTTTACCTGTACCTGGTTTTGTTGCAGCACCTTTACCATCCTTGCCTTTATTGTCGGCTCCACCTTTAGCGCCATTGGCACCTGGCTTACCTGGCGTGGTTGGTTTAGGCTGATTGGCTACACGCAGCCATTTCCACTTATTGTATAAGTTAGTAAAGTTGAAGTCGCCATTAATTTGTCGTTGTTGTGTATTGCCAATCGTGTTACCCAATTGTCGTGCTGCCAAACTATTAGCAGTATAATTGAACGTACCATTATAGGTTACGCGCGCACTGCTTACAAAATCTAAAATTGGAATTTTATTGATTGGAAGCGTGTAAGTACTATTGAATGTTTGTGTGAACAAAGTAGTTCTACCGCCGCGCAAGAAATTATTCCAGAGTGTATCTTTTTTCTCGGCAGTATTAATGGCGCCGTTCGGCTCATCAATACGGGAGTGGTTGGTTGCATTATAGTCAAAGCTTAAGCTACGCGTAAGATCCCATCGGAAGGTATACTGCCTTTGCCACGTAAAGAACTTATAGTATGTGGTTGGCAACTTGTAGTTACCGTCATCTATATTTCGTATCTGCGTTTGCGCGAATTGACGGTGCAATGAGTTATTAAACACAATATTGCTCGGCAATGGCTTAATATTGATGTCGCGAATAATTGTCAAGTATTTGTCTAAATGCTTGTTTTTGCTTTTAGCCAGCTTCTTGAACGGCTCTATACTTTTTGCTTGCGGAGAGTAAGCATAATTGAAGTTTCCCGTATGGTCGTCCATATTATCGAATATGAGCAACGGATTTTGACGAAGTGTTCTTGTAAATGCATAACTGGCATTAAAGTTTTGCAAGGCTAAAGGACTAACCACTTTTTGCTTTGGCTGCTCTTGGTTTTTGCCTGCCTTGCCTTGATCTGGCGTAGCGCCCTTGGATACTGGCTTTACAGCTGCGGTAGCATTTTTTGTAGGCCTTATTGTTACATTCTGAAAATTGATGCTCTGCTGTGTAATTTTATCTTGAGCAATACTGCGCAAACTGTCGGCCTCGTCTTTATTCATACCGCGAAGTTTTGCTTTAAGTTCATTATCTGTATCGTAAGGATCATATTGTGGTGTACTTACATTTTGTGTTTGGCCAACAAATACCGGCAATGTCACACCCCAATTTTTAGGGAATAATTTTCCTGCGTTTAAGTTGGCATTTACACTGTATTGGTAAGCATCATCGCGAAGTCGCTGCATAAGCTTCTGATCAATATTGCCATAACCAATAGTATGCATAGCGCCACTCATACGCAAGGTGCCTAGGTCGGCAATTTGAACATCCGCATTGGCAGTTGCAGCATAACCTGCTTTGTCATTCATGCCGCCAACACGCAATTCATTGAACCACACTTCACCACATTTCTTCAAACCATCGTTGCGTGAGTACTCTTGTGTTGTTGGATTGTACACACCGATCAAAGCCATTTTTACATCGCCCAAAGTAGGATTACCTACTACCTTAATCACGCCACCATTAGGCAATGTAACCGTATAAGGTAAATGTATGGATGCATTAGCTGCATTACGAGCATTTTTGGCGTCAACCAAATCTTGCAAGCGTACATTCATATCGTTTTCTGCCGGCCATATCAAATCGCTTTGCGAAACGCCAATTGGTGGCACACTCACTTTCAACGGAATTTGATACTCGTAGTAGTTGGTTCCAAAGTCGTTGCCTAAGCGAATAAAGGCACGTAAATCGCCATCACTAAGAGGCGCCTCTCCTACTACACTTTCGCAGTGAGTAAACATGCGTAAGCGCTCAAACTGTGTAAGGTTCCATCCAATTTGCTTAAACGCGCCGCGTGCATCACCATCTTCTAAACCGCAAACTTGCATACTAATACTCTGCTCGTTTAGCTGAATATTTTGACCACTACTTACTTGTTGTTGCTGGCGAATAATGCCTGGCGGTGTATTGTAAGGGATAGGTGTACGGCCACTATTTTCTTCAACGCTCACACTTGTAAGATTAAACGTCGTGCCATTATTGTCGTCTTCTGGTACTACCTCATTTGGATTCTTTAATGAGAAGCTATACTTACGCCAAATATTACGACCTAATTCTAGCTTAGCAAAACGCATGATAACGCTGTCTTCAAATCCAGTAAGGAACATACGCATAAAACGAATGCTTCTAAAATCACTGATATTACCAACGGTGTTTGTATATTGTCTAATCGGCACTCTAAACTGATACCATGTAACATTGTAGCTACTACCATTTGGCATATTACTTAGTGTACTTACTTGCTTGTTGATGATATAGTTAGTACCAACTTGCATGTTAGGCTTGATGTCAATACGGTATTGATAGTATGCTTCTGTTTCACTTAGCGTATTATCACGATTAAGATCTTCACCTTCTGGCAAATTGGTATAAGCTGTACTGTACAACGCAGTACCCAATGTAACAGGGCTATTGCCATGCGGGTTATTGTACTTTGCATAGCGATCAATGATGCTCAATTGTGCGCTATCGTAGTCAGCACCCTGAAAGAAGTGGAAGTTATCGTTACTTGGGTCAGCCAATGCCTGCTGATACACAGGACTATTTGTACCAACCGTATTGCCTAGCTCGCTTAGATAGCTGCTAAATTTTGTTTGTTCTTCTTGATCATCGCAACCATCGTAGCCAACATCTTGGCGTGCACGCGCAGCTTCTTCGTTTGCGAATGCAAAGTTTACTGTTTGCTGAAACTGTGGTATCTGTGCCAAATTAGTTTGTTGCACTTTATTCGCATCAAATGGATACGGCATACCATTTTCGAAACTCTTACGGCTATCTTTAAGTATGTCTTCGCTGATATTACCAAGGTTAAAATACAATGAACCACCTTTCGTATTTGTATTGAACAAATACGGATCCATCATCCAGAATTCAATGAACTCTACGTTACTCTGTTCGAAGTCGCTTTGGTCAATATAACGTGTAATGCCCGCCCAACGATCGCTTGGATTTTTAAGCGTACCATCTAAATTGATGCCACGCACATCATAATTATAAGGGCCACGCTTGTTTGGAAAGTATGCCAAATCTAAAGTTGTAAGCGCTGTACCAAAACTTGTTACATTACGCTGAGGAAACACGTCTTGCACGCCTACTTGGTAAATGTACGGACTGCTTAATTGCTCCTTATCATTGCGAATATGATCTGGCATACAGTTGCCACTATTACGTGGGCTGTTCAAACACGGATCAATATTGTACCAACTTAGTAAAGCACGATTCATGCCACTCTTTGTACTATTAATATCGTCCGACTCAGGAAAAAGAATGCGACCGCTAGCATCCACTGCGCCGCGAGGCACGCTTGCCAAATTCCAACTTGTAAGCGGAAACTTCAAATCGTAGCTACCGCGTGTACTTTCAAAATCGTCGATATAAATTGTGCTTTCGCCACCCTGATTAATTATTTTACTTGATCCTGGGAAAATACCGGCCACTTCTGCCTTTGCAGTAACCAAGCTCGGTGCTGTAGTGCTGTAAATTGGCAACTTATCTGCAAGGCGCGTTAGCCATGGTGCATCGCTTTGATAATTGGCATCTAAACCTGCAACGGTATTTTTAATTGGATCTTCACCAAAAACAACCTTATTGCCAAATGGTCTTTCGGTGAAGCGCATCAAGGTGCCACCAATATTGGTCTTTTTGTTTACAAAATAATCTGCACGTAAGCCAGTTAGGTTTTGCTGCTGAAAACTAAAGTTGGCATTATTTTCATAACTCACATTAATTGTTTGACCACTACTCAATAAGCCTTGGTTCAAAATTGTTACACGACCCAAACCATAGTCCACGCGATAGTCAACATTTTCTACCAATGGCGAACCACCTGCCGTAACTTGTACACTACCAGCAGGAATATTAAATGCACCTAAATAAATTTCACCTGCTGCTGTGCCTTTGTAAGAACCTTTGATGTAGAAACGATTGAGTTGCGGAAACATTTGAGCAACTATCAATGTACTATCATATAATTGACGATATAGATATTTTTTCTCTAGCGAAGTGTTGCCGCCATACGCATACTTTAAGTCTTCACCAAAAGGCTCAAGTACCGGAAAAATAATCTTACCTTGTTGTTGAAGTACAGTTACACCTTCTACCCAATCGAACACACCATCGGGTTGAGGATCAGTTTGATTATTTAAGCGATCTAAATTTACGAGGCGCAAAATAGGATCTTCAATGAAATTGCTTTCTGGTAGGAATCTTTTATCCGCACCTGCAGGATCTTGGTATACTACATTTAAGCGGAACTCCTCTTTACTCAAATTGCCAGTACCAAGGCTGTACACATTCTTCATCATCAAATCCCAAATTGGCAACTTAGGATTGTTTGTAGTGCTCTTTAATAGTTTTAAGAAAAGTACTTTAGGCACTGTACTATCTGGTGGTACATCTTGTGCAAATTCGCCCACTTGCTGAACACGACCGTTGTACGTGTACTGATAAGCTACACCTACAACATCGTCTGGATTGAGGTAGGTATTAAGGCTAATAAATCCAAGCTTCGGATTAAACGAATACTCGCTTGGATTAAGCTTACGTGCAAAGGTGCGCTCATAGTCGCGGATGCCTTGCAAGTTTAATGCGTTAAGCGTTCCTACAACACGGGCAAGCTCTCTCGCACCTGGTGTTTGATTAATCGTTTGATACAAACTATTGGCATCATTTGCCGCAACTGTTTTGCCTGGCTTGGTATACGAAGTAAGATAAGGATTTACCTCACCAAGGTCTGCTAATGCTACTACATCTCGTGCGTCGTTGGTTGAACCATTTCGGTTAGTAACCCATACTTCTATCTTAGTGATATTGGCTTGGCTTTGTATAAGCGGGAATTTTTCTAGCGCACGATTGTAGTTGCTGCGGAACTGTTGATCTAGTAAGAAGTGCCTATTGACATCGTATTGATCGGCGCTTACAGCAAATCTTTGAGTTTGTGCACCACCTTGTATTTGAATACTCTCGCGCTTACTTTTTTGTTGACTTGCTACACCGTTCAGCATAAGACGACCAAACTGCGCTTGCATACCAATACCAAATAAACCACGCACACCTTGAATAAGTGTACCCTTTAATGGAAACGATACTTGACCAAGATCTACGCGCTTAATAATTTGATCTTCTTTACCAACCCAACCAAGTTTTGTTTGATTTTCAAAATCAAATGTTGCCTTGGTGTTGTACGTAAAGTTCATGCGCATTTTATCGCCAACTTTCGCCAACATGTTGAGGTTGAAGTCGTTGGTAAAATCAAAAGTACCATACTTACGCTGATTAATAGGCATTTGCGGGTTTTGTACATTTTCGCGAATAAAGCCAAAGCCTAAGTCTACATTACCTGTAGGTTTTACCTCAATACCAGTACCACCAAATAGACGATCAAAAATTTCGCCACCTAGATCTAAACTCGGTGCAGGATTGCCTTTTTTAGTAATTGTACCAAAGCTAGTTGAACGCTTTTTCCAATAGGCAGCTTCGTCTTTACTGCCTTGCAACTTCATATACTCTGCAAAAGTCAAATAGCCAGGCGAGCGAAAATACTGGCTACCAATTTTTTCTTTAATGGTGTACATACCAGTAGCAGTATCGTACTCCACTTCTGTTTGTAAGTTCTTCGGGTCCTTTAGGTCAAACTCATACTTTGGCCCTTCGGTAGTTTTATCATTAAGACGATCTGTTATCTTATACTTGAGCGAATCGCCTTTCTTGTCATTAGAATCAGGTGGCGTTAGGCCATTGCCGTCCGTCAAGCCAGCCCATGCATTGCGCTGCCCCGACATCGTGTACGCAAATACTACTACAAGCGACACTGCTGCAAGCACTCCAAATCTATAATTCACTTTTACCTTCAACACGCTTTGCTTAAATGGCTTTTAATGCAAGTTTTATGAGTTCTTGCACATCTGTTATTTGTGGATCGTTCTTCAAAACTTTTGTAATGGCATCAGCTGCATTATTGCGCGCTATGCCTAAACTTACTAGCGCATTAAACGCATCAGTTTTCAAATTATTTTCTGGCGAGGCTATTTCGGAGCCTAAAATATCTGATTTGGCTATTTTTTCACGTAATTCTAACACTATGCGTTGTGCAGTTTTTGCACCGATGCCTTTTACGCGCTCTAGTAACTTGACATCGCCACTAGCAATTGCATTAGCTATTTCGTTTGGCTGCATACCGCTTAGCATTACTCGTGCTGTGGCTGCGCCTACACCATTGACGCTAATGAGGTGGGTGAACAAGTTTTTCTCAGCTTGATCGTAAAAGCCATAAAGCGTGTGTGCATCCTCACTTACCTTAAGGTAGGTAAGCAGGCGTCCTTGCGATAAATTTTGAATTTTTTCGTAAGTATGCAAACTCGTATTGACCTCGTAACCCAAGCCATTTACGTTTACCCAAGTTACCCCAGGTGCTTTATGTACAAAACCGCCCTCCACAAAGGCTATCATAGCCTACGAAGATACGTTAACAAGGCCTGCACTTTCTGTTAAAGGAAACATAAGAAAAGCTGAACTTTTGCCTATTTTTTGCGCTTATTTCGCAGCAAAACCTCTGCAATACTTGGATGGTGCAAAATTTCGGGGTCTAACACCTTGAGTACCGATAACTTACGTGGCGCTACTTGCAAGGCGTGCTCAAGCGCAAGCGTGGCCTCCTTTATCTTGCCTAAGGCCAATTTGCCTGCTAATTGATAGTACAAAAACTCTGGCTTATTGTCGCAATATTCCTGCGCGATAACGCATTGGTTGAGCATTTCGTCGTAAAGCTCGCTCATGTATAAGCCGCGCAGCAATGCCATCCAAACATTCCGATTGCTTGGCTTTAGGCGCACCGCATTTAAGTAACATACAATTGCGTCCTTATTGCTTTGCAATTGCAAATAGCAATCGCCAAGGGCAACACTGTAATTGGCATTGTTCTTATTGAGGCTATACGCAACGGCATAGCTTTTCATGGCTTTTTCCCACTCGCTTTGCAACACATAGGTAACGCCAATTTTGTAAAAGAGCGAGTCATCGCTAGGTGTCATATTACTGGCTTTACGGTAGTAAGAACGTGCCTTGCTATAGTCTTTTTTCTTGCTCCAACAATCGCCAATCGTTTCTAGTACGATGTCTTCTGGTGTAGAAATGCGTAGGTGTTTTTCCAAAATTTCTATCGCATTATCATACTGCTTTAGTTGCACATAGGTATCGCCTAAATTGCGGTAGGCATACTCAAATTGTTCGTCTAAATCTAGACAATACAAAAATGCTTCAGTTGCTTTTTCGTAAAGTTTTAAAGTATGAAAAGCACAGCCTAGATTATACCAAAGCACCGGGCTAAATGGATTGTCTTCTATACTCTTTTGGTAAATATCAATCGCGTCTTCGGTATTGCCAGTAACGTCGGCCCAAAAGCTCATGCGCATCAAAGCCTCGTCGTTTTGTGGGTCGTTTTTCAAAAGAATTTTAAGGCAACGATACACGTCGTCAAATTCTTCGAGCGTATCGTAAATGTCACAAAGTTCTAAGTAAATATCACTCTGTTCTTGCACAGAATACTGGTCTACTTTGCTTTCAAGTAATGCTATTGCTTCGTCAAAACGTAGCATATCAACCAGTACATCTACACGCAAGAAAAGGCCTTCGATGCCTGTATTACCAATAGCTTCAGCGTCTTCTAATGTACGTAGCGCCTGCCCCAATTTATTCTGGTCAATTAGCCATTCTGCTTTGTGCAGCAACATATCAATTGACAGGGGATGCAAGGTAGTTGCGAGGTCGAATGCGCGTTGCATATTTGCTTTATCACCTTCTACTTCAAAATAGCTCAAAAGCGTTTCAAAATCTTCTTCGCTTAACAAACATGGCCGACCTGCTTGTGCTTCTTTGAACTGTCGAAGCATTTCTTCAAGGCTCTTGTATTCGTCGCCAAAACCGCCACCAAAGTCCTCATTATCGTCGTTATCAAACATTCGTTTTCGTAAGCCTATTCAGTAACAAATGTACTAGACATCTACGATGCGTACAAGCCTTTTTCTTTTGTCAAAATAATAAATAATTCACACTCAAATGAGCGTTATAAACATGTAAAAGCTATATTTGTATTTCCATTGTGGGTTCACTTTTTCTGTTTTAGCACTATAACATATCAATATGGATAAATTTCTGAGTATTCTGCTCCACCTACACAGTGGCTTCCGATGGATTTTGCTTGTACTTATTGTACTTGTTCTTGTAAACAGTTTTGTTGGTATGCGCAGTAAAGGTCTCTTTACAAAAACTGATGACAAGCTTAGCAAATACACTGTGCTATTATCGCACGTAATGCTAATTGTGGGTTTATTGCAATACTTCTTAGGCACAAAAGGTTATGCTTTGATTAAGGCAAATGGTATGGCCAACGTTATGAAAGATGGTTTTCAGCGTTTTTATGCAGTGGAGCATATAAGCACCATGATTATTGCAATTATTTTATTAACTGTTGGCCGCAGCGTTGGCAAGCGCAAATCAACAAGCAGCGCAATGCATAAAACAATTTTTTGGTTTACGCTAGTCGCTTTGTTGCTAATGGTGTTTGCGATTCCGTGGCCGTTTGCAACACCGTGGGCTGCCCCTGGGGTTAGAGGTGGCTGGGGTTAGCTTTATTGCTACTTCCACACGATTTTTTGTTTTTTTACCGCTTTAAAATGACGCTTTGCCAATAATGTGCAAGGGTTATGGCTTTTGTCATGCCTTGTGCGCTAAAATTTTACTAATTTACAAGGTCTACAGATATATACTGATGAGAAATTTTTTGATAAACAGTTTGTGTATTGTGTTTTTGTTATGTTTTGCAAACGCAGCAAATGCACAGATAAAAATTAACGAGTACAGTGCGAGTAACGTAAATGGTCCAACTGATGCTTTTGGTGAAAGACCAGACTGGGTAGAGCTGTACAATGCGGGTGGCGCACCTGTAAGCATTAACGGCTACTTCTTTAGCGACAATAACAATGCTATCGCAAAGTGGCAAGTACCTGCGACACCAACTGTAACAATACCAGCTGGTGGCAGAATTGTTATTTTTTGCAGCGGCGTTGACTCAGTATTGCCTGGAGGCCAAGTACATTGCGGCTTCAAACTTACGCAGTGTCACAACGAGCAAATAATCATTAGCGATGCAAGTGCAGTAGTAATAGATAGCACTACACTAAGCAGAACGCAAGCAGATGATAGCTATGGTCGCATCCCAGATGGTACTGGTCCGTTCAAGTTGTTTACTACGCCAAGTCCGAATGCTGTTAACACAGGTGGGTACACGCGATATGTTGCAAAACCTACTATGAGTATTCCTCCAGGTTATTATCCAGCTGCACAAACTGTATCCCTAGCATGTTCTGATCCGAATACCACTATTCACTACACAATCAATGGCACTGCACCAACAATTGCAAGTCCTATATACAGCACACCATTAAATATCAGCGCTACAACACCTGTACGTTGTATGGCAGTAAGTACAGACCCAACCCTTGCTGCAAGTTTTGTTGAAACTAACACCTACTTCATTAATGAAACACACAAGTTTGCAACACTAAGCATTTGCGGTACGTTTACTGGTGCTGGCGGCTTATTTACGAGCGGCAATACCATTAGGCAAAGCGTAGAGTTTTTTGATAGTTCAGATAACTTCAAATGGGAAACCAGTGGTTTTGCATACAAGCATGGTCACGATAGTTGGGCTTTCTCTCAAAAGGGATTTCGCTTAAGCGCAGAAGATGAGTTTGGCTACACAGCCGAACTACCTGAAAAGTTCTTTGCCAATAGCACACGCGATTCTTTTGATCTTGTGATTTTAAAAGGCGGTGCTAGCGACAACTATCCAGACGCTAATGGTTGGCAGAGTTGGATGCAAGAACGTGGCGCTCATATGCGTGATGCATTTTGCCAAGACTTTAGTATAAAATACAACATGGAATTTGACGAGCGTAGCTATCAGCCATGCGTGGTATTCTTAAATGGCCAGTATTGGGGTGTGTACGAAATACGTGAGCGAGTTGACTTAGACTACGTTGAATACTACTACGATCAACCAGAAAAGAAAGTAGACATGTTGCGCTATTGGGGCGGTTTGCAAGTACAAGCTGGCAGTGCTCAAGGTTGGACAGACTTAAAGAACTTTATCGTGAATAACGATATGACACAGCCTGCTAACTTAGCCATTGTAGATTCACAATTGAATTTTATAAGCATGATTGACTTCTTTATCTACAATAACTACATTGCTAATAGCGACCACATGAACTGGAACACAATGTGGTGGCGCGGCAGAAAAGGTGCTGGCGTAAAATGGCGCTATGCGTTGTGGGATTTAGATAATACTTACAACTTGGGCGAAAACTATACTGGTCTTAGCTCTACTGGCGCAGACATGGACCCATGCGAACCATTTACATTATTTGTCAATAGCAACAACATCTTCCATACGCAAATGATTAATGGCCTGATGACAAATCCTGACTTTAGAAGATTGTATCAAGACCGCTATATTCATTTGCTTACAACGGCATTAAACTGCGATACTCTATTGAAGCACTTAAATTACTTTGAAAACTTGCTTGATGGAGAAATGCCGCAACATATCGCACGCTGGGGTGGTACTTATCAAAAGTGGCAGGATAATGTTGATACCATTCGTAAATTTATTTTAGACCGTTGTGCATTAGTAGCCAGTGATCAAGATACCTGTTTAGCCGTAAAGAAAATTACATTCAATGTAGATCAAGTTGGTATGGGTAATATCCAAGTTGGCACCACTACTCTACCGCAATATCCATACAAGACAATTGCAGTTACGGATAGTATCTACTCTATTAATGCTGTGCCTAATCCAGGCTTTATGTTTGTAGAATGGCGTAAATACAAGCCTCAAAACCTTATTAGTCCAACAATGGTTACACCAAATGCTTTGCTAGATTATAAGCAAGAGGATAGTATAGTTGCTGTGTTTGCCATTAAGCCGAAGGATAGCTTTAATGTAGTTGTAGCTAATAATGCCCCATGGGCAGGCACCATTTTAGTTGATGGCGCAACCACTGTTGGTGCGACCCCTATGATTTTCAGATGGGAAGAAGCAACAACGCATACACTTACTGCTACTGCAACCAATATTACAAAGCATCAGTTCGCAAACTGGACTTGGGCAGATCCAGGAAATAATGTATTGAGTCCAAACACAAATACTGAAAGCGTAGTACTAGATGTGAAGTTTAGTACCGATACTTTAATTGCTAACTACGACACTGTAGTTACCCTGCAGAAGTTCTTATACCTACCAAATGCGTTTACACCAGACGGAGATGGTGTAAATGACAAGTTTGGCGATGTAGCACGTTTTAATCCTGACATGAAGGCAGCACAAATGCAAATCGTAGACCGTTGGGGCAATGTGGTATTCAAAGGCGACATCATGAACAATGCGTGGGATGGTACAACAGGCGCAGGCCAAGCTTGCAATGCTGATGTGTACTTCTACCATTTGGTTATTACACTTACCGACAACAAGAAGTATCAGTTTAAAGGCGATATACAATTGCTTAGGCAGTAATCGAATTATGCCGCAACTTTGCGTGCTAAGCCTGCAAAACTGTGCTTTTTAATACACTCCAGTTTTTATTCTTTGGCATTATTGCTATTGGCATCTACTTTTTGTTGCCAAAGCAATGGATGAGGTTATTGTGGTTGCTTATGGCAAGCAGCTACTTCTATATGGTAGTGCAACCCGCCTACATTGTAATTTTGTATTTTGTAATTGCGGTTGATTATTTTTCCGCCATTGGCATTGAAAAATTTAAGCAGTATGCGAAGCCAATTCTAATTGCTAGCTTAAGTACAAATCTAATGCTACTCATTACGTTTAAGTACTCGGCGTTTGCATTGCAGCAATACTATTCATATACACGTGCTAGCAATGCAGACCATTGGCTCCTGCGTCTTGCACTGCCTATCGGCCTATCCTTCCACACGTTTCAGAGTATGAGCTATACAATTGATGTGTACAAAGGCAAACAGCAGGCGGAAAAGAATCTTTTAGCATTTGCCAACTATGTACTCTTCTTTCCACAATTAGTTGCAGGGCCTATTGAACGCGCTGGAAATTTACTACATCAATTTCATCAATTTGCTAGCGCGCAATCGCATCATATAAAGCAAGGATTGCTGTACATTTTATATGGACTTGCTTTAAAGTGTATCATTGCAGATCGTGTAAGTACAACTGTAGATACAATTTGGTTGAACTACAACGCATGCAGTACAATACAGGTATGGCTTGGTGCGGTGCTATTTGCTGTTCAAATCTATTGCGACTTCTTTGGCTATGCTGCAATGGCAAAGGGCCTAGCGCAAATAATGGGCATACAATTTTCAGATAATTTCAATAGACCTTATTTGGCCGCCGACATACAAGACTTTTGGCGTCGCTGGCATATTAGCCTTAGTACATGGTTTCGCGATTATGTGTATTATCCGCTTGGCGGTTCACAAGGAGGCAAGGTCAATACAATCCGCAATATTATCATCGTCTTTGCGCTAAGTGGTATCTGGCACGGCGCAAACTATACATTTTTAGCATGGGGATTATTGCATGGCATAGCACTGGTTATTCATAATACAGTACTAAGCAACACACCAACTACTGTGAAACGCATATTGATGTGGCTTGTGGTGCTAGTTGGCTGGATTCTATTTCGCAGCACTAGCCTTAGTCAGGCGGTGACGCTGATAAAGAAACAGTTTGTAATGCAAAAAGGCAATTTACTATTAAACTCGAATGCAGTCATTCTTGCTTTGCTATTGTGCGTCTTACTTGTAGGTGCAGAATCACTTAAGTTAGACAAGGTTTTCTTAGCACAAAAACAGTTCTACGCTAAATTGCTTTGTGCATGCATTATCATTTATTTCCTTGGCATTTTTAATCAAAGTGTTTTTATTTATTTTCAGTTTTGATACGCTTTAGAAAAATATGCGCCTTAGTGGCGATTGCCCTAGCTGCCTTGCTTTACCTTGGCGCGTGCAGACAAGACGTTTTTACATGGTTAGAGAAAAAAATGTATGGCTCGCTTGATATCTACAAGTATGGCGACTTCTATACTATGACAAAACTGAGTGCGTTTAAGATTCCAATTAAAGGTACAGCGCAAGCCAAGCTCACTACTTTAGATACAAATGATGCTATCTTTATGTTAGGTGATAGCTATACTCAAAGTGGCAGAGTAGATAGTCCTTGCTTCAATGGCGCGCGGTACGTGCAGCATCACTATGCCGATAATTATCTGCCAGCTATTATTGACAGTACAAAAAACAACATCCTTGTTTTCGAAATTATTGAGCGCGATTTGCTCAAGACTTGTAAAGCTATAATTGGTAATCAGGCGCCAAATATTGCTACTACAAGCGGGAATCTAATGCAAGTGTATAACAGGTTCGCTTGGCTTAAACCTTACTTTAATACCAAAGGAATAGAGCAAAATTTAGAATACCTAACAAGCTACAATAAGCCAAGTAATTTTCTTCAAGAGTTGAAAGCTGACTTTAAGTTTCACATCTTAAATGAAATAGACCCACGTGTGCGTTACAACAGCCGCACAAAGCTTTTATACTTAAATATCACTATCGATAGCACCATAGAAGGCTCGTGCTATAAGCGCCTTAGTGACGAAGACAAACATACAATTCAACAAGGTTTTGCATTGTATGCTACACATGCGAAATCTGTCGGCTTTAAGAAAATGATTATCTCTGTGATTCCTGAAAAAACACGCGTCTACCCCGCTGTTGAAGGTGTGCAAAATGACTTGCACACTTATCTCTATCAACTGCAGGCGCAAATGCCCGATGTATGTTTTATGGATGTATTAAAAACTATTAATACTAAGAAAGATAACGAAATGCTATGGTGGCCAAATGATACCCATTGGAAACCAGCAGCCTGCGACTTATGGCTAGCTGCATTGAATGATAGTATTGCTAGCATAAAGCTAACAACAAGATAATGTTAATACTTACATCAAAGCATTAACTAGCATGAACACTAATGCTGCTACAATAGCACTTACCGGAATTGTAAGTATCCACGCCCAAAGCAAATTGATTGTAACACCCCAGCGTACAGCGCTCAAACGCTTTGTTGCGCCTACACCTATGATTGCACCAGTAATGGTATGCGTTGTACTTACAGGTATACCCATTTGTTCTGTTAAGAATAATGTTGTAGCACCAGCAGTTTCTGCAGCAACACCCTCAAGTGGGGTAACCTTAGTAATTTTTGTACCCATGGTTTTTACAATCTTCCAGCCTCCGCTAAGCGTACCTAAGCCAATTGCTGCGTAGCATGCAATAGGAATCCAATGTTCTGCACTAATCGCGCTACTTACATCAAAGTACTGTCCGTTTGCGACAAGTGCCGCACCAATAATACCCATTACTTTTTGCGCATCGTTACCACCATGGCCTATACTAAAGCCAGCACTACTTAACAACTGTAAACGCTTAAATAGGCTTGCCGTGCGTCCTGCGCTTGGCTCTTTTATTTTCTCTGTGTAAATAAATGATAAAATAAAAATAAGTAAACCACCAATCAAGAAATAGCGAAGCGTTTTATTGTTAGCTTTTTCTACTTCTTTAGCAAGGTCCTTTTTAACGTCCATTTCCATTGCTTTTGCAAATGCCGCTTGCTCTACTGGGTCCTCAATATCAGCTCTAGTAATCATAGTAGCAACCATGCTATCTTTTCCTAGTGAATGATAAATTTTGGCTAATGGCTTTAAGCTGTCTACCATTGCCTTCGCATATTCAAATGCTGGCTTAAAGCTTGTATCGCGACTGCTCTTTGCCTTTAATTGCTCTGTCTTGAAATATTTATTGAGCTTATCACCAAAGCGACCTGTAATTGTAGTTTTGATATCGATATTTGTGTCAGACAAGATTTGCGTAGCAACCCAATCGCATCCTTTTTCTTCAAACTGCTGCATATAAGGCCTACTACCTTCGAGGGCTTTATTTGCTTTGTCAACCTTCACTTGTGCCTCATCAATTTTCTTTTGAATTGCCGCTTTCTTCGAAGCATCAGTTTCTTTTGCCAATTTTAAGCCTTCGTCAACTACTATCTTGCTGTTTTTATCTATACGATAAAACGAACTTACATTCTTTTCTATTTTGCCATTCTGAAATTTAGCAAACGCAAACCAAATCAACACACCTGTGGCTGCCAGTATAGCACATTTCAGCCACGTATTGGGATGCACTAGCACAAGGGTATAGAACATCGAAATGAGCATACCAATAAGCGGCGCTAATACAATAAACATAATCGTATCTCTTACTTTACCGCTATCAATTATTTGCATTAATTGTAGACTACCGTCCTTCATCAAAGCAGCACAAATTGCAGCACCTGCAAAACCACCAATTAGCGTATGGCTACTACTACTTGGAATGCCAAACCACCATGTAAGCAAGTTCCAGAATATAGCCGCTATTAAGCCAGAAAAAATTACAGGCAATGTAATAAATTCTTTTTGCACGGTTTTGCCAATGGTATTAGCCACCGCGTGATCCTTAAATATAAAATAAGCTACGGCATTAAAAAATGCCGCCCATAATACTGCCTGAAAAGGTGTAAGCACTTTTGTACTTACTACGGTTGCAATAGAATTAGCAGCATCGTGAAAGCCATTGATATAGTCAAATATCAAGGCAAGGGCAATAATTACAATTAATAATGTACTCACAAAAATGTTCGTTTAGTTGTTAGTGAAAATTTGCAGCGAAGTACTATGCGTACTTAACAATGATACCCTCAATTACATTGGCAGCATCCTCACACTTATCTGTAACCATCTCCATTACTTGGTAGATTTCGCGCTTCTTAATAACTTCCTTAGCGTCGCTTTCAGTTTCGAAAAGACGTTCGATGCTCATATCATACACATCATCGCCTTGGTTCTCTAGGCTGTTAATGCGCACCAAGTTTTCGCTCATCTTCTTAATATTTTTCATATTGCGCAATTCCATTACTGCATCGCGTACCGCATGGCTACCTTGCTCAATAATTTCGCCCATCTTCTGAAAACCAGTTTCACTTGGGTCTACTTTGTAGAAATTAATTTTCTTAGCACTACTATAGATGTAATCAGCAATATCGTCAAGCGCGCTAGCTAAGTAGTGTATATCCTCACGATCAAATGGCGTAATGAAATTTTTACCCAGCTCCATAAAAATCTGATGCGTTGTTTCATCATTCTTATGCTCTAGGTTACTAATTTCATCAATCAATACTTGGCGATCAGCAAATTCGGGCGTCTTAACTAGTTCGTTAAGTTTACTACCCATTGTACTTACAGTACCTGCAACTGTTTCGAACAGACTATAAAAAATGCGGTCCTTTGGTTGAAAGAATCTAATGATTGCGTTTGCCATTTTGTTTGATTGTTGTGTTTGTTATTTGTAATGTTTAATAGTTGTATTGTGCTTGTATTCTAAATACTTGCCCAGCCTGAAAGCCTGGTGTGCCAAAGGTATTAACTGTATTGCGTCCGCCAATCACAAATGCGGGCGTTAACTCAAAACTCTTGTTTATTTGCCACTCGCATCCAATTTCCAATTCACGCATATGGTGCATCGTAGCATTTGTTTCGTGTTTTTTGCCGCCTTGGTAGTATTGTCCACGCGCATAAGGGAAGAACATCATATGCTTACCTTGCTTAATTCTGCATGTTACCGTAACATAGCCACCTGTAAGGTTCTTAGTAAGAATACTGTCAGAATCTACAGCAAACTGTGGGCCTTTACCAATATTCCATTCAGCAAAAATACCAATTGGACGAGGGTATAATACAAAGGTTGCAGCAGCGCGTTGATCCAAGAATTCTGAATTAACTGCACCACTCTTTGTTGTGGTACGGCGGAATTCTGGTGCCATGACATAAAGGCCGCTGTAGGCTTGCACACTTGGCTCAATAATTTGCGAGCCAATTTGAATTGGGTAAGCTAGGCGTGCTACTAAGTGTCTGTTTTTATTTTGCTCTAAGCGATTAGCCACCTGACCAGTATATGTACCTAAGCCAAGCACACCGTAGTCGCCACTACCCTTATAGTTTTCGTTAACTAGCTTAGAGTAAAGCTCGCGCACTTTTGCTGGTGCATAGTAAAAAAATACGCCTAAGTCACGCTCGTTACTAACGGCGCTATTCAAACCATCAGCACGATCTAGTGGTAAACGATTTTGACTACTTTGCATATTCTCAAAACCGTAAGGCACCTTGCTTTGACCAATTCTAAAGCGAAACTCTCGCTTTTTGTCAACAGCTACATCAACATAGGCGTCACGAATTTGAAAATACTGACTAGCGCTACCACTGCTTGCTTGTGCTCCAGATACTGGAGTACGCACCTCGTTAGCAAAATCTGGCTGAATATAAATATATACGTTTGGTGATACGTTGCCGAAGATAATCATACGACCGCGGCGAATTGAAAAGCCGCCATTGCCGCCCCAATTTCTATCGCACTGGTCACACTTATACTTGTCATTGCTTTCATAAAGTCCGTTGTAACGGATTTGTGAATACCCACGAATCGAAAAATTTTCGTACCACGGTTTTTTTGTCTCTGCTGTTGGGGTTTGTGCTTTGCTATCGCCAAGCGTTGCTTGAGCGTGAGATTTAGAAAAAGATAGCAGCACGACGGTTGTTGCAATAAATGCATTAAAAAGTAACTTCACCTTATTTTAGTATAATTCCGCGGCGAAGGTAAAATGCCTAATTTGCAAATGCTAGATTTGCAATGTTACCAAATTATTACCTTTGGTATTCTTGGGCACTATAATAGTAGATTTTCACTGTGGCAGTGTCGCGTAAAAAGTCAATTTTACCGATTTCCACACGATGTACCTTAAGTCCAGTGCGCATACTAAGATCGTCTAGCAAGACTTGTCTGTTTTCAGGCTTGATATTAGCAATGTTTTCATACTGAACGGTTTGCACTAATTCGCGCTTCATAAGTACGCTACTTTCTAGTATCCATGCCAGTACAATGATAATAACATTAATGACAACCATCTGTGTCAGAAGGGCTGTGTCAAAAGCGGCGCTGTCGGCTAGTTTTAAGCCATGGACAGCGTTAAGCAAACCAAGTGCGATGACAATAAACAAATACGTCATGTCGCGGGCTGTAATGTCCTCTGTACGATAGCGAATAATGCTAAATACAGCAAATAAACCGAATGCTGCCCCCATGCTCATTTGGTTGTTTTGCAATACAAAACTGAGCAAGAATATAAGAATGTTGAAAATAACGTAAGTAAAAATATACTCGCTTTTTTTGTACAATCTATAGTGAAGTAGGCCCACTATAAAGAATACACTTAGTGTGTCTATGCCTAATCTAATCAATAACGATAAATCCATTTACGCTGATAATTTCTGTAAGTTTAAAATTGTTTTTTTGAAGCTGTTTGCTTTGAGGTGTCTGTATAACTGAGTAATGCCAAGGCAATACTTGCTAAGTCCCGTACTACGGTAGCCTAGCTTTTTTAGTTCCTGACGAAAGATATAAGGATGATGTGTTTTGCTTTTCACTTCTGCAATACATAAGTGACTCATATCGCAAACACGGTCTTGCTGTTCAAATTTAAGATTGAGGTCCAGCGTTATCTTCTCTGAACCATTCATGCTAAGCATTGTAATGCGGGAATAATGCACACGCATTTTTTTCTCAAGTTTATCCGTAGTAATAGACTTTGTAAAGTCATTGATATCTATTACTGGCGAATGTAGTTTTTCGCGATGTTTACTAGTCCAATTTTTATTGTTTTTAAATTTTACTTCATAAAAATGCAGTGCACTTTGAACATAAGTGCGCACACGCACCTTGTACCGATTAAGCTGTCCATTGTGGTGTTGCATATAAAATTTAAAGTCGGTCGTATCAAAGTAATCGGTAAGGTAGTCGGTATAGCTATAATCGCCTACTTTCATTACTTTGTAATACGGCCTCATATCTGCTAATACCTTTGCTAAGTGCTCAGCCTTTAGGACATACTTAAAGTCTTTCCTCTCTAACAAATCAGCAGCCTCTAGCTCTTGTAAACTAAAAGTGCTAAAACTGTTAAGCATGTCTTTGATGTATTGCTGCACTAGGTTGTGGTTTACTGCTTAATGAATTTTGAGTGAAAAGATTTACCTGTAGCTGTGATATGCATGAAGTAGCAGCCGCATGGCAAGTACGAAACGTTTATGCCATCAGCACCAATACTAGCCTGTCGCATTATAACCTTGCCTGATGCGTCTGAAATCGATACACTTTGGATGTCGCTTATGCTGATTCCTTCTACTCTAATCAATTCTTGCGCTGGATTAGGTATTATCGAAACTGGTTGTGTACTGCTGCCTTGCAAACCCAGTGGGTAAAAAGGTTGACAAGGCGTAGTGTAGGCCTTAAATGGACTTCCACCTAGGCAGCCTGCAAACCAATTCTTTCCCTCGTTACAATGCCACGCATAGTTCTTAAACTCTAAAGTATAGCCTTCGCCATCTGCACTATCTGTCCATGGAATACTGTCGTTGTAGTGTATACTGTAAAGCAACTGATTATTGGGCTTATACAGACGAATTACCTCACCGCCATTGTTAAGGCTATAAGGGAAGTTAGCGAAAAACTTACCTGGTACAATATTATGCCACTTCTTAAACGCTGTTGAGTCGTTACTAACTACAATATAATCATTGGGGCCGAGTACTGTACCTGCTGGAAATGTAAACGTATTAAGAACACTATCCCAGCGATCGCGCATGTAATAGCCTGCCAAATTAATTGGTGAACTGGTGCGGTTGTAAAACTCCACAAACTCTCCTTGATCTTTGAGGCTATCGGAATTGTAATTGATTTCGCTTACAATAATTGCATCGTTGCAATCCCCTTGTGGTGCAGTACCTGGGCTGCCAAACATGCAGCCATCACGCCAGTTACTCGCTATACTTAAACCAGTATTGCTGCTTTCATTTCGCAATTGTAATGTTCTGCCCTCGCCATCTGGTCCGTCGGGCCAATCGTCAATGCTGCTATAATTAAATGAAAGCACTTGATTATTAGCGGCATCCTTCAAAATAATCTGGTCTATGCCATTCAATTTGTAGGTAAATGCAGGTATTCGGTTGCTTACGCCTGGAAAAGTATTGACAAAGTTGCCAAACGTTGAGTTTCTGCAGAGCACCAAATACGCACCTGCAGCTAAATTTGTGCCTACAGGCATTACAAAAGGTACACTACCTGCGCCTGTATCAACTATTGACCAGCCGTCTAAAACAATGGGTGTTGCTCCAAAATTGTATAATTCCAACCAGTCGCCGGGGTTAACCGTGGCATCGCTTTTGTAATTGATTTCGCTAATAGTTATACTTTGTGCATTTGCACTACCGCGAGCTATCCACATCCCCACACATATGGCCACCCAAGCCACAATCATCCTGCTCATATGTGGCTAAGTTAATACAAGTTGGCAAAAGGCAGGACTTTGCAAGGTATAAAATATGACGATTACAATCAATAATGCGACAGAAAGGTAGCATTTTGGTAACAATGCACAAAGAATTGCAACTTTTACACAATGCAATTGCGTTGGAGCTGGTAGCGAGTATCTTTGCCAAAACATACTATCGCATACAACAAATCTACTAAAACACAATGTATCAAACATCAGCAGGCATCAAGCTATTTGCCGGTAATGCCAGTACAGCACTTGGCAACAAAATTGCAACTTCTTTTGGCCAGGAGCTAGGCAATTTAACCATACAAAAATTTAGCGATGGCGAGTTTCAACCAGTAATTGGCGAAAGCGTTCGTGGCGCTACGACAGTACTTATTCAAAGTACAAATGCGCCAACTGACAATCTCATGGAATTGCTGATGATGATTGATGCGGCGCGTCGTGCAAGTGCGGGTTATATTGTAGCCGTAGTGCCTTACTTTGGCTTTGCTCGTCAAGATAGAAAAGACAAACCGCGTGTAGCGATAGCAAGTAAACTAGTAGCAAACTTACTAACCACTGCTGGTGCAAATCGTGTAATGACAATGGATTTACACGCACCGCAAATACAAGGTTTCTTTGATATTCCAGTGGACCACCTTGACGGCAGCGCTATTTTTATACCGTATATAGAAAAGTTGCAAATACCAAATCTTACGTTTGCTAGCCCGGATGTAGGCAGCACAAATCGTGTAAGAGAGGTGGCTACCTATTTTGGCGCCGACATGGTAATTTGTGATAAGCAACGCAAGCGTGCCAATGAAATTGCTGGTATGACGGTGATTGGTGATGTTCGTGATAAAGACCTTATTTTGATAGACGATATCTGCGATACTGCTGGTACACTTACAAAAAGTGCTGCAATGTTAATGGACAAAGGCGCTAAAAGTGTGCGCGCTTTCTGTACCCATCCAGTATTGAGTGGTAAGGCCTACGAAAATATTGAAAACAGCGTGCTTACTGAGCTTGTTGTTACAGATACGATACCATTGAAGCAAGAATGCAGTAAAATAAAGGTGTTGAGTACAGCTCATTTGTTTAGTCAGTGTATATCTAATATGTACCACAACGAAAGCATCAACGACTTGTTCTTGCACGAAAAGATCAAGAAGGCCAATTTGATATAGGTCAGCTAAGGTAAAGCCTAACTCTGTAGAAGCTAGGTTTGCCTGCATCATGAATTTCCTTCGCAAAAGCCCTGATAAATGCCATAAACGCTTGGCAAATGGGCTTATTTACACTACCTTCGCGCCTCATTTTTAACAAAAGGCAGGTGCAGCCTATAACACACATATTAATGTAATGAAAACCATTGCGATTGAAGGACAACTTAGAAGCGAAATTGGCAAAGCAGGTGCCCGCACAGTTCGTTCTAAGGACCAAGTGCCTGGCGTAATTTATGGTGGGGCCACTACCGTGCATTTTGCAGCTACTCAGCGTGCGCTTAAACCACTTGTTTACACACCAGATTTTCAGATTGCTGAAGTAACAGTAGACGGCAAAAAGTACAGATGCATCTTAAAAGATCTTCAGTTCGACAAAGTAACTGATGCACTTATTCACGTTGATTTACTTGAGCTAGTTGAAGGCAAATCTTTATTGGCAAAAATACCATTGAGATTTACTGGTACTAGTATCGGCGTTAAAAATGGTGGTCGTTTTATTGTGAAGCTTACAAGCATCAAAGTAAAATGTACGCCGGAAGCTTTGCGTGAGTGCCTAGAAGTAGATATTACTAACCTAGAAATTGGCAAGAACTTACGTGTAGAAGATATTCAAGCAGAAGGTATCACGTTAATGCAAAGCATGCGTATTCCAGTTTGCTCTGTAGTAACAACACGTGCGCTTAAGCAAGCAGAAGCAGATGCTGCTAAAGAAGCTAAGAAATAATTAGCACTAATTTAAAATGCAAAAGCCGATTCAGTAATGAGTCGGCTTTTTTTATGTAGTACTAAATACAGGGCGGCACTGCAATTAATACTTCGCGCCACTAACACCAATATTTTCTATCGGATGCCAGGTGGTTTTAATCTCTTGCAATTGCGAAATACTTTCTAAGCTGAAGCTACTATATTGCTGCCAGTTGTGTTGCCAATTAAATGATCGCTTTACGTTTAGAGAAGACAGTGCTGCTATCTCCTTATACATTACCGCATCGCTGCCACAGTAAACAATCGCATTCACGTCCATGTGATTGGCCATGTGTTTATGTAATTCAGATTGCTTACCTGTAATAATATTGATAATTCCTCCTGGCACATCACTTGTTGCCAATACTTCCGCAAAACTAACAGCACATAAAGGATACTTTTCTGATGCAAGTGCTACAACGGTATTGCCACCTACGATGCTTGCAAGCACAGCAACTACCAAAGCAAGCAAGCCGCTATTATTGTCGGCAATCAAACTAAGCACACCCATCGGCTCCGGCACACTGAAATTAAAGTGGCTACTCGCTACAGGATTAACAGAGCTAGTGATTGCTTGATACTTATCGCACCAGCCAGCATAATGCACGCAAGCGTCGATACTTGCTTGTACTTCTTTTTGTGCTGCGGCGGTAGCATAACCTTGCAATACCAACTCTTGTACAAACTGCTGACGACGCCCTTCTAAAATTTCTGCAATACGATAAACGATTTGCGCTTTATTAAATGCCGCTCTACCCTGCCAAGCCTCTTGTGCTTTACGCGCTGCAACAACGGCGTTTCTAAAATCTTTTCTGCTGCTTAAGCAAACATTGGCTATAGTCTGCTTTTGCGCATTTTGTAATTTGTAGTAACGCCCACTTTCTGTGCGTGGAAATGCGCCACCTATAAATATTTTATATGTCTTTAATACTGCTAATTCTGCCATAATTATCTTGTTGTCTTATGCGATATGCATTAATAATTGCGAAATATTTTTTAGTACTTTTTTATCTTAAGTATGGTGCTAAGCCATGTACGCCGCCTTCTCTTCCAAAGCCACTTTCTTTGTATCCACCAAACGGACTAGTTGGGTCAAACTTATTAAAGGTATTAGCCCAGACTATACCTGCCTTTAGTTTTTGTGTGAGATTAAAAATTTTGCTACCCTTATCTGTCCAAACGCCAGCGCTTAAACCGTAAGGAATATTGTTTGCTTTTTCAATTACTTCTTCTATTGTTCTAAAAGTTTGAATCGCCAATACTGGACCAAAAATCTCTTCTTGAACGATGCGATGACTCTGTGAAGTGTGTAAGAACAAAGTTGGTCTAATAAAGTTGCCTTGTGTTGGTATAGCACAGTTTGGTTGGTGCAACTCTGCACCTTCGCTAAGACCTAATTTGATGTAGTGATTAATTTTATCTAGCTGCATCTTGCTATTAATAGCGCCAATATCAGTTTGCTTGTCTAGTGGATCACCCACAATAAGCGACTCCATACGCTGTTTTAATTTGCGCACCACTGTATCGTACACACTTTCTTGTACAAACAACCTTGAGCCAGCGCAACATACATGACCTTGATTGAAAAATATAGCATTTACAATTCCTTCAACGGCTTGATCTATCGCTGCATCTGCAAAAATGATATTGGCACCTTTACCACCAAGTTCTAGCGTTAGCTTCTTATCTGTGCCAGCAATTTCTTTTTGAATCCATTTGCCTACTGCGGTGCTACCAGTAAAGGCAATCTTAGCAGGAATAGAATGCTGTACCATGCTAGCCCCAGTTTCTTTTTGACCAGTAATAATATTTACAACGCCCGGTGGCAAGTCGGCTTCCTGAATAATTTCTGCCAACTTCAAAGCAGTAAGCGGCGTCGTTTCTGCTGGCTTTAGTACAACTGTATTGCCGGTAGCCAAGGCTGGTGCAATTTTCCAAGCTGCCATCAGCAAAGGAAAATTCCATGGAATAATTTGCGCACAAACACCAATTGATTCAGGCTTTTTGCCTAGTGTAGCATATTGCAATTTATCTGCCCAACCTGCGTAGTAAAAAAAATGATTAGCTGCAAGCGGCACATCTATATCTCTACTTTCACGAATTGGCTTGCCTCCGTCTAAACTTTCTATAACAGAAAATTCGCGTGCACGCTCCTGTATCATACGTGCAATTCGATAGATGTACTTACCTCTTTCTAATGCATCCATCTTGCGCCACACTTTATCATATGCAGTCTGGGCAGCCTTCATGGCAGCATCTACATCTTTTGCGCCAGCATCGGCAACTTTGGCAATGACTTTGCCTGTTGCAGGATTGATGGTGTCAAAGTATTTGCCACTTGCAGGCTTAACAAACTTGCCGTTAATGAACAATTCGTATTGCTGATTCAACTGCACGTGGTCGGCACTTTCTGGTGCTGGTGCATAGCTCCAAGAAAATACTTCGCCTTTGCTAGTATTCTTCTTTGGAGTGGTCTTTTTTATAGCTTTTGCTTTTGCCATTAAAATTGTATTAAGCGTTGAGAGTTTTAATCTTTAGAAATATAGTCGGCGCTGTAGTAAACACCATTTTGTTCTTTTCCTAGTTGTAATAAAATATCGTTAGCTAAAGAGCTAGCACCAAAACGAAACCATTCATTGGTCATCCAACCTGGCCCTAGTGTTTCATAAAGCATAACCAAGTATTGAATTGCCTGCTTTGAAGTACTAATGCCACCTGCTGGCTTCATACCTATCATTTTACCTGTTTGGTGGTAGTAATCTGCAATGGCGCAAAGCATTACATAAGTTACTGGCATGGTAGCTGCTGGTTGAATTTTGCCCGTGCTTGTTTTAATAAAATCTGCACCTGCTTGCATGGCTATTTCACTAGCCAAGCGCACATTGTCTAATGTACTCAACTCGCCCGTTTCCAAAATCACCTTTAGACGTGCTTCGCCACAAGCCTCTTTTACGCTTGCGATTTCGTCGTACACAAATTTGTAATTGCCACGCAAAAACTCGCCGCGACTAATCACCATATCCACTTCGTCAGCGCCTGCATCTACAGCCATCTTTGTATCGGCTAGTTTGATGCGCAAATTGCTATTACCACTCGGAAAAGCTGTAGCAACACTTGCTATTTTTATATTGGAATTGAGCAATGCCTTCTTTGCCGTTGCTACATGGTTTGGATACACACATACCGCAGCAACAGTAGGCACATCGTTGATATGATCAGCTAAGTGCTGCGCCTTATAGCACATTTGACGAACCTTGCCAGGCGTATCCTTGCCTTCCAGCGTTGTAAGGTCAATCATATTGAGTGCAAGCTTAAGACCTTTAATCTTGCTATCTTTTTTAATACTGCGTGTAGTAAATCTGGCAACGCGTTCTTCTACGCCTACCTGATCTATTACTGGCACTTTACTTATGTCTAAAGCCATATATAAAAAGGTAAAGGTAAAACATTGTGTGCATAGCATGTTACCTGCTATCCCTACATATTTTACTTATTTACGCCTTGGCTTTGCCTAAAGATTGTGTTGGTTTCTAGCCTCTGCAAATAAGTTTCTAGATGCAGCGCGTCAAATTTCTTGCCTACGATGATGCCCCTATTGTCAATCAAATAAATAACTGGATTTGTAAAAACGCTGTAGTCTTGTCTAAATGTTGGCTGCACAGCACCTACGCGTGCATGATGCCAAATGCCATTTAGCTTTTTATCTGCAATAAGTTTTCGCCAAGCATCGTGGTCATTGCCATTGCAAACACCAAAAATTTGTAAATCGTACTTGCCTCGCAATGCACGAACTACAGAATCCATGCGGGGCACTTCTTCTTTGCAGTGACTGCAATTGGGGTCATAAAAAATAAGTACGGTATACTTTGCTAGCGGCACTATCTTTTGCAAGCTCAGTTCACTGTTATCGTCGCTAGCCAGTACTAAGGCCGGCGCCACTTTCCCTAAAGTACTTTTACTATAACCTTGCGCTTTTTTGATATACACTTTTTGCAAACTATCGCTCATCCAAGGTGTTTTTTGCGCCATCACATAATCTTCAATCAGTGTCACAAAGTTTTCGTCCATACCTATCACATTACTGTACTCTGCTTGATTGAGAAGCGTGTTTAATGCTATTTGATAGTGCAAGGGATATTTCTCTAGCGTTGCGAAATGCGCTGCCACACTTTGTCTGAATGAATCGGGCTGCGGATTAGTAAGCACTGTAAAGTAATTTTTTATTTTAAAAGCATATAGTGGCGAACGCGCAAGGGCTTCTTGCTTGTAGTCAAAGAATTCCCAATAATTTTTACGTAGAAAATATATTTGATCTAGCGTCAAGGCGTTGCCTGGCACGATAGCAATACTATCTGGCAATTCGGGTTCTGGCATGCTCTTGATTAAACTAGAAAAGTAGCCGCTCTTGTTCTTTTTAACGTAGTCAAGTTGCCACTGCCCTACCAATACACTGACTTCGCCAATCTTATTGTTTACAGCAGCACTGTCTTGAGCATTCTTGCATTTTGGCAAAGCTTGGTTCTGTAAGCTGTCCAGTGTTAAGCCTACATTAGTGGCCAATTTTGCATATGCTGCAAATGCTTCGCTTTGTTTATGGCCTTTTACAATACTTGAGCCACTAGGATCCATAGCATTGAAAACGATATTGATTGTGGTATTCTCAAATACTAAAAACTCCAAACGCTGTTGCTTGTTGAGATCGTATTGCAAAGCGTATAAATTACCTAATGGCGCTTGCTGTTGCGTAAACTTAAAACTTGAATCTTTTACAAGTACACTGTCAACTTTAAGATTTACAAAACCTTCGTAACGCATAAGAAAAAGTTTCTTGCCTGCGAGGTTTTTCACTACGCCTTGCACAACAAAGCCCTTTGCTTCTGCATTTGTGCTAAGCAATAGCATAAAAAAGCCGAGAAATGAACTAAGCTTGAAAAGATTGAACATACTAATTCTATACTGCTGCTTGCATATCAAATGCACTAGCGTAATCAGGCTCGGGCATTTTTTCTTTATAAGTAAATTCGTTGCTGCGCTCGTCATAAGCATAAGCATCTTGGTATTGACGCCAATTATCTGCGAGGTCAATGATACTAGCTGTGATATACTCTACTTCTTGTGTTGTAAGTGTAGGATGCAAACTCAAGCGCACCCAACCAGGCTTAGCACATGCAATACCAATTTCTATTTGATCTGTTATACTATGGCTTTCTTCGATTGTAATGCCCATCAAATAGTGACCGTAGGTGCCAGCACAAAAACAACCGCCACGCACTTGTATGCCATACAAATCGTTGAGCAAGCGCACCGTAAAATTGTAATGCATTTGTTCTATCACAAAGCTTATCACGCCTACCCTTTCGTGCTCGGAGTTGCCAATTACTTTAATGTTGGGATGCATACTAAGTTTTGGCATCACATAATTAAGAATCTCATGCTCGCGTGCAGTAATATTTGCAACGCCCATTTCTTCTTTTACTTTAATTGCTAAGGCAACACGTATCGTCTGCAAAAAAGCAGGTGTGCCGCCATCTTCTCGTGCCTCAATATCGTCAAGGTATGAACGTTCGTGCCAAGCATTGGTCCACTTAACTGTACCGCCACCAGGACTATCAGGCACAGCATTACGGTAAAGTTTTTTATTAAATAGCATGATGCCGCTGCTACCAGGGCCACCTAAAAATTTGTGTGGTGAGAAAAATATAGCATCTAAATGTTGTAAAGGATTGCTAGGGTGCATATCAATATCAACATAAGGTGCACTGCAAGCAAAATCTACAAAAACTAAACCATCATGTTGATGCATCACTTCTGCAACTTGATAATACGGCGTGATGATACCAGACACATTACTGCAAGCGCTAATGGCTGCGATTTTGGTCTTGCGATTTTTGTATTTCGCAAGTAAATCAAGTAGATTATTTATATCCAAATTTCCACTTGTATTTGGCTCAATAATTTCTACATCGCAAATTGTTTCTAGCCAGCTTGTATGGTTGCTATGATGCTCCATATGACTAACAAATACAATCGGCTTATCTTCTTCTGCTATTTGCAAAGTATGCTGAAACTGTTCCGGCACACGCAAACCCATAATCCGTTGCAACTTATTTACAACAGCTGTCATTCCACTGCCGAAACTAATAAGTACGTCATCAGCATTGGCGTTGACATGCTGCTTTATGATTTCGCGCGCTTTCTCGTAGCTCTTGGTCATATAAACACCAGTAGCGCTTGTTTCGGTATGCGTATTAGCAACGTAAGGGCCAAAAATATTAGCAATCGCGTCCTCTACAGGTTTGTAAAGTCTACCGCTTGCAATCCAGTCGCAATAGAGTATTTTCTTTAATCCATAGGGGCTTACAAAAGATGTTTCTGTGCCTATGATTTGCTTTCTGAACTTATCGAAATGTTGTTCAAGTGTTGAATGTGAATTACTCATGGTTGTGCAACAGCTGTGCCAAGTGCAAATATACAACATGTGGCATATTGCGCTAACACCTCAAATTGCTAATATGCAGCAAATGCGAGCAATAGCGGGTATAATGCTGCTAAGGCGGCTCTGCTGAATTGCAGTGTATTTGCTTTGTGCAACTATGTACATTAAACAATTACCTTTATGGAATATTTGCTTTTGCGCATCTTGAGGTAAGTCAATGAAAAATAAGTTAGCATCAATAGCACTAATCCTGGTTTTGGCATTTACACAAACGGTCTTGTATGCACAGTCATGTGCGGACTTCAACTACAGCTATATCATTTTAGATGTTGTTGCACGAGATACCAAGACAAAAATTGACGACCTCAAGATTACGCTATGTGACGGTGACGGAACAGCATTTTTAATTGATCAAAGTACGGAGGAAACACAAGCAAAAAAGCCATACATGTTTTGGCAAAATAAAACGAGCACTTTTAAAGGTAATCGCTTTCAAGCAAAACATGCCCGTGCTCCGCTTGCAGGTCTAGGCAACTATTATGTTTGTAAAATTCCAAGCTATACTGGCGCTAACGATTTGATTCGTCACCAACGTTTCATCAACTTGAATAGTGGCAGTCGAACACTGAGTGCCAAAACGCTTTTTCTTTACGTAAAGATAGAAAGTCGAGCGACAACAACACAAATCGTACAAATTCCAAGCAATCATTTTTACAATGCGTGCGATATCCAATCGCATTCAGGCTTTGACCCAATTCAAGTAAAACCAATTGTCATCACGCTGAGCGATTCAAATGCAAGCGTTGTATCACGCGAGCTATTTGGTGTAATACCTGTAACCTATACAGCTATGTCACACACAGGTGAAGGCTTCGACCAGCACATGAGTTTTGATGTAAAAAATATTACACTAATAGATGAGTTTGTTGGCAAGCAAGTACAAGTATTACCAGATAAAAAAGTACAATACAAAAACAGAAAAACAACAGATGGTGCTTTATCTAGCTTGGGTAGTGTCGCAGCATACAATAAGTTTCAACATGTATTAGTGCCTGCAAAAATCACAGATTCAAATATTGCAAATAAAATATCCGATAAGAATAGCTATATCGTTTATGTTTTTGATACTCAAACACAGCGCTATCAAATTGACTCAGTACTAAGTTGGCCAGATTTTTTGAAAGAAGATAAATTTCATCAAGCGATACTAGGCACCTGCATACAAGTAAAAAATGATACCACAATTCTTAGCCATTACAAACTAAGCAACACAACTTGGGAACTGCAAAAAAGCGACACTACTATTGTACAACGCATGGAAGAACAAGTTGCACCAACGCCGCAGAAGCCAAAGCCTAACTGCATCTACGTACAAGCGACTAAACGTTGGCCATTGAAATTTTACGACACGAGCATGCATCAAATAGTTATTCGTGATACATTTTATCTTGTAAATACGAGCACGGTTGATGCGCGACTGAGTTTATACTATCCTACAACTTACTACAAATTTCCAAAAGAAATTAAGGCGCAGCAAACTGTACCTATCTATTATGAAAGAACAATTAATAATGCGCTTAGCCATAGCATAGAACCAATCTTTACCTATGAAGACCCGTTGCACTTGACTTACGATAGCGGCAAATATGTAACTGCTATCATGCTATACAGCATAGTCAACAATATGTCGAGGTTAAAAGAAACCGACAGCTGCATCGTGTATACCTTAAAGCTACACGAGTTTGAATCCTATGAAACCCGAGCAAACTTTAAGGGCGAAATTATAGCCAACGGCAAGAAAGTATTAGCCGACGATAGTAAATTAGGTCCATGGCGAATTTATAATGCACAAACTGGTGGATACGATTTGCATCAATTTCAAAAAGTGCTATTTATATATAATATGCCAGGCAATGCTGACTTTACGAAGTGCATCATTAAGGTAATTGACAGTAATGGCAGTACTAAATTTGCAACAGCAAATTCGAATACAAACGCCCGTGTATACGTGGCACCGAGCACGCGCAAGGTTGTAATTTACAACGATAGCCAAAGCGCTGAGTACATCGTACCATTTGATCAAATTCAACAACAAGAAGTCGTAAGTATGGAGTTGCTGCGACCTGGCGATTTGTACTATTATCAAGGTACGCAAAAGTTTGCTTTTCACTTTAAGCCTACACAGTACCATATTCGTTGGTATAATGATCAGGTGAGCAGAAAAAAAGATTGGGACTATCTGCAAGCCTTGCAAGAGCGTTTCCCTAAATTAATTTGGATAAAAATGAGCAAGACCGACGACTTGGATATTATTGATCTGGCTAATTATACTATGGCAGAGCGTCAAGACATCTTATCACAATTGCAAAATGATGACAATGTTGACTGTGTGGCTCAGATGTGGGCAAATGGAAGAGCAACGTACTGCGATAATCGGGTTTATCTATACACGCCAAATGCGCATTACAAAATTCCTGATGAACGCCTAAAGGAAGCACGGTCAGTTGGTTTTCACTTTACCGGCATGCACAACGCACCATCGCAGTCCATGGCTTACTTTGAGTACGATAAGAAAATTATTGACGAAGCATTCTTTAGGCATTTCAACGAATTAGTTGAAGTGTTTAACTATCAAAAAATATTTTTATCGGTGTATACTAAAGTGCAGCTAGACAATAAACTAGACCCATCTGTGTTCGGTATACACGGCTGGTAATTGCCACAGATTTATTTTTATAATTTAAAGGATGCTTACCTTCACGGCATGAGAAAATTAATAAGTTCCGGCTCTCGGTTTGAACAAGAAGTTGGCTACTCTCGTGCAGTTGTAGCAGACAATATGGTATTTGTAAGTGGATGCACTGGCTACGATTATACAGCCATGACCATTAGCGACAATGTACTTGAGCAAGCAGAGCAAACCTTTAAGAATATTGAACATGCACTGGCACAAGCAGGATCAAGCCTGAGCGATGTGGTACGTGTAACCTATATCTTACCTAATCGCGATGATTTTGAAATTTGCCATCCTATTTTTAGAAAATACTTTGGCGATATTCGACCTGCTGCTACTGCATACTTTGCAACCCTTGTAAGCGACGCCGTAAAAATTGAAATCGAAGTGACAGCCGTAAAGCAGCAATAAATGGAAACAAAGCAAAAAGAAAAATTTAGCCTCAAGGACCATCTCTTTAATGAGCCTAAAATAAAGGCGCTTGCAAAAGAGATAAGCGCTGTATACCCATCTTTTAAAGGAAGCGCATTCGTAAAAGAGGTTGTGCTTGCCTTTCCTCAATTAGAGCTAAAGCAGCGTATCACACATATTGCTGATTGCCTGCAAAAATATTTGCCTGCACAGTACAAAGATGCCATCGCCATTATCTTAAAAGCAATGCCAGCACCACTTGACCCAAACCTTAGCGATGACGATTTTGGCGACTTTATTTACGCTCCATATGGCGAGTTTGTGGCAAAGTATGGCAAAGACAAAAAAGACTTTGCAACATCAATGCAAGCGCTTTACGAAATTACAAAGCGCTTTAGTGTAGAGTATGCCATTCGTGAATTCATAAATGTTTACCCGCAAGAAGTACATGAATATTTACTGAAATGGTGCAAGGACAAAAATTACCATGTACGACGCTTGTGTAGCGAAGGCACTAGACCTACTTTGCCATGGGCACCTAAAATTATCTACACTAGCGAACACGCTTTGCCCATATTGCATGCGTTACACAAAGACAAAACAAGGTATGTGACACGCAGCGTGGCCAATCATCTCAACGACATTGCTAAAAAAGATGCAAACCTTGTTTTAAGCACTTTGCAAGAATGGCAAAAGCAAAAGCTACAAAAAAATGAAGAATTTGCATTTATGGTCAAACATAGTTTGCGCACATTAATCAAAGATGGCAATGCGAAAGCACTAGCTATGGTAGGTATTGGCGATGCAAAAGGTATTGCATTGAACGTGACCTCTTTTAGCAAGAAAGTAAAAATAGATACTAGTCTTGTGTTTGACATTGCAATCTCTTGCAAGCAAGCTAAGCCCCTTTTGATAGACTATATTGTTTACTTTAATACTAAAGCAGGAAAATTTAGTCAAAAGGTATTCAAGCTAAAGCACTTTGATGCTGAAGCAAAGACTAACTATACATTTTCAAAACAACATAGGTTTATTGGTGATGCTAGTACAAGAACTTTGCATCCTGGCTTACATAAAGTAGCTGTGCAAGTGAATGGTAGCATTTTAGCTGAATTTGAATTTATGCTCGTGAAATAGCTGTTACTAGCGCCCTGCGCAACTGCTATTTAAGCAATGCTACTTTACTAAGTCTTGCAAGTAAGCCAAGTAGGCCGTACCACGCTGCTCTGCAAAATAGTCTAGTAAAAGCATCAAAGCCGATTGTATCGCCAATCCTAAGCCTATGCCTTTAGCCAAACTTTCTGCTTGCATAGTAAAAAACAATGCAAGACCCATGAGTAAAAGCGCAATCTCAACCCAGCGATAAGTAGCGAAGTTTTTCATTACTGTTTTCATGCGAGGAATTTCCTCGGTGGAAATTTTTGATTTGTCGCTGCTAACTATTGTATTTACGCGCACAATATCTTTAGGACTTCTAACAAATACACTCGCGCCAACTGCTATCTGAATTAGTGCAATTGCAATTAGCGGATATGCCATACCATTATAAAGTGGCACCTTTGTCTTAGTCAGAAAATACACTGAGCAGGCGATCGCAGCTATGCCTACAGCTATGAATAGTGTGCTTTCATTTTTTTCGGCTGTAAAATACTTTTCAATCATTGTAGCTTTGTGATTTGTTAGGGTAAATGTAGCAAAGCTTTGCGATGCACACAATGTGTTGCATAAAAAAGGGCACTATACAGCGCCCTTTCATAAATATCTGTTCTTAAACTAGCTCAAAATAGATCTGCTAATTACAATACGTTGCACCTCGCTGGTACCTTCGTAGATCTGCGTAATTTTTGCATCGCGCATTAAACGCTCTACGTGAAACTCTTTCACATAGCCATATCCACCGTGCACTTGTACTGCTTCGTTAGTAATCTTTTGTGCGATATCGCTTGCATATAGTTTCGCCATACTTGCAGTTAATGCAAAATCTTGACCATTATCTTTTTCCCAAGCAGCCTTAAAACAAAGCAAACGTGCAGCTTCAATTTCAGTAGCCATGTCAGCCAACTTAAACTGTATTGCTTGATGATGCATAATTTCTTTGCCAAATGCCTTACGCTCTTTACTATACTTAAGCGCAAGCTCATATGCACCGCTAGCAATACCTAAAGCTTGACTAGCAATGCCTATACGACCACCTGCCAAAATTTTCATAGCGAACTTAAAGCCAAAGCCATCTTCGCCAATTCTATTTTCTTTAGGCACTTTTACATCGTTGAACATTATGCTATGTGTATCGCTGCCACGAATACCCATTTTGTTTTCTTTAGCACCAACAGTTACACCAGCAGTTTCCTTTTCTACTAAGAAAGCATTAATACCACGATGGCCTTTCTCGCGATCGGTATGTGCTATTACAATATAAAAGCTTGCAGTATTGCCATTTGTAATCCAATTTTTAATACCGTTCAATACATAGTGGTCGCCTTTGTCTTCGGCAGTAGTGCGCTGACTAGTTGCATCGCTACCTGCCTCTGGCTCACTTAGCAAGAATGCACCAATTTTTTCGCCAGTAGCTGCGGGTACAAGAAACTTTTGCTTTTGCTCTTCTGTACCATAGTGTTCTACGCCCCAGCAATACAAACTATTATTTACGCTCATGCACACACTTGCACTTGCGTCAATCTTACTAATTTCTTCCATGGCAATCACGTAGCTGATGGTATCCATACCGCCACCGCCGTATTTAGGATCTACCATCATGCCCATAAAGCCAAGCTCACCCATTTTCTTTATCTGCTCTGCAGGAAATTTTTGATGCTCATCGCGCTCGATAACACCAGGTAATAGCTCTGCTTGTGCAAAGTCGCGAGCCATCTTCTGAATCATGAGATGCTCTTCGGTTAATTGAAAATTCATAATAGTAATAAATTGTTTTAATGCCCTCATGTGGCAAAAGGCCACTGGCAATGTGTACAAACTTAATGTGTAAAAGTTTATCTAAAAAATAAGCGCATAGAAAATAAATCAGTAGCAAGCAGTAACTTAGCAGCAATGGGGATGCAGCTTCGGATATTAACAATTGCCACCTTTATATTGGCTTTTGGGTGCAACAATGGCCTAAACACCACTTCGCCTGATGCAAAGTTACCGCCAAACCTCGGTGAGCCGCCAAAATTTGCACGCATCGACCTCAATTTTACCGACACTAATTCGGCTGAAGCACGCCGCATTATCAATAGCCTCGATACTTTTTACCGCACTCGAGTTAATGGCGGCTTCAATGGTAGCGTTTTAGTAGCCACTAAAGGCAAAGTGCTTTACGAGCGTTATTTTGGTTACAGTCAGCGCGAAAGTGGTCGCATGTGGAGCCCTGAAACAGCTAGCCAACTTGCAAGCACAAGCAAGCCATTTACAGCAGCAGCGGTTTGCTTCCTAAAAGACAAGGGGCTTCTAAAATTTGATGATCCCGTAGAAAAGTATATCCCTGGTTTCCCATACCAAGGCATTACAATACGTATGCTACTCAATCATCGTAGCGGCTTGCCAGAGTATTTGAATTTTGCCATGGGCCTGCGCGAAAAAGAGGCCGGCTTTTTTATGACGAATCAAGAATTAGTTGACATGCTCGTTAATAAAAGACCTGCGATTTATTTTTCTCCAAATACACGCTTTAAGTATACTAATACAAATTTTGCATTGTTGAGCCATATTGTAAGCGTAGTAAGTGGCAAGAGTTTCCCTGAGTTTATGAAGAAATTTCTGTTTGAACCGCTTGGCATGAAAAGCACCTATATTTTTGATGCCACACAAGTACATGCAGAAAACTATTGCAAAAATTATAAAGGCAGTAAATGGGCTGTACAAAACGATATGGCTTTTGATGGCATCAGTGGTGATAAGGGAGCATATAGTACACCACGCGACATGCTCAAATGGGATCAGGCTTTGTATGGCGGCAAACTTATCAAGCAAAAGACGCTAGATGAAATGTACTCACCTTACAGCTTTGAAAGTTCAGGCATTAAAAACTATGGTCTTGGTTGGCGCATGATGCAATATCCCGATCAAAAAATTATTTTCCATAACGGTTACTGGCATGGCAACAACACTGTGTTTTACCGTTTCATCAACGAGAACTTCACCATTATTGTATTGAGCAATAAATACAATAAGCAAGTTTACTACCACCCACTTGGTATTTATAATATCATCAAGGGCAATCAGGCGGCGGCGCAGAGTTGGGAAGTAGAGGAATAGTGTGTGAGTTGGTGTTTGGGTGTGAGTGTGTTTAGAGTGTGTTTAGAGTGTGTTTAGGGTTTGGGTTGGTGTTTGGGAGTGAGTGTGATTTTGCAAAAAGTCGTATCTTTATAAATAATATCACTGGCAATGATGCGATTTACCCGACTTATACTAGCGCTTCTGAGCATTCTTTTAGCAGGCAGTGTTGCGCATGCACAACTCATACAAACTAACGGGCCATACGATGGAGGCATCAACGACATGGCTCTAGGAAGCAATAACAGAATATGGATTGCTACTAATCTGGGGCTATACTATAGTGACGACACCTTGCAAACGACTACGAAATGCCCAGGAGTAGATGAATGGCCATTTAGATCCTTGGCGGTGAACGGGGATAGCATTATTGCTTTAGTCTCACATTTTTATGGCATTACTCAAGCAGATAGTATACACTACTATAGAAGTATAGACAATGGGCTTACTTGGTCACATTTAAAACTACCGGCTTCTGTTCAAACGGGTAGTGGCATTGACGAAATGAACCACCGACCGTTTGAATTTCAAAGCGCGTCAACTTTAAGGTTGTACATAGAACAAATTTGCCGTGCGGTTACTAAAGACTTTGGCTTGACGTGGCAAAAGGCTCCATTGAGCGATTCGTTAAATGCGAAAGCGTATGATGTAACAATTGCGGGTAAGTCCATTTTGCAAAATGAGCCAGTTTTCCCCCAAGGCCTTGTTAGCCTATTTTATAGCAATGATGAAGGTAATTCTTGGATGGTCATCGATACCAATGCTAACACTTCTCCCTATTTATACATTGGTGCTTTAGATAGCAACCTTTATTATGCAATTAAAAATAATGATACTGATTGCTATGTATATCGCAAGAACTTAGCAACGGGGCTAGTTGATACTGCTATCATTTTACCGCCAAAACGCATAATAACACGCCGTTGGCTAGCAAATCATAATGGCATTCTTTTGCAAGCTGACAGCCTATATTTCACTAACCAGGGAACTCTTTTAAGTCACCGAATTTGGTACCGTTCAATAGACGGTGGGCTGAATTGGACTGTTTTGTCGGAAAACCACCCATTTATTCGGATTAGAACATATAGCGAATTGCCAAATTCAGCTCTAGGTTTTTTTTGCTCTGGTCCTGACTATGCAGCAAAAATTTACAATAGTCTTGATGACTCGTCCTATAACATGTATAATACATCGCCTAGTGTTGAGATTTTAGGTTTACAGCCATCAAGTGACGCTTTGTTTGCGCTAACACATAACTGCATCTATAAGACAACCGATGGCGGACAGCATTGGAAGCTAACACACAGATCATCCTTTGGAAGTTCAGGCAGCTTCACGAACAGACACCTTCAAATTTTTTCGGACACACTTTTATGTTATCATCGCGGTACAAATTCAATAGGTATGGTAAGTGATTCAGGCGATAGCACAATACAATTAACTTACGTGCCTAGCTACTTATACGTGCAGTTACAAAATGAGATTAGTAGCGCAATCGTAATTGCAGACTCACCGAACTACTTTGGAAAATTTACACGATATGCTAGCAAGGATTTTGGTGAAACTTGGCAAAAGGTAGTTATAAATTGTAGCGATGCAATAAGCAGTATCATCCGAATTGCAAGCGCACAAAGCCTTTTGGTTAATGGTGACATGTACAAACTAGATACCGCTACGCTTCAGTATAACTTCTTTGCTAATACCAACTTGCCCAACCCTGCAAGCTACAATGACTGCCAAATTTTACATAGTAATGGTAAATTTATTGCGGTGTTTGCAGGTGCAAACACAATAATGCTTGCAAGTAGTGATGGTCTTAACTATCTGCCTGCCACTTTCACACAACTGCCAATTGGCAGTGGCTTCTGGAATATCACTGAGTTCTTTGGTAGCGACAGCATATGGATGGTAAACAATTGTAATGCACCTCAGCGACACATATTTAGCATAGATAGCGGCAAAACATGGCAAGCGCAAGCGGACACGATATTTCCAATGCCATTTCAACCTACCTCACACCTCATTTCTTGTAGCGCATACCACAATGGCGAGCTGTACTATGGCACATCTAATGCATCTGTCTGGAAAAAAGGTCCGCCGGCACAGCTTACAAGCGGCACGGTTTTCTACGATGATAATAATAATGGCATTCATGATAACTTGGAACAAGGAGCTTCATTTGTGCCCATCAACAAAAAGTATAATACGGCACTTAGTAACGCAGACGGCAAATTCGCAATCAATGCACCACAAGCAAGTGCTGTGGTTTCGGATTATTGGTTACAGCAAAACAACTGCATACAACAACTCCTGCAACAAAATCAAATTGCTTTATACCGCGACAAAACCATATGCGACTTAGGCTTAACGCTAAATCCCGCAATAGGTTCTGCCTACAACTTATCCTGTACGATTAATTTGCACAACTATAGTGGTACTGCCCAAAATGGGATGGCATATTTGCAACTGCCAACTAATGTTGTTTTTGATAGCGCTAGTATAAAACCAACTTATATATCTGCGCAAAAGATAGCATGGCAAAATATAAGTATTCAGCCAGGCGTGTCAACACAACAAGTTATTGTGTACGGGCATGCTACAAATAGCGCAGACACTATCACTTGGGCAGGCACGATTGCTACAGTAAGACCAGATACGAATCCAAGCAACAATAGTGACATGGTTAGCATAAGCAAAGCCGCCATGAATAGCAAATTACATATTGCTTGTACACCTAAACCGAACATTTGTCTGAGCGATATTGCAAAGGGTAAATCTATTGAGTACACAATTCGTGTAAATGATATTGACATTGCTGGACAAAGCTGTTCCATACAAGACACACTAAGCAACTTATTGGATTTAGGTACGCTTGAGATAGTAGCGTTAGTGCCCGCAGGTACAATCACCCTAAATGAAAATGGCATGCTAAAGGTTGACTTTGATTTTTCTAATAGCACCACAAAAAGCGGTTACATCCGTTACAAAATCGCAGCTAAACAAGGCTTACAAGAAGGCCAATTAATTGCAAAGAAAGTTTGGTTAAAAACACAATCAAACGACATGCTTCTGAGTAAACATATTTTACGCATTACAGAAGGCAATTGCAACCAACAAATTGCTCCAGATATAAGCTTGCCAAGTGGTCAAATAGCTCTTACGCAACCAAGCATTTACCCCAATCCTACTAACGGCAGCTTTTGGATAGATCAATCAAAAATGCCAATACAACTATATAACAGATGTAAATTAGTTGATGTATTAGGCAAGCAAGTGTTAGAAATTGCGATTGATTCACGTCGTCAATTAATCACGGTAACAGAAATGCCTCAAGGTATTTACACATTAGTCCTTTCAGGCCCTGATGGTGTTGGAAATTTTGTCACCAAATTATTGCTGAATTACTAAAGGTAGCTATGCGTATTTTTGGTTGTTCCGAAGCTATAAAAGTCTGTAATTATCACTAAGTAAACTTTAGACAGTCCTAGTAAAGACGATTGCATCATCGGTCTGCTTACTAACGAATAATAGATTTACGCTTGCAAGTACGTTTATATGTAGCTTGCATAAACGCTCCCCTACTTCACCATCTTAATCGTCTGCTCACCAATCTTCAACCAATAAACTCCTGATGCAAATTGACGTGTATCTATTTGGAGCTTTTTAGATGATGCCGATGTGCCAAACATTCTTTTGCCAGTTGCATCGTACATTTCAATCACCGCTGGCATTGGTAATGCTGTCGGAAGAGATACTGTAATTGTTTCACTAAATGGATTTGGACTAGCTTGTGCGGCAACGTTTGAAAGTTGGCCGTCTATGCTACTTATTACAACTGTAATCGTATCACTTACCTGACAGCCATTTGAGTCTATGGCTACAATCATATAGTTGCCATTGCTATTTGCTGTAATTGGCAATGCAGAGAAGGTACCCTGCAATACCCAAGTATTATTTACTTGCATCAGTAAGTTATAAGTGTAACTGCCAACTCCTCCACTGATAGTTGCGCTTAGCGCAGCTTCTGCTCCTACCATCGAATAGCCAAAGTTGCTAATAGACAAAAGTGCTGGCTGCGTAATGCTTATTGAATTTGATGTGCTGCAATTATACGCATCACTAGCCACTAAAGAGTAGTTGCCAGCAGGCGCAATAAATACGTTTCCTACCGCTGCTCCATTTACTTCATTACTAAGTGTGCCCGTACCGCCGCTAGCTGTTATACTTACTGTACTACTATCGCCATAGCACAATATGTCGCTAGCATAGGCAGTAATGGTAATTGGCACAGGGTTGGCAATGGTAGTATAGACGGAAATTGTTTTACCTAAAGCATCTGTGGCTACTATAGTATATGTGCCGCCTAAGAGGTTTTTAATTGTATCGCCAACAATCGAAACACCGCCACAATTAGGCACAATGCTATAAGTATAAGGTGCCACGCCACCATTAATAGGCACTACAATAAAGCCATTACCACATGCACTATTACACAACGCATTTGCGCTACTAGCAGTGGCCGATGCACTTAGCGGCATGTATATCGTATTAACTGTCGTATTGGTGATGACAGGAGCATTGTAATCAAAATAAATTGCTGCAGTATTATTTATTACGGTACCAGCACTAAGATTTGGTTTTGTGCGCACTTGATAAGTAATGTGACCATGGCTTAATGGTTCATTTGTGTTACTATCTGGCAAATAAATTGTTGGAAATGAAAAAGTAAGTTCCTTGTCATTTTGTACACTCACAAAGTAAGTATGACTTGCATCTAACACACTTAGCGTACTTGCGTCCAAATAGTTACTCAAGGTATCTTGTATAACCACATTTAGTGCCATTGCAGTGCCAGTATTCTGAAAATTGACTCTATATGTAAGCACACTATCGCTGTTAGTGATATAGCCGGCACTTGTAAGACCACTTGGCAAAACTTGTTTATCATTAGGGTCGTAACTAGTGCATACAGTAAAAGTTGTACTATTAAAATTATTGTATACAACCGAATCCACATTTTGCGTTGTGTAGAAGCCATAAGATAAGGGCAATAATGTGCCCATGGGTGTTGATGGTGGAATGTTATAACTTATAGCAATATTATTCCAGTTACTAGCAACAGAGACAGCCCAAAATACGGTGTCGCCATTAGTACTTGTTGGCGATGGCATGCTACTTCCAAAATGTGATATTGAATCAAATACTGCATAGATCGTAGCATTGCTAG
>JBJORA010000073.1:0-39878 GCA_046049675.1 Bacteroidota bacterium | reverse complement strand
CAGCACTTCAATGGATATTAACGAGCACTCGTTTTGATGCGATCATCAGCGATAATAGGTACGGCTTTTATAGCGAACAGGTACCTAGCTATATGATTTGCCATCAGCTAAACGTGCGCTTCCCTATCTGGAAATGGCTAGGCAATAAGGTACATGCTAGTATGCTTAAAAAGTTTGAAGCCGTTTGGGTACCAGATGAAGCAGCACCATATTCATTGAGTGGAGCGCTTTGCCAGAGCGATGCAATTAGTGCTGTAAAAATTGGTTTTCTTTCCCGCTTAGAAAAAACAAGTGCCCCTATTATACCAAACACGGCGCTGCTCGTACTAACTGGCCCGCAAGAAGCAAAGCAGAAATTGTACGAAAAAATCATGCAGCAACTTGATGGCCAAGCAATCAAAGTAAATGTAGTAGGTGCAAAAGAGCTCAATGGTGTTTATGCAAATGCTAATTGCCTCGGCGTAGTTGCGCAGACACAGTTGCAAGATCTTTACGCCAGCAGTGCCTGCATTATTAGCCATAGTGGTTATAGCACTATAATGGATTTGTGTGCAGTGCAACGCCACGCTATACTAATTGCCACAGCAGGCCAAAACGAACAAGTTTATTTGGCTGAGTATGTGCAAGCAAAAGATTGGCATTTGGGCTTTACAAAGTTTCCAGACAATCTTGCAGCAGTTATTGAACAATACAAGCAGCAAAGGTTTGCACCTCTACCTGCTTTGAGCACTAGCACTTTAGAAAAGCACTTACACGCCTTTTTGCAAAAGCTTAAGCATTAGAAAAGCGAAAATGCAAGTACATTTGAGGTATCAAGCGTTTTGTATACATATTAATTGCCCTGATGCTATTAGCAACCCAGCAGCTTGCGTTTGCGCAGCAAAAATTAGCAAGCATAGCAAAAAAGAGCACAGCATTTACTACAGATAATCAAGGCAATGTATATGTGGCTTGTGCTGACAATACAGTGTACAGATATAACAGCAAAGGCGATAGCACTGGTTTTTTCAGCAGCAAACGTAGAGGCACTATTACGCATATTGATGCTACCAATCCTTTAAGTATTTTGCTTTACCATCAAGACATTCCCATGATAACCGCCTTGAATGGTATGATGGGAGAAAAGTTTACGGTAGATCTACGCAAGAACAATATCTACCTCTGCCCTAGCATAGCCTATAGTGCGGATGGCGACATTTGGATTTATAATGCCTTAGATGCTGTCGTACAAAAAATTGCAAGTAGCAATACAGAGCAAAGTGACCCTCGACAAAAACAGAAGTACACAAGCTTTGGTTTTCAACAATTGTTTAGCGAACAAGTACAGCCCATTTTTCTAAGTGAACAAGAGCGTCAGTTGTTTGTGGTAGATAGTAGTATTGGTGTCATTATGTTCGATCAGTTTGGTAACTACATCAATACGTATCATCTTAAGTGCAGCAGTATGCAATACATTAATGGTAGTATTGTGTATTTCGCCAACGGCAAACTCAATAGTTATAATCTGAAAACGATTGCAAGTAAAGAAGCTGAAGTTGCAGATGTGGCTACAGCATTAGATGTGCGTGTTGCGCCGGGCTTGGTTTTTGTGCGTAGAGAAAATGCGATAGATATTTACCGCGGGCAAGATTAAACTTATTAGAGTTGCGCAATAATTTCAGCTAGTAAAGGCATACGATTTTGTAACTGTTGTTGACTTGCATATTCCTTTACATTAGCAATGCCAAAAGGTATGCTTGCTAAAAAATGTTGCTTGCCTTCAATAATACCTCTTCTACCATAAGCACCAAGTACCTGTAGCAATCGCATGAGTACAATATTATAGTAGTCCTTTTCAAACTTGGCTGTATCTATAGTGCTCAACTTGCAATATTCATTGATGTAGTATCGCAGTAAATCCTCACGCCATTGGTTTGGCAAATTTGCTTTTGCCTGATACAATAAACTTGCTACATCATATTGCGGAGGCCCCTGCATACCCCCTTGAAAATCTATAAAAAATACATCAGCATCTTGCACCATAATATTTCTGCCTTGCAAATCGCGGTACATAAATCCTTGGGGACTAATGTTGTCTATGTTTTTTGCTAATTGCTCAAATTCAGCTTGCAAAAGTTTTTCGTTATAAACGATGCTCGTTGTACTTACATAATACTGTAAAAAGTAATTGAGATCAAATAATGCAGCCTTGTAGTCAAATCGCTTTGCCGCCAAACATAAACTATAATCTATTTTTTGATGGCCTAGTATTTGTATTTGCACCAATTGAGCTAGTACTTTTTTATAATACGCAAAGGCTTGTTCTGTAAACCCGCCTTTCAAAACAAAATCCAGCAAACATATCGTCCCTAAATCTTGCTGTAAGTATGCAGTTTTATGTTCGTTTACTGCAATAATATTTGGCACCGAAATATGAAGTGAAGACAAAGTTTGCGCCCACTGTAAAAAGGTATTATTCTCGCTAATATTATCGCTTAGCGTTGCAATGAATGCGTCTCTGTCAGTTTGCACACGTGCATATAATCTATCTCCACCACTTTGTGGTAGCCACTCAATCGTTTTGCAAACAAGATTTGCGCTTGCACACAAGGCCTTTATTGCGGCATCGTTTTGCTGCATTAATTAGGCTGAACGATATTGGTTACCATATCTGCTTGAGGAACTTCTTTAATGGCATTCCACCCTCCTAGCACGTTACGAATATTATGAATGTCTTCGCGCTTGAGAATACTAGCTGCAATTACACTACGATAGCCGCCTGCGCAATGCACGTACATATTTTCGTTATCGTCTAGCGATGCATAAATCATTGGATCCGTTAAGAAGTCGTTGAGAGGTGTAAGTTTTGCGCCACGCAGGTGGCCTGCATCAAACTCTACCTGCTTGCGTACATCAATAATGCTTAGCTTATCGTCATACTTCATATCCATTACGAGTTCATCAGCTTCAACATCTATAATCATATCTTGTTCTTCGCCGGCTGCTATCCAAGCTTCATAGCCGCCTTTGAGAAAGCCTATAACGTTGTCGTATCCAACGCGCGCTAAGCGTATAATTGTTTCTTGTTCTTTGCCCTCTTCCGTTACTAATAAAATCGCTTGTGTAATTGGCAACACAGTACCTACCCATTCAGCAAAACGACCTTCTAGCCCAATAAAAATAGATCCTGGTACATAGCCTTTTGTAAACACAGTTGCAGGACGTGTATCTAATACAATTGTATTGTCAGCTTGCATAGCTTGCTTAAACGTTGGCACATCCATGCCTGTTAAACCTTGTTCTAATACAAGATCTAAGCTATCATATCCTTCCTTATTGATTTTTGCATTCAGTGGAAAATATTGTGGCGGTGTATTAAGCCCTTCTGTTACTGCCTTAATAAAATCTGTTTTACTTTCAGCGAGTAAGGCATAATTGTTTGCCTTCTGCACACCAATCGTTGTGTAAGTTTCTTTACCTAAGTTTTTACCACATGCACTACCTGGGCCGTGTGCGGGATAAACAATAACATGATCACCAAGCGTTTTAATTTTTGTTTCAAGACTATCGTACATCATGGCAGCTAGCTCTTCTTTAGTAATACTAGCGCCAAATAAATCGGGTCTACCTACGTCACCTACAAATAGCGTATCGCCAGTAAATACACAATAATCGTTTTGCTTCTCATCTTTAAGCAACCAACATGTACTTTCTAAAGTATGGCCTGGCGTGTGCAATGCCGTGATGCTGCAACTACCAAGTGGAAATACTTGACCATCTGTAGCATTGATTACTTCGTAACTTGTACGTGCGTTAGGGCCATATACGATTGGTGCCTGTGCCTTGCTCGCTAAGTCTATGTGACCACTAACAAAGTCTGCATGAAAATGCGTTTCAAAAATGTATTTTATAACTGCGCCGCGTTCTTTTGCGAGATCAATATAAGCTTGTGTATCTCTAAGCGGATCTACAATAGCTGCTTCGCCATTGCTTTCTATATAGTATGCTGCCTCACTTAGGCAATTTGTATACAACTGCTGTACGTACATATAATATGCTTTGTGCAAATGTACGTTTGTTTGCTACATTGCTCAAAGTAGCAACATAATAATTGCCTGTGCCTGCTGTATAATTAGTTATCGATGATCATTGTGATATGATCCATCAAACTTTGCAACTTATTCTTATTGATTGAATAGTAAATATTTTTACCGTCGCGCGTTGTTGTTAGATAGCCCGCTTTACGCATGATTGCTAAATGCTGACTTGCTACGCTTTGTTCTACTCTAAGTTTTACATAAATTTCTGTAACGCTTAGATGGCTTGTTTGCTCAAGCAAGCGAATAATTTGTTGACGAAGTTTATGATTAAGAGAGCGCAACACAAGGTGACCTTTCTTGATGGCTATTACATCTAAAATGCTAGCGTTGTTGCTATTTTCTGTTGTTTGAATTGCAGTAATCTGATCCATTGTGTCGCTAGTTTTTGTAGGCAAGCCTTAATGTTCCTTAACAAAGGTAGCTATCATTTGTTAAGAAAGCAAGGCAAAGATAGATTAATTTTTTTATAATATATAATATTACCTTAGGTTTTAACAGCTTTTGGTTTAGCAATAAAGACGTCTTTGCCGTAGAAAGGCGCGGCATCTAACAAATTGCTAAATGACTCAGTTGTAAACCTTTGCCATACACATGTTGCAATATTAGGCATTTCATCGCTTACGATATGCTGCGCATTTTCTAAATCATGTATGCTATTTGAAAGTACTACAGCAGGCTTTTCGTGCGAAACCATAGCCATAGCCTCACTCGTAGTGCACAATGTAACTGTGGTTTCGTTTCTTACTTTGTACAGCACCTCACCTTTCATTGGCTGGTAGAAAGCAAAGTGACTCTTAGAATTATAAAGCAATATATCAAAAAGGTCAATCGCAATAATCGGCTTTTGTGTAGCAGCAGCAAGCCCTTTTACATAACTCATGCCAATGCGCAGCCCAGTATAACTGCCGGGGCCGCTTAGGATGGCAAACGCATCTAATTCGCTTAGACTCGCAAGGCCGCATTTATCCAAACACTCGTCCACTAGCGCTACCATTGCAGTACTGTGATTGTTTGCCTCAGTGCTCACTGCATTGTAAACTAGTGTTCCATTGCTGATGATGCTAACTTCTAGATTACTAAATGCAGAATTAATATATAGCACATGTGCCATGCTTGTAAAGGTACTACTACTTTTAGCAGAGAAAAAAACGAAGCTATACAAGGCTTGTTGCAAACAGCAAACTATATTTACAGCATGAGCAAAATAGTGATCAACACAAGCAATGCACCTGCACCAATTGGCCCCTACAGTCAAGCTATACAAGTAGGTGATACACTTTATATTAGTGGTCAAATAGCAATAGATCCTGCAACTGGTGAATTAGATATGGCGGATATTGCCACTGAAACAAATAGAGTAATGAGCAACCTCTCAGCCATACTAACAGCTGCAAATATGAATTTCTCCAATGCTGTAAAATGCACGATTCTATTGACTGATATGGCTTTATTTGCAGAAGTCAATACAATTTATGGTAAACACTTTGGCGATGATGCTCCCGCACGCGAAACTTTTGCTGTAAAAGGCTTACCAAAGGGCGTCAATGTAGAAATAAGCATGGTGGCGGTACGATAATTTTATAAACGGTAAACGACAATTCTCTAAGCTTACTATATTTGTACTATGCAAACAGTAGACAACCTATACGAATACCAAGGCAATAATGGCAATAAGCAATTACCAAGCGGTATAGCAGTTGCTTCAATATTTACATTTATTAGCGCTGGCATACAAATTCTCGGAGGCCTCTCAAACTTACGATCAGTAAAATGCGAAGAAATGGTTGAACAAACCATGCAAGGCATGCAGGCCATGGTAGCGCAAACACCACAACTTGAACCATGGCTTGATAAAATGGAAGCACATACCCTTATAGCATGCCAAAATAGATTGCTTATTGGAATACTGGCGATTGTGTGCGGCGCAGCTTGTATTGCTGGCGCAGTATTAATGCGTAAACTAAAAAAGCAGGGATTCCTAATTTACATGTTAGGCTTATTGCTCTACCCAATCGTAGGTATGATTCTATTAAGTAGTTCGCCAATTATTGGTTACATAGGCTTTTACTATGCACTTGCACCACTCATCTTTGGTTTAATCTATGCTACGCAGCGTAGGCATTTGCTTTATTAAAAGAGCAACTTACAAAATACGTTTCATTACATTGTACACCACTTGCGGTTTGCCAAGTGTGTAAAAATGTACTACAGGTACTTTTGCCTTAATTAGTTCGCGTACTTGTTCTACTAGCCAATCTTCGCCTACCCTATCGCTGTCTGCATCGCTTTTGGTCTTTAGAATTTCTTTTACCAAATCGGTAGGTAAATCTACATTAAATACACTTGGTATTAAGCTCAACTGCTTCTTACTCGTAAGCGGCTTTAAGCCTGGTATGATTGGAACATTAATATTGCTGTCGCGACATGCCTTTACATACTCAAAGTACTTCTGATTATTAAAGAACATTTGCGTGGTGATATACTCAGCACCTGCATCAATCTTGTCCTTTGTGTACATCAATTCTACTTCGCTGTTAGGACTTTCGATATGCTTTTCTGGATAGCCAGCAATACCAATACAAAACTTAGTATGCACACCGTCCATAATTTCATCTTCTAAATAAATACCACTATTGAGCGCTTGTACTTGCTTTACTAAATCAATGGCGTACTGATTACCAAGCGGATGGGGTGTAAACACTTTCTCATTCTTTGGTGGGTCGCCACGTAGAGCTAATACATTGTCTATCCCTAAGAAGTCAAGATCAATCAAGGCATTTTCTGTTTCGTCTTTACTAAAGCCTCCACAAATTAGGTGTGGCACTGCATCTACCTTATAGTGGTTCATCAAGGCCGCGCAAATACCAACAGTACCAGGGCGCTTGCGTATTTCTACGCGGTCGAAGCTACCCTTTGCATTGCGCTTATAAATTTGCTCGGCACGGTGATAAGTTACATTTATAAAAGATGGCTTGAACTCCATGAGTGGGTCCAAGGTGTTGAATAAACTGTCAATACTCTTACCCTTTACAGGTGGTAGTACTTCAAAAGAAAACAGTGTGTCTTTTGCCTGTAGTATGTGATCGATTACTTTCATTACTTAAGTGTTGCAAATGTACATGTAAAAAAATTACAGCGCTATTGTCAAATGTTCTATTCCTCAGAAAGCGCTTCTTCAAGCAAGCCTTGATCTTGCTTCTTGCGCTCTACTTTATCCATCCACATTAAAAATGCAGGTACAATCGTAAGGTTGATAAACATGCTCAACAACAAGGTAAAGCTTGTTAGCAAGCCCAAGGCTTTTGTACCTCCGAAATTACTTATCGTAAATACCATGAAGCCTACAATTAGGATAAGACTTGTATAAACAATACTCAAGCCTGTATCTTGTATACTTGCTTGCACAGCTTTGGCAATGTCGTAATTGTATTTAGGAAGAAGTTGTTTGTATGCTACAAGAAAACGAATGGTTACATCTACCGTAATACCTAATGCAATACTAAACACAAGAACCGTACTTGGCTTAAGCGGCACACCTAACCAACCCATTAAACCTGCCGTAATCACCAGCGGAATAATATTGGCAAGCATGGCCATTAGCACAATTCTCCATGATCTAAACAACAATACCATGCACACGACAATCATGAGCAAAGCATAAAGAATGCTATCGCGCAAGCTGTCAATGATGTACTTGCTACCTTCTAAGAATACTATACTAGTACCTGTAAAGTTTACCTTGTAGCGTGCAGTGTCAAAGATATCGGCACTCGCACGCTTAATGCTATCAACAATCTTTGGCAAATACGTACTACCCACATCAGCCATGCTTACACTAATGCGTGCGTGTTGCTTTGTACTATCTAAATAGCTCTTAATAATTTTACCAAACTGACTCTTTGATGCGCTGGCATCATTTTTCATGCGCAGATATGGCATCAAAAAGCTTGCATCCAAACTGCTTGGTACGGCGTAACTCATACTATCGCCATCATAATATGCTTGGCGCGCAAACTTAATGGCTTCAACTACACTTAGTGGTTTACCCATACTATCCATGCCTGCAATAGATGTACTCAACTCGTCTATTTTATTTAGCGTCCCTAGAGATATTGCACCATTTTTCTTTTTGGTATCTATCCAAATTTCTAGCGGCATCACGCCACCGAAGTTGCTCTCGAAGTAGCGCAGATCCTGCACAAGCTTATTACTACTAGGCAAATCATCTACCATGTAAGCCTTTTGTTTTAGCTTGAGTAAACCGCTTGCAGCTACTACAGTTGCTAAAATCCAAAATATATACAAGGCCTTGCGATGCTTAAACACCAAGCGCTCTGTCCATGCAAGAAACTTATTGAGTAGCGGTGAGTCTAAATAATTAGTATGCTTGGCATTAGGTGCTGGCAAATAGCTAAACAATGCAGGTATGCCAAGTAAACTAATAAAGAACACGGCAATAATACCAAGCCATGCTACCCATCCAAACTCTTGTAGCACTGTGCTACCAGTTAAGCAAAATACACCAAAGCCTATGGCAGCAGTGAGATTAGTAAACAAAGTTACCACACCCATGCGCTGTACCATGCGCACCAAGCTTTGCGCTTGTGTAGTACCAGTACTATGCTCTTGATGGTATTTGTTGAGGAAGTAAATACAATTTGGAATACCAATCACCACAATAAGCGGTGGTATAAGCGCTGTGAGCAAAGTAATTTGATAGCCCAATAAATACATGATGCCCATACTCCAGGCAACACCAGCCAATACAATCAATAAAGAAAAAAGTACCGTTACGATATTTCTAAAAAACACCAATAGTATTAAAGCAGTTAGTGCCAGCGACAATAGCAAGAACATTTTCATTTCGCGCTGAACATCCGTTGCTACTACACTACGTATTAGTGGTAAGCCACTGTAGTGCATTTCAACTTTATTGTCTTTGCCAAACTTATCGCAGCGAGCAATTAAATCTTGTACAAGTTGCACACGTGCCTTTGTTCGAAGGATATCAGAATCTAATTTTAAGGCAAGTAGTTGCGTGCCATTGTCTGGGTTGTACAACAAGTTTTTATAAAAAGGCAAATTATAAAACTGCTGAAACTGCGAGTCAAGGCCTATTGCATTAGAATCGGCAAAAACGCCAACTGTCTTAAGGGCCTCTTCGCCATCGGTATTAAGCGTTTTTTGGATATTAACCGCATTTGGTATGGCTAACACTTCTGTTATGCCTTTGGTGCTACGCAACTCATTGCTAAGGGTTAGCACTGCTTGATGAAGATTCTTTACGTCTCCCTTAAAGCCAATAACAATGGTATTGTTATCCTCGCCAAATAGCTGCTTAAATTGCTTGTGTAACTTAAACGTGCTACTATTTTCGCTAATGGCACTTTTTAGCTCATAGCTTACTTGAACCTTGGTGCCAAAATAGCCCAAAATGCAAGTTATTACCAATAAGATTGCCAAAACAGGCAAACGGTAGTTAAGTGCAAATAGTCCGATCTTCTTCCACATAGCGGGCAGGGCAGCAAAGGTAGCCAATACAGCGCCTAGCCTAAAGAAAAAGTGCATCTTATTTGCAACATTGCACAGAAAATTTCGTTTACTAGGTAGTATTTTTACATCATGCTGTTACAACGCCTTATTGCGGCACTTGGTTTATGTGCATTTGCAGTGAACATCAGTGCCCAAAATGTACCAATCGGTACCTGGACGAGCTTATTGTCCTACGACGAATGTGCTGCAGTATGTCCCACACCCACCCATATCTATTCTGGCAAATATGGCTTGCTACAATACGATAAAGGCAGCGATGTATTTTCTACTTTCTCCAAGGTAAATGGGCTAAGTAGCTCCGATATTGTGCACATTAGTTACAACAGCGAGGCCGATGCCTTGTTTATTGGGTACAGCAACGCCGACATTGATTTGTATCGCGACGGCAATTTTACCAATTTGCCTGATCTAAAAATTGCTAATGTTAGCGGAAGTAAGGGCATTAATGGCTCTGCGCAATTAGGCAAGCAAACAATTGTAGCTACAGATGCGGGTATCATGTTTATTAATCACGAAAGGCAAGAGATCGCCACCAGCTTTCCATTTGTTGTCGCAGGTTCGCAAGCATTCGTATCGCAAGTACTAGTGCACAACGATAGTATTTACGCTAATACTAGCTTAGGCGTTTATAGAATAAGTGCTCAAGACCAGTTTCCGGAGGAAATAACAAGATGGCAAAAACTAGGCTCAACTGTATTTGGTAAAATCACATTTGGCACTAATACCATTTTTGCTAGTACGATCAATAGAGTTTTTAGCATAGACCCAACTTGGCAAACAGCAACGGAAATTCGTGTTTCAGCAAAAAATATTGTTGATCTAAAAGCAAGAGGCGATTCGGTATACGTTGTGTCCTTTAGCGAAAATACTGGCAGCGATATACATATCTTGAATGTTGCTGGTAGTGAACTTAATTTTATTGGCGGTACGGCTGCTACAAAAATTGAATTTGATCCAACGAATGCCCGTATTTGGTGTGCTGATGTTTTTGTAGGTTGCTTACTAATTGATGTGGACAACAGCAAGAGCTTATATATTGTAAATGGCCCAAGAAGATCAGGTGCATTTAAGCTAAGGTATCTCAACAATAAGCTTTATGCAGCAAGCGGCGGAGTAGATGGCGCATTTAATCCCTTAGGTAATCGTAGCGGCCTTAATGTATTTGATGATGGTCAATGGAAAAATTATAGCACCTTTTCTGGCTACCCAACAATGGATAGCGCTGCTGATATTCTAGATATAGCCTATGATGCTAAAGCTAAAAAGATTTACGCACCATCATACAATTATGGCGGTCTTTTGGAATTTGATGAACAAGATAATATAAAGATCTACAAATACGGCAGCGGCCTGGACCCAGCGCAAGGTGGAGAACCTAGCCGTTTCAATTGCTCTAATACTGCAATCGACAATAAAGGCACATTGTGGGTAAGCTTGGCTTATGTAAGTAATAATTTAGTGGCTAAGGACAAAGACAATAACTGGTATAGGTTTGCTTTGCCTAACAATGGTAGTTCTAACGTCATAGGTGAAATTATTGTAGATCAAGCCAATCAGAAGTGGGTAATTCTGCCACGTGGGCAAGGCTTAGCTGTTTATAATGACAATGGTACTTTAGGTAATAAGGCCGATGACAAATCTATGGTTTATAAATCAGGCAATGGCAGTGGCAACCTGGCAAGCAATACCGTACTAAGTGCTTGCCTCGACAGAGATGGTAAACTTTGGGTTGGCACTAGCGATGGTGTAAGCATTATCAACTGTCCTGAAAGCGCCTTAGAAAGTGGCGGTTGCGAGGCAGAGAATAAGATTGTAAAATATGACATCAAGGCCGACAAGCTTTTTATTTCGGAAAATGTTCGTGCCATTGCAGTAGATGGCGGCAACAGAAAATGGGTAGGCACCGATAATGGCTTGTGGCTCGTTAGTGCAGATGCACAACAATTGATTCAGCGATTTAATATTAATAATAGCCCGCTACCTAGTAACGAGATTACAAGTATTGCTATAGATGATGCTACTGGTATTGTATACATTGGCACCAAACTTGGTATACTTAGCTATCGTAGCGATGCAACTGCTAGTGCAAATCCTGCTGAAGATCTACTGATTTTTCCTAATCCTGTAAAAGAAAATTATAGTGGTACAATTACCATAAACGGTTTAGTACAAGATGCGGAGGTACATATTATTGATGCAGCAGGACAACTGGTTTACAAAGGCAAAGCCAATGGGGGCACCTTTAGCTGGAATGGCAAAACATATTTAGGTGCAAAACCACAAAGTGGAGTTTACATGGTACTTGCCTCTAACGCAGATGGTAGTGTAAAGCAACGTGGTACGTTTACATTCTTACACTAAAGCAGTAGTACTACAATGTTACTTCATAGTAGAGCAATTGTTTTACGTACTACTAAGTATGGCGACACTAGTTTAATCGCAGATGTAGTGATAGAAGGTTATGGTCGTATGCCTTTAATGATAAAAGGTGCACGCAAGGCAAACAAAGCTGGTAGCAGTAAAGCTTCAATTGTGCAAGCAGGTTTTATGTTGCACGTTTCGTTGAGCTATGTTGCACAGAAGCAATTTCAATTGCCAAAAGATTTACAGTTGGATGCTGCATGTGTGCAAAGCTGCTCCATGCCACAGCTCGCATGTATAACGTTTTGTACCGAGTTGTTAGATCGCATCTTAGTAAGCAACGAACTTAATGACGAGTTTTTTGAGCATGCTTGGTTGTCACTGCAAAAATGCTATGCAGGCACAGATCTTATTTACCAACCCATTTTGTTTACCTTAGAATGTGCCACGCTTTTGGGTTTTGAGATAACTGGCAGTTACAGTGCTATTACGCCGCACTTACATTTAAGCAATGGTCGGTTTGAACTGGGCTTGCCATCTAGCACAGAATTCGTCGCCAATGAGGCTGCTCAACTCATTAGTGACGCAGTAAATAATAGTTCAAAACTTTCTGACAACAATTACGCCAGACAGCATCGACATGATGCATTAATGGCTTTGCTCAAATTCTTGGAATTACATCTCAGTAAACCTTTACAGTTGCGTAGTATAGATGTTTGGGGCAGTGTATTGTAAGGCTAAATACAATACCCACATCACATCAAGAACTAGCGTTGAACAACGATGCTCTTCATGCCCAATTTGCTACCGTTAGCAGTAATACGCATTTGATATACACCAGGCGTTAATGTTGTCACATCTACCAAAAGTGTTTTGGTATTGTCAAAGCGTTGGCTGTAAACTTCTTGTCCTAATGCATTATATAGCTGCAGCGTGCCAGTACTTGGCGTGCTTAAATGTGCAGTAAATTCTGTTTGAGCAGGATTTGGAAAAACCTGTACTTGCGCTCCGACATTTTCACCCAAACTAGCTGGTGGTGTAATGATAACAGGCGTATTGGTTCCAAGAATTTCAAAATCGTCAAATGCGGCTTCTACGAGAGAACCAGCGGAAGCACTGTCAACAGCGTATACTCTAATTTGAATAGCACCAGAATTTACACTGAAACCATAGTCACTTAAGCGATACACCATACGAGACCAACCTACTTCTGGCTCGTAAGTACGATCAATACTTTTCCAAGTAACACCACCATTATCTGTTATAACAACTCTAAACTCATCACTACGCGGACGGCTACCTTGAGAATTACTAAACCAACGATAAAAGCTTATGTATGGATTTTGCACTTCAGTAAGGTTGTAAACTGGGCTTTGTAAGGTAGTAACACCACCATCTACATCTGCAGTACCTACACCACTACCAGCGGTAGAGGCATTACCCGTTACAGCACACTTGCCTGCGCCGGTTGTGTGGTCCTTATCTGTCTGTACAAGTTGCCCGTTAGTGGTACTACCTACAGGCGTAGCAATTGTCCATTTGCCTGCTGTACCTGCGTCATCGCCTGCAATACCTGCGCTCCATCCCGTTGCGCCATTTTCAAAATTCTCTACTATATGCTGCTGCATACCAAATAACAAGTGGTAGAAAATATTACGCTGCGAACTTAAAATAATAAAATTACAATTGCGACGAGCATTCACCGCAGCAACACTTGGAGAATAGCTATCAAACGCGCCAAAGTAATACTCGTAAAGATCTGCATCTTGCTTTGCTGGGAATGTAGCAGTATAGTTAAAGCCCATCGTGTTTGTCATTAGAATACTATCACGCAAGGCAGTAATTCCAATGCCTGGCTTACGACGGTAATACATTTTTACATCACCAACAAATACGGGGAACTGCGGTGTAATTGTTGCATCTATCGTAACTGATGTATTAGCAGGAATTGTATGCGGAGGCGTATGTGCCAAAGTACTATACATGTTTAAGAAGATACCATGTCGAGCAAATGCTTGCACAATTGGTAAGAAGTGAGGTGTACCATTGCTAATATTGGCATCATCATCATCGTAGCTTAATGCATCTAACAAGATATCATAATACACTTGACCCTCTGTACCATCTGGGCCATTGGCAAGGCCATAATGAGAATCTGCAAACAATTGATGTAAACTATCTAGGCTACCCCAATTTTGATAAGCATCCCACCACGCACCTGCAATAATCTCACCATCAGCATGCACTTCGCCTACGATGTCATATGGATATACTTTAGGAGCGGCATTATATTGACGTATACCTGTGGTTGAACTATTAGAAAAAAAGCCAGGGCCAATTACGGGGTGATTTGTAATGCCCATAGCCCACATGTCGGAGTAACCTTCTCCAACAGCACCGTTGTCAAAACTGATACCACCTACCTGATCCCAAAAACGATTTGTGATGCCGTGGCCATATTCGTGGTAAACAACGTCTGCTATAGTTGATGTGGCATTGCAACCACCACCAGCGTCGTAGAAATTAATAGATGTACCATTGTAGAATGCGTTACATGTTTGTGTATTATTATCTACATATGCTGGCAATGCAACATCTAAATCAGTGAAGGCCGCACCCAATCTTTTCTTCATAAAATCGTGCATATAGCTTGTATGGTAAAACACATTTACAGGTCTATAAGATTGGTTAATAGCTGCCGTATCAAAATCTAAAGTTGCACCAGAAAGTGTTGCAGTATAACTTAATGGTGTGCTTTGCGCAGCATTCATGCGTGTACGACAATAAGTTCCATCTAAAGATAAAGTACCTGTTGCAGTGCCGCCAGGAATTGTAATGTCACCAACAGAATCTGCAGTATAAGTAGTGCCGCTTACTACCATCTTGGCATATGGTAAACCTTTGTACACCATAGGGCTCCAGTTGTTCATAACCTTAGTAGGTCCTTGAATTTTACCAGTAACACTTACAATACGATTTGAGCGATATAATACTTCGCCAGAATTTGCACTTACTAGTGTATAGTACTGTGCAGGAAAACCAGTCTCCTCCATAGCATCAATCACAACCTCGTATACAGGCTCAAGTTTTGTAGCACCTTCCTCGTTAGGCAATGGGATATACTTTGTTGTACTGCCTATTGCTGTACCTGTAATTGTTGTATGCTCAAGACTATTTTGTGCAGCTGTTTGTGCTTGACTAGCAGAAATTTGTTCTGCTACGATTGGAGTATTATTTGCATAAGCATCAATACCAAATAAAACTACCTTACCATCTGCTGTAAATCGGAAAGTAATTCTACTCCATAGAATTTCTTTGCCGTTGATTGATTGCTTAAAGTTTAAATTCGTGTATTGCTTATATGTATTTTGACTAATTAGTTCTAGGTTATTCACTGGAATATTATACTGCGCCAATTCTGTTTGCATAAAATTCATGGCACGGTCTACAAAAGTTGATCCACTAGTAGCAATACCAGGACCTGTTGCACGATGCGGCATATTATTGTATGCAGTAAACATGCCACCCCAAGTAGGATGGTTTTGCAAAAAATTTTGCCATTTGCTATCAGCATTATACTTGCCGCCATGCACGCCATTCATAAAATCTTTGGCATCATGGTAAGGTGTGATATTGCCATTAGCACTTTCGTGGTGTAAATCTTGTGCACTCATTTTGCCTACTAATAAGCTTGCAAAACAAATCATCATCAACGCTCTCATTTTCATGTACATAAAACCCCTCTTGTCTAAATTTATCTAGGCAATTTACTAAGTTTACCTATATCTTATATGACAAAGCGGTGATTTGCTAAATTATCTTGGTGTGTATTAAGCCAAAATTCAAATAACCAATCATTTGTCAGTTAAACTAACAGTTACCAAAATCGTCTTTTCTACCAAACAGGTGTACTAACTACAAAGCTGTAGCCAAAAGTACTTACTCTATCCCCCTGCCCATAAGCAGCAATATAAAGCGGTGCAATATCTTGAAGGGCGCCGCTGTTGAGAATTGCTCTACCATACACACGCCATCCTGCATACAAGCGCTTGTGAAGTTGTACATCAAAGCCAGCAGCAAGTTGCATCCAGTGCGTAATTTTAGTTTGGCCATCAACTGTACCTTGCTGAGTACCCCACTGATCGATAATGGTATAGTCAACTTCACCAATACGATTAATGGCTACGCCATAACCAATGCCAACAAATGCGATATCATTGTCGCTCGTTCCCATTTTACCGAATAGATTTCTACATGCATCTATGCTTAATCCAATGCTACTGCTGTTGTAATTGATAATACTACTTTGGTAATTTGAGAATGCGAAGCCTGCGTTGCAGTTAAGCACCAAATTGCTTTTATATCGCAGTACAGCCTTGCCCTCCAATCTTTGCGTTGAAAAATCTGCAAGATTGTACAAAGCCTTTACGGCATCTATACCTGCCGTTGCACTACTTGGTTTTGCTCGTTGCCATATACTCACCTTTTGTTTACTTAACGAGCTATCGGTACGAGCGCTATCAACTCCAGCAGTTATTATACGCGCACTATCTACTACAGGCACAGTTTGTGCTTGCATTTGTAATGTTAGCAATAATGCTATACTACAAATAAAACCACATATGTGTGCGCGTTGCATCATCAGTTACTAAAGTGTCTGTAATTTGAATTGACTTAAAAATTTTCTTTTTGCTAGCGATTGAGTCGATGTCGAAAAAATAATTGTAACCGCAAGCCTTACTAATGAAGTGTAATTTTCTTTTGTGGTACACTGTGAGAGTATCGACCTTAAAGCCTATAGTATCCGTACTTACATAAAGCACAGTTGAATCCTGTAGCGTATTTAAAAGCATATTAAACTTCTGTATGCCAAATGCTCTTGCGCCTAATGATAGTGTTGGATATGCAATAGACAACTGCGGCAGTGTTGTATCGCGTGCTACGCTATCCGTATTAGTTTTCAAACTAATATTGGCAACAATTGTAGCATTGCGCAGGCATAAATCTTGCCTTGTACATGCAGCTAGTGCTGTTACCACGATAATAATAAGTATGCAAGAAAGTGTTCTCACGCGCCGTAAAGATATACTGCTTTTGATGATAAGGTTTCTTGTAAAGGTTAAAAACAGTTATACAAGTGTTAGACTTTGACGCGGCCTTGCAATAGGCTCAGCCCAATGCAGCAATGGCTTGTGCAAAATGGCGCTGATTGTGGTATATCACAAAGCGTAAGGCGTCTCCGATACTAATCTTAATAAGCGGGAAAATGGCAATGGCTATGCACTTCTTGTTGAGATTGAAGTTATCTGCATTGTTGCACAAGGCTTTCAGATTTTGCAGCTCCGTACGAAAATCGTCAATCACTTGCATGCTCGCTTGGCTTAGGTGTGGCCTTTTAGCACTTGGCGTTTTCATTTTTCGTAAATCACCTTTTAGGGTTGGCAACATACTCTTTGCTATGTAGTCGCCCCAATAACTAGATCTATAAATTGTGTCGTAGCTAGTCCATTGGTTATTGGCATTTAATGCTGCACTAATGAGCGGCATATAGTACTGCGCATACAATTGCAAATGTTGTACGCACTCTATAGCGCTCCATTTACCTGGCTTTGGGGCATTTGTAAGTTGCTCCCAGCTGCACTGCGCTAAAACCTCAAGCTGTTGTAAACACAACTCGTTGCGATCAATGAGATCTTGCGTAAGCACGCGTACTGGCACGCTAGTCATTGCTTGCAAGATACGGTGTTTTACTATCCAATGGCATGAAAATCAGTTACTTTATCCCAGATTACGCATTAGGCTTTGTTACGAAATAAAATTATACAAAATAGCTATGAGGCACGGAATTTTTGTCCCGCAGTTGTAGTTTTCCTACAACGAGGACATAAAAATGAGTACCGAAATAGGTACGAGGTAGAATTTTATTGCAGTAAATTCCTAATGCGTATTCTGGGTTTATACCAAAGTGAATGAAATGCGACGAAACTATAGTGAATTTATAGGCAAAACTTAAAGCAAAAAAATAGGGTCAGCTTTTATGCCAACCCTATCCTATTGTTTTGATTCTTAAAACTATTGCTTGATAAACTTCACAACTTTCACTTTGTCATTATGTGAAATTTGAATCACATACTTACCAGCAGCAAAGCTTGAAATATCTACTTGCTCGCTGTTAGTACCAGCAGGTATTGTGAAACGATTTACTAAACGACCTTCTGCATTGTAAATATTTACACTTGCATCAGCTGTAAGCACCTCACTGAACTGTGTCGTAATTGTAGTAGTAGCTGGGTTAGGATAAACGATTACCTCGTTTTCGCCAACACGATTCAATACCACAACTTGACTCTTAAGGTTAGTGCCATTCTTTGTTGTTGCTAATACATAGTATTTGTAAACATTATTATCTTCAACACCATAGTCTTTATACTCGCTTGTTGCTTGCGTAGTTGGCAAATCAGCTAATGCTTCTTCTGTATTATTATTTACCTGACGATATAATACCACAGTTTCTGCTTCTTGAGCAAGATTGAGACGAACACTTAAATCGTTACTACTTGCAGCTACAACACCACCTAGCGTTACGCTTTCTGCTTGCAATTGGAACCAGTTAAGCTCATACGTTGCTGGTGTTGGATCAACCACTTTTGCATCATCTACAAAAGCATAAGTAAATACTACATTAGAAGATCCCACTGTAATACCTGTGTAAGATAATAAAGCAGGGTTGAAATTGCCAATACTTTGACCAGCAAAAATTGGTATGCCATTGTAGAATACAGTTGCATTTGTTGGTAAGCCTGTGATACGAATAGTATCTGCAGGCGTTAGAGCACCTTGCTCAGGATCTGTACCACTGATTGGCGTTGTAGCCGCACCTTGCGCAATTACACCACCCACTGGGAAACCAATCGTTTGCACTTTAGGATCGCTATTTGGCTCGCGCTCTATACCAAAATTAACTTGCGTAACGCTGTTACCAGAAGATACTGTAATTGGTGCTGAGTTACCATTGATAGTACCATCGCCGCCTGGTGTTAAGCCATTCTTTTCACCTGTGTTAACCCAGCCAGTTGGAAGAGCCGTTGTTGGTGCAAGACTGCCAACAGTACCTGGCGTATTTGTAAGCTGTACAGTATATGTTGCAGGTGCTACGCTATCAAAAAGATAAACGCCATCAGAAGATACTGGCGTTGTAGCCACTACATTTCCAGCGTTATCTAATAAATTGGCATACAATGTGCCACCGCCATTTGTTTTTTCGTTCGGCAAACCAGCAGTTGTGGTGATGTCATTGTCTGGCATAGTTAAACCATCAGCATCAACAAATACATTGCCAGTTACACGCTGATATGGCGCACGTAAGCTTAAAGATACGAGCCAAGCATCACCTGTAAATGGATCGCGTGTTGCACCAGTTACAACCTGATTGCCAAGTGCATCAATACCTTCACCACTCCAATTTTGACCAGGTGTAGACAGTGGGCTACCTTTAAGATAAACACGATACTTTAGTGTTTGTACAGTCCCATTGATACGCACACTACCAGTTGCGGCACCATAGTTATTTAATGGAAACTCACCAACTACGCTATCGCTATTACCATTTGGACGAGCATAGAAATTATGAACGTTATTACCAACCATGGTAAGTAATGGATTGCTTGACAAAACTGTACTGCTTAGACCTGTGTTTATCATTTCTAATTCAGTTGTAAAGTAAGTACGACGATAGTTGCTTGCAATATTAGTTGCACCAATTGGTAAGTAGCTGTAAGAACCACCAAGTCCAGCTAAGTGAACCACAGGATCCTTAACTGGCTCGCTAAATGTTATTACCAAGTCACCAAAATAAATGCGGCTATTGATAGGTGTAGCATTATCGTATAATACTTGTGCAGCAGTAAACAACTCAACACCACCTGTAAAGCCAGCGTTGCCTTCACCCTCTACATCATAACCAGTACCGTATTGTGCTGGCGTAGCATAAGGATCGCTGGTAAACATAAAGTTCTTAGGTCCACCGCCTGGTACTACGTAGTAACCCAATAAAGCATAAGGTACAAATGGCTCAGCCTCTTGAGTTGTACTACCAGTAAAGCTAGTAGACAATGTTGGATATGCGCCAAATACAATACCTGTGCTTACATTACTGTATGTTAAACCAGTAAATTGCTGATTCGTTAACGATAACTCTGCACTTAGTGGCTGAGTTGGTACCGCAAAAACATTATCGTTTACTGCGTCTAGCGAAAAAGGCACAGTTACAGGATTTGCATTTGGACCCTGCGGTGGAACGATGATAAAATCTTCAAATTCCAACAAATTAACTGTTTGTGCTTGTGCTGGTATCACAAGTGCCAAAACGGCGATACTTAATAATAACTTTTTCATTGTGTATTCTATTGTAATGTCTATTTTCTGTTATTGTTTATTCTAAATTCCTTAAGGTATAATGGCCTCTCCACTTTGCGGTTTAATACCAAAGTTTACATTAAATACGTCAGCATTTGTAATGGCGCTTTGTACGTTAAGTCTGCCATTTACCACACCATCACTACCTGGTGCAAGACCAATTCTTTCACCAGTATTGCTCCAGCCGGTTGGCAATGGCAATAAGGTAGAAGTACTAGGTGCTTGAGAACCAATAGCAAACGCTTGTGAGCTTACTAATACGCGATACTGTTTGCCAGCTTCTATATTTAGGAACTGGTACTTACCACTATCTGATGCATTGGCAACTGTTTGACGTAAAATAGTGTTTGTAGCAGCATCTACCAAGTATAAACGAATACCTGTCGGAATACCAACTGCAGGGGTCAACAAAGTCATACCTGTATTGTTTACAAGGTTGTCCGTCAATGCATTGTAATCGTGCCATACATGACCATACAAGTTAATTGTAGTTTTGATTAAACCACCATCTAAACGTGGTTGATGCTCGCCGTTTCCTAGTGTATACAATGCGGTTTGTTTAGTTGCAGTATCAACATCACTATTCAATGGATCGTTAAGCAAACCAGTCTTGTTCGTCAACTTATATCCTGTAGGGAAATTGCTGAACGCAACTGCATAACCTGCAGCTGGTAAATCAGCAAAATGATAGTAGCCATCGCCATCTGTAATTGCCTCTGCAAGTACAGTGCCTGTTGCATCAAGTAACTTAGCTACTACACCAGGTACACCGCGCTCATTAGCATCTTGCAAGCCATCTTTATCGTCGTCTAACCATACATAGTCGCCAAGGCTACCTAGTAGACCAGACCTAACACCAGCGTCAATATCTAGATTAACTTGACCAGCGGTAAGTGTTATTAGATTAGAGATACCGCTAAGTGGATTAGCATCGCTACCATTAGCAGCAGGTGTTGCTTCTTTAGTTGTAAATACATTACCCTCACCAATATTAGAGAATTTCACTAAATATTGTCCAGGTAATAAATTACTAAACATATACTTACCATTGGCATCTGTAACAGTTGAAGCTAATAGGTTGCCTAACTTGTCAAGCAAAGTAACAGTTACACCTGGAATACCTTGCTCTGTTGGATCTTGTAAACCATTGCTATTAGCATCTAACCAAACATAGTTACCAAGAGCAGCGCGAAGTGTTTTAAGACCCGCATCTACATCAGTTACATTTTGACCAGCTGCAACAGTAAACGTTGGCGTTTTACCAGTTACAGTATCTGCATCGCTACCGGTGGCATTACCAGTCGTTTGTGGTGTAAATGTCATACCAGCAGGTAGATTACCGAACTCCACAGAGTAAGTGCCAGGAGGTACATTAGCGAATTGGTAAATACCATTAGCATCTGTAGTTGTTGTAGCTACTGGATTGCCAGCGCTATTTAGCAATACAACTTGTACACCTGGAACGCCTGGTTCTGTTGGATCTTGGACACCATCATTATTAGCATCTAACCATACCTTATCACCTACAGTACCTGTACCAGCAGCTGGCACAATACCTTGGTCAATTGTAAGTTTCTCCTCGCCAGTAGATAGGTTAATTGCACCAGTCTTACCAGTTACAACATTACCATCACTATTAGCAGCACCACCAATACCTTGGCCATCTGTATTCTGACCACTGATGCCAGTACCTGCAGGCTTAGTTGTAAAATCAAATCCTACAACATATGTGCCAGCTTGTAAACCTGTGAACATGTACATACCTAAGGCATCTGTCATTGTACTATCTAACTTAGTGTTACCACTTGCATCGTATAAGAATACGCGCATATTAGGCACACCAGCCTCTGTTGGATCTTGTAAACCATTGTTGTTTAGATCCCACCATACACGATTACCTAAGCTAGCAGTACCAGAAGGAATTGTGGTTGGTTTTAAACCAGCGTCTACATCAGTTAGATGAGTACCGCCGCTTAATACCACATTGCTAGTTTTACCTGTAGCAGGATCCGGGTCACTACCTGTACCAGTACCAGTAGTTTGATTAGTCAATACTAAACCTTCTGGCAAATTACTGAAGCCAACTTGGTATGTTCCATTTGGTAAACCTGTAAACAAGTACTTACCATCTTTATCTGTAACTGTTGTAGCCACAATACCACCAGTAGTGTTGTAAAGTGTTACTGTAACACCGCTTACACCTGCTTCTGTTGGATCTTGTAAACCATTGCTATTTATATCAGCCCATACGAAGTCGCCAATGCTGTTGTTAGCAGCAGGATTAAAGATACCTGCATCAACAGTCATATTTCGTGCACCAGCAGGAAGATTGATAGAACCTGTAAAGCCAGTTGATACATTTGGATTGCTATCAACTGTACTATCTGTACCAGCTGTTTGAGGTGTAATTGTAAAACCACTTGGTGCAATAAACTTAACACTATAATTACCAGCGGCAAGACCATTAAAGATGTATTCACCAAGCGCATTTGTCTTAGTTGTTGCAAGAAGTGATGTACCAGCGCCGTTGTAAAGCTCTACAGTTACACCACTTACACCATCTTCATTTGCATCTTGTATACCATCTTGATCAGTATCAAACCAAACCTTGTTGCCAAGACTAGCTAGTAGACTTCCTTGTTGTACAAAGCCTGCATCTATATTATTGTTAGTTTGACCAGCTACTAATGTAAACTGAGGTGTTTGACCAGTTGTAGCAGATAGATCGCTATTTGTTGGATCGTTTACAAGACCAGCACTTGTTGTTGGAACAAAGTCAACTGGACTTGTGAAGCCTACACTATAAGTACCAGGAGCAACATCTTTGAAGTTGTAGTTACCATTACCATCAGTAGTAGTCACTGCAACCGGCGTACCAACATTATTGTATAAAGTAACAACTATGCCAGCAATACCAGGCTCACCTGCATCTTGAATACCATTAGCATTAAGATCTTCCCAAACGAAGTTGCCAATGCTTGCAGAAACTGGCTCTTTGAAGAATATACCAGCATCTACATTACGGTTAACCATACCTGCTTCAAAAACGAATGGTTTAGTTAAACCAGTAGCACTATCAACATCTGAGTTGGTTACTGTAGTTAATTGGTTCGTGCCTAATGCATCAGTATTTTGAGTAAATACATAGTTGCTTGGCAATGTAAAGCCAACGCGATATGTACCACCAGGAATATCAGCAAATTCATATTTTCCATAAGCATCTGTAAGTACCGTACCAACAATTGCACCTGTAGCGTCATACAATGTAACTGTTACACCAGCTACACCTGGTTCACTTGCATCCTGAACGCCATCTTTATCTAAGTCGTTCCAAACAAAGTTACCCAAGGTATCGCGAATTACTATACCAGCATCTACGTAACGAACTGCTTCACCAGGCGCTACAGCAAAAGGAGCTGTTGCACCACTGTTAGCGGCATCGCTATTTGTCAAGCCAGTTACAGGACCAAACTTATCAGTAAAGCCATAACCTGTAGGTAAATCGCTGAACTCTATTGTATAACCAGTTGAAGGCGCTACATCATTAAATAAGTAGTTACCATCACCATCTGTAATTGCAACACCTACAGTTGCACCTGTGCTATCTTTCAAAGTAACTAGTACACCAGGTACACCTTGCTCACCTGCATCTTGTGCTCCGTTGCCATTAGCGTCGTACCATACAAGATCACCAACACTACCACTTGCATTAGCTATAATACCTGCATCAACAGTGCCGTTGTATTCGCCTGCTACTAGTGGTATAAAGTCTGTACGACCTGTAGCTGGATTTACATTGCTACCATTTTCAACAGTTACTGCAGCTTCTTTAGTGGTAAATGTTAGCGGCGCAAACGGATTGCTGAAGCCAACTTGATATGCACCAGGAAGTAAATTACTAAATAAGTACAAGCCATCTTCGTTTGTAGTTGTTTCCGAAACTTCAGTACCAGCAGAATTGTAAAGTTTTACCTTAACACCAGCTACTGGAAGTTCTGTTGGATCTTGTACACCATCAGCATCAGCATCATGCCATACATAGTTACCTAAAGCAGCACGTGTATTTGTAATAATACCTGCATCTACGTCTGTTACGTTAGAATTAGCAGGAACTGTAAACAATGGCGTTCTGCTTGTTGCGCTATCTGGATCACTGCCATTACCTGTACCAGGCGTTGGACTAGTTAGCGTATAGCCAGCTGGCAAGTTTGTAAACGTAGCAGTATATTGACCAGGTGCCACGTTAGCAAATAGATATTTGCCATCCGCGTCAGTAGTAGTTGCTGCTACCGGCACACCTTGATTGTTGTATAAAGTTACTGTTACACCTGTGGCACCAGGCTCGTTAGCATCTTGAATACCATCTTTGTCTAGATCAAACCATACAAAGTCGCCAACAGTACTAGTACCAGTTGCTGGGCGAATACCCATGTCTGCGATACGTACTTCTGCACCTTCGCCTACTGGAATTGCAACTGTTTTGCCAGTGCTTGTATTTGCATCACTATTAAGTGCACCACCTACACCTGCACCATCTGCATTTTGCGTAGTGATTGTTGTGCCTGCAGGTAAAGTACTCATACCTAAACCAACAACATAAGTATTTGGTTGTAGGTTCAAGAATAAATAGTTACCCATTGCATCTGTGTAAGTGCTATCAAGTAGTGTGGTGCCTGAAGCATTGTATAAGTACATCTTCACACCAGGCACACCTGGCTCAGTTGGATCTTGTAAACCATCTAGGTCAAGATCCCACCATACCTTGTCTCCAAGACTAGCTACACTAGGAAGATTAGGCACTGTAACTAGTCCAGCATCTACATCCGTAATGTTCTGACCACCAGTAACTGTAATAGCAGGCGTAACACCAGAAGCATTAGGGTCACTGCCATTTGCTGTACCAGTAGTTTGATTAGTAAACTTAAGATCCTCTGGTAAGTTTGTAAACTTCACATTGTATGTACCATTTGGCACACCAGTAAATAAGTACTTACCATTAGCGTCTGTAAGTGTTGTAGCTACAACTGCACCAGTTTGATCTAATAATTCAACAGCAATACCTGGAACGCCATTTTCTGTAGCGTCTTGTATACCGTCTTTATCCTCGTCTTTCCAAACATAGTCACCAATTGTATTAAGTGTCGTGCTGTATATACCAGCATCTACTGTCATATTAGTTGCACCAGCTGCAAGATTAATAATTGCAGTTGTTCCGGTTGGCAACGGATTGCTATCTAAAGCACTGTCAGTAGTACCAGCTTGAGGACTTAATGCATAACCACTCGGTACTACAAATTGTACCTTATAGCTACCTGGTGTTAATTGGTTAAATACATAGTTACCAAGTGCATCTGTTGTAGTAGTAGATAAAAGACCATTTAATGCGTCAAGTAAGTTAACTTCTACATTTGGAACGCCAAGTTCAGTTGGATCTTGTACACCATCTTGATCTGTATCGTACCATACTCTATCACCAAGACTTGCTAATGTTGGCGACTGTGCTCTGAAGCCAGCATCAATATTTAGATTATCTGTACCAGCTACAACTGTAAATAATTGTGAAGTATTTGTAGCAGGATCAATATCGCTATTAGTACTATCGTTTAAGCCGCCAGTATGAGCAGTTGGAACATAACCAACAGGGCTAGTGAATTTCACTTGATATGTGCCTGGATCAACATTTGTAAACAAGTATTTACCTGCATCATCTGTCAATGTGCTTGCAACAACATTACCATTGTCGTCTACTAAAGTAACAACAACACCTGCAATGCCTTCTTCAGAAGGATCTTGTAAGCCATCGTTGTCAGCATCTAACCATACGTAGTCACCTACATTCGCTTTGTTATCAGGAATTGGCACAACACCAGCGTCAACATTTCGGTTAACCATACCAGTCTCAAACAAGAATGGCTTAGTATATCCTTGTTGATTACTAACATCCGAGTTATTTGTTGTTTGCAATACAAACGTACCAAATGGATCTAGATTACTTGTATAAGTGTAACCTGTAGGTACACTAAACATTACAAAGTATTGTCCTTTACCGATACCAGTAAATTCGTAGTAACCATAAGCGTCTGTAACCGTTGCAGCCTTAACTTTTCCAGTTACATTATCAATAAGCGTTACAGGTACACCAGCTAAACCAGCTTCACCTACCTCTTGAATACCGTTTGCATTTGCATCAACCCATACATAGTTACCTAATGTATCGTTGATAACAAGACCAGCATCTATCTTATCATTGAATTGACCAGGTAAAACGCTTATTGGTGCTGTTGCTCCTGTTGTAGGATTAGCATCACTATTATCTCCATCAGTAAGCGTACCTAAAGGATTTGTTAGTTTGTACCCGCTAGGAAGTTTAGCAAACTTAACGACATACTTGTTTGTACCAGTATCAAGATTTGTAAAACTATACATACCGCTACCATCAGTAACAGCACTCGCTAACCAAGCACCTGTAGTTGCATCAAGTAGTTCAACTACTACACCACCAATACCTGGTTCTGTAGCATCTTGCTTACCATCGCGGTCAATATCGTACCATACAAAGTTACCAAGTGAACCAGTAGGCTTTTTATAAATACCTGCATCTAGTGTAAGATTTACTTCGTTAGCCGCAAGCGTTACTGCAGGCGTTAAACCTGTTGCAGGATCTGCATCGCTATCAGCTGCATCAGCAGTAGCATCTTTCTTAGTGAAGAACATCTCTGATGGGATATTTGTGAAACCAACAGAATATGTACCAGGATCTAAGTTAGTAAACAAGTAACCACCGTTTGCATTTGTAACAGTAGTTGCTACAGGTTGATTAGCACCATTATACAATGTTACTAAAATACCAGCTACTCCAACTTCTGTTGGATCTTGCATACCATCGTTATCTACATCGTTCCAAACGTAATTACCAAGTGCTGCTTTACTATCAGTAACTAAACCTGCGTCAACATCCAAATTAGTAACACCGCCAATAGCAGTTATTATAGGCGTAATACCATTGATAGTATCGGCATCACTGTCTGTAGCAGAACCTGTACCAGGAGTAGTAAACTTAAGGCCATCAGGTAAATTACCAAATTCAACTTTGTAATAACCATCAGGCAAGTTTGTAAATAAGTATCTACCACTAGCATCTGTACTAACCACATAAGGTTGAATACCTGGCACAGATGGATTCATATCGTAGGCTACCCCAGTAGAATCCAACAATGTCACTTCCACACCAGGCACTGGTGGCTCTGTGCTTGTAGTACCTTGTTGACCATCGCCGTTTGCATCTAGCCAAACATAGTTACCAATTGTATTAACACCTGGCTTGTAAATACCAAGGTCGAGTGTAAGATTTTCTGTACCATCTGCAAGTGCAAATACAGGTGTTTTAGCAACGCCAGAAACCAAAGAAGCTGGATCGCTATCTTTCGTATCATCTGTTCCTGAATTAGCAGGAGAAATACTATAGCCAACTGGCAGATCGCTGAAAGCTACTTGGTAGTTGCTAGCCTTTAAGCCAGTAAACATATATTCACCTTGGCCATTTGTTTGTGTAACTACACTTGGGCCATCATCAGCATTGCCTGCAATACCGTCTTTACCTGCATCGATCAGTGTAACGTTAACACCGCTAACGCCACTTTCATTTGCATCTTGAATGCCGTTATTATTTAAGTCATACCAAACATAGTTACCAACACTTGCAGTAAAGCGATCACCTGCTTTTACAATACCCGCGTCTACATCATTATTGTTTGTATTACCACTTAAAACGATTGGACCAGAACGACCAGTAAGAATATCTGCATCGCTACCAGTTGCACTAGGTGTTGTTTCTTTTGTAGTAAACAAATAACCTGGATCTAAGTTGCTAAAGCCAACGCTATAAGTACCATTTGGTAAGCCAGGGAAACTGTAAGCACCATTTACATCTGTACCAGTAACTGCAATTGGTGTACCAGAACTATTATATAAAGTAACTGTAACGCCACTTACACCTTGCTCATTTGGATCTTGAATACCATTTTGATTGATATCTTCCCACACAAAATTGCCAATGCTATTTGTATTGTTTGGATTGTAAATACCTGCATCAATCGTCATATTATTTTCACCCGCACCTAAGAAGATTACATCTGTACGACCAGTTGCAGGATCTGCATTGCCGTCGGTATATGTATTAGTAGTTGCATTTTTAGGTGTAATTGTATAGCTTGGGAATGCTGCTAGATCAAACTCAACGCGATATGAACCCGCTGCTAGGTTATTAAATACATAGTTACCATTTGCATCAGTCACAGCCGTTTGAAGTGTGCTTGTACCTGGGCCGTTAAGTAATTTAACTGTCACACCAGCTACACCATCTTCACCTGGATCTTGAACACCATTGTTATTAGCATCATACCAAACGCGGTCGCCAAGGCTAGCTCTGTTGGCTGCTTGCGGCACAAAGCCCGCATCTACATAACCAATATTATCACCAGGCAACACGTTAAAAGTTGCAGTAGTTAAAGTGCTCACAGCAATATCACTATTATTAGGAGCAGTTATGGCACCACTGTTGGTAGTAGGTATATAACCTACGATTGGCGAAACTGTTACACGATAACCAGTACCTGGAGGAACATCTGTAAATTGATAGTAGCCATCACCATCTGTTGTTGTAACCGCTATAGTTTTGCCTGTAGCATCTTTTAATGCTACTGTTACACCACTAATACCTTGCTCTGTTGGATCTTGAAGACCATTTTTATTTGTATCGAACCACACATAATTACCAACTGTTGCAGTAGGTGCCTTTGGATAATAAATACCAAAGTCAAAAGTAGAATCAACTTCGTTAGGAGAAAGGTTTATTGAAGTAGAACGAGCGTACGTAAATCCTGCTAAAGAATCACCATCGCTGTTTGTATTAATGCCATTATCGCCACGACTTACAGGCGTTGTAATTACATAGCCAGTAGGCATAGTTACACCCACATTGTATTGTTTTGTTTTGTCGTACGAAGGAATTAACTCGTCAAAATAGTATAAGCCACTTGCATCAGTTTGTGTACTACCTATTAGGATATCGTCTGCTGTACCAGCAATGCTATCTGCACCATTTTGGTATAAGTCTACTGTAATACCTGCCACACCAACTTCAGTTGGATCTTGCACGCCATTCTTATTACTGTCTAACCATACATAGTTACCCAAAGCACCACAACATACGAAGTCACGTAATTGTAAACTACGGCCACGAACTTCTTTACGAAGACTAGCGCATACTAGACCACTATCTAAACATCCTAAGTTTACCGAACTGGCAAACGATGTAAAGAAACTTAAGTTAGGGCAAGTAGCACTTGGCACGGTGCAAAGACCTTTAACTTTTGGTGTTACACGGTAACGAACTGGCAAAGGAAGGCTGTCATTAATTGCGATGCCAGCAGGCACTACTAAACTTAATACCAGTCTGCCTTGTGGATCAAGACCCACAGTAGGATTACCCCAGCCATAGCCAGGCAATACCGTAAAATCGTTTAACGCAAATAGTGTAGAATCTGTTGGAATAGTAATCAACATAGAATCTAAACCACTTGAAACGCCACTTAGTGCGCCATAACCACCTAAGTTTTGAACATATAGGGTATCGTTTACAACTTGTGGTTGATTTACTTTTGCACAGATTAACACTGGCTTGCTTTGTAGTTCAGAGCAACTGTAAGTGTTTGGAGTGCCCGTACTACCTACGTAGCGTATGTTAAGTGCTCCCTTTGTAGTCGCTACAGTTCCACAGTAGTTTTCTGCGGTGACGCTATACAATATTGCCTCAATATTATTTACAGGGCAAGCGCCATAGTTAACTTCAAAGCGAATACGTACGGTTGCGGTATTTAGCGTATCTGTTCCACCTAGTCCACAACTTGTATTGAATGGTGCAACGTTTTTCAAGTTAAGTACTAAGCTATCGCCACCGTTAAACAAACTATCGTCTGCTGCCGGAATTTGTTGCCAGCTTGGTGCTAGACCAGCAACACGTGTATCACCTTTGGCATAAGCAGTGCCAGGCACATAACGTGCATTTGAAGGCAACCTAAACGACGCAATCATATTATACACATTCACAGTTCTTACATTGCGAACTTCAATTTCAACTGTGTCAGTACCACAAAGTGTTTTCGCATTGATGTCGCCAATTGGTGTACTGCTGATTGCAGGGCGAACACTCTTGTATTTAATCCATAAGCTGTCAATAGTACCACTCGTTTTAATTGGTGCCATTGGACTTGGGTAAGCACAACCAAAGTCAACATATACCTTGAATGAATCCAAACAAGCTGTAGAGCTAACTAATACACGAACTGTGCGGGTTTGACCTGGATCGATTGTACCTACTTTAGCAATACGATGTTTAGCGCCATAAGTAGTAACCTCAGAAGGTAATATTGGATCTGCGTACACACTGTCGCCATCGTTAATTGTAATTATAGTTGTACCACCTGCGCTATTTTCTGCAGCAAGATATACAAAAGGTGCACTGTAAATTGAGTTATTGGTAACTAAAACATCTAAAGCAATAGCAGAACATTTGCCACCATCTTCAACAATCGCAACAGGTCTTGCTGCTACAACATTTAAAATAGGCACAGCTTCTGTAATGCTTGCGCTGTCATTTAGTATGTAAGGTTGGCCCCACTCTGTGCGTGCATAAACCTTCACAGGGAATTTGTAAGTGCTAGGCGAAGCTACGCCTGTCTTTACAATACCATACTGTAAAACGCTAGCCATCGTAAAGCCAGAACAATCATCCATGCGTGGAAAATCGCCACCAGGTGTATAGGTAAATTTAATGTGACCAGTTACGGCACTCGCTGTTACTGCATTTGTTGTACTAAATGTGCAACTTTGATTGTACGTGTACTGATAAGTACCTGCAGATAAACTAAATTGATTAGGTAGATCTATTACAAAAGAATCTATCTTATAAGGCACACGCACCTCGCCGCCACCAAAGTAATTGCCAGCGTAGCTATTAAAATTAAGTTCGTGACGTAGGGTAAGTCCACACTGTGTGCTATAAGCGCTATTAGGGTTAGCGATAGTAAGATCTTTTGGTGCAACTAAGCCAGCTGTTTGAGCGGTACCGCATGCACTGATGCCTTCACCGTTAATAGTAAAATTACCGTCGGCACTTCTTGTTTCTACACTTCTGAAACTAAAGTCAGTAATATTTCCCCAAGGGAATTGGTCGCTAACTCTCCAGCGCGTTTCAACTTCAAATAATTTATTGTTGTCGTAAATTTTGAACTGTAGACCAGCATCTTCAAATGCTTTTTCGACAGCCAAATAGTAAATTTGAGTTGCTTTATTATTATCTACGTTGTATATCATTTGCCACCATGGAGAGCCAATGTAAATGTTACTGTCGTTTAATGGACAATTACCTGGATCTACAACCCAATTGACATACGAGCAATATCCATTGAGAGGGCTGCATAGCGAACAAGTATTATTGAACCAAAATGCTGCTGGTTGATCTGCGACATTAATACCGCCGTTATAACCATACCAATTATTAGGGCTAATGAAATGCGACAAGTCTAGAGGCACGTCATATAGCAATGCGCCCTTTGCACCAGTAACACTATCACGCACATACACTTTAGCGCGGCTAATGTTTTCAAGAAAAATTAGTGGATTAACACCTACATAGCCTTCAGGCTTTGCAAAGTTTAGTGAAAAACTTTGACGTAGGCCGCTCCACATATCCCAAGTTCCTATTGGGCTTTCTATTGGCCAATCACCTGATAGGTAAAAACTATGATTATATACTAGTGTATCATTTTCGTACATTCTACGAGGGTCTCCAAGCAATGGTGTAGTTTGTGCAACACTAGTATGCCCAATAAGCTTCTCACGCCAAAGCGAGTCATTTACTACAAAACATGGCTTATTACCACAACCAAAGTTTGCATTGTATAGGTAAGCTTTTTTACAACTTAAATCGAATGTACAAGGTTGTGAACCGTTGCTACATAAGCCTGGCTTCGTCTTTACAAAAATTTGCCAGAAATCCGTTGACTCTGTATTTTGACGACGCTCACAATTGTACAAAGTTTGTGCGTAGTAAAGACTATCTGGTGTAGCATCAAATAACAATGCAACTTGTGCTGCTGTAAGTGTATAAATTACAGCAGAATCGTAACTATTAGTACTATCGCCAGGAATATTAATACCATCATATGTAAGCGCAGAACCCGGTATCTTAACGCCAAACAAATAGATATTACTAGTGTCAATTTCAGAGAAGTTGTTATAACTAATGCGTAGCGTAGCAACTGTTGTTGCTAAATTCATATTAGTTTGCTGAAACTGAAAAGTAAAGCCAGCACCGCGTGTTTGATAGTTTGTGCTTCCTTGCCACAAGTTTCCGTAGTTTGGAATATTTTTTTGCGTAACTGCTTGCTTTTGGCTAAAGCCAAACTTGTACATGCTAGTACCAGTGCTACCATTTAACACACGGCAGTAATCAGTAAAGGTTGCGCCACTGCTAATATCGTAAAGCAAGTTTGAACCGCACTTCAAATCACATGGCACAGTGTACGTAAAATTCACACGTACGGAATCTCCCGCCTTCAAATCGTCATAAAATCCATCACCATCCAAATCTTCTAGACCAACGCCCACGCCATCAAAGTTGGTCGTTAGTAGATCTTTGATATTAAAAGCGATTGAGCTGCCATTATTTATTGCACTTAGAGGTATACTAGCTGGTGTTACCCCGCCAATCAGTACATTAGAAACGGTTAGTACATTACCAAAATTCAAATTTAAATTTACATCGTAAGCTGTACCAATTGGGTGCACCCCTGTTGCTGTATTTTTAAAGTAAAAGAAGCCAGCTTTATTTGGACAACCATCAAAGCTATCGATCTGATAGTTAATACCACTCAAAACAGGCACACCAGCACTTACTCGAACTGTACCATCTAAGGTATCTGGTGTAGTACATGGGGTACCAGAACCTGGACAACTATAACTAATATAGTATTTGTTAGTAAGGGTAGTACAATTACTTGGAGGTGTATATGACGTATATACTAGAAGTTCTTCCGCTGGAGTCCAAGTTAAATCTGGGCCTAATAAAGCACCTGACAAGTTAAACTTGTACAGCCAATGCGTAGCATCGTACATTGTTTTTGTAATGGTGTTAGGATTAACTGCACCATTATAGTTAAACGTAGTTATAGGTGTTCCTTGTGCGCTTAAACCATCTTTACTATATAGAAATAAAGAATAAAATGCAGGCATAGCAGTATCAACAATTACGCCATACTCTACACTATTTAAATTACCATAACCAACGTTTATTGGGCGTGTACTACTGCTAAAGTTTACAGAAAAAGCTGCAACATTATTAATGTTGGCTTTACTTTCTGGATTATCAAGTATAGCTGTACCAGTATTAAGCGCGGCAGAAGTGTAAGTTTCTGGCACTGTAGGATAACCACTCGGGTACGTGATACTTCCAGAAAACTGAGGAAGGATGCCATCATCCACAATTTGGCAATCTGGTCTAACAACAAACTTAGCAATAGTAGTGCTGCCATAGACAGGTACTGGCATTGTAATCGTAAGCACTTTGTTGACATACGAGACAAAGTTTGCTCCACCAGGAACATTACTCGACAATGATCCTGCAACATAGTCCATTAATGAATCAGCAGGAATATTTACTGTAACGGTCGCTAAGCCACCACCTGCACCTGGACTAGGACAAACAGGCCCGTCTAAGTTGATGAGTTGTAACTCAATTGTATCAGTATTACAAGCGCTTAATACGTCTGGCGTAACTATTGTTAGCTGTCCGCTTGGTGTGCTTTGGGCTGCTGATTCTTTAACCCCTAAAAGTGTAACGATGCTGAGCATCGAGCACAGTAAAAATTTCTTCATATTGAAGTGTTTTTGTAATGTTCGGCGCAAAGTTATCAGTAAGTACCTGTATTGTCAAGTGTAAAAGTCAAAAATGACAGCATTAATTATCAGTATTTAGCTTTCTAGTTCATTTTCAATATGTAGCAACTGTTCGAGCTAACTAAAACTATCTAATATCATGAGCCAATGTGGTTTTACGTTTTTGTAAAGCAAGTTGACTTTAGCATCATTATTTGTTCTAACGTATTGAATATAAGCTGCTTGTAAATAATTTATTGTGTTTACGATAGCATAACAATACTCGCCCTTGAAAGCCATAAGTTTTCAAGGGCGAACATACACGTTCTAATGGCATCTGCAATTTGCTAGGCCAAGCTTGTAATTGCCTTCTCTTGCGTCTTTTTGTAAGCAAAATGTGTACTTTTTTGTCGGAGAAAAAAGCGCTACCTCCGCGAACAAGCTAATTTTGCAAACATGTACTTTTTTGCGTTAAAAACGCTAGCTTTTTGCTTATTGTTATGCGGTATCTGCCTAAATACAATAGCGCAGCAACTTATCACCCCAAAAGCATATCCTAAAAATGCCTTTGCCAATCCCATGAAAATTCCAATCAGTTTGGCTGGAAATTTTGGGGAATGCCGACCAAATCACTTCCATAGTGGGTTAGATGTAAGAACAAACAAGGTAGAAAATCTGCCTGTGCATAGCATAGCCAACGGCTATATCAGCAGAGTAAAAATTGAGGCAGGTGGCTTTGGTAACGCGATTTACATAACGCACCAAGGTGGCTTTACAAGTTTGTACGCTCACCTCAACGACTTCTATCCAGAGCTAGAGAACCATATCCGTAGTAAGCAATACGAGGCAAAAAGCTGGAAAATAGACCTCACTTTTCAACCTCATCAGTTTCCAGTAAGACAGGGCATGTTTATCGCCAAAAGCGGCAATACCGGCAGCAGCCAGGCACCGCATTTGCATATGGAAATTCGCGACACCAAAACGGAAAAGCCACTCAATGGCTTACTATTCTACAATTTACCAGATAGCAAAGCCCCACTCATTAAGAAATTAGCCGTTTACGACGTCAATAAAAGTATCTACGACCAAAGTCCAAAACAGCTAAACTGCACTGCCGGCGGCGGATTTTACAAACCTGGCACAGATACCATTACTGTTGCTACAAATGCAGTTGCATTCGGTATTGTAGCTGATGATCCTATGGAAAATGCCTTGGGCGTGCTAGGTGTTTTTGAGGCAGATGTGTATGTAGATGACCAACCCTATTTTGCTTGGCAACTAGATAATATTGGGTACGAAGAAACACGTTATATGAACTCGCAGGCTGATTACAAAGTGAAGAAGAACGGCGGCCCTTGGATTCAGCTATGCTTTAAGCTGCCTGGCGATAAGCTGAGCATCTACAAAAACTTTAGTAATGGAAAAGATGGTAAAATTACCTTGCCCGATACACGCGCTCATAAAATACGGATTGCGGTTTTTGACGTCAAAGGCAATAAAAGCACATTGCAGTTTTGGGTAAAAAGTACGCAAAGCGAGCGCCAGCTGAAAACCTATGACTTTGATGCAGGCAAAAGCAAAACTTATCAGAGTGATAATATTGCATTTACCCTTGCAGGCCAGCATGTATACGACGGCGTGCCATTGCGGGTAAGCACAAGCGATGAAGCAGCTCCCTATAGTTATAAGTATATGGTACACTCGAGTGATGTGCCAGTACATGACTATTTTGATTTGAAATTGCGGCCTAAAAGTACTGTGCCTGCCCAAGTGCAATCAAAAGTGGCTATGGTAAGATTACCGTACGGCAAAGACACCGACAGAAAAGGCAAGGCTGCACAAATGCAAAATGGGTGGGCAGTAGCTAAGGTTAGAGACTTTGGCACTTATGTATTAGCAATTGACCAAAACCCACCTTTAATTAGCGGCGGTCCAACGGCCGTGCTTACCAGCAAAAAAATTGTAGTTACCTGCAAAGAAGATATTACAAGCGTAGCCAACTTTGTCGCTACCATTGACGGCAATTGGGTGCGGTTCCAACAAAAAGGCAACACCTTTATTTACGAAGTTGATAAGTACTGCCCTGCTGGACAACATGTGCTAGAAATAAAAGTCAGTGATGAGAATGGTAATTTATCACAAAAGTCATGGCAGTTTCAACGCTAAGCTACTGATTGCCATATACTTGGCTGATTATCAAGTGCATCAATTTGTTAATTGAAATGCTACAAGCTCTGCGCTATTGACATTTTATGGTGGCAACCAGAACTTTGCCTACTACTCAAAATTAGTAATTAAAGGCATGCACAAGTTTGGCACTCTTTTTGCAAATGTCAAAAAGTTAAATTATTAGCGTGATGAGAAACGAAATATTATCTGTTGCAAAGAACCTATTTCACAAGCAAGGTCTTGAAAATACTAGTATTGAAGAAATTAGTAAATGTGCTGGCTACAATGCAGGCGAATTGCAACGAATTTACACTTCGGAATACGATTTGTTTTTTGAGGTAGTAACTACTGATGCTGCTGAATTTGTTGCGCATCTTCAAAATCATGTAAAAGGATTACCACATATCTCTCAGCAGATTACAACCTATCTTGATAAGAAGAATGCATATTACCTCGATGTAATTTCGCGCAACAAAATTTCCAAACTTACCCTCAATGCCATCTTGCCTCAGTTTTTTCAGATTTATGAGGAAATAATGAACGAGGAAATTACCTTTCTTGCACAATTGTTGCAAGCCGCTATAGTTAAGAAACAAATTGAAATCGTTAATACAAGACAATTAGCTTTTAGCATTCTTAAGATTAATTCGGCAGCAATGCATCATGCTGAGCGTGGCAACCTCTTATCGACTAATGCTCCCGATTATCAAAACATGCGACAAGCTGTAGATTTTATGTTGCAACAAGTAATTAAGGGTTTAACTTGCAATCATAGAATTGAAAAAATAGCACAGCTCAATTAATTGCATGCCCAAACAAACGCTTCCTACGCATAATCCTCAACTACAATTTATTTCTGGTATTTCAACTGCACATCCACTTTCAAGTGCTGGCTTATACACCAACCTTGATGGTGATAGTTTTAGACCGTTTAGTGATGTATTAAAATGGCAAAGCAGTAGCAAACCACTAAAGCAATTCAAAAAAAATCAAGTAAGTGGTATAGAAGTTGTTGCTAACGACAACTTTATTTCAAGCGCACAAGATGGTGTTACATGGCTTGGTCATTGTACATTTTTGTTTAGGCTAAATGGTAGTTTAATAATTACAGATCCTGTGCTTGGCAAAGTAAGTAATGTAATGCCGCGTCACACTGCATTGCCTTGCAAACCTGAAGCACTTGTTGGCATAGATTGTATTTTGATTAGCCATAATCATCGCGATCATCTCGATAAAAAAAGCTTGAAACTATTGTGTGCACAAAATCCTGATGCTATTATTTATACTGGCCTACAAATAGGCAAACTATTGCGTCGTTGGAAAATTACAAATACCATTGTAGAGGCCGGATGGTGGCAACAATACCCAACAATCAATGGCATTAGCATCACCTATTTGCCTGCTAAACATTGGAGCAGACGAGCGCTTGCAGATACCAACGATATGCTTTGGGGAAGCTTTACGTTGCAAACTACTACACACACTTTGTACTTTGGCGCAGACAGCGGCTATGGCATACACTTTAGCGAAATACAAAAACATTTTCCATCAATAGACTATGCATTCATAGGCATTGGCGCTTATATGCCAGAGTGGTTTATGGAAGCTAGTCATACCGGTCCCACAACTGCAATACAAGCGGTTCACGATTTGAAAGCCAAACATTTTATTCCTATGCATTATGGCACTTTCGACTTAAGCGACGAACCAATTTTTTGGCCAGCACAAGAACTAAAAAAACTGCAATCCACTTGCAATGCAACGGTAAATTTTCTGAACATTGGCACAAAAAAGTACTTCTAAAAAAGCTAGAGTATCTGTTAGTTCTAGTAACAAAAAAATAATCTAAATAAAAACGGTTTTTCGCAAGTTTTGGCATGCAAATTGCAATTAAGCAAGTACAGAGCACAACACTAAAAACTACAATCAAGAAAACAGTTTCATAATGCATTTTTATTGCACTACAATTCTTAAGAAACTAGCTAAAGCAAATGCTACCTAAACAAAAAAAATACCAATAGTTGCAGTTAAAATGCACTAAAGGCTAATATATTATCGGGTATTTACAACACGGGGGCATACGTTATACTGCGGGTATAACAACAAAAGATGTCAGTGTAACAGCTGGCATCTTCGTTTTAAATGTATTGAAACTATTGAAGTAATGCTAGTTATAACAAAAGTACTATTGTCTGCCTTTTTATTTAAGTACAACTTTGTTGCATAATTATTTTACGTCATGCATCTAAGTAAAAAACTTTTAAGTGTAGTGCTCATTTGTACATCTATTTGTTGTACCAAACCAGACGAGCCCAATAATAACACCAATACTAATATTGAGCAATCGTTTAGCGAAACCTATAACTATACAGGCACAGGCAATATGTCCGGCTTTACATTTGACGCACCTCAGCAATGGCAAGTAAGTGGCAATAGCAACGAAATACTCATTAGCGATCAATACAACAATGTACAAGTGCAACCAATTCTACAAGGCACTGGTAATTTAGAAAATGATGCAAGCACTTTCTTTGCTCAAGTTTTTGCAGGGCTTACAGAGCGTAGCGATTTCGTGAACTTGCATTACTTTGAACGCGGTAAAACCAAACAACACTTCCCCTATTATAGAGTAACGAAAGACGTTCAAAATGCCAATGGTGTAAACTTTAGAGCGAGCATATTGCTTGTACAATTAAGCGGAAATCGCGTCGCATTAATTTCTAACTTTATAGATGCAGATGGCGCTATTCAACCCGATATCCTACATTATCTGCTATTTACTTTTACCATAAAGAATGAACAAAATGCAACAAGTACTTTCCTAAGCGATATAATTGGCGGCTGGTCTACAGTTAGCACCAATATTGGTGTTTACCACGCATTTTTCAAGAGTGGAGAATTTGCCACAGGCGTTGCTACGCAGTTTAGCACTTACATTGGCGGCGGTTGGGAAGAAATAACGACTAATAACTATAGTTCAAAAGGCAAGTATATTATTAAGGGTAATATCCTGAACCGTGCTTACGATAATGGACAAATCAGTGAAACGCGCATGCGCTTTTACGAAAAGAAAACTGGTTACAACGATCCATACACCAAGCATCTTGGATCTATAACTTATCCAACGTACGATCCGATTATGGGTGGCTTAGAATATGATAAAGAATAAATGCTGTAAATTCATATAACTATAGCTGAGTACTATAAGCAAGCATTACATAAAAAACAGTTTCAGTACACGGGTGTTTTATTCAACAAGGTTGCATACATAGTAGTCAACAGACGATCTATGTTGCAACTTTGTGCATGTAGCGAATACGTACTAACTATGTTCTTTTAATTTGATGCATCGTATATTCGTTGCTT
>JBJORA010000072.1:0-14986 GCA_046049675.1 Bacteroidota bacterium | reverse complement strand
TTCTTCATGTCTTTTGCACCAGGGAAACCTAAAATGCTACCAGTCTTCTTGCGATGTGCAACGACTGCTTCTACATCTAAACCTTTAGGGTTGTAGATAGCACCTTCGTACTCTGCCAATGCCACAATAGTAGCACCACCTGTCATGAAGTATTTAGCAGCGTGATAACCTACATTACCTAAGCCTTGTACAACTACACGCTTGTCGCTCATACCAGTGGTAAGCTTTACACGCTTCATCATATCGGCATCGTTTACTAGCTCGCGTACACCATAGTATACACCAAGACCAGTAGCCTCAGTACGACCACGAACACCGCCTTGTGTTACAGGCTTACCTGTTACACAACCAGCAGCGTCAATTTCACCCGGACGTAAGCTCATGTATGTATCTACAATCCAACTCATTTCACGAGGACCTGTTCCGTAGTCTGGAGCAGGTACATCTATACCAGGACCAATAAAGTTTTTCTTTACTAGCTCTGCTGTATAACGACGAGTAATTTTTTCTAGATCGTATGGCGTAAGTGCTTTAGGATTGATTTTGATACCACCCTTTGCTCCACCAAATGGCACGTTTACAATTGCACACTTGTACGTCATCAATGCAGCTAGTGCCATTACCTCATCTTGGTTTACATCCATACTGTAACGGATACCACCTTTAACTGGTAATTTGTGATGACTGTGTTGTACGCGATACGCTTCAATCACTTCTACTTTGTCGCCGATGCGTACAGGAAACTTCATGCTATAGATGCTATTGCATGCTTTAATTTGTTCTAGTATACCAGCGTCGTACTGAGTGAATTTACTTGCGCGATCAAAGTTACGTTCTACACTTTGAAAGAAACTGTAGTGAGCTGCGTCTGTTGCTTTTGTAGCAGCTGCTTTTTTTGCTTTAGCCATTAAATAGTGTTTTGCTTTATTTGTTATTCTCTAATTTAGAAATCTTTCGATCTAATCTCGCCATATAGAAAATAATGCCCGCAAAGATAGTGAGCAGTACTAAAACCACAAGGTAAATTTTGCCGTTTTCGTACAACACAGTTGCCATTTCTACTGTTGGACGCTTCGTCAAACTATCAGCTTTTACAGCATCTCCAGCAACTTGCTGAGCAGTGTCAGTAGCCACATATGTTTGTTGTGCATAAATGTTTGCACTTATACAGCTAAATATTACAATTAAATAGAATGCGATTTTCTTCATGCGATGTGATGTATTTGTTGATGCTATGCTTTCTTGAACTGTATTTTATTGCGAAGACTAAGCATTGTTGTACGTATTTTTAAGTTGGCAATCCAAACGCCTAAACATATCCAACCTACCATACCTGGTAAACTTACTTTACGTAAGTATTTACTTTGCGTGTACAATGCTTGGAAATTATTATCGTCAGCACCAGGATGTAAACTTTTGCTGTGTGCAGGAATTATAAAAAGTAATGGATATAATAACGCTAAAGCAAATACATTGTACACTGCGCTTAAACGCGCTTGCTTATCTTCATCTTTAATAGAGGCACGCAAAATAGCATATGCAAAATAGCTTAGCAATGTTAAAGCCGCACCTACTTGCTTAGGGTCGTTACTCCAAGGTTCTCCCCATGTTACTGTGGCCCACTCCATGCCGGTAAGCATGCCAAGGCATCCAAAAAAAATACCAACTGTTACGAACTGGGCACTACAAACATCTAAGTAAGTTTTTTTATCAAGGCTTGCTTCTTTTTCTACTAACAAATAACGTACTGCATAAACACCACTAGTTGCAAAACAAACAATCATTACATACCACATAGGGATATGAAAAAATACGTTGCGGATTGTTTCGTTCAAAATTGGTAAAGCGGGAAACTTATATAAGAAGCCGCCAATGATGGTGTAGCTCAAAAGTAGGACGCCAAGCACCTTGTACCAATGTTTTTGCATACTAATAAAGACGTAAAATTAAGGGGATTGTTGGTGCTATGCTAAAAATTGTTATCAACTGCATTAAAAAGCTTATGCAATTGTAGCAAAACATCGTGCGGACTAGTCCTTCCAAACGTAGGGCATTAGAATAATGCCCATGGCAATCATTACCACATCTAGGCCGAGTGCTGCAAACAAAAACTTGTTCCAGCCCTGCGTGAGCATTGGTTGAAATGCTACTACACTCAAGTCGCTAAGCACCACAATAAGGGGAAAAACCAAGGGTAAACCAATAACAGCTAGTAAAGCACTGTTGTTGTTTATGCGCGCTACTAATTGTGTGAGAAATGTGAACAGAATGGCAAAACTTACAGCGCCTAGCAAATAAATACCTACAAAAATACTTTTGTGGATGGCACTAAAACCAAGCATTCCACTCATCATTAGCAATGCCAAAAGGCTAAGCAGACTTACTAAGAGCACATTGTATATAACCTGCGCAACAAAATAGGCTTGCGCACTATAGACGGTATAATAATACTGCCATAAACCTTTACTTTTTGCGCTAAGATGCTTGCTTGTGGCTTGTACGACTAAGAACACACAGTTTAACCAAAGTAAACTTGCCCACTGCAACCCTTCGGCATCGGGGTTGAGCATATACACAAGAAATACAATACTTGCAATGTACAAAAGTATGCTGTAGAGCACGGTTTTTTGACGCAACTCTAAGCTGAACTCTTTTGCAATGATATGCCAAGCTTGTTGTAAGATATGGCGAAGGTAAGCCATTAGCTTTTGTTGTGCGCCCACACAAAGCACAATAATCAGATAAAGACAATTACAGCAATTACTAAATTTGCATTTCATCAAAAAAAAGAATTTATTGCTATGAGCATTATTGCACATGTACATGCCCGCCAAATTTTAGATAGCCGAGGCAATCCAACAGTAGAAGTAGATGTATTAACCGAAGGCGGTTGCTTAGGCCGTGCTGCTGTACCAAGCGGTGCTAGTACGGGCATTCATGAAGCTGCTGAGCTGCGTGATGGCGACAAGAAAGTGTATATGGGCAAGGGCGTACTTAAAGCAGTAAAAAATGTCAATACTGTAATCCGTGAGGCTTTACTTGGCACAGATGTATATGACCAACGCGGTTTAGATGCAACAATGCTTGCACTTGACAAAACTAAAAACAAAAGCAAGCTCGGTGCAAATGCCATACTTGCAGTAAGCCTAGCGGCGGCAAAGGCAGCGGCAGAAGAAGCAGGTATGCCATTATACCGCTATGTAGGTGGTACAAATGCCAAAACACTACCTGTACCAATGATGAACATCTTAAATGGTGGTGCTCATGCTGATAATAAAATAGACTTCCAAGAGTTTATGGTAATGCCAATTGGCGCCAAGAGTTTTAGTGAAGGTTTACGTTGGGGTACAGAGATTTTTCATACACTAAAAAGTGTTTTGAAAAGCAAAGGCTACAGTACTAATGTTGGTGATGAAGGTGGTTTTGCACCTGATATTCAAAGCAACGAAGAAGCTATTGAAACAGTAATGCTTGCTATAGAAAAAGCGGGTTACAAAGCAGGTACACAAGTTGCCATTGCTATGGATGCAGCTAATAGCGAACTTTGGGATGCAAAAGCTAAATGCTATGTGTTTAAGAAAAGCAGCGGCAAAAAAATGAAGAGCGAAGAACTAGTAAAGTTCTGGGAAAACTGGGTGAAGCAATACCCTATTGTTAGTATTGAAGATGGTTTAGCAGAAGACGATTGGAAAGGTTGGGAAATGCTAACACAAGCCATAGGTAAAAAAGTACAACTTGTAGGCGACGATTTATTTGTAACGAATGTAGATCGCTTAAAGCTTGGCATAGATAAGAATATCGCAAACGGCTTATTAGTAAAAGTAAATCAAATTGGTTCGCTTACTGAAACGATAGATGCTGTAAGTATGGCGCAAATGGCTGGTTACAACACAGTAATGAGTCACCGCAGTGGCGAAACAGAGGATGCCACAATTGCCGACTTAGCTGTTGCGCTTAATTGTGGTCAGATAAAAACTGGTAGTGCAAGTCGTAGCGATCGTACGGCTAAGTACAACCAACTTTTGCGTATTGAAGAAGAACTTGGCAGCACAGGCATTTACTTAGGTAAGAGCTTGAAGTTTGGTCGCTAGTAAGAACTGCTGATTTGCAGTACCTATTTGCGGAATAGCAGTATTTTGGACGCTAGAAAAATGTATAGGAGATAAGATTGTATTATTTTATCTCCTATATTTGTTTTACAAACCACTACAATGAATATTAAAAGACTTGTTTCTATTTGTGTAGCAATGCTAGGTATAGCTACGCAGCTAAATGCACAACAACAGAAGCTCACCAAAGACGACTACACGATTAGTAACGCTGTAAACTGTGATGTGAAAGGCAGATTTTATCCTATGCCGATCAAAACACTCAAATACGGTCAAACAACGCGCGTTATTAATGAGAACTTACACTATAGTATGGGTTTTAGATTTTACGGCATTTTTTTTACTTACGGCCCTAAGATCAAATACTCTACTTATCAGTATTTTGATTACAATGCACAAAACAACGAGCTAGGAGAACCAACTCATATAGACTTTGATTTGCCAGTAAAGCGCTTGGAATTATCTACCATAGGCTTTCATGGTGATACCATACTGCTTACAGGTACAACACCTCCAAAGAAAAAAGCTAAGACTACGGATGTAATTGCGTCGTACTATCTTATGAGCAATAAAGCATCGGGCTACACAAAGCTTTTTACTTGCCCCAAAGGATACAATGTGCGCTCTCATTTTGAGCCAAGTACTGGCAACATCCTTGTAATTGCTTACGACACAAAAAGCAAAGCAAGCACTAAAGCAAAATACGCAATTTACGATGCGCAATTCAAGCCAATAACGCAGCCAAAAGCCTTGACGCTTGCAGGTGTTAGACCTGAAGACATTGCGAGGACAATTGCGTTGAACAACAAATTGTATTTTGAAAAGCGAGTGCAAACAGGTAAAGGCGGTTTTCTTAAAAGTCCTACCTACAAAATGCAATTGTATACCATAGAGGATGGCAAGCTAAAAACAGTAAACCTCAATATGCCACAAGCAAGTGGACGACAAGGTGTAATCTACCGCGACTACGTGTCTAATGTTGTACGTTATGTAAGTATGTACGGCCCTCCAAAAAAGCCAAGCTTAGGCATTGCTATAGGCAATATTACAGATGACGGTATAGATACTAGCAGCATCAAGTATTGTCCGTTTAAAAGCTTGGAATTTGACGGTAGTTCTGCGCCTGAACAGACAAGTACTCCTCCGCCTGCACCTGCAAAGCCTAGCAAAGCTTCTAAATCAAAGTCTAAACAAACGAGTAAGTCAAGTAGCAAATCATTTGCAGAAAAAAATAAAGAACGCATAGCTAAGCGCAAAAAAGAAGATGCACAAGGTGTAGATAAGATTACCAATTGCAGCTTAAACGAGAATGGCGAATTGCTAGTAACCGCTGAAAACTACCAGGTAATTACCCGCACGAGTACTACGAGAACGCCAACTGGCACTGGTACTGCGATGGTAAGAACAGAAACACGAACCTACTACCAGTACGGGCCAGGTGTATTGTACAAATTCGATAAGCAAAATAATTTGGAAAGCTACGAAGGCTTAGATTACAGATTTACTGCTCAATACGATTTGGGCTATGGTATTCAGCCAGAAATTTCAAACACTGGCAAAGCAATATTTTCTGTAAATGGGGAATTTTACAAGGTTAAGTTGAGAAACAAATTATCAGAAACCAATAATGCCTACAAAATGGTGCTAATCCCACGTAGAAGCAAAGATGCAAGCCTCGTTGGCAAGTATCATTCACCTTTAGTAATGAGTGGCGATAAGGCTATCATTTTCAACTTTGATAAAAGTGGTAAAATGGCTGCAATTGTAATAGACATGTACTAAAATAGTTAGTTATCACTTACTCGTTTTCAATAAGACGCTTACCGCGTTCTTACATCCCACATTACTTGTACCTTTGTGCCGCAACTGAGCCATCGCGTTGTTTGAAAGATAGCAGCGAGGAAAGTCCGGACAGCATAGAGCAGCTTAGCATCTAACAGATGCCTTAACAGCAATGTTAAGAGACAGTGCCACAGAAAATAACCGCCAGTACTTTCGGGCGCTGGTAAGGGTGAAAATGTGAGGTAAGCGCTCACACTTGTGTATGGCAACATATACTTGGGGTAAACCTTAGGTGCTGAAATGCCAAATAAGCTACTGGCATATTGTTGCTCGCAATTTGTGTGCGCAAGTACACACTAGTAGCGGGTAGGCAGATTCAGGTGTTGCGTGAGTAACATCGCAGATAAATGATGGCTATGCAGTAATGCAAATACAGAATCCGGCTTATGATGTTGCAGCCCTGCTATTTAGCGGGGCTTTTTTTTGTGTCTAAGATTTGCAGTGCACCCTTGGGACTTCGCGATTTATCTGCTGGATAAAGTTTCTACTTCTTTACCATTTCGCGTTGAGCCTCGTTAGCATCTGGTATGTTTAGCTTTACCTTCTTATTGTTTTTGCGAATCTGCATATTGACAATTTCTACGCCAAAGGCAAATGCCATAGCAAAGTATATATAACCGTGAGGTATATGCACTGCGTGCAAATTGATACCATCTACCACAAGTGTAAAGCCAATAAGAATTAAGAAACTCAAAGCCAATACCTTAAAGGTTGGATGTTTGGCAATAAACAAGCTTATCTTATTAGCAAACAAGAACATCACGATAAGCGCTATTAACACTGCAGTAATTTGCACCACAGGATTATTGGCCATACCAATAGCGGTGATAATACTATCAAATGAAAATACTAAGTCGATAATTACAATCTTACGCAATAAAGCACCAAAAGATTTTGCAGCTGTTTTATTCTCCACTTCGTGCTCATCCTCACCTTCCATTTTGTTATGAATTTCTAGCGTAGTATTTATGAGTAAGAATAAGCCACCACCTATCATAATAAGATCTACAAGGCGCACATCGTGGCCCCCCAAATTAAACAGCACCATCTTGCCATCGATTAAAACGCCTAGTATATACAGCAATGCTAAGCGTGTTAGTGTTCCCACAATCATCCACACACGAGAGGCTGTGCGACGTTGTTTGTCGTCTTGAAGTTTCTCCAAAACAATGCTTACAAATATTACATTGTCAATGCCCAACATTATTTCCATAAAGGTTAGGGCTAGTAAGCCGGTAATACCTGCTACTGTAAACAATTCTTGCATAGGCGCAAAGATAGAGCTAGCATTAGAAGTTTAGCTAAAATAGCAAGGCAAAAAAAAGGGGAGTAATTCATAGAACCACTCCCCTTTGAAATAAATATTTGTATTAATTATGCTTGCTCCTTAAGATCAGCAATACGCTTGTCTTTGTCAACCTCTTGGCTAAGTGTTTCGCTCTTATCCATATCAACTAGGATAGGCGCAGCCACAAAGATAGAAGAGTAAGTACCAGTGATAACACCTATCATCATTGCAAATGCGAAACCACGTGTTGCATCACCACCACAGATGAACAATACAAGAATGGTTAAGAATACAGTCAATGATGTCATAATTGTACGACTCAAAGTATCATTAATCGCTTCGTTGATGACTGTAGTCTTAGAAGCACCTGGGCGCTTAGCAAAATACTCACGAATACGATCAAATACAATCACCGTATCGTTCATTGAGAAACCAATTACAGTAAGCAAGGCAGCAATAAAATGCTGATCAATTTCTAGGTGGAAAGGTACTACGTGACGCAAGAAGCTAAACACAGCTAACAATACCAAGACGTCGTGCAATAATGCCACAACCGTACCAGCGCTGTACTGCCATTTGCGGAAACGTAAGAAGATGTAAATGAAAATTACAACGATACTGATACTGATAGCCCATATCGCACCTTTCTTTAAGTCGTCACTAATTGTAGGCTGTACTGCATTACTTTGTACAATAGCTTTTTGACGGAAAGTAGCAATATCTTGGTTGTCAGCAACTGCACCAGCAGCTTTTAAACCTGCATATAATTTTTCAGTTACTTTATCCTCTGTTGCCAGATCTGTGCTTTCGCGCAAATAGTCCGTTAGGATAATCATATTACTAACACCAGCAGTTTTTACTGTTGGCGTGCTACCAAACTGAGACTTTAATGCATTTTGTATTTCGCTAGGCTTAATTGTTTTTGGCATAGCCACTGTATAGCTACGACCACCCTTAAACTCAATACCATAGTTAAAGCCATTGAACAAAGACGCAACGCCTAGTAATAGAACGATCGCACTAATAATATAAGCATACTTGCGCCACTCGATAAACTTAAAGTGGAACTTGCGGAAAATGCCACGAGACAAACCAGTAAAGTATTCTAGGTGCTTGCCTTTGCGCATAAAGATCTCTGTAAGCAAACGGCTTAATAAGATACCGCAGAATAAGCTTAATGCGATACCCAACATCTGTGTTGTAGCGAAACCACGCACCGGACCAAGACCAAAAATGTAAAGCATTACAGCCGTTAAGAATACAGTAAGGTGACCATCAAATACAGGATTCAAACTACGACGATAACCTTCTTTAATTGCTTCAGCGTAAGACTTACCAGCAGTAAGTTCTTCTTTGATACGCTCAAATATGATAACGTTTGTATCTACAGCCATACCAATAGTTAATACTAAACCTGCAATACCAGCCATAGTTAACGTAGCGCCCATTGCACTTAATACACCAACTGTAAATAATAAGTTGAAGATTAATGCGATATTAGCGATCATACCACTTGTATTGTAGTAAACCAACATCAAAGCGAAGATGACTAAGAAGGCAATCAAGAAGCTCATCTTACCAGCCTTAATATTTTCAGTACCCATGCTAGGACCAACAATTTGCTCTTGTACAATACGAGGGCGCGCTTCTAGCTTACCACTCTTTAGAATATTAGCAAGGTCTTGTGTTTCTTCTTGTGTAAAGCTACCGCTGATTTCTGTGCTACCATTTGGAATCTTACCACGGCTCGTAGGCGCGCTGTAAACGATGCCATCCAAAGCTACTGCAAGCTGACGGTCGATGTTTTGACCAGTCATGTTTGCCCAGATATTTGTACCCTCTGGATTCATGCTCATGTAAACCGCAGGGCTACCATCTGCAGCATAGTCGCTACGTGTAGTTTCTACGCACTCACCAGTTAATGGTGCTTCTTCTCTACCTGGTGTTTTCTTGATGGCATGTACAGCTAAAAATTTCTTGTTTCTAAGCTTAGTTTTATTATCAGTAATGATACCAAACATAAACTTAAGATCTTTGGGTAAAATGCCTTTAACCGCATCCAAATTAACCACTCGCATAAACTCAGCAGTGTCAGTGGCAGCAACTGTTCCAACAATACTATTATTATAGTACCCGCCAGTTTTAGGATTTTGCTCTGGAGGTACACCCCCTTGTAGAAGGGCAATAAAAGGATTTTCTTTTTTGTACTCTTCAATCTGAGCATCCTTAGTTTTACTACTATCTTTTGATGATGTACCGACAGAGTCTTTAGAACTCTTTCCTGTGCTATCCCCAGTTAAAATGATACGATATGTTTTATTAATTGCTGCTAATACATCTTGCAATTCGTGATTGCTATAAGTAGGCCAAAACTCTAAACGAGCAGCAGCTTGCAAATTGTCGCGCACCTTTTGCGGATTTTGCACACCAGCAAGTTCTACTGTAATGATGTCTTTGTTTTCGTCTAAGCTAATGGTAGGTTGAGCTACACCAAACTTATCAATACGCTTTGTTAATACTTGGAATGTATTGTTTACAGACTTCTTAGCTTCGTCGCGTAAATATTGAGTTACAGCATCGTCTGTGCTTGTTGGCGTGATTACGGTATTGCCAGGCTTTGAAAATACACTTGCTAAGCTAGTATTAGGATTAGCTTTCTTAAACTCTCTTACAAATAATGTAATTAAGTTATCTTGGCTATTGGCTTTTGCAGCGCTAGCAGCAGTAATGGCATTGGTAACAGCTGGCGTTTTTGTTGCAGCCATATTACTGATAAACTCATCTAAACCTACTTCTACAGTAACGTTCATCCCGCCTTGTAAATCTAAGCCTAAGCTAAGTTGTTGTTCTTTTGCCTTTTGATACGTTTTGCCAAAGCCAACTTTTTCGTCGCTAGTGCTATCGAGTATTACACGCAAACGCTCTGATACAGCGTTTTCGTAAGCAGCGGTTTTCGCTTGCAAATCAGGCCTATTTGCCTTCACTTGCTTTTCAGCAATACCACGCTTTTTACTCTCGAAAGAGTTGATGAATTGGGTGAATGATAGCTGATACAACGATATCACCGTGAATACAATAGTTATGGCAGCTACAAGACCTTTTAATTGCATAAATTAAACTTTTTCTTAATATATATTGCTATTTTGGAGCGCGAAGATATGGTTTTTTGCGATAAGTGAGGGTTTTATGCACAGCTGATTTACGTAATAGCACAAATAGTGGCTTCTGCCGCCACTTATTCCAACTTCACCATGATGCAAATATGTGCGTTTATGCACGATTAAGGCCGCCAAGCTGCAAATCTTGGCTTAGCTTTGCAGCTTTTACAAAATGATGGTGTTAGCAGACAGACTTAGCCGTATTGAAGAGCCTCAAACGATAAAAATGGCCAAAATGAGCCGCGAATTAAAGGCGCAAGGCAAAGATGTTGTTGACCTAAGCTTGGGCGAGCCCGATTTTCCGACACCGCAGCATATTATAGATGCCGCCAATGAAGCGATGCGTGCAGGTTTTACCAAGTATCCTCCTGTAGCTGGCTATCCTGAACTGAAGGCAGCTATTGTAAGAAAACTAGAACGCGACAATCAACTTGTTTATAAACCAGAACAAGTAATGGTTTGCACAGGCGCTAAGCAATGTATTGCCAATGCCATGATGTGCATTATTAATAAAGGCGACGAAGTACTTGTGCCTAGCCCCTATTGGGTAACTTATGGCGACCTCGTAAAGCTATGCGGTGGCGACGTGATAGAAATGCACACGAGCCTCGAACAAAATTATAAAATAGATGCCGCGAGTTTAGAAGCCGCAATAACACCTCGTACCAAAGCATTTATTTTTAGCAGCCCTTGCAATCCTACAGGTAGCATTTATAGTCGTGCCGAATTAGAAGCGCTTGTAACCGTGTTTGAAAAGTATCCAGACATTATGGTGATAAGCGACGAAATTTATGAGTACATCAATTTTGTAGACACGCACACAAGCATTGCTAGCATTGGCAATATGCAAGCTCGCACCATTGTTGTAAATGGCTTAAGCAAAAGCTACAGCATGACAGGATGGCGTCTTGGCTATATGGCAGGCCCACAAGACATTATTAAAAGTTGCGAAACAATGCAAAGCCAATTTACAAGTGGCCCTAACAGTATAACGCAACGTGCAGCAATAACTGCATTAGATGGTAGCCGCGAAACGATAGATGCAATGATTGCTAAGTTTAAAGAGCGTCGCAATTTTTTAGTGAATGCCTTGCAAGAAATTCCTAACTTAAAAGTAAACGACCCACATGGTGCATTCTACGTTTTTCCGGATGTAAGTGCTTACTTTGGTAAAAGCAATGGCGACTATATAATTAAAAATAGCTTAGACCTTTGCTTGTACTTATTGCAACACGGTTTAGTGACCTGTGTAGCAGGTAGCGCATTTGGCGACGACAGATGTATTCGCTTGAGCTATGCTACAAATACAAGTAAGCTTGTAGAAGCAGTTGCTCGTCTTAAAAAGGCGCTTGCAGAATTGCAGTAAATCCTTTGTAGTGTGAAGTAACACACTGCTGTACCCTAACCCAAAGTACGCGTAGCAAGTGCCACATATCATTGCTATAGCTATGGTGTATTAACAAATTATACTACCTTAGCCACACAAAAATTAGCTTTACAAAATAAGTATGAACAAAACACTACTTACCGCACTTGCAGTAGCAGCAACGCTACCATGCTTTGCTGGCGGTTTCAAAATTGGTGCACAAGGCCAAAAAGCTTTGGGCATGGCGCATGTTGGCGCTGGCATTGCATTAGATGCAAGCAGCGTGTATTTCAATCCGGGTGCAATGAGCTTTACACGCAATAGTATTGTATTTGGCGTGCATGGTTTAGCACCGCGTACACGTTATATAGATAGCGCTACGCAAATACTTACAAACGCAGACAATCAGTTGTTTACACCTTTTTCGCTTTATGCTACAAAAGGCCTTGGTAAAAAATGGACAGTTGGTTTCGGTGCTTATACTCCGTTTGGCAGTGGTGTAAAATATAGCGGCGGCTGGACTGGTAGATACGTGCTTACTAGCATCAATCTAACATGCGTGTATTTGCAGCCTAGTTTGAGTTATAAAATTGGTAAGCACTTTAGTTTAGGTGCAGGCTATGTTTATGCATTGGGACATGTAGACTTACAAAAAGATGTTCCTACATTAAATAGCGCAGGTCAAGTTGGTCATGCAACTTTAGATGGTGCTGGTAGTGGTATGGGCTTTAATAGCGGCGCGTACTATCAAGATAGTATGTTTAGCCTTGGCGTTACATATCACAGTAGAGTTGATATGAAAGTAAAAAGCGGTACAGCTAACTTTTCTAACATACCAAGTTTAGCAGCTTCAAATTTCCCTAACACAACCTTTAGTGCCAACTTGCCTTTACCAAGCGAAATAGCTACTGGTCTTGGTATTCGTTTAGGCAAAAAACGCAACACACTCATCGCAGGTGATTTCAACTACACATTTTGGCGCAGCTTTGATAGCTTAGGTTTTGATTATGCAGACAACACAGCAGCTTTGAGCGATGCTAAAAGTCCACGTTTGTACCAAGATGCTTGGGCAATTCGTTTAGGCGCACAAAGCAAATTAAGTAATAGAGTTACAGCACGCGGTGGTGCATTTATAGACAATACACCTGTACAAGATGGTTTTGTAAATCCAGAATTGCCAGACAATGACAAGTGGGGATTAACAGCAGGCCTAAGTGTAAAGCTTGACTATCAGTGGTCTATTGATGCGAGTTTGCTTTATGAAAATGTACCTGCGCGCGGTGTACGCAACGACGAAACACAATTGGCTGGCACATTTGCAACACGCGTGATTGCACCGGGCATTGGTGTACAATACAATTTTGTAAAAGACCCTTGGAAGAAATAAAACCTTATCGTGGCAAATAATAAGAATAATACAATGAAGAAGATATTATATATAGCAATTGCAGCATCTACCATAAGTGCATGCTCTCCAAATATTAAAAGCGAAGTAAGCAGAGCGGGCACTGCAGACTTTAGCAGATACGTTGCTGTTGGCAATAGTTTATGCGCAGGTTTTGCAGACAATGCCTTGTATCGTGAGGGACAGGAAAATAGTTATCCTAATATGCTTGCACAGCAATTTAGACTTGCAGGTGGTGGCGACTTTAAGATTCCATACATGGCTGCAACTGGCAAAGGCAACAACGCAGGAACGCCAGCTTTAGGTAAATTAGAATTGATGCCAAATGGCATGGGTGGATATTCGCCTGTTGCAAGCAGTGATACAACACCTGTCTATGATGCTGCTACAGTAGTGCCTGCTGGACCGTATAACATGATTGGTGTACCAGGTGCTCGTGCACTAGATGCGCTATCACCTTTCACAGCTTTGAATCCATTTTTTGCACGCACATGCTTAACGCCTGGTGTTAGCACAATGATTTCTGAAGCAAAGCGTGTAGACCCTACTTTCTTTACATTTTGGCTAGGAGCAAACGATGTACTTGGTTATGCTACAAACGGTGCTAGTGGCCCAATTCAAACAAATCCAAACAGCTTTGCTTTTCCTGGTACATTGAGTCACCCAGATGCAGTTGGAGCTAGTATTCGTGCATGTATTGTTGAGTTGACGAAGAATGGCGCTAAAGGTGCTATTGCAAATATTCCAGATGTACAGAGCACACCTTATTTTACAACCGTGAAGCATGATGATCTTGTACTTTCACGTCAAGGTCAAGTAGACAGTTTAAATGCTGGCTATGCTGCTTATAATGCCGCTGTACCTGCTGCCTATAAAATCACTTGGGCACTTGGTAGAAATGCTATTGTAATCCTAGATAGTTTAGCGCCGGGTTATCGTCGTAAGGCTACACCGCAAGATTTGATTTGTCTAAGTGCTGCTAGCCTTTTACCTACTGGCCCAGGCAGTGCAACGCCACTAGCTGATAACTATGTTTTAGATGCAAGCGAAGTTGCTTTAGTACAACAATACACTAACGATTACAATGCGCGTATCAAAGCACTAGCTACAGAATTTGGATTGGCGTTTGTAGATGCTAATAGTTATCTAAAGACTTTTGCCAATGGTTTGAAATACAACGGCGTGGGCTTAAGCGCAACATTTGTAAGCGGCGGTGGATTTAGCTTGGATGGCGTACACCCTACTCCACGTGGCTATGCACTAATTGCTAACGAGTTTATAAAGGCAATTAACAAGACATACGGCAGTACTCTACATGAAGTAGATGCAATGAAGTACAGAAGTTTGTTACTTCCATAATTACTTTTCAAATTACTATGAAGCCACGAGATTTACTCGTGGCTTTTTTATTCCATGTACTTTTTTAAGAAGTGTACTTACTATTCAGCAGATTGTACTTCCTAAAGATTATTAAGCATGCTTTGCATAATATGCTTTTTAATGATTATCCGCTAAGCCACACCAAGTAGCAACTAGTAAACAGTTTGCAACCTCATATTTAGTGATAGGTTTTGTGTTAGGGATTTTGTACGTGTGCGCATGGGTTTTCCTTTCTTTTGTCTTGGCACAAAAGAAACAAAAAGCCAAGACTTAGAAATATGTTCGCGAAAATCAAGCTCACGCACTAGGCCACGCAGCTTAGGCGCCTTGTTTAACTTCTAATAGTGGCTTCGCATAGGGGGCGCTGAACCTGCTGACACAATGCCCAACCCTTCCTAGTGCTGTGAACTGATTTTCTGCTCCATATTTCTAGGTCGG
>JBJORA010000071.1:0-10707 GCA_046049675.1 Bacteroidota bacterium | reverse complement strand
CCATTAGCTTCACGATGCAAACGCAAATAATCTATGCACTTCTCTTCGGTGTCAAATCGCTTCAAAAATTGTGTCAAATTCATTCCATTAATAATTTGACACAAAACTATAAGCCCAGTACGAAGCCTATCTGCGTTCAGGTGCAGCTTAGCGGACAATCATTAATTCTTTCTTTCATAGTAAACCCTTGTTTGCATAAAAAAAGACCGAGCTAAAAAACTCGGTCTTCTTATCATTAGTGTTTATTCACTAATAAAGGTGAAATTACTTGCCGTCCTTTAGTTCGTCCTGCCAAGCTTTTAATTCATCCATTTTACCTTCTGCAGCCATTTCTGCCTGCTTAGGCCATGTGCCAGGATCTTTTGTAGCGATAACACCACCAGCTTCTGTTAAGATAGCTTTGATATCGTCGGCGCTAGTTGCTGCAACCTGTGCAAATGTTGTAAGGCCTTTACTGCGAAGTAAGTCAGCAATCTTTGGACCAATACCTTCAATAATTTCTAATTCGTCGCCACCTGTTGTGCTTGCTGCTTCTGCCGCTGGAGCTTCTTCTGCCGCCGCTGCTGGAGCTTCTACCGCTGGTGTTTCTTCAACTACCGCTGGAGCTTCTTCAACTGCTGGAGTAGCTTCTACAGCTGGAGACTCTTCCACAGCTGGTGCTTCTGCTGCTGGGGCTGCTGCCTCAAGTACTGTTGCTTCTTCAGCTGCTGAACTTGTAGCCTCTTCAACTACTGGTGCTGCCGCTGCTGCAGGCGCATCTGCCTTCTTAGCTGCACGACTACGACGTGTTTTCTTCTTATCTGCACCTGCTGCTGAACCTGCTTTACCAGAATAAATCTCGTTAAAGTCTACTAGCTCAATCATGGCCATTTCAGCTGCATCGCCCACACGTGGCGCAAGCTTGATGATACGTGTATAACCACCGTTGCGGTTAGCTATTTTTTCGCTTACTGTGCTAAAAAGTTCTTTGATAGCCTCTTTGCTTTGCAACTGGCTAAATACCATACGGCGATTTAGTGTGCTATCGCTCTTACTCTTTGTAAGTAGAGGTTCTACATAAACGCGCAAAGCTTTCGCTTTTGCAAGCGTAGTTACAATACGCTTATGCTCTATTAGTTGGCAAGACAGGTTTTTCATCAAGGCCTTACGGTGGCTTGATGTTCTGCTTAATCTATTTAATTTAACTCCGTGACGCATGTCTATTTAATTTGTGGTATGTCTACCGATGTAATATTTTTTTTGTTGTTACTAAAGATCGTCTAAGCTTAATTTACTCAAATCCATTCCGAAGCTTAAACCGCGATCGATTAATACTTGCTCAATTTCACTTAAGCTCTTCTGACCAAAGTTGCGGAACTTCATCAACTCGTCTTGCTCGTACTGTACTAGCTCGCTCAAGCTGTTGATCTTTGCAGCCTTCAAACAGTTGAAAGCACGTACGCTTAAATCTAAATCCTCTAGTGGTGTCTTTAGAATTTGACGAAGCTTTAATGTATGCTCGTCTACTACGTGCTGCTTCTCGTCGCTACCAGTATCAAAAGTGATATTGTCGTCGGTGATAAGCATTAAGTGCTGAATAAGAATACGGCTAGCTTGCTTTACCGCATCTTCAGGATGAATTGTGCCGTCTGTATTGACATCAAGAATTAACTTCTCATAATCTGTACGTTGCTCAACACGTGTATTTTCAATTGCATAGCGAACGTTTACGATTGGCGTATAAATGCTATCAATTGGAATAATACCGATTGGTGCATCCTTTGGCTTATTATCGTCTGCGCTTACATAACCACGACCACGATTAACTTGCATTTCAATACGAAGACTTGCGTTGTCGTTTAATGTGCAAATTGTAAAGTCAGGGTTCATGATTTCGAAGTTTGCAGTAGCGTCGCCAATCATACCGGCTTTGAATTCTGTAACACCTTTGATGTTAAGTTCAATACGCTCGCTGTTTACATCGCCATCTATCTTCTTACGGAAACGAATTTGCTTTAGGTTAAGGATAATATCTGTAACGTCTTCGCTAACACCTTTGATTGTAGCGAACTCGTGGTCTACACCATCTATACGGATAGATGTAATGGCATACCCTTCTAAGCTATTAAGCAAAACGCGGCGTAATGCATTACCTATCGTAACACCATAGCCCGGCTCTAATGGTCTAAACTCAAAAGTACCGTCGAAGTCAGTGCTTTTTTGTAAAACGATTTTTTCAGGCTTTTGGAAATTTAATATTGCCATATTTATTTTATTGGTTGTTTTTTAAGCTTTGGCTTGTTGTATTTATTATTAGAAAATTAATTAAGGATTACTTGTTGTATAATTCTACAATAAGTTGCTCTTTAATATTTTCTGGAACGCTTTCACGCTCTGGATGTGCTAGGTATGTACCTGTCATTGCAGCCTCGTTCCAATCAATCCAAGTAATTTTTGGATTCTTACCACGGAAGTTGCTAGTGATACCAGTGTTTACCTTATCGCGCTCGCGAAGGCTAATCACATCACCTGGCTTACAGATATAGCTAGGTATGTTACATACTTCACCATTTACTGTAACGTGCTTGTGGCTAACCAACTGACGGCTACCAGGACGACTAGGGCTCATGCCCATGCGATAGCATACGTTGTCTAGACGCGCTTCGAGAAGACGAATAAGGTTTTCACCTGTTACGCCTTTCATACGAGCTGCTTCTTCGAATGTGTTGCGGAAACGACGCTCAAGCACACCGTAGGTATACTTTGCTTTTTGTTTTTCACGAAGCTGTAGCGCATACTCACCAAGTTGCTTACGCTTACGTGCGGCACCGTGCATACCCGGAGGGTTGCTGTTTTTGCCTAAATACTTACCATTGCCTAAGATAGGCTCGCCGAAAATTCGGCAAATTTTTGTTTTTGGACCAGTGTATCTTGCCATTGTACTTTATTCATTTAGGCTTTTTTTAATACCGGTACTTCAATCTGTAAAAAACCTCAAAAAATAAATTGAGTACCCTTTCTATAAATGATCACTGTACAAATGTGTATGACCGCCATTGCGGGTACACATATATAGTGGATTATACGCGACGCTTCTTAGGCGGACGACAACCGTTGTGTGGAAGAGGTGTTACGTCTGTAATAGATGTAACCTCTATACCAGCTGCACCAAGTGAACGAATTGCGCTTTCGCGACCGCTACCTGGACCTTTAACGAATACATCTGCACGCTTCATGCCAGCATCAAAAGCTACCTTACCGCAATCTGCTACTGCAAGCTGTGCTGCATAAGGTGTATTTTTCTTGCTACCACGGAAACCCATTTTACCAGCACTGCTCCAGCTTATCACTTGGCCTTGCTTGTTGGTTACGCTTACAATAATGTTGTTGAAGTTAGCATTGATATGCACATCGCCGTGAGAATCAACTTTTACGACTCTCTTGCGTGCTGCTGCTTTAGTATTTGTTCCTTTAGCCATTATATTAAATTGCTATTTTGCTAATTGTTGTTGTGTTAACTCTAAACTGATTAAGGTAAAAATTACTTCTTAGCTGCTTTTTTCTTACCTGCAACTGTTTTACGCTTACCCTTACGTGTACGACTGTTAGTACGTGTACGTTGACCACGCAATGGTAAACCTTTACGATGACGAAGACCACGGTAGCATGCGATGTCCATTAAACGCTTAATGTTCATTTGCATTTCGCTACGCAAAGCACCTTCTACTTTGATTTCGCCAGTAATGAAATTACGAATCGCAGCTAGCTCATCGTCGTTCCAATCTTTTACCTTCTTGTCGAAAGTAATATTAGCATCGTCTAGTATACGGCGAGCTGTGCTACGACCGATACCATAGATGTAAGTTAAACCGATTTCTCCTCTTTTGTTTTTTGGTAAATCAATACCTGCAATACGAGCCATTCTCTAAATTGTAATGTTGTATGTTTAGTGTTTAATTGCTATAATATTATATTAGCCCTGACGTTGCTTAAAACGAGGGTTCTTTTTGTTGATGATGTACAAACGACCTTTACGGCGTACAATTTTACAGTCTGTACTGCGTGGTTTGATAGATGCTCTTACTTTCATAATCTCTAGTATATTCTACTTACTTGTATCGTGTTTTAATGCGTCCTCTTGTCAAATCGTATGGGCTCATTTCTATGGCTACTTTATCACCTGGCATAATACGTATGTAGTGCATGCGCATTTTGCCCGAAATCGTAGCAACCACCTCATGGCCATTTGCTAAACGAACACGGAACATCGCATTACTTAATGATTCTACGATCTCGCCGTCTTGTTTGATTAAAGCCTGTTTGCCCATTGATTTTAAGGACTGCAAAGGTGCGAAAATCTTTTGGTATCAGCAAATGCTAAGCGCCTAAATAATAGCGATTTGGCGCTTTTCTGACCAAAAGCAGTATGATTGACCGCTGATTTTAGTCATGATTGGGTTGTGTTGGGCAAACTGCCTCTTAAAACAGCTATGCTTATTCGCTAGTGCCATATTTCTGACCATGGTACTTATTGCTGAGCTTGCCAAAGTTCCAAAAACGAGAATTGTGGTCAAGATTTACCGTGCTCATTAACACATCTATATCTACTTGCCTTACCCTACGTGTGTCAGGATGCACGGTGCCACCTCGTTCGCCTGCAGGCACTTTTGGGTCGTATTGATACTGTGGATCCACAAGTGTACCACGAGGGTACATAAGGCCTGGTACGCCTTGCCCGCGTTGATCTAAGTCCTCTGGGTGGGCGGTAGCACTGCCTGGCCACAAACCTAAGGCATGGCCATACTCGTGCGCTTCTGTGCTTGCACCTTTGTAGCCAACATTACTTACTAAGAAAAAACCTGAATTGGCTCCCACAGCATCCATCACGCTGACGCCAAATTCTATTTCGCTTTCTACGCGTACAAATACATTTTGTAAACTCTTATTATTGTAAACCCATTGCTTTTGAAGGTTGGGCAAATATTGATACTTCACTTCAAAACAAAGTCTATAAGTTTTTCCTGCTATTACTATTTTAGCCTTTGGGTAATTCCAATGCCATGCAATATTGTATGCCATTTGCTTCAACAACTTTTTGCTGCAAGCAGTGCCATAGCCAATTAAAGTGGCATACACTACTACCCTATTGTGCTTAGCTTGCAAGCAGGCATTGTGACGATGCTTAGAAACGTAGCCCGACATGACTGAGCGTGGCTCGCTCAACTTTTGATAGAAATGTTTACCCATTGAATGGCGAGTATGATGCTGCAATTTAGTAGAAAAAAGTTGCATGCTTTTGGGTTGCATTAAATGCATAAATATTTAGCACCGTATCGTATTTGCTTTTAAGCCTGGCTGCCTATTTAAGACCTTAAAAACATAAAACACGGCAAATACTGTGTAAATTGCGCAGCTAGAGATGGAGTTTAAGAAGTTATCTATTGTAATACCTGCTTACAACGAAGGCAGAACTATACACTTGATATTAGATCGTGTGGCTGCTGTACAATTGGTTGGTGGTATTACTAAAGAAATAATTATTGTAAACGATTGCAGCAAAGACGATACAGAGGATGCCATTGCACGCTATCAAGCGACTGGCAAATTAGATATCACCTACTACAAGCACGAAGTAAACCAAGGTAAAGGCGCTGCAATCCATACAGGTATTCAAAGAGCTACAGGCGACTATGTTATCATCCAAGATGCAGATTTGGAATACGATCCGGAAGAGTACAACGATTTAATCAAGCCAATCTTACGCGGCGATGCCGAGGTTGTTTACGGTAGTCGTTTTATGGGAGGTAATCCTCACCGCATTTTGTTCTTTTGGCACAGTATAGGCAATAAGTTCTTAACCTTCTTGAGCAATATGTTTACCAATCTTAATCTTACTGACATGGAAACATGTTATAAGATGTTTCGCAGAGATATTATACAAGGCATTAAACTTACAGAAAAGCGATTTGGTTTTGAACCCGAAGTAACAGCCAAAGTAAGCCGCATCAAAGACATAAAGGTATTTGAAGTAGGTATTAGCTACTACGGTCGTACATATGCTGAAGGCAAGAAAATTGGTTGGCGCGACGGATTTAGGGCCATTTATTGCATTCTGAAGTACAATATTTTCTCTAAATAAGGGGCAAATTTGGTGTTTTGCCGCTAAGTGTGTAGCTTTACAAGGTAAAAGTTCTAGACAATGAAATTATTACGTGTTATTATTTGTGCAGCAGCCTTAACTGCAATTAGTGAAGTAGCTAGTGCACAGTGTATTAAAGTAGGTAGTCCTCGTAATGAGGTTGCTCGTACAAGAAGTTCATATACGCATGCAACAAAAGGTTTGCGTCTGCGTGAGCGCGTACGTTTAACACCACGTAACACTGGAGATGGTTGGACAATTAATGAAGGTGCAAGCCTGATTCGTTTACCACGTTTTAATTTTGCGGTAGACGAGCGCAAGAATTATTGCAATAAGATTATTGTAAAGTAATCTGTCAACAATTTGATTGATAAGCCACCTTTAATGGGTGGCTTTTTTTTGCTTAGTAGTGGCAATCATAAAATTGCTGTCGGAATTACCTATTTATTAGATTACAATCAGTTGCTTGTAAATTTTGTTGGCAGTGATAAAATTTGTAACGAAGAGATTGTTGTTATTTACGAATAACCTCGTAATTTTATTAAATGAATTCCTTATGAAAACTAGAATGTATGTAATCGGCCCAATTAAAGTGTTTGCACTTTTAGCACTTAGCTTCTGTAGTGCATTTGCACAGCCTGCATCACAAAACACAATCTCGCAAAGTAATATTGACCGTAACTTTTTTATTGAAAACAAGGGGCAATGGCACAGCGATGTACTTTTTCTGGCACGCTTAGATGGAATGGATGCATGGATTACCAAGTATGGTTTGAATTTTAGTTTCTATAAAGCGCAAGTAGCAAAAGCAAAAAACGAAACTTGCAATAATTTGTCACCTGAGCAGCAGCAAAAAGGTAGACTATTTGAAGGCCAGCGCGTACTTATGCGATTAGAAAACGGCAATGAACAAGCAAATGCTTCAGGCAACAACAAACTATCAGGCTACCATAATTATTTTATTGGCAACGACAGCACAAAGCACTTTAGCCATGTTGGCTTGTACAAGGATGTCTTTGTGCACGATGTTTATCCAGGCATTTCTATGCACTACTATTTTGATAATGGCAAACTTCGCTACGACTATATTGTTCAGCCACATGCCGACCCAAACTTGATTAGCTTTTCATTTAAGGGCGACAATGAAGCTTGTTTAAATGAAGATGGACATATTGCAATCTCTACCCGATTTGGTGAGGTACGACTAGCAGATTTGTTGGTCTATCAAGGCAAAGAAAAACGAAGAATTGAATCAGGGTTTACAAAAAATAAAGATTACTGGCATATTAGTGTCGGTTCTTACAATAAAGATGAAGCCTTAGTAATCGACCCTGTAGTTTTCTCTACTAATGTAGGTGGTTCTGGCGCTGATCTTGGATTTGGCATTGCGATAGATAACTTAGGGAACTCTTATGTTTGTGGGGAAACTTCCAGCATAAACTACGACACCACTGCTGGCACTTTTCAAACAAGTAATGCTGGCGACGATGATGTTGTCATTACAAAATTGAATCACCTTGGCAACGCACTAATTTTTTCTACATACCTTGGAGGGACTGGTTATGAAGGCGCATACGGTGGCATAGCTCTAGATGCATTTGGTAATATTTATGTTGCAGGCACAACTACTTCTAGTGATTTTCCTGTTACGACTGGTGCGTACCAAATGCAGACAAGTATAGCTGATGGCGTAGATGTTTTTGTGACAAAGGTAAATCCTACTGGTACTGCTTTAATTTATAGCACCTATTTAGGTGGCTCAGAAGATGAGCTTTGCACAAAAATGGTTGTGGACAAGGCTGGCAATGCATACGTCACTGGCCTTACGCCATCTATTGATTTTGATACCACTGCTGGTGCTTATCAGACCACATCTAGTAGCGGTTTAAGCGGCGATGGGTTTGTGACTAAGTTAAATAGCGCTGGGACCGGGTTGATATTTTCTACTTATTTAGGAGGCAATGATCTAGACTATTGCAGTAGTATAGCGATTGATAGTTTTGGTTCTGCATATGTTACGGGCCATACTGTTTCAAGCAACTTTCCAACCACATTGGGGGCATATCAGACCTCTGCAAGTACTCCTTTGGCTGATGCATTTATTGCAAAGCTTAATCCCTTAGGATCGGCAGTGATATACTCTACTTTAATTGGAGGAAGCGATGTCGAATACAGTGATGATATAGCAGTTGATAAATTTGGCAATGCCTATATCACTGGCAGTACAAAGTCTAGCGATTTTGACACTACATTTGGAGCATATAACACAAATTATCAAGGAAGCACAGATGTGTATGTCACAAAGCTAAATTCATTAGGAAGCCAGCTTGTTTATTCTACATTTATTGGGGGCAATGGCAACGAATTAGGTAACAATATTGTTGTAGCACCTGATGGCATTTGCTATATAGCTGGAACGGCTAATAGTCCAGACTTTCCTATTACAGCAGATGCGGTGCAAACACAGTACGATTACCAGTCGGATCTTTTTATTTGCCTATTAGATTCTGCAGGTGCAAACTTATTGTACTCAACTTACTTAGGGGGCAATGGCACCGATATTCCAGGCGGCATTGCTAGTGATAGCTTTGGCAATATATACGTTCAAGGTAGTACAAATGCGTTTGACTTTTTAAATACGCCTGGTTCTTATCAAGGTCCTGTTACGAATGGTGTTTTTGATATGTTTGTTACAAAACTAAAAATTACTAATGCCTTAGCAAACAATCCTCAATTACAATTACCAAAATGGACAATCTATCCAAACCCAACTAGCGACTATTTTATTTTATCTACACAAGTTGATGCAGACTTTGAGCTAGTTGATTACGCTGGTAAAGTTATCAATACGTATCGCGTTGTAAAAGGCGCTAAGCAATCAGTTTCACATATACCTACAGGTGTTTATTTGCTGCGCGAAATAGGAACTGGCACTAGTCAGAAGCTTGTGGTGAAGTAGTTGTTTGCCGCGCGTTGGCAACAAGTAATTGCTTAGTGTACGGTAAAACTAAAACTGCAATTATACCTGCTTGAGTTTCCACTTGCCTTGCTTGAATACATAAGCGCTAACGACCATAACTAATACTTCTGTAGTGATAATACTATAGAACACACCTTGCATTCCTAAAGTAGTTTTATGAGACAAATACCACGCAAGGGGAATTTGAAAGCACCAGTACCCAAAGAAATTTATCAAGGAAGGTGTTCTGCTATCGCCAGCGCCATTGAAAGCATTGAGGATAACCATACCAATGCCATACACCACATAGCCAAGGCTAACAACTTGCAAGGCTTGCGAAGCAGTTGCAACTAACTCTGCATCTTTTGTAAACAAGGCAAAAATTTGTTTCCCTCCAATAAGGCATGTGATTGTAACAAACAGCATAAACATGGCATTGACTTTAGCGGTTTGCCACACACTTTGCTCTGCCCTTTCTGGTTGCTTAGCGCCTAAATTTTGTCCGACTAGTGTTGCGGCAGCATTGCTAATGCCCCAGGCCGGCATGATAAAGAAGATAAGAATTCGGATAGCAATGGTATAGCCAGCAACAGCTTTATCTCCAAAATTTGTCATAAAGCTATTGAGTACAATCCAACTGCCAGAGGCAATAATGAACTGAATGGTACCGCTCCACGCAATAGCTAAAATAGCTTTAATACTTTGCCATTGGGGCGCATAGTAACTCCAACGCAATTGTAAAATACCTTGCTTTTTATTGAGATGAAATAATTGAAACGCAACACCTAGACTTCTGCCGCATAAGGTTGCAATGGCAGCACCATTCAAACCAAACATGGAAATAAATAATGGACAAAAAAGGATATTAAATCCATTGGCAACAAGTAAAGACTGAAAGGCTAAAGATGCATTACCAGCGCCTCTAAAAATGCCATTGATTAAGAAGAGCAGCATGATAACCATGTTGCTGCCAAAAACGATTTGCGTATAGCTTGTGCCAACTTGTACTACCGAATCGCTTGCCCCTATCATTCTGAGCAAATCGCTCGCAAACACAATGCCAATGCAACTAAGCAGCAGCGACATTAGTACGCCAAGTGTAATCGCTTGAGCAGCTGCATGTGACGCTGCCTCGTTATTCTTCTCCCCTACTCTGCGCGCAACAATTGCTGTGGCAGCCATACTTATTCCTATACCAATTGAATAAACAATCGTCAACATACTTTCGGTAAGACCAACAGTAGCAATGGCTTCTGTGCCGAGCTTAGCCACAAAAAAAGTATCTACAATAGAGAATGCACTCTCCATGAGCATTTCAAAAAGCATAGGAATCGCAAGCAGCACAATTGACTTGTTGATACTAAGGGCAGTAAAATCTAAGTCTGTACTTGCAAGCGACTGCTTAATTAGTGACGGTATTTGTTTTATCTTTTGTAACAAAGCTTATTGTATAAAATTAAGGATTAAGCTAGGCTTAAACACATTCAAAATAATGGTTAGATCAAAAGCTATCAAGTAGGAGGCAAGGATTGTTTATCCTTGCCGTCCCCTTACACCACCGTGCGTACCGGTCTGGTACACGGCGGTTTGTCAGAAAGTAAATTTTAATTGCAGGTTGCGATTGGTAAAG
>JBJORA010000070.1:0-17002 GCA_046049675.1 Bacteroidota bacterium | reverse complement strand
CCGACCTAGAAATATGGAGCAGAAAATCAGTTCACAGCACTAGGAAGGGTTGGGCATTGTGTCAGCAGGTTCAGCGCCCCCTATGCGAAGCCACTATTAGAAGTTAAACAAGGCGCCTAAGTCCGCCGCGGCGGATAGCCTAGTGCGTGAGCTTGATTTTCGCGAACATATTTCTAAGTCTTGGCTTTTTGTTTCTTTTGTGCCAAGACAAAAGAAAGGAAAACCCATGCGCACACGTACAAAATCCTTAACACAAAACCTATCACTAAATATGAGGTTGCAAACTGTTTACTAGTTGCTACTTGGTGTGGCTTAGCGGATAATCATTAAAAAATAGATTATCAGAGGCACATAAAAGTGTCGCTGCAACAATCCCCCAATTTGGTTTATCGTGTCAATTTATCGTCATGGCACAACATCTACTATAACTGCTGCGTTAGACATACATGGCAGAAATAACAACAAAACTCGGCAAACCACAACTACGCCTGGACCTAACACCAATGGTGGACCTTGGTTTTTTACTGATTACCTTTTTTGTAATGACAACTACGATGCAAAAAAGCAAGAGCCTGTCGCTGACAATGCCTAGTGATACAATCACCCCCTATCCAACAATTATTGGTGAGAGCCACAGCATGACGATTTTACCCTGCAAGAACGGCTATAAATACTACTATGGCAGCAGTACAGCAGACATGAAATTTGCTACCAACAGCGCTGCGCTTCGCAAGGCTATCATTGACAAAAAAGCACAAGTACAACAATTAATAGATGAAAAAGCATTAGCGCCGCATCAGCAATTATTTGCCATTATTAAACCTAGTAATACAAGCAATTTTGGCGCCTTGGTAGATGTGCTAGACGAGATGGAAATAAATATGGTTGACAACTATGCGATTGCGGATCCTACTGTTAGCGAAATGCAATATTTACAATAGAAGTGGGCATTTTTAATAGCTTATAACCTATTGCTTAGCTAAAACACATTGCTATCGTGTACCTTTGCAAGCATGTTAGCAAAACAGCTTCAGCAATACGTTAGGTTAAAAACGCGCGAGGTAAAAATTGGTGATTTGTACATCGGTAATGGCCATCCCATTCGTGTACAAACGATGACAACAACTGATACCATGGACACTGAGGCAACGGTGCAACAATGTATTCGTTGTATTGAAGCTGGCGCAGAGCTTGTACGAATTACAGCGCCAAGTAAAAACGAAGCAGAAAACCTTCAAAACATCAAAGACCAATTACGCGCTAAAGGTTATACAACACCTCTTGTTGCAGATATACACTTTACGCCCAACGCCGCAGAAATTGCCGCGCGTATTGTAGAAAAAGTACGCGTCAATCCAGGCAACTATGTAGATAAAAAGAAGTTTGAGCAAATAGAATATACCGACCAAGAATATCTTGAGGAAATAGACCGTATTCGCGAGCGATTTACACCACTCGTATTGATTTGTAAAGAACATGGCACTGCAATGCGCATCGGCACTAACCACGGTAGCCTAAGCGATAGAATTATGAGCCGATACGGCGATACTGCTATTGGTATGGTTGAAAGTGCTTTAGAGTTTCTTAGAATTGCACGCGACAACGACTATCACAATATTGTGCTAAGCATGAAGAGCAGCAACCCCCAAGTAATGGTGCAAGCTTACAGATTGCTAGTTGCAAAAATGCAAGAAGAGTTTGGCGAATGTTATCCGCTACACTTAGGTGTTACCGAGGCTGGCGATGGCGAAGATGGTAGAATAAAAAGCGCAATAGGCATAGGCACATTGCTAGAAGATGGCATAGGCGATACAATTCGTGTAAGCTTAACAGAAGACCCAGAATTTGAAATACCTGTCTGTAACGACATGGTGACGCGCTACACCAATAATACAAGTGTTGCGGTAGCCTTACCAGAAGCAATCTACACACAGTACAACGCTTATGCATACCGTCGTAGAAGCACATTTGCAGTGCAAAATATTGGCGCATCTCATGTGCCGGTTGTCGTTGCGGACTTAAGCAGCCTTGCAGATATAACGCCGCAGACATTAGAAAGTATCGGTTACACGTACGACGCTGCTACAGATAAATGGAGCATTGCAGATATTGCTGCAGATTATATTTATACTGGCAATAAAGTATTGAACTTTGATTTGCCTGGTACGCTCGGCGTTATTTGCAGCTATGCAAGTCTCGCTAATGCTACACATAGTGCACAGCAATACTATCCCATCTTTGAAGCAGCTGAGTTCTTAAGTTTTAATGCTCCACCTCCTACCTTAAACTTTGTAATGCTGGATGCGCAAGACAATAACTTAGAGCAGCAACTTACGCAATTAAAGAACTTGCCAAATGTAGTGCTCTGCTTTAGTAGTACTGCCACGAATGCGATGCAACATGTACGTGCTACGTTTTTATTGGCGCAACACTTGCAAGTCAATAATCCTGCCATACTAATTACAGACAGTAATAAGCAAAGCACCGACGAGCACCTTATACATTTTGCTACAGAAATGGGTAGTTTGTTGATAGATGGATATGGCGATGGCGTTTGCCTTGGCACAGGTGCAGATGCCGCTATCAATAATTTAGATGTAACGGGGCGCACATATTTGCCGATTACCAATTTGCAGCAGTTTCTCAACAATACTGCGTTTGGCATTTTGCAAGCATCGCGCACACGCATTAGCAAAACCGAATACATTAGTTGCCCAAGCTGTGGTCGTACGCTATTTGATTTGCAGGAAACTACAAGTAAAATTCGTCAAGTAACCAATCATCTTAAGGGGCTTAAAATTGCCATCATGGGTTGCATTGTAAATGGCCCAGGTGAAATGGCAGATGCCGACTTTGGGTACGTTGGTAGTGGCGTAGGAAAAATAACCTTGTACCGAGGCAAAGAAGTTGTAAAGAAGAATATCGATAGTGCCATTGCGGTTGACGAACTAATCAATCTTCTAAAAGAAAACGATGCATGGGTAGAGCCTGCATAGATAGGCATGTCCGATTTTCTTACACAATTTATTGCATTAGTAAAAGCATCAAGCTTACTTGAATGGTGTGCTGTACTTTGCTCAATTGCGCAAGTTGTTTTAGCTGCAAAGAATAAAACGAGCAATTTCATTTTTGGCACTATTGGCGTTGCCATTTTTGTTTACATCTTTATACAATCGCACCTATATGCCGATGCAACACTCAACGTATACTACCTTGTATTAAGCGTGTATGGCTTACTTCATTGGCGTACGCAGCAACACAATATTGCGCCGCAACATGCTTCTACGAAAGAGCATTTCACTGCTGCTGGCATTGCTTTGTTGAGTTTTGGTATTAGTTACACAGTGCTTACAAAATTTACAAATAGCACGGTGCCAATGGCCGATGCTGCACTTACAGCTTTCGCGTGGGCAGGCACATGGCTACTTGCGAGGCGAAAAGTAGAATCTTGGCTATGGCTCAACGCTAGTAATGCTATTGCGATACCACTGTATTATCACAAGCAACTAGCACTTACAGTTGTGCTTACAATTATACAATTCATTATAGCTATCTTTGGATATATTCAATGGAGAAAACGCTCACTTGCATCTTAAGTATTTTACTAGCAGTAAACCTACAAGCGCAAAATATAGATATTGATTTACTCAAACAATTTCATGGGCAGCGTAATACTAATTTAGATATGCCTATGAAGTATCTAAGTGAAGCAGCGCCATATGCCTATATAGCGACGCCATTTTTGTACTACGGCATGGGCTTACTCAAGCATAATAAGCAGCTCAAGCAAAAAGGCTTTCAACAGTTTGTTGGTTTAGGTTTAACAACAGTAGCTACTTATAGCCTTAAGCGCATTGTAGATAGGCCGCGACCAGGAGCTAGCTATCCGATGCATATTTCTCCTGTAATTCCTCTATACCAACATAGTTTTCCGAGTGGGCACAGCAGCAGTAGTTTTTGGTGGGCAACATCTATGACAATGGCAGAACCAAAATGGTATGTGTATGTGCCTGCATTTGCCATTGCTGGCACTGTGGCTTATAGCCGCATGCACATGGGCGTACACTATCCAAGCGATATTGCAGCTGGTGCAGTTCTAGGTGTCGGAAGCGCTTTAGTGAGCAAAAAAATTACGACGCTTTTGCAAAAGAATAAACGCACAAGTAAATACTACAATAAGATTGTTTTCTAGTTATGAAAATTGCAATCATAGGTGCCGAAGGCAGTGGAAAAACTACGCTCGTCAATCGTCTAGCACCATTGTTTAATGCAGCTATTGTAGAAGAATATGCGCGCAACTATCTGCAATCAAAAGGCGGACCGTATGTGCAAGCAGACTTAACGCACATCGCACAACAACAGTTTGCTTTAGAACAAGATGCACAAGCACCTCTCATGCTTTGCGACACTGACCTGCACAATATTAAAATTTGGAGCGAAATAAAATACCACAGTTGCGACCTTGCCATATTAAACCTCTGTACAAAAGCACAATATGACTATTATATACTAACTGCGGTGCACGACGATTGGCAACAAGATGGTTTAAGAGAATATGCTAGCAAGGCCGAAAGATTGTGGCTACAGCGCTATTACTTAGCGGACTTAGTTGCACGTAATTGCAAATTCGCTGTACTAAATGGCAATGAAGAAGAACGCCTTAGGCAAGCAAAAGCAATTGTTGATTCGCTTAAATCTTAATACTTATTTGAGTAGTGTGGCTAAAGCCTTTGTTTTCGTATAAGCATTGAGCAAGGCGGCAGCTTTTGTAAGAATTTGCTTTTCAGTATCGTTCTTTACTTTCAATTGCTCGCATGTTGCCTTGTGCGCATCTGCAAAACTAATTTTACCTGCAGCCGCATTAGCACTCGCTATGCCGTGAATAAGCAATCCCTCATCTTTAAGATCGCCAAGTTGTGCTATCACATTACTCAAAGCTAGAAACTGATTTTTTTGCAACAACATTACGTGTGTTTGCTTGCCTTTAGCAGGAAACTTATTGTATGCACTCGCACGCTCTGCCTTAGTAATAAACTTAGCGAGACTAGCAGGAGCTGTCGTAGCAGTCGCATATTGAATCACACCATGTAGTGCATGCGGATAAATACTTAGCCAACGCAACTGACGACGTATTTCATGCAACTGCTCTTCTACCTGCGTAAACTGCTTTAGGCTTGTTGCGATAAAACCATTTATCTCTACTATTTCTTCTTTATAAAAATTACGTATAGCATTGACTTGCGCAGCACTATCCAACCACTTTGCTGAGTCAAGTTTTTTCTGTGTCCACTTCAGCAGCTTTGTGTTGTCTAAATATTTTTTCTTAAAAATGCTATTAGCGTTTGCTACAGTTGCATCCAGCTGACTTTTCAAGTAGTCTTTACATGGCTTTGTAACTGCACGATTGGCCTTTGTACTTTCAATCAACCACATGTAATAGTCAATTTGTCCAAGCAAATCTTCATCTTGCTTGAAATTCTCCTGCATTTTTGTAAAGCGCTTCTTATTGTGCAACTTCTTATGCAAGCGGCTCAAGCCTTGCAACATAAAGGCAGTTGTGCGCAGATTATTTTTGTATAAGTATAAAGCAGGATTTGTTTGCTTGGCGCAAGCACTGAGCATATTTTGATATCGTTCTAGCCAATAATAATATGCCGTTAGGCCTGCAGGAATTTGTTGTGCCATTGTACTTTCAAAAGTACACAGTAAGTGCTAATGCTACAAGTAAACTGCAACTGCATGTCAGATAAAATATACCTAACACATGTTATGTTTGCTATTACTCTTAAAGCTGGACAATTTGATGATGAACTGACAAAAATAATAATCTAAATTATGTGCACGTTTGATTTGTACGTCTTACCTTTGTACCAGAAAGCGAGAGAATCGCAATCGTCAAATACGGCTAGAGGGATAAGTTTCATAAAAGAGCACAGAGCCCGGATCGCAAGATTCGGGTTTTGTGTTTTAAACAAGTCTGCATGATTGCTGTACAACGGCAAGCTTATCAAATCATTACAGGATCGTTGTATTGAAGTAGATCAAATCTTATTTAAGTACTCACAGCAAAATTTGTACAATTGGTCGCATATGCATCGCACACTATTGCTAATTAGCAAAGCCGCAATGTACATTTGCAGTGTACCGCAGCCGGCGATACATACAACATAGGCTAGAGGATTAAGTTTTCATAGGAGCACAAAGCCCGGATCGCAAGATTCGGGTTTTGTGTTTTAAATAAATTCTAATTCTGTTATGTAAATAGAAAGAAAGCTTTGTCTGCGTCAATCTTCACCATTTGCTGAGGGAAAAACACTAAGTTTCAATGCTGCAATAGCATGCAAAGCGCATTCAACTTTGCACAGACATCTTTACGCAAAACACTATTGCGCAAAACTTCAGACGAATTAATTAGAAAAAAACTTGACGATACTACTGCCCTTGGAAGCGCAGACCTAATTGCATCATGGTAAGTGGCAACATACTGCTGATTGCTGCAAAGTTTGTTTGTGTAGCAAAATCGTAGCGCATATATACTTGTGCACGTAAACCGCTACCCTTATAAACCTGTACGCTTGGTTCTATACCAAAACTAGTCATAAACTGTGGCGACCATGCTGTACTTGGATTGTACATAATTCCGCCACCTGGCGCTGTAATTGGCGTAAACTCTGGATTGGCACGCTTACTCATCAACAAGCCAGCACCCAAAACTGGGCTAATTTGCACCGTCGGAGATACTTTGATGGCATAAGAAACGCTTGGTTTTACGAAGGCCATGGTTTGCAAGCCACCTTGTCTAGCAATACCAGCATCTACACCCACTGAAAGGTGCTTTACTTTTTTGCTTGGCGAAGTTCTAAAACCAACAACTACACCTGGATTTGCTTTGCCATTAAATGGCTTTAGCGGCATGCTTACTGCGGAATTTAGCAAGGCAGCACTTACAGCACCACGCTTTGGTAAGCCCAACTTTTTCTTGGTTTTACCACTGCCATCTATGCTGTGAAAGGCATACATAAATGTACTAGATAGTAAAAAAGCAGCGGCGATTAGTAGCGTGCGCATGTTGTAGGTATTTTGTTGCTGTAAAAATACCAAGTCTAACGATAGTGTAAGTGTTAAATTTACGTAGGCATTTGTTAAACCTATCGCGCATAACTGGTTCCTAGATCAAGATAAGCAGGCAGTTTTTGAGGCCAAAAATTCGTCTACAATAAAAAAGTAGCCTAAAAATCAGGGCTTTACGAATTTCTTAAATAGTTTTACAAGGCCTAAACCTTACTTGGCGCAAATAATTTTGGGGGACAATCGATTAAAATTGCTAGTTGCGGCAGTTAGCTTCTTGCTGCAAATTCAACAAAGTAGTGCACAAATCAAAGCAGGACAAATCCCTGCTGGCTATCAACTTAACGTACTTAGTAACGTTAATTGCTGCTATTCATTGGGTGCCAATAGTATAAACGCCTATCAGCAAAGTTTTAGCATAGACTGCGATGTTAGTAACGAGCTTGGCCTATGGTATTCGTCCGTAGTAAATTCTCAAGGGCAGGCCTTTGTAGATGCCAAGTTAATTAGTTTGGACACTAATGTGCAGTTGGCTTACTATACCGATATCAACAGCGCTTTTAAGATTGGCTTTGGCGCGCAATACAACGATCTAATTCCCGACCCTCAAAATAGCTTACTTGAATGGTCGGACACTGTTACTGTGTACGCATTTGATGCTACGCTTAGCTATTATATTTTGTCATCGCCATATTTGCAAGTGCGCAAAAGAATGCCTAATGGCGCATGGCTGTATGCTTGGCTACACTTTTCAAAGACTACTTGCAATAGCGGACCTACGCAAGGTACTGGTGTGCAAATAGATAGCATCAGTTCTATGCCGCAATATTTTACGACACTAGTAAATCCTATTAATTGTGCTACTTCCTTTACATTTCCAAACAGCACAACTAGTATTCTTAAGCAGGATACTTTACTAAAACAAAATTTTATTGCAGCGAGCGATGGCTGCGATAGCCTCGTGAATACTTTAGTCAAAGTAGGACCAAGCAGTACTGTTACAGTTCTTGATACTATCTGTCAGTTTGAAATTTATACCTTGCCAAACGGCGCCAATATCAACGCTGCAAATGCAGGTTTAAAACTTGATACGATTCAATTTCTAGCAAGCACCGGATGCGATAGTACTGTTTATAGCAAGGTATTTGTAAAAGCGCTACCAGTAACTAGCCTCAATTCTACTGGATGTGCCGGCAATGCGATTACATTTATCGACGGCACCATTGATACGCTTCGTGCAAATATGCCTTTAGTGCACACAAATATTTTACCACGTATAGGCAAGTGCGACAGTATTGTAAACCAGCAAGTTATAGCGCAAGGCCCGTACAATATTGTAGATGCAAAGCAAGTTTGTCGTGGCTATGTGTATACATTTCCAAATGGCACACAATCCCCACCAATGTATGCAGATACAATGCAAGTAAGTACTTTTACCACTTCAGCAAATTGCGATAGTGTCATTACCACAACACTAACAGTGCGCAGCATAGACAGTAGTTTAGCACGCAGCGGCAATACTTTATATGCAAGCACTACAAATACAATTTTCCAGTGGTACGATTGCAATAGCCAGTCTATTATTGCTAACGAAACACAGGCCACATTTACGCCAAGTGTAGGAGGTACTTATGCTGTAATTATTTCTGATGGTATTTGTATAGATACAAGTCGCTGTTTGCAAACATGGTTATTGAGTACTAATGTATATGGCGATGCAAATATTTTTACCCTACATCCAAACCCTGCAAGTAATGAGGTCTATGTAGAAATGCCGTTGCAATCAACAGAACAACAAATTGTAATTACGGATCTTTTAGGAAAAGCATTAATTACACACAGCACTAAAAGTAGTTGCACAATTAACCTTAGTCAATTGCCAAGCGGTCTTTATCAAGTACGCGTAGGTGGTGCAGCAAAAAAACTGCAGATTGTTGCGCCATAAGTGATCTAGCGTACAATAATTGCTTTGCAAAAACACTTCTTGCACTTAGCTTTGAGCTTTGCATCTGTTTACTAAAAAATTATTAGCCTGGCATCGCAAGCACAACAAGCGCGAACTGCCTTGGAAAGAAAGCGCAAATGCCTATCATATATGGCTTAGCGAAATTATGCTTCAGCAGACGCAGGCAGCCACAGTTATTCCCTATTACAACAAGTTCATCAAAAAATATAACAGCATCAAAAAACTTGCGGCAGCAAGCGACGACGAAGTATTTGCAATGTGGCAAGGGCTTGGTTACTATAGTCGTTGCAAAAATTTGCTGAGCACTGCTAGGATAATCGCAACGCAATTTGATGGTAAAATGCCTTCTGCTTATGACGACATTCGGGCGCTTAAAGGTGTAGGAGAATACACCGCCGCCGCCATCGCCTCTTTTGCTTTTGGGCTACCATACGCCGTTGTAGATGGCAATGTACTACGCATCCTATCTCGATATTTTGGCGAATACAATCCTATAGATAGCAGTGCAACGCTTAAATCGCTAAAAGAGCTTGCTCAAAGTTTGTTGGCTGTAAAAACGCCAGCGGCTTACAATCAGGCTATAATGGACTTTGGCGCTACTATTTGCACACCAAAGCAAGCACAATGCGACTCTTGCCCCTTGCAACAAAGCTGTGTCGCTTATCAAAATGGCGATGTTAGTGTTTTACCTATTAAAAGCAAAAAAATCAAAATATCACATAGGCAATTTCACTTCTTTCTCCTTGAACAAAAAGGTGCAATCTATTTGCGAAAACGCGAGGCAAAAGACATATGGCAAAATTTATATGAATTACCTATGTTAGAGGCTGCATATGTAAACGCCTCTTTTACAGCACATGTTGCAGAAAAGCTTGGCAGTGTTACGCAACAATTGACACACCAAAAGATCACAAGCACACTTTATCGTGTAAAGCCATCCGCTTGCAAAACAGCTATTTTTAGCGATGCACTTGTGGTGCCAATAAACGAGCTACATAAGTACAGCATGCCCAAAAGTGTAAGAGATTTGCTTGCTAACGAGGGCATTTTGTAGGCAAATGCTCGCAAATCCTGCGATTTTACTCAGCACTCACTAGCCATTTACCCCTTAGGCTTTGCAATAACTGACTTTTGCTATATCTTGCACCTCAACCAAAGCGCACACAGTTTTGAAGACAAGTTCCGACGAGGATCCCGACACTAACTTGCTACAATATTTCTTACCGAGCATATTGCTTGCAGGTAGCCCACTAAGCTGGGGGCTTACCACGGTATACATTTTACTACTTATTATCTTATTAATCCTTACCGCCATCGTGGCTGGTAGCGAGGTTGCTTTTTTTAGTTTAGATGCCAAGCAAATCAATCATCTTAAAATCAATAATCGCGGTGTTAATCGCACGATTATTAGTTTGCTAGAAAGACCCCAGAAATTACTTGCTACGATACTAATCGCCAATTCATTTTTAAGTATTGGCATTATCATTACAACTAACCTACTACTTAAAGAAGTGGTAGACTTTGAAGTATTGTTTGCCAATAATAAAGCCCTGCAAAACCTTGCAAGCATTTTTATTCAAGTGGTGCTTGTAACCTTCTTGCTCGTGCTTTTTGGCGAGGTAATGCCTAAAGTATACGCCATGCAAAACAATATGCGCATGAGTACAATATGCGCACCAGTGGTAAACGTGATACAGAAAATATTTGGTCCAGTAAGCGGTTTGCTTGCACGCAGTAGTATTTTGCTAGAAAAGAACATTAGCAACAAACGCAATACCATTAGCGACGAAGATGTAGAGCACGCCATTGAAATTGCTGTAGGCGACGCAAGTGTAGAAGAAAAAAATATCTACAAGGGCATCGTTCGTCTACGCAGTACAACAGTAAAACAAATCATGCGTGCTAGGCTAGACATTAGTGCCATGCCTAGTAATTATACGTTTGCACAAGTACGTTCAGCTGCATTAGAATTTGGCTATAGTCGTATTCCAGTATTTGATCAAAGCCTCGACCAGATAAAGGGCGTCCTGCATACAAAAGATATGCTAGCCTTTACAGAAGCTGCACCTGCTGATTGGCATACGCTAATTAAACCGCCATTTTTTGTACCAGAAAGCAAGCTTTGTAACGACTTACTAAAAGAGTTTCAGCAAAAGCGTTCGCATATGGCGATTGTAGTAGACGAATTTGGCGGCACAAGCGGTCTTGTAACGCTAGAAGATGTAATGGAAGAAGTTGTGGGCGATATTCGTGACGAATTCGACGACGAAGACGCAGAAATTAGACAAGTAAATGCAAATACATTTCTCGTAGAAGGCAAAGTGACATTGGTGGATTTATGTCGCTCACTCAATATTACACCAGATGAGTTTGAAGTAGTTAGCGGAGAAAACGATACCGTAGCAGGGCTCGTATTAGAAATGCTTGGCAAGTTTCCTCACCTTAACGAAAGTGTACAGCACAAGAATATCAAGCTTACCGTTACAGAATTAGAGAAGACACGTATTAAGCGTGTATCTGTTGAGATTCTGCCGGTGTAGGCACCAACCATCATAGCAAGTAAACAAGCTCACCATGCGCATAGCAACAGTAATAATACTACTCTTGTTTTCACTCAATAACAAAGCTGCTGCGCAGTCAACGCCTGACGTAAAGGCAATTCTTGACTCCTTGGAAGTACTAAAAGCTATGGGCGGATTTGTAGAAGGGGCTTCCAACTCAGCGACTTCTGAAGAAAAGAGGCTAGATAATATAATATCAAAGGTGCTTTGGCAGTTACCATACAGCGAATGCAAGAAGCTACTAGCTGATAGCAACAGGCTCTCTGTTGCTTATGGGTATATGATTGCGGCATTGCGATATTTAGATAGTTTGACAGCAGTAGACAATCAAGTATTTAACGACACAAGGTTTCTACCACTGAATACACCAAGCGGAATTATTGACTCACAAATAACCTTAGGGCAATTTTGCAAAGATGTTTATATGTCGCAAATCGAGTCTAAGGAGTTTACGAATAAGGACAAAGAAGCTACAGATAGTATAAAGTACTTCATTAAACTACACGCAAAATATCCAGAAAGTTATGCGCCAATTGAATTCACGAATTTTGCATGGACTAATCGTGATGAGTTTTTACCTTTTGAAGTACAACATACTTACAAACTCAAAACGAAATCAGGAAAACTTGAAGAAGTAACTAACTTCTTTATTTTTGATGGAAATCTAAAACTCCAACTTATAGAAACGAAGCGCAGCGAGTATTATGGAGGAGCGCTACCAAATTTTGAAGAATGGGAAGCAAAATTTGGCAAGAAGAGATAAGAGTGAACATGCGCACAATGCCATTGCAATTGTACAATGAATAAAGTTTTGCTACAAGTTACTTCGTGCTAAAAATACATTTGCCTTAGCAATACATCCTCGCCTTTAAAAACTCAAGTGCATACTTCTTTCCTTATATAAAGTTCTAAAGTATGGGTCCTTCAAGTCTTTAATAAAACGAATCGCTTCGCCAGTACTCTTCATTTCTGGACCAAGCTCTTTATTAACGTTCGGGAACTTATTAAAGCTAAATACAGGCTCCTTGATTGCAAAGCCTGTTAGCTCTTGCGTCATTGTAAAGTCTTTAAGCTTGTTGGCACCCAACATCACCTTTGTAGCAATATTCAGGTAAGGAATATTATATGCCTTTGCAATAAACGGTGTTGTTCTACTTGCACGTGGATTAGCTTCTATCACATACACCTTATTATCTTTAATCGCAAACTGTATATTCAACAAACCACGAATGTTCAACTTATTGGCAATCTTCTTGGCATAGTCTTTCATTTCTTCTATCACCAATGGCCCTAAAGTAAATGGCGGCAATGTGGCATGGCTATCGCCACTATGTATACCAGCTGGTTCTATATGTTCCATGATGCCCATAATGTGCACCTCGTCGCCATCACAAATACAATCTATCTCGGCCTCGTTGCAACGGTCTAAAAAATGGTCAATCAAAATCTTATTGCCAGGCAAGTGCTTCAACAAACTTAATACACTTTTCTCAAGCTCTTCTTCGTTGATTACAATACGCATACGCTGTCCACCAAGCACATAGCTCGGACGCACTAGTACAGGATATCCAACTTCTTTCGCAACCTCTATCGCGTCGTCGGTATTGTACGCGGTGCCATACCTTGGATAAGGAATATTCATTTCCTTTAGCATATCGCTAAACCTACCACGGTCTTCTGCAATGTCCATATTGTCGTAGCTCGTGCCTATAATGCGTATGCCACGCTCATGTAAGTTCTTACTCAACTTCAAGGCAGTTTGTCCACCAAGCTGTACAATTACACCTTCTGGTTTTTCGTGTTCGATAATCTCCCACAGATTCTCCCAATACACTGGTTCAAAATAAAGCTTATCGGCCATATCAAAATCTGTGCTCACAGTTTCTGGATTACAGTTGATCATGATGGCTTCATAGCCTGCTTCTTTAATCGCTAGCAAGCCGTGCGTGCAGCAATAGTCAAACTCAATACCTTGGCCAATACGATTAGGACCGCTACCCAATACAATTATCTTTTTCTTATCGCTTACAATACTTTCATTGTGTACGATTGTTTGACTAGCGTCGTTCACATTGTGGCTTGTACGCTCAAAAGTGCTGTATAAGTATGGTGTAGGACTTTCAAACTCTGCACTACATGTATCAACTAGTTTCCAAACACGCGTAATATTTTTTGCTTTGCGCCATGCATATACTTCGTCTGCTGTGCACGTCAATGCAAGTGCAATTTGGTCGTCGCTAAAGCCCATTTTCTTTGCCTCCCACATTAAGTCTTCGGTCAAATGATTGAGTTCCTTTACCGCACGAAGTTTTTGCTCAAACAATACAATTTCTTTTACTTGATACAAAAACCACTTATCGATTTTTGTAATCTCGTGCAAGCTCTTGGTACTTACGCCAAGTTCGTAGGCATCTTTAATTCTAAAAATTCTATCCCACTGCGGTCGCTTTAGTGTTTGCAACAATTCGTCAACACTAAAATGTGTGCGGTTATAGGTGCCTAAGCCAATAGCATTATTTTCTAAACTCTGACAAGCCTTTTGCAAAGCCTCCGTAAAGCTTCTACCAATTGCCATCACCTCACCAACACTTTTCATTTGTAAGCCAAGTGTATCGTCGGCGCCCTTAAACTTATCAAAGTTCCAACGTGGCATTTTTACAATCACGTAATCTAAGGCCGGCTCAAAATAGGCGCTTGTTGTTCTTGTAATCTGATTTTTTAATTCGTCTAAAGTATAGCCTAGCGCTAGCTTAGCGGCAATCTTTGCGATTGGATAACCTGTTGCTTTACTTGCCAAGGCACTACTACGGCTTACACGCGGATTAATTTCAATGGCAATAATTTCCTCAGTATCTGGATGCAAAGCAAACTGCACATTGCAGCCACCTGCAAAATTGCCAAGGTCGCGCATCATGCGAATGGCAGTGTTGCGCATCAACTGAAACGCAGTATCGCTAAGCGTCATAGCTGGCGCTACGGTAATGCTGTCGCCTGTGTGCACGCCCATTGGGTCTAGGTTTTCTACGGTGCAAATAATTACAACATTGTCTTTTCTATCGCGCAGCAATTCTAGCTCGTATTCCTTCCAACCAATTACGGCTTGCTCTACCAACACCTCGTGTATAGGGCTAGCTTCAAGGCCATGTTTCAGTTTGTCGTCTAGTTCGTCTTTGGTGTGCACAAAACCACCACCCGTGCCACCTAGCGTAAAGCTTGGGCGAATCACCAAGGGAAAACCAATTTCTTGTGCAAACTCCTTGCCCTCTAAAAAGCTATTCGCTGTTTTGGCCGTGGCAACACTTACGCCAAGTCGCAGCATCCATTGTCTAAACTGCTCGCGGTCTTCGGCTTTATCAATGGCTTTGATGTCTACGCCAATCAAGCGCACGCCATACTTTTCCCAAATGCCCAGCTCGTCGCACTCTTTACAAAGATTAAGTGCAGTTTGTCCGCCCATAGTTGGCAATACGGCGGTAATAATATTCTCTTCTAAAATCTGCTCGATACTTTCTGGCGTTAGTGGCAGCAAGTAAACCCTGTCAGCCATCATCGGGTCGGTCATAATCGTGGCAGGATTACTATTTATGAGTATCACCTGCACACCCTCTTCGCGCAAACTACGAGCAGCCTGGGTGCCGCTATAGTCAAACTCGCAAGCTTGGCCAATAATGATAGGGCCGCTACCAATAATTAAAACGGAACGTATAGAAGTATCTCTAGGCACAGTATCGAAGATTTTTGATGTAAAAAAAACAAATTCCGCAAAGATAGGGTAAACACATGCGCAGTATCAAATCTAATAAAAGCAAACACGCATGAGTTATGCCATTTGCAAGCTGAACCTCAGTACCGGCGGGCTTTTGCCGCAATTAGAAATACTCCCTTAGCGAATTAAATGGCCGTCAAGCGAATGATTTTTTTTAGGGCGCTCGGGCGGGCTTTACGCTGCAAGTCCTCGCGGGCAAGTGTTGTCGTGCCTCCACCACTTTGCCGCTGTGGGCTTTACGCTTCAATCCCTAGCGCAATAGTGGCTAAGTCAATCCTGCAAGTAGTATCATGGTAATACTAGTACATAGTCTTCTACAGCATTTTGTAGCAAAATATCGTGCTTTAGTTTCTTTAGCAGCAATGCTTCTAATGCTTTCTTTTGTGCTTTGGACATGCCAGCCTGTTTGAAGCTAATTGTTTGGGCATGTTGTTTACGGTTTATGCCAATGCGTACCGTGCAAGTACCTGTTACTTTTGCAGCTGACAAAATTTTGTGCAAACGGTCTTTTATGTCTTGCCAAGTGTGCTTTTGTGCTACTAAACTATCCTCGCGTACTACTGGAGCTTCTCCGTTATTAGACAATCTCATTAAGCCAGGGGTTTTGTGTGTTTTTTGCATCTCAGGACGTATGAGCAGTCCTACAATAGGTATGGTCTTCCTATCATCAGAACCCGTGCAACCTTGCGCCGCAGCAATAGCTACTGCGGTAGATATCAATTGCGCCTTCAAGTAATTTGCACTCATTTGGCTTAGGGCAAACCTGCCGCAAAAACCCTGTGTGTGCTTTTGTTGCAGCGCCGCAATTTCATCGCTGCTCATATTCGTACAGTCTATCACTTCGTGATTGCACTTGCTGCAATGCCTGCCATTGTTTGTGCATGGCATGGCATCGTAATCTTCCTTGCAAGAAAATTCTAGTTCTAAATTGGGTTTGTTGTCATCCATAGATAATTGGTAGTGCAATATTTATCCTGCTGCGCTCTGCCATAGTAACGACCGTAAGCATTGCTATATTGTCTGCTGACAAGATTTTTACAGAAAGCTAGTATTATGACACCTTCCATGTATTGCTGTGTTTCCTTCGTACTTCAATCTGTGTTTAAACTACGATTGTTTATAGCGTAGAGATTATGTTGCTTCTATGTCACCCCCGTCGGGGGTTTACTGCCTTGCAGTTAGTAGGTGTTATAGTCATTTCACCCCCACTGGGGGTTCATGAAAGTACATGGTGCTTGTTATTATGCGATGAGGTAGTAAGCAACTAGGTATTTAATCCATGAATAAGCACTGCAAACTGTGAATCCTAAATTATAGTATTGCATTTATTTGCCCCACCTTCTCTTTGTTTACTTTGTTTCCTTTGTGGTTCAATTTATGTTTAACGTAACACAGCATATAACACAAGGATTATGTTACTTGTATATCACCCCCGTCGGGGGTTTACTGCCTTGCTGTTACTAGGTGTTATAGTCATTTCACCCCCGCTGGGGGTTCATGAAAGTACATGGTGCTTGTTATTATGCGATGAGGTAGTAAGCAACTAGGTATTTAATCCATGAATAGGCACTACAAACTGTGAATCCTAAATTATAGTATTGCATTTATTTGCCCCACCTTCTCTTTGTTTACTTTGTTGCC
>JBJORA010000069.1:0-41219 GCA_046049675.1 Bacteroidota bacterium | reverse complement strand
GAAAGAAATGCGTATGCTAGAAGCTAAGCGTATGGGCAATGTTTAGTGTATACTGTTAAGGTTTATTAAAAAAGCAATTGACTTTGTAATCTCTCGTTATGGTGTTATGAAGCAAGTAATCATATTATTATCGCTAACAATTTTAGCATTACTGACCTTAAGTGCCTCGGCTCAGCAGAATGTAAAAATGTATTTTAATCCGAGCACAGTGTCATGGAGTACTACGATGCAATTGCAGATGGATACAACAGGACAACCCATGGGTGCATTTTACAATAGTTGCCGACCCTTGGATCCGCGTCGATTAGCAAGTAGCTTTAGTTTCGCATATAGCAAACAACAGCATAAAAAGTATAGCGAAGTAAGTGCTGGCTTTGTAGCGCCCGGCTCAAATTGTACATTTTTCTACAGGGCAAATGACACCACCAATGCTGTAACGATAATTAGTAATTCAAGTTCAGCTGGAGGAGCACTGCGTCTGGAGAAGGGCAGAGTACTTTTACAGCAAAATAGTAATGGAACAGGTTGGCAATTTGTTCTTGCCAATGCTATAAGAGTGCAAGCATACCAGAACAAGACTATACCAGTTATCTCAACTAGTTTTCCTATGACTTCTACACGTTATAATGCAAGCTATCAGGTTATACCTCACCTGCAATACGCAAGTAAAACCCGTTGGGGAATAGACATCAGCGCTATTTACAGTGTTGCTACTATGGGTATCATTGCAGAGCATGTACAAAATCCCGCAATACCTGTACAGCAGCAGAAATATTCATCATTTGATTTTGACTTTGAAGCCTTAAAGTTCAATATGCCACTTCGTATTGGCTTAAGCTACAAACTAGGTTAGATTACCACAAGCGCAGCGCTTTTATAAAGGCTTTGCCAAATTTGGCAATTTGTGTTGTGCTCATAATTTTTAGATCTTCTAGAAAATTACTTTCACTATCCAGAAACTTAAACAACTGTTGCATTGTGTTCTTGCGATAAAGCCGTGTAAAGATCTCTTTTCCGCCCAAAGCACCCGTGTATAACAATTGCAAAAGGGTAGCATCGTAAATCTGAAAACGTTTGATATGCACCGTAGAACTTAGATAAGTATTATGCTTTAGTTGCTTGACGATAGTACTTGTTTGCTTTTGAATATAAGCAAAAGTATAGCCAGTACTAGACTTTGTAGCGCCGCCCGCAGTGCCGATGTATATGATGTCATCTTCATTTTTGGCCAAACGCATTGTTGTCATTGGTATTTCGCCATACTCTTTTTCTACAACTGTGTAAGCAGTATCGCCACAAATTTTCTTTAGATAATCTTGCAGTGCATTATCATAGCTTTCTTGAGGCAAGGTTTCTGCGGTAAATAAAGTGTACTCTACCAGCGCATCAGTTTCGCTTAGTGGCAATACATAGCAAAAAGTTGTGCCATGTGTCTGTGGCACACTAAAGTCCATAATTGTTGCAAGATTTGGCTTAAAAACTGCTTGCTCCGTGTGCACAAAATAGCCTTTAAAGTGTTGCACAAGATAGATGTCGTTGCTGCGAATTTGTGGCTCATTGAGTAGAATACTACTAAATAATGTTTTGCACGTGTACTCTTCATTGTCTATCGCAACAATTACTTCATCATCAGTTTTAGAGCAGCGTGTTACTTTACCATAGGCCCATTCAAAATTGCTATGGGCTTTAATTTCGGCTGTGCAGTGGCGGTAAAATTTTGCACTGCGAATCATTTTGTAGTTGTACGGGGCAATGTTTTGAATCGTTTCAAATTCGCCATCGGTATACTTCAGATCCTGCCATTGATGGTGAACAATGTCTTCAAACTCACTTGTACCATTCTGCCAAAAACACCACGTACGATCATTGCTTGCTTTAATATTCTGATCAATGAGTAAAATGCGCTTGTCTGCAAAAAAAGTATCCTTGCACATTTTATACGCAAGACTAAATCCTGCACAACCTGTACCTAGAATAATGTAGTCGTAATGCTTTGCCACTTATGCTTGCGAAGATAACCACATATCAAGTTGTGGCATGGCAATTTTGAACCACTCCGTAAAATGATCCGGGTTTTCGTCGAGCTCCAATTTAAGTAAGTCCAAGGGGATGTACTTGATGGCATTGACCTCTTGTTCGTTGAACTGAATAGGATCTTCGTAGTGGCCAATAAACACGTGGTCGTATTCGTACTCCGTTAAACCATTGTCGAAGTGCGCTTTGTAAGTAAATGTAAAGGCTTTCTCCAGCTTTGTATCAAAACCCAGTTCTTCTTGCAAACGTCTATGCGCTGCTGCTTCTATACTTTCACCTGGTTTAGGGTGACTGCAACAAGCGTTGGTCCACAGCCCGCTGCTATGGTATTTGCCATAAGCGCGTTGTTGTAGTAAAATATTATTACTACTATCGAAAATAAAAACACTAAATGCACGATGTAAAATCCCTTTTTCGTGTGCTTCCATTTTTTCCATGGTGCCCACTTGCTCGTCCATTTCGTTTACTAGAATAATGTCGTGCGTTGTACTCATATAGGCTAAACTAACTTTAATTGATTTTGCACGCCAGCCATCACCACGATATAAGCCTTTTGATAGTTTGGCACACGTATGCGTGCACTAACAATACGTTGTGGACTTGTGTGAACAATCTTGCGATGTAAACTCAGATAATACTTATAGGCAACAAATACACCAAATCTGCTTTTGCTTGGTAATTGCTTTATGCCAATCAAAGCTTGGTCAAAATCGTTTTGAATATCTTGTTCTATACTACGCTTATCTTCTTCGCTAAACTGGCGAAAATTTACATTAGGGAAGTATGTGCGATTAAGCCCTTCAAAATCTGCTTTCAAATCACGAAGGAAGTTTACCTTTTGAAAAGCTGCTCCTAAGCTACGTGCATAGGGTACTAGCTGTTTGAACAGTGCCTCGTCTTTATCGCAAAATACATGCAAGCACATCAAGCCAACCACTTCTGCACTACCATAGATGTATTCATTGTAACCGCTTTCACCATAACTTGTATTAGTTAAATCCATTTCCATGCTTTTTAAGAAAGCATCAATGTATTTATGATCGATATTGTAGTCGCTAACAGTTTTTTGAAAACTATGTAGAATAGGATTTAAGCTAATGCCATCCTCTATGGCTGCATATGTATCCTCCTTAAATTTTTCAAGTAATTTAGGTTTGTTATAGTTGTGAAAGGTGTCTACAATTTCATCAGCAAAGCGCACGAAACCATAAATATTGCAAATAGGTGCGCGCATATCCTTGTGTAGCAAATTAATAGCACTATAGAAAGAAGTGCTATATAGCGAGGTTACAATTTTGCTGCATTCCTCACTAGCTTTATGAAATAATCCTAACATTTAATAAACTTAATATCCTTAACCTAAATCAAATGTAACTGAAATAAGTAGTTTGCTAAAATATGTTTAGCTATGGTATATAATTTTTCTCTACGAAGTTGGCTACAACTTCACCGCTGATGAGGCTTGGAGGTACACCTGGCCCTGGTACTGTGAGCTGCCCAGTGTAAAACAAATTACTTATTTTCTTACTGCGTAATGAAGGTTTTAATATGGCAGTTTGCAATAATGTGTTGGCTAAACCATAGGCATTACCTTTAAATGCACCATAGTCTTCTTTGAAGTTCTCAACGCTATAACTTGTGTAGCTTGTAATGCAGTCAGAAATTTTGTTACCTGTTAATTGTTCTATACGATCGCACAACATATTAAAGTATTTTGTACGTAGCATTTCATTGTCGCCTTCGAGCCCTGCAGCAATTGGAATAAGTAGAAAAATATTCTCACTATCTGCAGGAGCACTACCTGCATCTGTTTTGCTTACCACACTCATATAAAACAGTGGTGCGCTAGGCCATTGTTCCGTTTTATAGATCTCGTCGCCATGTGTATCGAAGTTGGTATCAAAGAACAAAGTATGGTGCGGAAGGTTCTCCAACTTTTTATTCACACCCACATAATAGAGTAGGCAACTTGGTGCCATTTTCCGTTTTTGCCAATAATCGGCCGAGTATTGTCGGTGAGAAGCGGGTAGGATGTTCTGTTCAAAAAAGTTGTAATCCGCACTATTGATAATAATATCTGCTGTATACGTGTTGCCACTAGCATCTTCTACAGACTGTATTTTGTTGTCAACTATATTCGCTTTTGCAACAGCACAATTGAATTTGAAGTTTACGCCTTTTTCTTTTGCAAGCGCTTCCATGGCTTGTACAATACTATACATGCCATGCTCGGGATACCATGTGCCACCATCTATATCTGCATAATTCATCAAGCTATATAGCGCAGGAGTATCTGCCGCTAGTGCACCTAAGAAAAGCACAGGAAACTCCATAATCTTACGAATCTTTTCGTGCTTGAAGTAACGTGACACATGCTTTTGCATATTGGTAAATATGTCGAGCTTGAGCACACCTTTAGCGACATCCAAATCCAAAAATTCGGTAATGCTTTGTCCTGGTTTATGTACAAGTTTATGAATACCCACTTGGTATTTGTAAGCTGCCTCTTTCAGGAAAGCCTCTAGCTTTTGCGCTGCACCAACTTCTAAGGTTTCAAATAATTGCGCTACAGCTGCAGGTGTAGCAGGAATATCTATTGGGCCATCTTCAAAAAAAATTCTATAACTAGGATCTAATCTTATAAGCTTATAATAGTCGCTGACCTTTTTACCAAACAAACCAAAATACCTTTCAAATACATCGGGCATCCAATACCAACTTGGTCCCATATCAAACACAAAGCCGTCTTTCTCAAAACGACGCGCTCTGCCGCCCGCTTGATTGTGCTTTTCTAATATTTGCACCTGCCATCCTTTAGCAGCTAAGTTGGTTGCCGCACTTAATCCACTAAATCCTGCGCCTATTACAATGGCTGTTTTGTTTTTGATTGTTTGCGTTGCAAGCATATCTCGTTGTGCAAGTTAGTTATTTGCGTTATTTGCTGCAAGCTTATGCATACAGTCATCTATATTAGAAAAATGAAATGTGTAACCGCTCTGCTCTAGTTTCTTGCTGCTAATATTTGCACTTTTAGTAAGTTCTACACTAAACTCACCTAGCAACAACTGCAGCATAAATTTTGGTACAATGAATGTAAAAAACGATTTACCTGTTGCCTTGCCAATGGCTTGCATTAAAGTTTTTGCATTGCAAGGTAGTGGTGCTGTAATATTGTAAACACCTTCAAGCTTATGTCTGCACAAATGCAAAATGGCATCCACCGCATCTTGTATATGTATCCAACTATAAATTTGTTCGCCGGAGCTTGGCACTGCCGATACGCGTGCCGTAAAGCTTGCTTTTAGTTCCGGATAAGCGCCTCCATCATTGCCCATCACCAAGCCGATTCGTCCGATGCTATATGGTATTTGCAATTTTGCAAACTGCATCGCAGCTTCTTCCCATGCTTTACAAGTATTGCCTAAAAAGTCGTTGCTAGGAGGCATGTCTTCTGCGCAAGGTTTGTTTTGCACGCCATAGTAACCAATTGCACTTGCCGAGAAGAAATATGAAGCATCAATTTGTTGATCACGCACCAGTTTCAATAGCGTTTCTATGCTTGATGTCCTACTTGTTAGAAGGTCTTCTTTGCGCTTGCTTGTCCATCTGCCATGAGCCACATTAGCACCAGCAAGATTTATAAGGCATACATTACTCTCTTTGATTTCACCCAAAAGCAGCTTCGCCTCTGTATTCCATTGTACATAGTGTATCAGGCCATCCGACACTCGGTTAGCCTGCCTTGTAAGTATGTAAACTTTGTTGCCATGAGCCGCCAATTTTTTTGCGAGCACACTGCCTACAAAACCACTACCACCTGCAAGTACATATGCATTGTACATCCCGCGAAGTTACTCGGGGATAAATGTTGTCGTTGTTTGGGATTAACTATACCATATAGGCAAGCAAATGCTAATTACTTGCTTGCGTACCAATCGCCGCTAGACCACTCTTGTTGCCAGCCTTTACGCACATATTCTTGCTTTACAGGCACGCTACGCTCATATGGGCTGCTATTGTCGTAGATATTAATGTCTATATCGCTAAGGTCTGTGGCATTCTTACTTAAGCTTGCAACTTGACCATCTTTTGTTGTTTCAGTAGTTGTGGTAACCACAGAAGCGTAATTTGACATAAAGCCTTCTGCACTGCGTGGAAGGCTAGTACTAATATTGCCATTTAAAACATTGCCATTTGCAAGCACGAGATTAATCTTACCCTCGATGCCATAAACATCAATTGGCTTTACTTCAAAATAAGTAGCGTCGCTAGTAAAAGGTGTGACACTGAGCGTCTCAAATGTCATAGTGCCGGTAAACGCTTGTATACCTTTCTTGTTCTTCATGCGGCCCTCTAAAGCAAGTTTATCAGTACCTTCTTTCGTTACCTTGTCAAAAATTATTTGCTGTCTGTAGTCCTGTGTAAGATTAATACCATCAATTGGATAATCTTTTGCTGTCACTTTATCAAGCGCAGTAAGCAAAGCCTCTTGTTTTGGGTGCGTGCCAAAAATAGCAGCCTTGGCTTTGTTGACTGTGGTACCAATGGCGTTTGAATGTGCTGCTGTGGTGTAAGCACTAATACCGATTGTTGCTAGGGCTAGGCTATATAAGCCAATGCGTGACGCTTTCATGATGAACTTGTTTTGAAATTCTATGTAAAGTTAAACGGATGTATCCATTGTTGCAACGCATTAACTGTTAAAAAAACTTTGCAAATTAAGATTTAACAAATGCCTTTTTCACCAGATATTTTGCTAGTCCAAGTTCTATTAACAGCAAGGCAATAATCGCATTACCAACCCAACTAGACCACGTTACAATTTGATAAATCGTTTCGCGATCGCCGCCAACAAAGGTATGTAGCAAGTGGCTTTCGGTGCGCAAACTAAAGGCAGCCAAGGTGGTTGCGTAGCTGATGATAAAGTACTGTACATGCTTTAGCCATTTCTTCTGTAAAGCTGCTTGCACGCCTAAAAGTGTAGTACTAAACCAAAGAATACACTGCAGTGTAAAGGCGGTTTTGCTAATTGTACCTCCATTTGCTGTTAGCGCAAGCACTAATCCGCTTGGACAAGCTAATAACAGAATGCTATAGGCATAGCAACGACCAAGCCATTTATGCCAGGCTCGCGCTTTTTGAATGAGCGGCAAGCAAAATTGCAGCAAGCCTGTTGCTAAACCCACAAAACTTGTGGTAATATGTATGTAAAAAGAAACGAGGTAGAAATTGTTTTGCAACAAGTCCTGCGATTTGGTTGCTAAGAAATCATGCCCATATGTATAAGGGAAATAGGGTAGCACAATGCCTAACATGCCTATTGTAAAGTTGATGACAACTGCAGCAATACCTAAGTACGCAAAGTAACTAATCGCTTTAGAAGTCTGTTGTAAGGCCATGCCAGCTATAAAAGTACTTGCACAAAAGCAAAAGCGGTGCTAAAAAATAGGATTTTGCGGTTTTTCAGGCAAGTCAATATGCCTATCTTTAGAGCCATGAAGCACATCATTATTACGCTTTCACTATGCTTGGCTGTCAGTGCAGCTGCAGCACAAGCCACTTTAGATTCTTTGTATTTTAGTAATATCAACTATAGGCTTGTTGGCCCCTTTCGTGGTGGCCGTGCAACAACAGCATGCGGCAGCTTACTTAATCCTAAGCTCTACTATATGGGTAGCACAGGTGGTGGTGTGTGGCGCTCACGCGATGCCGGAGCAAATTGGGAAAATATTAGCGACAAATATTTTGGCGGTAGTATTGGTAGTGTTGCCTTAGCACCTAGTAACGAAAATATTATCTATGTTGGCGAAGGCGAGAATACCTTTCGTGGTAATGTAAGCAGTGGCATCAATGGTATGTGGAAGAGTACCAACGCTGGTAGAACTTGGCAAAATATTGGCTTAAGCTTTGGCAAACATATCACTAAGATAATTGTGCATCCAACAGATCCAAATACTGTTTGGGCGGCAGTATTTGGGCCAATTTTTGGCACAAGCCAACAACGCGGCGTTTATAAAACTACCGATGGGGGTAAAAATTGGCGTCGTGTTTTAGCAACTGCAAACGAAACGACTGGCGCAATAGAAATTACAAGCGAACCCAATAACCCTGATGTTATGTATGCGAGCCTGTGGCAAATGAAACGTACACACCACAATATGGAAAGTGGTGGTATTGGTAGCGGCATTTACAAAAGCGAAGATGGCGGAGAAACATGGCGCTGTATAAACAAGCACCAAGGATTACCTAAAGATAGTATATGGGGTATTACTTATGTGGCTATTGCGCCCGGCAATGCCGATAAGGTGTATGCGCTTGTGGAAGCAAAAGACGGTGGCCTTTTTGTAAGCAACGATGCTGCCAAAACTTGGACTAAAGTAAATAGCGAGGCAAACATCAGGCAACGTGCGTGGTACTTTAGCAAAATGGCTGTTGATCCAAGTAACGAAGATAAAATTTGGATTTGCAATGTAGAATTTTGGAAAAGCACGGATGGCGGCAAGTCTATAAGCAGAGTAAGTACACCGCATGGCGATCATCATAATATTTGGATAGACCCCAACAATGCAAAACGTATGATTATCTGCGATGATGGTGGCGCACAGGTAAGTGAGGATGCTGGTGAAAGCTTTAGTACATATTTTAATCAACCCACTTCTCAAATCTATCGAATCAGTGCAGATAATGCTTACCCATATCGTTTACTTGGCGGACAACAGGACAATAGTAGTGTTCGCATTATGAGCCGTACCAAACATAGTGGTATTTTTAATAGCGATTTTAATGCTACTGCAGGTGGCGAAGCGGGTTGCGATGTGGCCGATCCTTTGAATCCCGATATTGTGTATGGAGGAGAGTATGATGGTATTATGCGTCGATTAGACCATCGTACAGGCGAAGTGCGTCATATTAATGTATGGCCAGAAAGTAATATTGGTAGTGGAGCCGAAAATTTGCAATATCGCTTTCAGTGGAACTATCCACTATTCTTTAGCACGCATAATCCAAAGCGTTTATATGCTGCAGGCAACTGCTTGTTCGCTAGCGAAGACGAAGGAATCACATGGCAAAAGTTGAGTGACGACTTAACCACCAATAACAAGGCACTGCAGCAAGCTAGCGGTGGACCTATTACCAAAGACAATACGACTGTGGAATATTATTGTACCATTTTTGCTGCAGCAGAAAGTAGCCATGATGCCGATGTAATTTATACTGGTAGCGATGATGGTCTTTTGCATGTTACACAAAACGGCGGTAAAACTTGGACAAACATTACGCCAAAAGGATGCCCAGAATTGATGATGTGGAACTGTATAGAAGTAGATCCAAATGATAAAGCAACTGTATATGCAGTGGGTACAAAATACAAGCTTGGTGATTTACGTCCGTATATTTTTAAGAGTAATAACTATGGCGCTACCTGGACGGCTATCACTAAAGGCATACCGGCACAGCACTTTGCACGTTGCATTCGAGCTGATAGAAAAGTAAAAGGCTTGCTATATTGTGGTACAGAATACGGCATGTACATAAGTTACGATGCAGGTGCTAGCTGGCATAAGTTTCAACTTAATCTGCCGCAAGTGCCTATTACAGATATGTGCATTAAGTACAACGATTTATGTGTTGCAACACAAGGCCGTGCCATTTGGGTGCTTGATGATTTGAGTTTAGTGCAGCAATATGCAACTTATCCAAGTAAAAATAAGATACATGTATTTGACATCAACGATTACATCACAACAGAAGGTTACCGTGCTGAAAATACAAAGCGTGCTGCTGGCATGAACCCTCATAATGGTGTGTATGTGAATTTTGCTATACCAAATTTGAAGGATACAAGTGCAGTTAGCATTAGCATTTACAACGAACAGCATCAGCATATTGCAACGTATACCAAAGGTGGCGCAGAAGAAGCTGCTCTAAAAGTAAAGGAAGGATTAAACCAATTTGTATGGAGTACAATCTATCCTTACAAAGACAAATTGCAAGATTTGGTAATGTGGGGCGGTCCAATTTACAGTGGCCCAAAAGCTGTGCCTGGCAAGTATTTTGCAAGATTGCGCGTGGATGCCGATAGCACAGAAAAGCCTTTTTATATTGTGCCCAATCCAACCTACAAAACGCCAGTTGCAGATTATCAAGCGCAATTCAATTTCTTAATGGCTGTGCAAAAAGAGTATGACAGCGTACAAGGTACAATTGTAAAGCTACGCGACATCCGCAGACAGATTGGCGCATTTACAGGTTTGCATGGCGACAAGTGTAGCAAAGAAATTAAAACCTTGGCAGACAGTATCAATAAGCAACTAAGTAGTATTGAAGAAGCCTTATATCAAACCAAAGCAAAGAGTGGTCAAGATGTGCTTAATTATCCAATAAAGCTCAACGATAAACTGGCAACATTGTACAATCAGGCGAACGATGGCTACAGTGCACCTACAAAAGCTAGCCAAGAGGTACTAAAAAGTCTTCAACAACGTTCTTATGCTGTACTAGCAGAGTTTGATAAAGTACTCAATAAAGATGTACCAGCATTAAACACCTTGATCAAGCAAAGTACGCTAAATGTAATTGATGTAAAACACTAGCTAAGCATGTCCAATGCCGCACGCATAAAAATGATGCCAATGAGCGACGCCGAACGCACGGCGATGTGGCGCTCGAGCTGGATCAATTTGCGCGGTGTTGTAATTGCATACTTATTTTTTCTTAGTGCCGTATTTGCAATGTGTAATATGTTTATCCATCACAAGTATGGTCGCTATTTTGTGGCTAATCGCTTTTTAATGGAAAACTACGAAGCGTTGCGTGGCACCTACAAAGACACAAGTCTTAGTGAACAAGCCTACTATAGAGGCGTACTTATTTTTGCTGGGCTTGTATTTTTAGGCTTGATTGGCAATGTATTATTTACAATTCTGCCAAAATGGAGAGATGCTAAACTAGGCCACAAAGTAATAGAACTTGCAACTGTTGAAGAAGTAGTGGGCACGCCAACTGGTTACGTACTCGTTACAAACAGCCCTTTACATCCTAGCTTTCAAATGGCCGATGGCGATAATATTGTGCCCAGTGCAGGGCAACCAATCATCATCGCTTATTACAAGTACACCAATGTTTTTATTGGGTATTATTGGGAGTAGGGGTTCTAAAAAAAAATTTTACAAAAGCTTGCGAATTACTGCTCCAAGCTTTTCATGATGCGCTCAAACTGCTTAAACACTTCTGGATTATAGGTTTCGTCTAAATCCATGCCGTTCATACGCGCCCAAGCTTGCCATGCGTTTGCCTTGATAGGATTGTGCAGTTCATTGATAATGTCGAAGCAAGTCATGCTGGCATTTCGATTAATCATGCGAATCAAATATCTGCCTTGCGTAACGTTTAACTTCTTAATCTTGCTATCAAACTCACGCTTAATATCTGCTTCTCTGCTTTTGATATACTTACGACGGTCTGCACCACTCATATTAGCAGTTTTGGCATCTATTTCATTAAAAAGCGCTACTGCACGCACTGCATACGGATATACAGATTTCATATAGTACTTCATTTGGTTGTACTTGTAGCGGGCTGTATCGTCGCTAAACTTAAGGTTTGGGATAGCAATAATTTCATTGAGCTGAATAACCTCAATTGTATCTGTTTCTTCGCTAACTCTATAAGTTGGAAAAACCTGCTGAGCCTGACTAGTGTAGGCACATACTAACAATAGAAATACGAGTAACTTTCTCATGCGTACAAAGTTACAATTACTGTGCCAAACCCTTTGAGCTTGACGGTATTAGTAACAATTGGCTATGAAAAAAGCCCCCAGAGACTGGAGGCTTTTCGTAAAATTCTGAATTGATTAAAGTGTACTTAACACTTCGTTCATGCTGCGCACAGCATCAGCGCTTTTATTGAACTCTTCTTGCTCGTCGGCAGTAAGCTTGTAATCTACAATGCGCTCCCAGCCATTTTTACCAATTACAACTGGTACACCAAGGCAAATATCTTTTTGACCATATTCGCCTTCTAGGGCAACACAACAAGGTAAAACTTTCTTTTCGTCACGTACAATCGCTTCTACCAATTGAGCGCCAGCAGCACCTGGTGCATACCAAGCACTAGTGCCTAAAAGCTTAGTCAAAGTAGCACCACCAACCATGGTATCTGCTTTTACTTGTGCCAACTGCTCTGCGTTAAGCATTTCGCTAACTGGCAAATTATTTAAGCTTGCAAGACGCGTAAGAGGTATCATGGTAGTATCGCCGTGGCCACCAATAACGTTGGCTTGTAAATCGTTCGGCGAGCAAGCTAATGCATTACTCAAGTTGAACTTAAAGCGAGCACTATCTAATATACCACCCATACCAATGATGCGATGCTTTGGCAAACCACTGCTTTGTAGCGCTAAGTACGTCATTGTATCCATTGGATTACTAATCACAATGATGATGGCATTTGGGCTATGTTCAAGTACATTTTTTGTAACTGTTTTTACAATATTGGCATTCGTGCTAATAAGCTCTTCGCGCGTCATGCCAGGCTTACGTGGAATACCACTTGTAATTACCACAACGTGGCTGCCGGCAGTTTTGCTATAGTCGTTAGTGCTACCAACAACTTTTGTATCAAAGCCAAGCAAACTAGCTGTTTGCATAATGTCCATGGCCTTGCCTTCAGCAAATCCTTCTTTAATATCAACGAGTACTAGCTCTTGACAAAGTTCTTTACGTGCAATGTTATCTGCGCATGTTGCACCTACTGCACCGGCGCCTACTACTGTTACTTTCATTTTAACTGTGCTAATGTATTATTATAAATGTGGCGCAAAAGTACAAGTTTAAGCGGCTGCCAAGAACTGACAAGCGTTGCGAAGGCTAATGATATTTGTAAGAGCTGAAGCGCGCTAGCTACGATTTATGCTCTTCCTTACGCTTTACAATAAAATACCAGTCGCCTTCCAAAGGCAAATACCCGTATTCAAAGCAAAATATATACACAGCACCTTGTTTATTGGTATAAGTACTTGTATGATAGGTAAATTCAAAGCCAGCTGTGGTAAGGGCCTCGCGTTTGCACTTAGCTGTGTCTTTGTCGCTACTAGCAAGGATGTTTTCTAAAATGCGGCGGTTTTTTTTAATGGCATTGATAACACGGCGCATATAGTTGGTTTCGCTACTATTTTGCGCATTATTATAATTATTGCGGCAGCTATCGTCGCAAAACTTCTTATCGGCACGACCTTTTACTGGTTTGCCGCACGCGAGGCATAATTTTTTCTCTGTACTTGGCAGGCTCATTTCTTTTTACCAAATCGTTTACGTTTAGGTTTTTCGGATGTGTTTGTTGTTTCTGGATAAGTAGCTGTTTCTGCCTCTTGCAATGCTGCAAGAAGCGTTTCTATTTTTTGTTCTTTATAAAATACTTTGTAAAGGCGCTTGTTGCTGCCATACACCATTATTTGTGGTAAACCTTTAAAGGCAAATATGGCATCGGTTACGTGGTCTTTATCAAAGGCTAGTTTTAAATTTGGTTTTTCATTAAAGCCAGTTTGCATGCAATAGTCCAGATAATAATCGCGCATGATATCGCCTGTACAAATCAGTATATAGGTATCATCAAATTTGCGCAGATTCTGCATCAAGTCTTTGGTTTGTTCAATACAATGCCCACACGTAAGACTAAGCGTAATCAGCAATACCTTCTTATCCTTTGGCAAACTATCTGTACTCACTAGACGATTCTCAAAGTTGAGCAATTGCATAGAATACATAGAAGCGCCGGGCTGCAAATTAGCATTCAATAGAGAGTCTTTTGTTTGCGCCATTAGACTATTGCACAATAAAAGACACAGGAGCAGTTTGGTAATTCGCAATAACATGATTTCTAAATTTTTGCAAGTTGTTGTTTAAGTACTTCGTTGAGAAGCACGATATGGATGTAAGCATTAACAATAGGCACTGCTCTTGGTACAGCGCAAACATCGTGCCGACCTTCGATATTGATGGTAGTAACAGTATTGGCACTGTCAACTGTACTTTGTGGCTGTTTAATGCTGCTTATCGGTTTGAAATAGGTGGTAAACAAAATAGGCATGCCATTGCTAATACCACCTTGTATGCCGCCGCTATGATTACTTGTGGTAACAATTTGTTCGTCTGCAATGCCAAATTCATCAGCATGTGCACTACCATTTTGTACACTGGCAGCAATGCCGTCGCCAAACTCAATAGCTTTTACTGTATTGATACTTAGCATAGCTTGCCCAAGCTTACTATTTAGCTTAGAAAAAATAGGAGAACCAATGCCAGCTTCTAAATTCAGAATTACAGAACTTATGGAGCCGCCAAGTGTATCGCCATTTGCAGTGCAAGATTCAATGAGTTCATCGAGATTAGCGTCATTACCCTCATTAGTTGTTCTGTAGCGATTGTTGTAAATACCTTGTTGGTCACAACTCGCAAGTTCGCCGCTTAGGTCGCTGAGTGTGCCAATACTTTGTACAGCACTTATCACTTTCGCTTTAGAAAAATGCTGCAACACTTGCCTTGCAATATCGCCAGCCGCAACAAGTGGCGCAGTAATACGTATGCTTGTTCGTCCGCCACCTCTGTGGTCGCGAAAGCCATATTTGGCATAGTTCGTATAGTCGCCATGGTTTGGTCTAAACACATCTTTCAATGCGTCATAATCCTTTGGCTTTGCATCTTGATTTTTAATTACAATGCAAATAGGAGAACCCAGTGTTTTGCCTTCAAATACACCGCTTAGTATTTCTACAGTATCTTCTTCTTGCCTGGCACTCGCATAAGCCGCTTGGCCTGTTTTGCGTGCATTTACTTCTTGCTGAATTGCATGCATATCTAATGCAATGCCTGCCGGAACGCCATCAATTACGCATCCTACCGCCGGGCCATGACTTTCGCCAAAACTTGTTACACAGAAAATATCTCCAAGCGTATTGTTATGCATTACTTTTGTCGCGATGCGCGTACTCATCAAAAATATAGAAAAACTTTTACAGGTTTATCAAGATCATGAAGTGATTTATCGTATTAATGGTCATGATATGAAAGTTCTACCAAGTATCAGTAATGCCTTTTTAGTGTACGAAAATGGTGTGATTAAGGACTTTGGCACTATGCAAGCATTAAATAGCGAGCAACATTTTGACGAAGAAATAGATGCCACTGGCGCTTGTGTTTTGCCCACGTGGGTAGATAGCCATACACATCTAGTGTTTGCGGCCACGCGTGAAGAGGAGTTTGTGCAACGCATAGAAGGCTTAAGCTATGCCGAAATTGCTGCACGTGGCGGCGGTATACTCAATAGTGCGCAAAAGCTTGCTGCAATGAGTGAGGATGAATTATTTGATCTTGCTCTGCCTCGATTAGAGCAAGCCATTTCAACAGGTACCGGTGCCATTGAAATTAAAAGTGGCTATGGTTTAAGTACAGAGGCTGAACTGAAGATGCTACGTGTGATTGCTCGCCTAAAAGCACTTAATCGTATTCCTGTTAAGGCTAGTTTTTTGGCTGCTCATGCTTATCCACTTGCTTACAAAGAAAATCATCAAGGCTATATAGATCTTATTATCAACGAAATGCTACCACGTGTAGCAGGCGAAGGCTTGGCCGAATATATTGATGTATTTTGTGAGCAAGGCTTTTTTAGTGTAGACGAAACTTCGCAAATTTTAGAAGCTGCGGCAAAGTATGGTTTAGCGCCAAAAATACACGCGAATCAATTACACAATAGCGGTGGTGTGCAAGTAGGCGTGCAACACAATGCGCTTAGTGTAGATCATTTAGAAACATTAGGCGAAGCTGAAGTCGCTTGTCTAGCAGATAGCACAACCATTCCTGTATTATTGCCTGGTGCTGCTTTCTTCTTAGGTATGCATTATCAACCTGCACGCATGTTACTTGATGCTAATTTGCCTGTAACCTTAGCGAGCGATTATAATCCTGGTAGTTGTCCAAGTAGCAATATGAATTTTATAGTAAGCCTAGCTTGTACACAAATGCACATGACACCTGCCGAAGCTATCCATGCTTGCACACTTAACGCAGCTGCTTCATTGGAATTGAGCGATAGGCAAGGTATTATTGCTCGTGGCTATGCTGCAAGATTAATTATTACCAAGCCAATGCGCAGTGAAGCACTGATACCTTATAGTTTTGGAGAGAATATGATTGCGCGAGTTATAATTTAAAGCTGCTTAGATACTACTGAAATATTTTATCGTCAATGGCAACATTGACTTTGTAGTTCTTCATGCTTACTGTGATCTTGCTAATCTCTTTCTTATTTGGATCGCTAGGCGTTGTAGCTTTTTTGCGATTAATATCCATCGCAAGCATTTTAGGAATCTTAAATTTATTGACGTCCATTGTTAGTATCACTTTGTCTGGCAAACCGTAGCTAGCCATTGCGCCATAAAAACTTTCCGTAAGCACGGTGCCAGCATTTTTGGTGGTGATTTCGCTTTTGTACACCAAGCCCTCTGCATCGTTTATCCAAAATTTGCCAACAATGAAGTCTCCCATATTTTTAGTAGGAAGAATATTTACAATGTGACACGACTTGCCATTGACAGTTTCTTTGCCCATATGTACAGCAGTATATGAGCTAGTGTCAGATAGGAGTTTTGCTATATCGCCCATTGGATTTTGCTTTGGCATAAAAAACAAGCCTCGGCTGTGCATCTTAAATTTGCTTGGCTTCTTAAAGTATACACTTACGTTAATTGGGCTAAGCTTTACACTTGGAATGTCAAACTTTACGTTGCCGTCAGCTGTATAGCTGCTTACTTTAGCAAACTTGGCATTAACGGTTTGGATAATTTTTTTTGGATTTTGCGCAAGGATAGTACTAGTGCTTGCTACAACTAGTGTGAGCGCAACGAAGAGTCTTGTTAACATGTTATATCTTTTCTATTGAAGTAATAAATACCTATTCCTGTAAATAAAATAATATGAATGACTAGCGCAATGCAGCTGCTATAAATCTCTGACCAAGGCACTGGGTTTTCAAATAAGTTGCGCCACACAATCATGTGAGAAGTAAACATCAGTGGTCGCAAAATATCGTACACAGGCAAATCAAATGTGCCAATCACGGTAAAGATGATAACTGTGCTCATCACAATAATGATAGGTGCTATACTATTATCTAGCATAGCACTAAGCATCAACGCAAAACTGCTGATAAGGCCCAATGCTAAAAATGCAATGCCAAAAGCTTGAGCAAATTTTAGGCTACAAACTTCAGCCCGCGTTATACTTATACTGTCGCTAAAAGCTGCAATAATATCGCCATCGGGGAAGATTAGTTTACTTACCACCAAAGCTAAGATGCCAAGCCAAATAAGTAATAGACTCGTGTATGCCATACAAACAATCCACTTGGCTAAGTAAATTTTTGTGCGACTTTGTGGTCGCATAAGCAAGTATCTAAGCGAACCATTAGCAGTTTCGCCACTAATGGCATCTGCGCTTACTAAGGCAACGAGCAATGGCATTTGCACGATAAGCATCTGCAAAATGAGGTAGCAGATAAAATTACTTGTTAGCACCTTGCCGTTAATATCAAAGCTCTCTTCTAATTGTGCTGTAACAATTTTGATAATTTCTTCGCCATCGTGATGAAAACCAAATTGAAGAGCTAAGGTAAGAATGGCTAGTGCAATAAAGCTTATGTAGGTGCGTGGCTTGCTAAATGTTTTTACCCACTCGTTTTTAATTAATGCTGATAGACCTGCCATTACTATGCTTGTGTGAGTTTTATAAAATAACGTTCTAAACTTCTGCTTTTTTCTATGCCGTAAATATCTATGCCAGCTGCACTAAGCATACTGTTGATGGCAGGAATATCTTGCCTACTTGTCGTAAGTTCCAATTCGCTGAGTTCTTGGTTGATTGTACTTGCAAATACACTTGATTGCAGTACTTCTTTAGCACGGGCTGTATCTGCAACATCATAGGTGACTACTAATTTCTCGTGGCTCAACAGTTCTTGCACTTTGCCTTGCGCAATCGTTTTACCCTTGTGTATGAGAATCATGCTATGTGCTATTTCTTCGATTTCGCTCATGATATGTGAGCTCAATAAAATTGTTTTACCTTCTTGCTTATTCAACTGCAAAATCGTTTCTCGCAATTCAATAATCCCAGTTGGGTCTAAGCCTGTATTGGGTTCGTCAAGTATAATCACATCTGGATTATGCAACAGGGCTTGCGCTAAACCTAGTCGCTGCTTCATGCCGTGGCTGTACGTTTTTGCCTTGTCGGTTTCACGGCCTTGCAAGCCAACTCGCTTTAGCAAGGCATCAATATCTGCATTTGCTGTGCTACAACCGTGCATGCGTGCAAAAATTTTTAGATTGTCGCGTGCAGATAAGTAGGGCTGAAAATCTGGCTTTTCAATAATACAACCGACATGCTGTAGTGCCTTTGCACGATCTGAAACAATATTGTAACCGGCTATACTTACTGTGCCGCTATCGGGTTTTAGCAAACTAAGCATAATGCGCAGAGTGGTACTTTTGCCGCTACCGTTTGGGCCTAAAAAACCATAAATTTCGCCTTGCTGTACTTGCAAGTCCAGGTCTTTTACAGCGTGTAAGTTGCCAAAGGTTTTGTTGATACCGCTGGCAGTAATAATATAATCCATGCGCTCGGCTAAGGTACTACCTAGCAGCTTGCATGGTGCGTGATAATTGTGACTTTAGGCTTAAATGTTTGTGAAATGCGCTATAGCGCATAGCTAGGGTTTATGACCTTTTCTAAAAAATTGCTAAGGCCATTTGGCAAAAAGAGTAGCGTAAATAAGAGGCCATACAAGGCTCCGTACAAATGCGCATTGTGTGCAACATTGTCAGAACTGCGTTTGCTCATATAGTAGCTATAGGCAATGTATAGCACACCAAAAATAATTGGCGGTATAGGTATTGGAATAAAATACATGTAAATGCCGCCGCGCCAAGGCTCCCAAATTATGCTTGCGAAAATGATAGCTGCTACACTGCCGCTAGCACCTAAGGCACGGTAATATCTATTATCTTTATGTTTCATGTAGTCTGCAACACTGCTAATAACAGCTGCACTGAAAAACAATAGCAAAAACTTGAGCGGTCCAAGCAATTGTTCCACAAGACCACCAAAGGAATAGAGTGCAATGCCATTAAAGATTAAATGCATCCAGTCTGCATGAATGAAGGTATGCCCAATGAAGCGATGCCATTCGCCTTTATTGTTGTTCATCAGATACGGATAGAACATGAGCTTGTTTAATAACTCGGTATTGCTAAAGGCTAAAATACTAGTAGCAGCAATAAGCAGTGTAAGCGCCGTTGATATCATTGTAGTTTATGCTTGTAAAAGTGCACATAATTCTTCAATATGCATACTTTGTTGTTGGCCAGTGCTAAAGTTTTTTACAGCAATCGTATTGCTAGCCAATTCATTTTCGCCAACGATGCCTATAAAAGGGTAGTTGCGCTTATTAGCGTACTTCAATTGCTTATCGAATTTGGATGCGTCTGGGTACAACTCGCACGCAATACCATTTTGACGCAGTGTTTGCATGTATTGTATGCTCTGTGTCTCGGCTTCTTTGCCGTTGTTGACAAACATAATCTGTACACCAACAGCAAGATCCTGCGGAAAGAGTTGCAATTCTTCCATCACATCGTAAATACGATCTACACCAAAACTTATACCTACGCCGCTTACGCCAGGGTAGTCGAATACGCTGGTCAAGTTATCGTAACGTCCACCGCCGCCAATACTGCCCATTGCAACTGCTGTGGTTTTTACTTCTACAATAAGGCCTGTGTAGTAGTCGAGGCCACGCGCTAGTGTAAAGTCCAGGCTGCATACGCAGGCAGGATTTAGTTTATGTAGATAATCTAAAGTAGTGCGCAGTTCTTGCAAACCTAATTGTGCTTGTGCATTGCTACCAAGCATAGCTTCTACAGCATTGAGTTTGCTTGCATTGTCGCCCACGATACTTAAAAAGTCAAATATAGTTTTACTGGCTGCTTCGCTGATGCCGCGTTTCTGTAACTCTTGGGCTACGCCATCATTACCAATTTTATCTAACTTATCGATGGCAACGGTAATGTCTGTCAACAATTCGGTTGCGCCGCAATGCTCGGCAAGTGCGGCAAGCAATTTTCTGTTATTAATTTTAATGTCTATGCCTGGCACTTTTAGTGATGCAAATGCGGTAGCATAAATATTGATTAACTCTGCCTCGTACAATAAGCTATTGCTACCAACCACATCTGCATCGCATTGCCAAAACTCGCGGTAGCGACCTTTTTGTGGGCGATCTGCACGCCACACTGGCTGCATTTGGTAACGTTTGTAGGGTAGGGCTATATCATTGCGATTCATAGCCACATAGCGCGCAAACGGAATAGTTAAATCGTAGCGCAACGCTCTATCGGTTAAATCCGTATCGCTTTTGCCTTGTAAGACGTTTTCTATCGCTTTGCGCGTGCTTGCATGTTTACTCTCGTGATTAAGGCCGTTATTCAGTATTTTGAAAATCAAGCGATCGCCTTCTTCACCGTATTTACCGGTAAGCGTACTCAAGTTTTCCATACTTGGCGTTTCTAATGGTTCATAGCCATGCAACTCAAATACCGATTTAATGGTATTAAGTATGTAGTGACGCTTACGAACGTTTGCTGCACCAAAATCGCGTGTGCCTTGTGGCAATGATGGTTTCATTGAAGCGCAAAGGTAAGCCTTATTGCACTATCATTTTTTGCTTTGTGCTGCCATCGCTATAGCGTGTAATCTGTAGCATCGTGCCAGGTATAGCGGCCTTGCTATTCGTAATAGGTTGCCCCCATAAATTGTAATAACTCGTGCTTAAAATAGTAGCCTGTGGCGTCGTTTGATTTACGGCTGTGGCAAAACCAATATGCCTTTTAAAAAACAGCCATATTTCTTTACTGTAATTGATATCTTGATTGCTTGTATACCAAACATGGTTTGCGCCATTGGCCTTGTAAAATTCGACATCGTAGTAAGGATTGCCGGGATTATTGTATTTGTAATGCGTAAATGTGATATTATCGTTGTTGCTATTTGTAATATTGGTTACAATAGCGTTCGTATCGCAGCCATTTACTGTAATCCATTTTTTGACAGTGGGTTCAGCGTCGGTGCCAAAATTGTTTGCAGTATAACCTACAACGCCATCGCTTGTACCATGGATGTGCATAAATGGCATTGGTGTGGTGGTGTTGCAAGTAACACCGCTGCCAATTGTGCCTGCTACGCTCGCGATTGCTTTAATACCAAGAGTATTATTGCATGCAATTTTATTGCACATAAAACCACCCATACTAAAGCCAGTGGCAAAAACGCCATTGCTATTGACGTTATAATTTGCCTTTACTGTGTCGAGCAGCGCCTTTAAGAAGCCTATATCATCTACACTGCTATTTGGATAATAACCTTGCGCACCTGCACCGCTATTCCAAGTAAAGCCTGCTACTAAATCGTACAAGCCTTGTGGAATAAGCACAATAAAATTTGCAGTATCTGCTATAGGATACATATTAATGAGGTCGCGATACACGGTATTTAGTTGCGTTGTGCCATGTAAACATAATACTAGTGTGCTAGGTGTATTGGCATTATAGCTATTTGGCACATAAATTAAGCTACTGCGCGATTGACCAGCGTAGGTAAATGTTATGGTAGATTCTCCTGCAAAACATGCAACCGTAGAACTTAGCAGTATAAAAATCGCAACTAGTAATTTCATCGCATAAAGGTAAGGAATTGCTCAAGATAATTTTAGCAACAAATGGCATGGGTACGCTACAATAGTATTAAGCGCCAGAAATAGCCTTGACTGGTTTGCTAGCAAAAAGTATAAGCGCGATAATGCAAGCAACTGCCGCACTTGCATAGAAACTAATATGCGCATAGCCCAGGTGCCATAAATAGCCTGCACTGGCACTTGCCAAAAAAGTAGCCAGGCTTTGTGCCGCTGTAAAAAAGCCAATGGCCTTACCAGCATCTTCTTTTGCACAGGTATTGGTAAGAAGTGCTTTGCCTAAACCTTCGGAGCAGGCAGCAAAAATACCATACACGATTATTGCAATAAGCAACACAAGTGGTGCTGTGCTAAGCCCAAATAAAAAATAAGCAGCAGCAAAAACAAGTAGGCCAGCGCCAAGCATTTTCTCGAAACCAATTTTATCGGCAAGTTTACCAAAGGGATAAGCAGTAATAACAAAAACGATATTATAAAGTACGTAGCAAAGTATAACCTGCACATCACTATAGCCGCAATCTTTTAGCTTAAGCATTAAAAAAGCGTCGCTACTGTTGGCAAGAGCAAATAAGAAGAGCAATAGAAATATTTTTTTATATGATGCACTTGCGCGTGGCCAAAACATGGCTAGCTCTGCCTTGGTACTTTTAATACTAGCTGCAATCGTATTTTCCTTGAGCAATCTTGTAAGCAGTAAGGTAATTAACCCAGGAATTGCTGCAATAAGAAACATCTGCGCATATGCTTGTGGATGATACTTTAAGTAGATAAGTGCAACAACGGGACCAATTACTGCGCCTATTGTATCCATGCTGCGATGAAATCCAAATACGGCACCTTTTGTTTCGGGTGTAGCCTCAGCACTTAGTAGTGCATCGCGTGCACCTGTACGTACGCCTTTGCCTATGCGATCGCTTATACGCATCAGCAGTACCCACCATGGCGTAATAAATAAACCCATTAATGGCTTGCTCAGAGCACTTAAACCATAACCAATTTGTATAAATGGCACGCGTTTACCAATGGCATCGCTCACGGCACCAAAGTATGCTTTGCCAACACCTGCAATTGCTTCAGCAATGCCTTCAATAATACCAATCATCAACACACCATAGCCAATATGCTTAAGGTAGATGGGCAAAACTGGCAAAAGCATTTCGCTAGCAGCATCATTGCATAAACTTACTGCACTTAATAACCATACTTGGCGTGTTATGTTTTTGAACAATTTGATGGCTTAAAGATACGATTTGAAAAATGCAATTAACAATGTGCAAAAAGTGCTAATATGTATTTTGCTGTATATATCAGTTTTGGTGGTATGCGTGCAAACGCTTGTGCAGTGCGGCTTTTGATATAGGTGCATGATGCTTGTTTGCTTAATACCTTGACAAGTGTCAATATAGCACAGATGCACCCGCATAGGCACAGGCGTAATTTTGCAGAGCATCTAATTAATATACAATGCAAGAGTTCGGAAACAAGAACCCTAATGCGAGTCTTACGCAATTGGGCATCAACGCAAATAGCGTTCAATGGAATTTAACGCCAGAAGAATTAACTGCAAAAACCGTAGAGCTTGGTCAAGGCACTGTAACCAATATGGGTGCACTTGCAGTTAGTACGGGAAAGTTTACTGGTCGTTCTCCTAAGGATAAATTTACAGTCAAAGATAGTGTTACAGAAAATACTGTTGACTGGAGCGATATTAATATTGCATTAAGTCCTGCGCATTTTGACGCATTGCATGCAGATATTTTAGCGCATTACGAAGGTAAAGATTTGTTTTGCCGCGATGCTTATGCATGTGCTGATCCAAAACACAGATTAAATATTAGAGTTGTAAACGAAACGCCTTGGGCGAATTTGTTTTGCAATGATTTGTTCTTAAGGCCAACTTCAGAAGAAGTTGCTGCTGCAACACCTGATTGGGTGATACTGCAAGCACCAAGTTTTGAAGCAGACCCTGCTAAGCATGGTACGCGTCAAAGCAATTGCACAGTTGTAAACTTTAGCAAAAAGATGATCCTCATTGCTGGTACAGGTTATACTGGCGAAATGAAAAAAGGTATTTTTGGTGTACTTAATTACATCCTTCCACAAGAGCGTGGTGTACTAAGCATGCACTGCAGTGCCAACGAAGGTGTTAACGGCGACGTTGCATTATTCTTTGGTTTAAGCGGTACTGGTAAAACGACTTTAAGTGCAGATCCAAATCGTAAATTAATTGGCGACGATGAGCACGGTTGGGATGCTGGTAGCGTATTTAATTTTGAAGGTGGATGCTATGCAAAATGTATAGATCTTACAGAAGAAAAAGAACCGCAAATTTATGCAGCTATTAAGCCAGGTGCATTAGTTGAAAATACAAAATACATTGCTGGTACAAACGAAGTAGACTTTGCTGATGGTAGTATCACAGAGAATACACGTGTTGCCTATCCTATCCATCATATACCTAATGCCAAAGAACCTAGCATTGGTGGTAATCCAAAGAATATTTTCTTCTTGACTTGCGATGCTTATGGTGTTTTGCCGCCAATTAGTAAGTTGGATAAAGGCCTTGCTATGTATAACTTTATTAGTGGCTACACAGCAAAGGTTGCTGGTACAGAAGTTGGCGTTACTGAGCCGCAAGCTACATTTAGTGCTTGTTTTGGCAGAGCCTTTTTGCCATTGCACCCAACAAAGTATGCAGAATTGCTTGGTAAGAAATTAGATGAAAATCCGGACGTTAATGTTTGGTTGATTAATACAGGCTGGAGTGGCGGTGGCTACGGTGTTGGTAGCCGCATGAAGTTGAGCTATACACGTGCTATGATTACGGCTGCTATGAATGGCGGTTTGAATGATGTAAGCTATGAGCAGCATCCTGTGTTTGGTATGGCTATGCCAACCACTTGCGAAGGTGTACCTAGCGAAGTATTGATTCCACGCAATGCCTGGGCTGATGGCGAAGCTTACGACAAGGCAGCTAGCCATTTAGCTAGCTTGTTTGTTAAGAACTTTGAGAAGTATGCTAGTCAAGCCAACGAAGAGATTCTTGCTGCAGCACCGAAGGTAGTGGCGCTTGGTTAGTCGAGCATCGCAATTACTGATTACTTTATTGTGCGATGTGTAGGACCAGCATTGCAGATAGTGGCTTTGTGAAATTTACACTAGTGGTAGGCTATTTTGCAGATACTGAGCTGTTTATTATTGTAATAGCAGGTTTGTTGCATTAATGTTAAGTGGCGTTTAATTTTCATATGCTTATATATAGAAAAGTTCGCAATATTTAGTTCGTTGACTACTAGTAAGGGATTTATTAAGAAGTAGCACTTAACATTTGCTTTGGCGTACTTTTTGCTCCCTGAGGACAATGTCTTGCACTACATTTGCATTTCGCCTTGGGGGAGGCTTGGGAAATTACATGAATTTAAGAAAAAATGTATTGTGGTGTTTTTCGGCAACACTGCTTTTTGTGGCACTAAGTACATCTTGTACAAAATCAAATCTTGCTCATAAACATGCTTTTTGGGTAACTAACGCTACGAATCAAGAGTTAGTTGTAAAATATAGTGTAGACGGAAAACCAATGATTGCCTTAGTGTCTAATGCACAAATGTACAATCATACAGAGTTGGCTTTGCCGGTGTATGCTGCTGGTGCAAGAATTGAGCATAGATGGAGCAAGGAAGAACTTAATGTAGCCTTTGATTATATCCATGTTTATAAGCTTAGCAATAGCAAGGATACAAGCACAACATTTGTGGACATCAAAGACTACGACAAGTTAAGTATAGAAGATAATCAAGTAAAGGTGGGTGATGTTACTGAAATCGGACATCGTTACAAGTATTTTTTCGAATATATCTTTCCATAAATCAAATAATTAGAATAATAAATAATGTGCAAGCAGATGTAGTGAATGCTACAACGACTTGCACATTTTCTTTTAGCTTAGGCTTTACTTATCGTTGCTTAAGCTTTTGTAGCATTGTCGCGCAACCATTGGCTGTGGCGAGCTGCCTTGCGACCTCTAAAAAACATATACATGTTGGCAAAAAGCATTAGGCCGAGATAGATTGCAAAGCCACCTAATTTATAGCTGAGCTTTTCAAAAAGGGTAGTAGCATTTGTAATGTAGTCCATGTGTAATATGAGTAGTGCAAAACCAATGTTGACTAGGTAGAAGCCAATTTCAAAAAGCTTGTTGGTGCTTAGTGCAATGTCTTCTTTGTTGTGGAAGATGTCTAGCATAAACACACGTGCGTTCTTAAACAATGTGTGTGCTGTATACCAAGTTAATAGAAGTGCAACTGGTAAATAGATGCAGTAGGCGACGAATAAAAAGTTGATGTTCATGATCTTGAAAATTTTGATGGTTAAATAATGATATTGTTTTTATGAACATAGCGGCTTGCTAAAAGCAAACAGCCAATGTTGGCGTAGTGAATAAGGGCAAGCGTGGCAACGATAAGGCCAATTTTGCTTGCTATGGTATAGATGAGTTCGGTAAGGTTTGGTACAACCTGCCAGGTAACTAAGATGAGTGCTGCATAACCTATATTGAGTAAGTAATATAAGAGTAAGAGTGTATTGTTGATAGCGGTGGCTGTCTGCACATTGCCATCAAATAATTTGAGAATGTATAAGTAACCATACTTGTGACATTTTTTACCAACCACCAAGGTGATGAAGCTTGTAGTTAAGAGGTAAATTGTGTAAGCTATGATGTTCATTGTACTAGCTCGTTTGTCTGGTACAAATGTACAACAGTATTTTATATTTTCAATAATAATTGAAAGTATAAAAAGTATGATTTTTGTAGTCTGGCATTTTTGTGCATCAATAGTGTAGGATAATCGGCTGTAGGTTGTCGAGACTAACATATCAGCACTAAAGCCCCTTCGCAGCGTTATCTAAGTCTACTTTCATTATTTGGATTGTGGATTGGAAACATATGTTTATTCAATGGACTAGTGAAAATTTACTGCGCTTGTAATTCAACGTTCTGCTATTAATTCTAGAATAACCTTGACATTGCATTTACTGCCAAAACTTTACTTCGGACTTTAGCCCTGCTGTCTTAATAGCTGCGTTGCGAAAAGCCGCAGCACATAACGCGAGGGGCTTTAGCCCTGATATCTTAATACAATCAATTAAAAAAATTACGCTAAAAGCAAAACAAAATCTACAAGGCACCATTTAGCACTGTTATACCCGTTGGCCATTTTTTGTCGAAAATGCCAAGTATAAGTTCAAAATCTTTTGTGCGCGCTACAAAATCTATTTGACTTGTATCTACAATTACAATAGGAATTTGAACTGTACGCATGTACGCCCAATAAGCATCTTGTATGCTTTGTAAATATGCATCTGGTATACTTTGCTCGTAACTACGTGCGCGTTGCTTGATATTTTCTTGTAACTTGTGTACAGGACTATGCAAATACACAAGCAATTCTGGATGCGGTAAATTGGGATAAATAATATCGAACAAACTTTCAAAAAGTCGATATTCGTCTTCTGCTAGATTGACGTGGGCAAACAACTTACACTTAATAAATAAATAGTCTGTGATGGTGACAGGCCTAAACATATCACGCGTATTTAGCAAATTCTTTAATTGCTTAAAGCGCTCAGCCAAAAAACTCATTTCTAATTGAAACGCATATTGCTCTGGCTTTTCGTAAAATTTGGGAAGAAATGGATTATCTGCAAACTGTTCCAATACCAATCGCGCATCGAAGTGCTGCGCTAGCAGGGTGCTAAGCGTCGTTTTGCCGGCACCGATATTGCCTTCTATGGTAATGTATTGGTATTGCACAGTGGGCTGCGAAAATAGGTTGCACTTGCCACTAAATTCAATTCGTATCGCTGTAGATTTCCACAGACAATTGATCAGTACATTTTTCTAATAAATCTGCTATGCTGCAACGAAAAACTGGGTGCGTAAAATCGGCGCCAATATCCGCCAAAGGCTTTAGCGCAAATAACCTTTCTTGCAAGCGTGGATGTGGTACTTGCAATGCCTTTGTTTGAATATTGCGCTTGCCGTAGAGTAAAATATCAATATCTATTGTCCTTGGAGCCCACAGTGCATGGCGTTCACGACCTAGCATTTGCTCGATTTGCAGGATAGTATTTAGTAAGCTTGCTGGCGATAAAGTTGTTTGCAGGTGTATCGCCTGATTCAAAAAGTCGTTTTGTTTGGTATTACCCCAAGCTGCGGTGCTATACAATGGGCTTGCTGCTAGCACCGTGCCCGCCTTTTCCTCCAGCAAATACAGGGCTTGACGCAAATAAAGCGTGGTAGCACCTACATTGCCGCCTATCAACAAAAAAGCCTCATTTATCATTTGCCTTTGCGCAAAGTACGTGCTCTGATTTACTTTTACCAAAACAGAGGTACAAATTATGCAATTTCTTAAATATTTCTTCGCAAGCCTATTGGCACTCGTGGCTTTTGCACTGATAAGCTTTTTTGTAATGACCGTCATTGGTGCTTCACTAGGCAGCAGTAGCGATGCCGTTATTGTAGAGGATAAAAGTTTTTTGACCATCAATTTATCCAAGGGCATAAGTGAACAAGCCACACCCGCAGCATTTGACTTTGGCGGTGGCTCAGAATCTAGCTATGGTTTGTTTGAAATGATTCGTGCAATTGATCAAGCAGCAACGGACAAGAAAATAATTGGTATCTACCTTAAATGTGGCGCGAGCAGCGCAGGTTGGGCTACAAGCAGCGATTTGCGTGATGCGCTTGTGAAATTCAAGCAAAGCAAAAAACCAATCTATGCCTATGGCGACTACCTTGACCAAAAAACGCTCTATATTGCTAGCGTAGCTGATAGTCTTTTTGCAAATCCTACAGGTATGGTAGAGCTAAAAGGTTTAGCAGCAACAAGCATGTTTTACAAAGGCAGCTTAGAAAAACTTGATGTAAAACCAACAATCTTTTATTGTGGTAAATACAAAGGTGCTAGCGAACCATATCGCTTAGATAAGTATAGCGATGCCAACCGCGAACAACTTGGTGCACTAATTGGTGATTTGTATAAAGACATGTGTACAACTTTGGCACAACGCAGCGGTAAAACACCAGAACAAATCGACGCTTTAGCACAACAATACAGCATACGCAGACCAGCAGATGCATTGCAGCAGAAACTAATTGACGGCCTTGCTTACGAAGGCGAAGTATTGAGCAAACTAAAAAAACTAAGTGGCGTAAACGACAAGTATAGCGCACGCCTAGCTAATATGGCAAAGTATTGTAAGACTATTAGCAAAGGTAGTGGCACGGATAAAGTGGCTGTTATATTTGCTGAAGGAGAAATTGCCGATGGTAAAGCGCAAGGCAATGCTGAAGGAATTTTTAGCGAGACCTTAATAAAAGATATTCGTGCTGCAGCAAACAATGATAAGATTAAAGCTGTAGTACTGCGCATTAATTCGCCTGGCGGTAGTGCCATGGCTAGCGAAAATATATACCAAGAGCTTGTGCAATTGCGTAAGAAGAAACCAATTATTGTAAGTATGGGTGATGTGGCTGCGAGTGGTGGTTACTACATGAGTTGTGCAGGTGATAGCATTTTTGCGCAGCCAAATACCATCACGGGTAGTATCGGCGTTGTAGGCATCATGTTTGGTATAGAAGGCTTCTTAAAGAACAAACTCGGCGTTAGTACAGATGCTGTTAAAACTGGTCCTTATGCCGACTTTCCAAACCTTAGCAGAAACATGTCTGCACAAGAAACAGCTTTGATACAAGAGTTTTTAGATAGCACCTATGTAACATTTAAAACTCGTGTAGGCCAAGCGCGTAAAATGGATTTGGCAGCAGTAGAAAATATTGCGCAAGGCCACGTCTACACTGGCGCTGATGCAAAAGACTTAAAACTTGTGGACGGCTTTGCTTCTTTAGAGCAGTGTATTGCAAAGGCAGCACAATTGGCAAAGTTGTCTAAGTATCGTTTGGTAACTTATCCGGTAAAGCAGGATGGTGTACAAGCATTTTTGAACCAATTGCAAAACAATGAAAGCGATGCAAAGTTGAAAGCGATGTTAGGCAACCAATATAATTTCTACAAAGACTTTATGAACTTCCAAGCGGGAACAAATAAGGTGATGGCGAGAATGCCATTTAATTTGGAGATTAAGTAAGATCTAACCAATCATCACTTCAAACAACTTTTTCTTTATTACATCTATCGTGGTGTTTTGATATAGTTTGCCATCTTCGGCGTACGATATCTGTTGGTTTTCTTCGCTTACAATAATTACTAGCACATCATTGTGCTCGGTGGCACCAACTGCCGCACGGTGACGTAATCCAACGCGGCTCGGCAAATTAGTATTGTCTGTCAATGGTAATACCACGCGCGCCGCAACCAGTTCATTGTGGTCGATAATTACCGCACCATCATGTATGGGACTGTTTTTCTCGAAGATACTTTCAAGCAATTTACTCGTTACCATGCCACGCACCATCACACTAGTTTTTGTATCAAATTCCAGTTGGTTATTTTTAGCAAATACGAGTAAAGCGCCTAGTTTGTTTTCAACAAAGTATTTAAGTGCCTTTGAAATTTGCAAAACAGTATCTTCTTCTGCAGCGGTATTGCGCATGCTTGTGCTTTGCAAAAACTTGTTGAGCACACCATTTTTACCAACAGGGCTATTGCGTGCCAAATTGCTCAAGAATTTTCTAATCTCTGGTTGAAATACGACTACTAAACCAAGCAAACCAACACTAATAATTTTATCTAGGATATTCGACAAAATACGCATATCCAACTTATTGCTAATGGCATATAAAAGGTAAACGAGCCCGATGCCGATTAAAATATTAAATGCAGCTGTACCTCTAACGGTGCGATAAACAAAAAATAAAAGTACACCAGCAAGACATAAGTCTATAAAGTCGGTGAGACGAAAGTCTTTGAAGAATAAAGCGATATCTTGAAATAAAGTTAATAATGTCATTATCTAATGATGAGCTGTTGTGCCTGCAGGGTTTTTTGATTTTTGATGAAACTAATTTGATATGTGCCAGGCGCCAATCTGCTGGTATCAAGTCTAAAGGTGCTTACGCTGCCAGTTAGATATTGCTGTAGTATTTTGCCATCTTGCGATAATACAAGGCTGCATAAATCACACTGAGAATTTTTGAGTTGTACTTCTATAAAACTATCTGCCGGATTTGGACTAACAATAAAGTAAACTGGCTTTGCATTGTTTGACTCAGGCTCTAGTTTTAGCACGTTATCGCAAGGTAGGCTAGTTGCATCGCTTACAATGGGATCGGTATAGCCGCTACGTCGGATACCTAAGGCATAATCGCCAGCAAGAATTTTTTTGCTGTAGATCTGACCAATTCTATCGCTTGGGGCACCAGCTATTAAGCTATCATCGGCAAAGCTCCAATCTTGCTGCGCATTGGCACGGTAGAATAAACGAATATCACTCTCATTGCCTTGCAACCAACTGCTATCTAGGTAACTATTGGTACTACTAGCATTGTAAGCAAAGTTTAAGAAGCCACTCAGGTTTTGTAAATTAATACCATCTACGCGCCAATATCTAGCATCATGCAAAACATAATCGCCTTGCGGCACCCTAAATCTATCCGGATGTACCCAATGATGTTCTATGCGCAGTAAACTACTATCTGTAGTATTTGCTATGGCAGTAACTTTAACGCGTGCTTTGGCTTGTGTATATTGTACCCAACTGCTACTTGTTGTTTTAATTGTTCTGCTTTCCCATGTACTAGCATCGCTAAGCGCATCGTTTTGATCTAATACAATCATTACAGGATCAAAATCTAAATTGAAGATAGGGCCAGCGCATTGTGCATCTAGCGTATAGATTTTAGTGATATAGCTAAAGTCGGGCTTAAAGAAATTGATGCGCAATGGCACTTTACTGAGATAGTTAGTGTTTTGATGTTTACGTTGACGCAAAAACACTTGCACATTGACATTGCTATTTTCCGCTTGCTTAAAAATACTATCTATCGTAAAGTTGGCAAAGCCAGGTTGTAAAATCCAGCCATCAAAAAAGTGCTGATAGCTAGTGCCACATACTGTTGCAATACTTGCACTAAGATCAGCAGTACTGGCGTGCGTAAAACTATGCTGCGTTAAATAATGCTGCATGCTTGCAAAGAATAGGCTATCGCCTAGGTAGCTGCGCAAAGTATGTATAGCATCTGCGCCTTTGTTGTAAACTGTAGTGCTGTATGTATAGTTGCTATCCATTGGAGAAATAGCACGATAGGCATCGTCGTTGATATGCGCCGTGCCCAACATACTATAATGGTTGTCGCGGTAAGCAGTTAAGTAGGCCGCTGCGCCGCTAACGTATTCGGTATGCAGAAATTCGCAATAACTTGCACAGCCTTCGTTGAGCCACATATCTTGTGCAGTGCTGCAAGTTGCAAGATCGCCAAACCAATGGTGACTAAGTTCGTGAGCAATGAGTGTTGCATAATTGAGCGAACCATCAATAAATGCCTTGCCGATATGAATATTGGTAGCATGTTCCATTGCGCCGGCCGTAAATGGTACAAGCGTATAACCAACTTTGCTCCATTGATAAGCACCGAAGCGTTGCTCAAGCATGGTAAAGCTTTGTTGCAATTGCGCGAAACTACCGTTCACATTATTTACCTCGCTAGCCAAACAAGTAATTTCAACAGGTACTTGTCCGTTCATGCCAATCAAAGTATCGCGAACGGTAACATAAGGTGCTATAGCTACACTAGCTAAGTAGCTTGGAATATTTTCTTGTAAATACCAATGCCAAGTGACATCGCTGCCGTTGATGGTACTATCGAGCAACTGACCATTACAAACTGCTTTTCTTGAATTGCTAGTTGTTACAAAAAACTCGTAAGTACTACGTTCTACAAAATTATCGAAGCAGGGAAACCAATAACGACCAATCGTGTGCGGCTGACTAATAAAGCCAACACCCATATTAAAGGCGTAGACGCCACTAAAAACAAAACCACCCCATTGAGGATCGGCTTTTGGATGACCACTATAGTAGATGCGCACTTGGCAAGAATCGCCAGTATTAAGTGTGGCAGGTAACTGTACACGCACATTACTAGCTTGATGGACAAATGTGGCTGCTGCACCGTTTACAAATACAGAGTCTGCAATTGGGCCTTCCAAATCAAAGTCAATATAGCTTGTAGCATTGACCTTACTAAAGCACTTGAGGTCGGCAAATGCATTAACGCTTTGACTGTTGTAATCTACATTGAGCAAAGAGATAGCGATATGTTTGATATCGATACTATCGCTTCGGCTGTTATTGGCGCGGGTTTGTCGACTAGCCGAAGTTTGTGCCAAAGCAAGTGTGCTCAGTGCTACAAAAAGTAATACTAATAGATGCTTCACCCATTAAAGATAGCAAATAGTGCGCAATTGGCAAGCGGAGTGGGGTGAACAGCGAGGATAATGGGTGAATGGGAGTGGAAGTATTAAAAATTAGCTTAGTTTGCAAGCTTGATTGTAACACTTTGCCCATAACAATCTTGCTCTATCGACTCTGGTAGCTTCTTACGATTTGCTACTGTAGCAAGTAGATATTCTGTCTCATCTAATTGGTCCTTAACTGTAATGGAAAATGACTTGGATTTGAAGGCAAGTTTGATAGCCTCAATAATATCAGTTGTCAGTTATTGCGCTGAATTGAAATGGTATTTTACTCTCATATAGCTGTCTGACGATTGGTGTTATAAAAAGTGTAAAAGTACAAATAAAGGAAATTTTTTTTATCAAGTGGACTTTCAACGCTTGTACAGAAGTAAATTTGTAAGGTCTGAAAAAGTAGATCTTGCAGCGTGGTTATCGTTTCTGCATAGTACAAGCAAATAAAAAATGTCGTACGTATTTGTAAATTAAATCCTGTATTACGTGGCAATAAATTACATCAGAAAATTAAATTTGAAATCTCAATGCCTATGAAGAACAATATTCAACGTGGAAGATTGCAAGTAGGCGATTTACAAGCTTCGTGCCTTAATAGTACACGGACTTTGTTTGATATAACTAAGGGGACTTATCTTTTATGTAAGCAAAGAGGACTTAATCTGATTGTGATAATACTACTAAGCAGTTGTACACATGTAAAGGGGCAAGAGTCGTCACTGAACTCAAGAATTGTAAGTTCATGGGCTAATTATCTTTTTGATAAGTGTAAAGTTGCTCGAATGCAAAGTGATTTAAGTAGCTTTCGGAAAGTGTTTGATCCAAAAAGTGGAACAATTTTTTTGACAAAAACTGTATTAAACAGAGACTCAATCCTAAGTTTTTACGGCATAGATTTGAAGCAGGCTGATAGCATACTCTTAATTGGGCTGCCTTTTTCCGTTGAAATGCCGACCAAAATTTGTATAATTGATAGTTGCAAATTATTTCGGAATAACTTTACTATTGATAATGCAGCTTTGTCATTTTCACTCTTGCACAATAAACTTGAAGACGGAAATTTTGATGCTTGTTACTTCGTGCAAGGTATCACATTCACAAATAATGGCTTAGGCGTTTTAGTTGTAGAAGCGTCTAGCAACAGTCTTATACTATTTAATTTTGATTTTGCTGGCACGATAGTTACTACTACTCATAGTTATATTCAACATGACTCTGAGTACTTCGCGTTGCCCTGTTTCTATCCTCGCTAATAGTCTTTGAATACCCCAAAATACAATATCATACACGCATTTGTAAATCACAAATGGCCTTTACTAGGCTTGTTTTTGCTTTGCGGAATAACACTATTGCTTACTAAAAATAGCAATATTGCATTATTAGTTGCGGCAATTTATCAATGTGTTTTTTTATTTTACTTGCTTGCAAGTACAACTCAGGCATTTAAGGTAGTAAGGGACTACATCGCTAAAAACGAGCCAGAAATAAACAAAAGATATCGTATCCAAACGGGCTTCGGCTACAATAGCTATTTCAGAAATTTTAGTACAGAAGACTATGAGAAGCTATGTGCATCTAGTGTCAATAGGGAGTTTAAAGTTTGTAATGATGTCTATGTAGATGTGCAGTTAATTTTCATTTCGTTGTGTGTGGTGTTTGTGGCGATTGGTTTTGCGTAAAGCAGCTAATAAAAACAGCTATTGCTACGCTTTACGTTACTTATAAGATTTGCGAGTAATGCAGCCATGTTGAGCTTGCTAGCCTAGCAAATTAGACGGGCAAAGTGCCAGAACTTTCTTGCCGTTTTGCCTAGATTATCCTAACTTTTTTCCTTAGCTGGGTATTTTCATTTATCTTTACGATAGCAAATTTCCCCGAAACGTTACTTACTACCTAAAATATATATGCGCATTCGAAGTTATTACAGAAGCCTTTACTGTACAGCATTAGTATTAATTTGTTATACTAGCAAGTTGCAGGCACAAAATATGCCTTCGGTTTCTATTACGCCAGTAATTTGCGATACAAATTATAGAGGTTATTTTATAGAGGGTTATAATAAGACCTTAGGATGTTTTGTAGGTTATAGAAGCACAACAACTTACTCGGAGTGGATTCACTTAGATACTAGTTACAACGCGCTTGCTGTATTTCCTGTTGCTGGGCAAAGCTACTTAGGTTTATATGCGGTTAAGCGATTAGATGATACCACATATGTAGCTGTAGGTTCTGCATTCACCTCTGATACTTCACATATTTTTTATAACGATTCCGTCAATCAAACTGTTTGTGCTAGTGTAGTTTTGCTTAATCAGTATGGCGTGAAACGTAAAGCAGCTCCCATTGGCTATGCAGATGCTACTAATTACTACACCAACAGTATATTGATAAATTATACCAATGGTGATATTTACATACTTGGTGCGACCAGAGATACTTCTAACTACTTTTCACTTGCTGAACCTCAGATGCCAGCATGGTCAAAGCCTTTTGCAATTAGATACGATAGATACCTTAATCGTCGGTACACACATGTTTTTTATGATACTTTGGATGTAGAGGAATTAATTCTTGGCCAAGTAGCTCCAAATGGCGACTTATTGATTCCACTAGAAACATTTACAATTAGCAATGATAATTTGCAAGATAAACCACCCTTTGATAGTGATACATTTAGAAATCCAAACGCTAATGAAGCTCAGTTTATTAACGTACTGGCAAGTTTAGATAGTTTAGGGCAATTAAAGGCCTACAGGGCATTTGGTGGTTTTGACAGCCTTAATAGTGCAGCTGCCGCTGTAAATGCGGTATGGCACGATGGTTATTGGCTATCATTGGTTGTAGCAGAGAACGTAGTTACGCAAGTATGTGATTTCAACAGCGGCGTAGCACCACGAGCATTATTTTCACTAATTGCTTACGACGATTTATTGGCATTACAGAAAATCTACACGGTAGGCACTGCTTGTATGTTTTCCGACAATTGCTTACTGAGCTTGATAAATTGTAAATTTGATATGGAGAATGATAGTATAGCAGTAATATACGGTGAGGTTAGTGGCAGCGATTTGCCAAATGGCATATTTGGTGATGCTCATGGTGAATCATTCATTGCAACAGATTTTTTTATACTTAAATACAATTTGCGATCTGAACAGGTGGTAGCTTTTTTCCGAAGCAAGCAAGCCGTACCAACAGTAGCTCAGCCGATCTTTGCGGCAGCAGCAACAACGCATGTTAAGTTGCCTATTACTGATGGTATTTATCATAACACCTACCATATTGGTGTACATCCATCATCATTTCAATTACCTCATGTAATTGCGCCTAACTGTACAATCACGAACAAAGACTTGCGTGGCATTATTTTCAAAGAACAACCGTGGCTACTCAATGCGCCAAAGCTTACACGCAAACTAGGTATTGAGCTGTATCCAATACCTACTTACAATAACACTGTTTACTTAACTGTTCCTTACGAGTTGCAAGGTGCTACTATGCAGGTATTTAATATGCAAGGGCAAATGGTACACACTAGCCGTTTGATTGGCGGCAAGCAAGCAATGCACTTAGGTAACTTGTCGCCTGGCCAATACATGTATCGTGCAATGCATGGCAATTTGTACGATGTGGGTAAGGTGGAGTTGAGGTAGGAGATTCGTCGCAAGCATCTTATAGCGACTGCGTATTCATATAGCTAAATCTAGCTACTTAACACAAGCTTATGCCAGCTTTAAGTTTTTGTAAACAGTTTTGCATGGAACTCTGCATCAAAGAAATTTTATATGCAGAACATTTTACTACTCTTGCCATTTTTAATGGCTTGCCAAACAACTACAACACAGCAGCAGCAAATCCTTGCGCCTAAGCAACAGCAATCATCAATGCATCATGATGCAGTTAATGCAAGTACATCGGCTAATACACTTGTAACACGTTTTGCAACGCCAAAAGGCTTTCAACGCGAGCAACAAAGCCAAGGCAGTTTTGGTTACTACTTACAAAACCTGCCACTCAAAAACGATACTTGCCTTGTGCGCTATTACAATGGCAGCTATAAACCAAATAATGATGTTTATGCTGCAGTTGTTGCATTGCCAATTGGCACGAGCGATTTGCATCAATGCGCAGATGCGGTGATGTATTTGCGTGCAAAGTATTTGTACGATACGAAGCAATACAAGCAAATTGGCTTTCGTTTTTTGGGTGATACTAAAATGCATTGGTACACCGATTTTTGTGGCAGCGACTATAGCAGCAAAACTTTCTTTAAGTATATGCAAGATGTATGGCGTGCAGCTAATACACGTAGCCTGCATGGTCAACTTATACCTAAAACCCTTGATAGCGCTAGCATCGGCGATGTATTTATTGTAACGGGCAATCCTTATGGCCATGCAGTAATAATAGTGGACGAATGTGTAAACGCTACTACGGGTCAAAAAATGTTTGTGCTAGCACAGAGCTATATGCCTGCTCAAGAAACGCAAATCTTACTCAACCCCAATGTCAACGAAAAGACCGTATGGTATAGCTTTGACGATGTTGCGGAAATTATTACGCCAGAATGGACTTTTCCGCGCAGTGCATTGCGCACATGGTAATTACTAAAACCAACCTTGTCTGCGAAACCACGCAAGCATGACTATAGGTATACCTATCATCAGTAGCGCAACAAACAAAAAGCCATACTGATTGTGTTGCCACGGCAACTTATCGAAGTTCATGCCAAATATACCACCAAGCACAGTTGCAGGCGCAAGCAAACTTGTAATAATAGCAAGAAATTTCATCACTTCGTTACTCTTAAGGTTTACTTGGTTGACGTACAAGTCTCTGATGCTATTCAAGATATCGCGATGGTTTTCGCTAAGGTCTATGGCTTGCAAAATATGGTCTTGCACATCTTTGAAGTAACGTTTATTAGCAGGGTCTAGCAAAGGAGATTCTGTATTATACAATTGTGTGAGAATATCGCGCACAGGCACTACGTTGCGCCTAAACATTATCATTTCCTTACGTAAGTTATTAATCTTACTCATGGTGTAATCGGTCGTTTCGCCTTGTGCAATATTCTCTTCCAAAGCTTCTATTTCTGTGCCAAGTTTATCCATTACCAAATAGTAATTGTCTACAATGGCATCTAAGAGCGAGTACAATAGAAAGTCAACACCTTTTGTACGATGTTTACTAGCAGTAATTTTCAGTTTATTTCTTGCTGCATCAAAATGGTCGCGATGCGGATCGGCTTGGAAGCTTATCAAAAATTCTTTACCTAAAACCAAACTTACCTGCTCGCTTTCTACACTTTTATCTAAGTCGTTGAAGTACATCATTTGCAGCACGCAAAATATTTGATTATCTACTTCATCTAGTTTTGGTCGTTGGTTGTCAATCGCAATATCTTCCAGCAATAGCGGATGGATAAAAATATGTTGCTGTATTTTGTCCAGAATATCAGCGGTTACCACGTCTACATTAAGCCATGTGAAAGTATTTTCTCTAAGCAAATTTGGCAATTGTGCGACATCAATACTATCATGTACCTCGCATTTATTGGCATCGTAGTTATATAAACTAAGTGTAGAATTTGTATGTACACGTTCCTTTTCTAGCGTTGGATTGACGTGCAGTACTTTTTTTGTACGCGCTATATCTAATGGATTGGCAATAAATTGAAGTAGTTTTTTTCGCTTGCTCATTTATGCACTTACTAAAATTAGTTCAGCTACTTTTTTGGTGAGAGAAATGGAATTGCTATCTATTTCAACGATAATCGTATCTAAGGCCTCTGCCTTTGCAGCAATGGTAAGCTGCGTATTCGGCAAAATATGATGTTGGCTAAGATAAGCCAATACACCAGCATCGCTATCGCTTACGCTATGCACCTTTACTGTTTCGTTGACTTTGGCTGAATAGAGTTTACGCAAGTTAAGTTGTGGTAGTACACCATCTTTACGTGGTATAGGGTCGCCATGCGGGTCGCTGGTCGGATAGTTGAGATAAGTGTCCAAACTATCAATCAATTGCGTACTTTGTATATGCTCGAGCTGTTCTGCTACGTGATGCACTTCGCTCCAAGCAAAGCCTAATTTGTCAACTAAAAATACTTCCCACAAACGATGTTTGCGTATAACCAACAAAGCGTGTTTTTCTCCTGTAGTTGTTAGCTTGGCTTTGCCATATGGTGCAAAATCTACCAGCGCTTTTTCCGATAACTTGCGTAGCATACTGCTTACAGTTGCCTTGCGAATATTGAGATGTTGCGCGATAGCTGTTGTACTGCATTCTTGCTGCACTGTATAATCACATAAGGCATAAATGCACTTCAAGTAATTTTCTTCTGTGTAGCTTAGCTGCAGCATTGCGGGCCTAAAGTTAGTACTTTGCAGATATATGTTTGCTGATAAGCTTATATTCTTCTTGCATAGAAGGCTTATCTGCTAACAGTTGCAAATGCGTTTCCTGCGTATGCACATCTTTGCGCCTTGCAGCACCTGTTTGATATTGCTCGTTACTGCCCTGAGCAAAATAAGCTAGGGGTTGTGCAAATAAGTCTAAGAACATATGCGGATCAATGCCTTTGCTGTAACAAATGCCATGTGCTTCGGCCAGTAAATGATTGCAGAAATTATTGCCAATCGTAGCTACAAGATGTGCTACTTTTTTTTGAGCACTGTCTAAAGCGTAAAGCTTGTTGGTAAATGCAGCACAAGTTTTAAGTAAAATTTCTTGCACGTCTTTATTGTCACTACTAATACACATGGGTACATTCTCCATGTAGGTATAGCTATCTTTATTGATGCTAGCCACTGGCCAAATGCAGCCTGTTGACGCGCTAAATTTACTAATGGTATTGTCGTCTGTTGCGCCGCTTGTATGGATGACAATGGCATCTGTTTTGAATGCTAATTGCAGTAAAGCATCGTCAGGCACAGTTAAGCACACAAGGTCTATTTGATTGGACAAAGTGGTAAGACTTGTATCGAAACTAGCTGTGTACTTTTGTGCTAGAAATTTAGCATTACTTTCTGTTCTGCTAACAACATGCGCAATGGTATGACCTGCTTGGGCAAATTGATGCGCTAAGAAATGGCCAATATTTCCAGCGCCGACAATAGCAATATTCATCACTGTCAAAGCTAAGCGTTGTAAGAGTATTGGCATTGTATTAGGTCAATTAAATCTATGCGTAGGCGATTTAGTCTAAAAAAGCCACCGATTAGCAAAACTATTAAGCTAATCGTACTATTTTTATACGATGTTATTGAAAAAGGTAGCAATTGGAATTGCAGCTATTAGTATTTTTGCCGCTTGTACTAAAGGTCCTGGTGCTGGAGGAAGGGCTTCTATCAAAGGCAAAATTTGGGCAACTAATTTAGATGGGCTATTTGTGATGAAAGATAGTGGTTATATCGCCGACCATAGTGTGTTTATTAGTTACGGCGATGCAACCACGCAAGACGATAACAGAAGTACAGGCATTGATGGTTCTTTTACTTTTGACTATCTACGTCCGGGCAAATATAAGGTATGGACAATCAGCAAGGTTTTGCTTGGTTTAGGGCAACTTGATAGTGTTGTCGTAAAAGAAGTTGAAGTGACTGGAAAAAGTGATGTTGTTCTTGACGATATCCGTATCTACACCGATAAGAACTAAGCTAATGCGGAAGTGCTTATATATTTTTATTGCGCTGTTTTGCGTATCTCATGTAGCAGAAGCGCGCAATCCGGTTTACCCAGATGCAGGTTTGTGGAATACGTTTAACGTAACATATAAACTCAATAAGCGTTGGGGCTTGCTATTTACACAAGAATTGCGCCTGCGCGAAAATTATGGCAGGCTAAATCTGTTGTATACAAATCTCGGTGTTAACTATGCTGTGACTAAGCGCGTAAAAGTAGCGCTCATTTATCGTCACATTGATAAGTATTTAGAGACAAACCGCTTTAGCT
>JBJORA010000068.1:0-9753 GCA_046049675.1 Bacteroidota bacterium | reverse complement strand
ATCGTACGATCATATGCACCAGTTTTAGCATTGTATTTATTGAGCGACAATTGTGTTTGCTCGCGGTTGAGTATGCCAATATAGATTTTCTCATCTGTAGGATGCCATGTTACGCAGGTTAAGTATTGCTCACTTTTTTCTGTGGTGTTGATACGTGCTTTTGTAGCGCGATCCAAGTTGTAAGTGTACAAGCTTACATTATGACTCGTTGCACCAGCAAAAGGGTATTTGATATTATTGACAGTTGCAGGTATCGTCTGCCAATTAATAATAGGATAGTCGGTCACCATGCTTTGATCCATTTGGTAGAAGGCGATATTGCGTCCATTGTCGTGCCAAAATATGCCGTGGTCTATACCAAATTCGTCACGATGCACACTTGTGCCATAAAGTAGGTTAGCGTTGCCGTCTGTAGTAAGTTGTTGCGCAGGATTGCCAATGGTGCAAATAAATAAGTTGTAATTGCTCGTATAAGCAGCACTTAAGGTTTTTGGGTGGATGCTTATATTCTCGGCATCATCTGGCAATGTATACATAAGACTTGTAGTAACACTGCCGTCTTTTGCAATGCGCATTTGATAATATTTGCTGCCTTTGCTAAAGTACGCATCAGTTGCGCTAAGCCAGTTAATAGCTGGCATAGACTTTAATGCAACATCTCCACTATTTAGAAGGGCTGCATTGATTTGTGATAAGCGCAAAAAAGTATCCGGCGTTGCTGCTGGTAGTATATTGCGCACGAGACATTCGTTGCTATCTTTTCCTGCTGTAAACACATAGGTATTCGCATTTTGCCATTGTAATTGCTTTAGATTGAGTGGCGCAAGATTAGTAAAAAGGCCACTTGTCGCCTCGCGCATATCTAATAGCTTTTTAGCTGGCTGCTGTGCTGTAATAACTATGCTCGCGCAGATAGCTACTACGCTTAGTATTATTTTTTTAAGACTCATATTCTAATAATTGTTCAAATAAAACTTCATATTGTTCTTGCTTGTATTTCACGTCGTTAACTGCGTTATTATAGTCGCGTTCTACTTGTTGAAATTTGTTTTTATCAGCATACACGCCAGGATCAGCTAGTTTGCCTTCAAGGTCAGCTTTTACTTGTTGTGCAGTTGCAAGCGCTTCTTCGGCTTTTTTGAATTGATTTTGCAGTTGCTTGTATTTTTTTTGCTGCTCTTTATATTCACTGGTGTTAGTATTTGCAACAGGCTTTGCTTCTTCTTTTTTTACTTCTGGAACAACTGTTTTTGGTTTATCCGATGCTTGCGTTGCAGAATTGGCATTTGCTCCTGCTGCAGCCTTTCTATCTTTATCTGCTTGCCACTCGTCGTAGGTGCCAATAAATTCTTTAATCTCACCATCTACAATTTCCCAAATTTTATTTGCTGTCTTTTGAATAAAGTAACGATCGTGACTTACAATAATATAGGTGCCTTCGTATTTATTCAAGGAATCTGCTAATGCATTAACGCTATTGAGGTCAAGGTGGTTAGTAGGCTCATCCAAAAGCAAGAAATTACATTTGGTAATAATGGTTTTTACTAAAGCTACACGTGCTTTTTCTCCACCACTTAGCACTTTGATTTTTTTATAAACATCGTCTCCTTGGAATAGAAAGCATCCAAGCAAAGCGCGCAATTCAGGCTCAGTAAAACCGTGCGCACCTTGTTTCACTTCGTCAAGTATTTCTGAATTAACATTAAGTGCTTCTAGCTGATGCTGCGCATAGAAAGAGCGTTGCACGTTGTGGCCTTCTGTACTTGTGCCTTCAAAAGTGTCGGTATTGGTTATGATGCGCAGCAGTGTACTTTTGCCCTTGCCATTAGCGCCGATTAGTGCAATCTTATCGCCACGCATAATTTCAGCATTTCCTTTTGTAATCACACGTATACTGCCGTAGCTTTTTGCAATATGCTGCAAAGTGTGAATCACTTTACCAGGCTGTGTTTGCACATTGAAGTTAATGCGAATGGTGCTCGTACTATTTGTTGGCGCTTCAATTACATCTAACTTATCTAAACGCTTAATCGCGCTTTGTGCGGCTGCTGCTTTACTTGCTTTAGCACGAAAGCGCTCAATAAATCGTTCTTGCTGGCGAATAAACTCTTGTTGGTTTTCGAACTCGCGCTGTTGGAATTCGAGACGCACCAATTTTTCTGTATCGTAAAAACTATAGTTGCCGCCATAGATATTAAATTGCTGTTGACTAACCTCTACAATTTTGGTAACCATTCTGTCTAGGAAATACCTATCGTGGCTTACAATAAGTACAGTGCCAGGATAGCCTTGCAGGAACCCTTCAAGCCATTGAATACTTGGTAGGTCAAGGTGGTTGGTAGGCTCATCTAGCAATAACAGATCAGGCTGCTGCAAAATCATTTTACCAAGTAGCACACGCATACGCCAGCCACCACTAAATTCTTGATAGCTTCTGCTAAGATCACTCGTGGTAAAACCAAGGCCTTCTAAAATTTGTGCCGTGCGGTGCTCCATTTCGTAGCCCCCGGCAACTTCAAAGTCGTGCAAAAGGTGCGTATACTTATCTATCTTTTCTGCATTGTGCTCCAAGTCGGGGTCATCTTGCAGAGCTTGTAATTGCTTTTCAATGGCCTTAGCCTGGTCAAATGCATGTGCAGCTACTTCTAGGATACTTTCGTTGCTTTCTATGCTTTGTAGGTCTTGGTGAAAATACCCAATTGTAACGCCTTTAGCTTTTTCCACTGTTCCTCCCGTGCAGCTAATATCGCCAACAATAAGTTTGAGCGCGGTACTTTTGCCAACGCCATTGGCACCAATAAGGCCAATACGTTCTTTTGCAAAAATGGTCCAGTTGGCATCTTTAAGGATGGCGCGAGCGCCTATTTCGTAAGTTGTATTTAAAAAGCTCACTAACATGTGAACTGCAAATATACTTTGCAATGCATACTAATTGTTGCTTATTGGCGTTTAGCTTTGCACGAATACTAATGGCAAAGTGTTTGGTTTTATTGGTTTTGCTGCAATTATGCTTGTGGACTAATATAGTTCATGCGCAAGAGCAAGACTTTCGTGTGCTAAGCCTATGCTACAGCTACGGGCCTCAAATACGCATTGGAAGTACCAGTGGAAGCGACCAAGCGCGTATTGGCGTAAATATGCTGGGTGCTTCTACAAATTTTAGCCGCAACCTTCACTTTGGTATTCGTCTGTCACGCTATAGCGTAGATAGTCAAATAAGTGAGCAGGCGCATTGGAGTCTTGCCAGTTTTATACAATGGCGTTCAGCTTTGGCACCTCGCAGCAGCTTACGGGCATCCTTCATTGCAGAAAATGCACGCTTTGCGCTTAATAAGCAGAATCAGAGCGTTCTAGTACGTAATACCTGGTATGCTGGCATTAACACAAGTTTATATGTTCAACCGTTCAAACATTACGGTAGATGGCACCTTGGTGTTGGCTTAGAACCCAAATTGCCATTAAACGTTACGGAGGCTGATTGGATATTCTTATCCATTATAAGTTGCCAATATGATATAGGCACAAGGGCCGATAAATAATGCAAAGCTTTTGGAAGGCTCGTGTACCTTTGCGCTGTAGTAAAGTTATGAGATATTTTTTAGGCTTAGTAATGGCCTTAATGGTATGCAGTGTTAATGCACAAAATTTGCCAAGTATTAGCGGTTATATCACAGATGTAAATACCGGTGAAAGTTTGCCAAACGCTAGCGTGCAAATTGAAGGTAATAGTAGTGGCGTAAACTCCAATAATTATGGCTATTATAGTTTAAGTGTAAAGCCAAATGATACTTACAATATCAAAGTAAATTATCCTGGTTACGTAAGCCAAGTTATTCCTGTGCAAGTTGGCACCAAAGATGTAAAGCAAGATGTGAAACTTCGAGTACAAGCAAAGAGCACGGGAGAAATTATGGTAACTACAAAACGCAAAGATGTGAATGTAAAAACCACACAAAGCGGGGTGCACCAGTTAAGTATAGAAACTGCGAAAAAGCTACCAGTGATTTTAGGTGAAGTAGATGTACTTAAAACGATTCAACTTTTACCTGGCGTAAAAAATGGGGGAGAAGGCAGCAGTGGTTTTTATGTGCGCGGCGGCGGACCCGACCAAAACTTGATAATGCTAGACGATGCTGTGGTTTACAATACTGGTCACTTATTTGGTTTCTTTAGTGTATTTAATGGCGATGCTATTAAGAATGTTACTTTAATTAAAGGCGGCATGGCAGCCCAATATGGTGGCCGCTTAAGCAGTGTGCTTGATGTTAGCATGAAAGAAGGTAATAACAAAGAGTTCAAAGTGGATGGCGGCATTGGTTTAATAGCAAGTAGATTCAGCGTGCAAGGACCGATTGTAAAGGACAAGGCTTCTTTTATTGTAAGTGCACGTCGAACTTACGGTACAGAATTACTAAAGGCTTTGCAGCCTAATAATGAAAGACTGCAAGGTTTTGGATACTATTTTTACGACCTTAATACAAAGGTTAACTATAAACTTGGTCCAAAAGATCGCTTGTATTTAAGCGGCTATTTTGGTGACGATGTTTTTAATTTCAGTAATAACACAAATACTTTTGGTGCACGCATTCCTTGGGGCAATCGTACTGCTACTTTACGTTGGAATCACTTGTTTACTAATAAGATATTTGTAAACACCACGGCAGTATATAATCGCTACGACTTTTCGTTTGTTGGCGAGCAGCAAGATTTTAGAGTGCAACTTAAGAGTGGCATAAGAGATTGGAATATTAAGAGCGACCTAGATTATTTTGCAGGTAAGGGTCATAATATTAAGGCAGGTGTGCTATCAATTTACCATCGCTTTCAACCAAGTACTATTAGCGGTGGTAGCGATACTGCTGCTTTGGATGCGGTAAATCCTGTGACAAAGTATGCGATAGAAAGTGCAGCTTATGTGCAAGACGATTGGGATATTACAGATAAGTTGCGTGTGAACTTTGGTTTGCGTTATAGCAACTTCAATCACTTGGGTCCGTACACTAAGTTTACAGTAAATAATGGTCAAAATATTGATAGTACAACATATGGTAGTGGAGAAATTGTAAAGACTTATGGTGGATTTGAACCACGCCTTAATGCGCGTTATACAACCGGGCCAACAAGTAGCGTCAAGGCAAGTGTAACAAGAACTTATCAGTATATTCACTTAGTAACCAACAACGGCAGCACTTTACCAACAGACCTTTGGGTGCCTAGTACCTTGCTTGTGCAACCACAAGAAGCTTGGCAGTACAGCGCAGGTTTCTTTAAGAATTTCAAAGACAATATGTTTGAAACAAGCATTGAAGTGTATTACAAAAAGATGAAAAATCAACTTGAGTATCGCGAAGGTTATACGCCAAATAACAATAACGATCCTGAGTACGATTTTGTTCGTGGTACTGGCGAGAGTTATGGCGCTGAGTTTTTTGTCAATAAAATAAAAGGCAAGTGGACTGGTTGGATTGGTTATACTTTAAGTTATGCTAACCGTACTTTTCCTGGCTTAAATGGCGGCTTGCGCTATTACGCCAAATACGATCGTCGTCACGACATTAGTATTACAAGTACTTACGAAATCAATAAGAAGTGGACGGCTAGCGGTGTATTCGTTTACAGCAGTGGCAATTGGATTACCTTACCAACCGATTTAGTAAATATTGAAAATACCTTGGTGGCACAATACGATGTACTTAACAATCGCCGTTTGCCTGCTTACCACCGCATTGATTTGGGTGCAATTTATACACCTAATCCTAGTGGCTTAAAAAAGGATGGTAGCAAAAAGAAATTAACGAGCTCATGGGCATTTGGTGTTTACAATACTTATAATCGTTTTAATCCTTATATCATTTATTTGGATATTGGTGGAAGTACAGCAGCGGGTGTGGAAGCAAAAGTGAAGGCCGTGCAAATATTTCCGATTATACCAAGTGTGACGTGGAACTTTAAGTTCTAATTATTTATTGCAAAGGGTGTAGCGCGTACATCGTATATGCGCCTTGCTGAAAAACAATTTCTGAGTCAAAGCCGTTAAATTGCTTTGAGGTTATTGCATCATTTTCTGCTTTGTACAAATAGTGGGTAATGCCATAGCGTTTCATATCGCTAATCAAATCTTCTGCACGATAATCAAATTGATCAATAGTATAGAACTGGCTTCGGCTCAATAAAGCAATTACCCAAGCATCGCTTGCATCTTCTGCATTACCAGTGAATTTGCATTGTTGCAAATTATGCTGGTTAAATAATTGCGCGAGTTCAAAATTTTGTTTGCCTTTATTGCGCAGCTGATACATATGATAGGCAGGGTATACGAGCATGCTTAGCGCAAAGAAAATTGAAAGTGCCCACTTGTATTTTTGATAGTCAAGATGCTGTAGCACCATGAGGCAAAGAATAATTCCTGTTAAACCGCTTAGCCAAATATAGCGCGTTTCTATATGCATAGCCAAATAGCCTAGCGGCATTACTAAACAAGCTAGCGTTATTGCGGCCAGTGCTGCGTCTTTACTTTTTCTATAAATTAGGCAAGCTATTAAAATACCTATCAATAGCACACTAGATATTTCGCTAAAACAAGACACAGCCACGATGCATGTATAAATGATACGTGGCGGCCACTTTACTAATAACATCTCCACACTTTCAAATGGAGAATGCAACTGTGCTTGCGAAGGGTAAGGGTCCTCCCAAAAGCTTGGACTATCATCGTAGGTTGGAGGAACAAGTACTTTGATACTATCCTTAAACTCTTTGTGGCCTAGCAAATACCAACTCATATTCAGTTTGCCGCTATTGCCTGTCAAGCTAAATGTGCTATACTTTTTACTTAGCGTAAGACTCCATGGTAGCATCACAAGTATGCAGATAATTATTGAAGACGCTGCTCGGATGAAATTGATTTTTTTGTAGTGGTACCAATGCCAAGCATGCAAAGCCGCAAGATGAAGTATTAAAAAAGGAAAGCTATATGCCTTTGCATAAAAAGCAATACCGCAGATGGCACCTGCTAAGATGTGCAGTGATATAGACTTTATAAAATTCGTTTGTGTACAAACATGTAAATATGCTAGCAACATGCACACTTGCATTAAATCGCCAAATACTTGTAGATAGCTATAGTAAACAAGCACAGGAGCCAAAGCAAGCGTCACGCATTTGAGCAATAAATCTTTCTGTACAAATTTCTTTGCTAAGAAAAACCACAAAGGCAATATTGCTAATGCACATATTAGATTGATGAACTGTGCTATCGCAAATCCATTTTGCCCTGCTTTGAGAAATGGTACTAATACCCATGAGCCAAGCGGACTCCACAAGCCATTTATACTGCGTGACCAATCGCCTTTTGCTACACGTTCAGCAATTGTAAGGTAGGCAACAGCATCTGCATCAATAAAGTATTTATAATAGGGATATGCAAGCAGCCACAATGCAGCACACATAACCATACTGATGGCTAGGCTTGTTGGAAATTGCTTTTGTTGCAACATGCGGTAAAAGTAAGGCAATGTGCTCAAACATGTATTTGTAAGCGCTGTGTAAAAACACTGTCACAAAACAGAAGTCGCGAAATATCCGCCGCATCAACATCGTTATTGATAGCAAAGAGCAAAACATTATGAGCAGCTACAACAAAAAACAAGAAAAAGCAGTACAAGAATCTTACCTTGATATTGTATTTAGAAATCGCAACAAAATGTATGGTGCCTACCAATTGCGAAAAGACTATGACGCACATGTAAAGAAGGGATTATTCTTCTGTTGTGCAATCGCTACAATTATTTCTTTGGCATCATTTGTAAATCCAGATGAGCGCGCGCATAAAACCGATGGAGCCGATAAGCCAGTAAAGCCGCGCCTTATACCAGTTGTGCTTCATCCCATTCCTAAGCCAACGCAACCACATACATCTGGTCCTAAAGTTCCAGAGCAAGGGCCACCAAAAATTGTTGAGCACAATAAAGATATTGAAAAGCCTACTCTTGATCCACGTGCAACACCGAACGACGGTGATGGGTCAAATAATGAGCCAACCCATGGACCGAAACCAAGCGGTCCGCCAGCGCCACCTCAGCCACCAACACCGCCAGCGCCACCTAGTCCGCCAACGCCACCAGATCCGCCAACACCGCCTACGCCTATAGTGGAGTTAATAGATGAAGAACCAGAGTTTCCTGGTGGCTATAAAGCACTGCATAAATACTTGCAAGATCAACTAGAAGATCCAACAGCAAATGGTGGCGCAGATTACCCAAGTGGCGGTAATAGTGATGGCGATGTAACCGGCAGTGTGCTTGTAGAATTTACCATAGATGAATCTGGCAAACTGAGTAACGTGCTTGTACTAAAAAGCTTAGGTAAGGCTTACGATGCAGAAGCAGTGCGTGTTATCAGAACAATGCCAAAGTGGAAGCCAGCTAAATCTAAAGGCAAGCCAGTTAAGAGCAACTTTAGTATTACTGTGACTTTTCAAACAACAGTTGATGAGCCGCAGCCATAGTGTTAAGGTTAGCATAAAGCCACAACATCTAGACAATGTGCTACGTTATTATATCAGAGCAAGCGCTAAAAGGGCAAAGCAAAATGAATAAGGTTTTTTAGATAGTTTTTTTCATAGAAGGTAGAGAGGCACAGATGGGTTGTAAGTAGTAATACTTGCGGCCCATTTGTGTTTTATCTACGTTTAATGTAAAGCCAATAACTTAGTCTACATCAAAACAAAATACTTAAACCTTATCTAATTAAGGTAATGTCACCACTCTTTACGTACCACTTCTCGCCGTAGCTACAGAAGTATTTGTAGACATAGAAGTAGGTGCCTATTTCGCAATCGTTGCCCTTAAACTTACCATTCCAAGGCTCGCGTGGATTCGTACTAGCAAATACTTGATTGCCCCAGCGGTCATAAATTTGGAAGGTTACGTTCATAGCGGTCGCACTTGTCAACGGTTTGAATTTATCATTGAGGCCATCACCATCTGGCGTAAAGCTATTAGGAAATGCGACTTCACAACATGGCGCTTCAAAGATCGTAACAGTATCCGTACCAATACATCCATTAGCATCGGTGACCTGCACACTATAAAAGCCAGACAGCAAATTCTCAATCACTGGATTGGTATCTAAAAATGAGCGGCTCCACTGATAGCTATAAGGTTGGGTGCCACCATTTACACTAACGGTAGCTGTGCCAGACGTCAAGCCAAAAGAACAAATAATTTGTGTCGCGCTTATTTGCGGATACACGTTGTTGAGTGGCTCATTGATTGTAATGATTGTCGTAACCTCACAACCATTAATGTCACGCGCTGCTACAGTGTAAACACCAGCTGTTAATGGGCTAAAGTCGCCTGTATAATTGCCAATACCCGAAGGCTGCAATTCGTAGTAATAACCCTGAAGCAAAGTGCCGGTAACACTTACAGATATGCTAGCGCTGCTATCTGCCAAACAGGTTGGCTGAATGCTACTTGCTTCGGTAAATAGAAATGTATTTGCAGGTAGCAAAGTAAATGAAGTGTCAGTTACACAGCCTTTTGCATCTTTGATATACACCGTGTATGTACCAGGCGCAAGATTAGACCAATAAGAATTGCCAGAAAAAGCACCGTTATTGATAGCAAAAGTATAAGGCGCACTTCCACCAGTTGCATTTAAGCTAATTGTACCGCTAGGAATACTAGGGCAAACAGGTGTAATCACTGTAACAGAAGTTGTAAAAATTGGTGTAGGCTCGCCAACCGAAAT
>JBJORA010000067.1:0-4284 GCA_046049675.1 Bacteroidota bacterium | reverse complement strand
GTGCTGCGTTGTATAATCAAATGGCGGTTAGCTCTAAAAAAATGCTCAGGGTTTAGGCTTTCCATAAGCTTATCCAAACTAAGATCTACAGGAAAATGTTTTTGCTCTAGCGTATACACATAACTTAGTTTGTCTTTGCTGTATACTGCGGCAATTTGTTTTGTAGGCACTTGAAAATGTTTATTGCCAATTTTCAAATTGAAGTTGCGAGGATATTTACTATCGTGTTCTGCTAATTGTTGTAATACTTCTGCAGTAAGCATGTACTTGTCAAACTTTTCTAGGGCTGTACGCAACTCATCTTCTTGAATAGGCTTCATCAGATAGTCGAGGCTATTAAGCTTAAAGGCTTGCAAGGCATACTCGTCGTAAGCTGTGGCAAATATGATAGGCGCATTGATTTGTATATGCTTAAAAATATCAAAGCTTTTACCATCGCTGAGATGTATATCTAAAAGCACTAAATCTACTTGCGGATTGCTTTCAAAAAAAGTGATGGCGCCACGTACACTATACACCTGAGGATAAATGCTAAAGCTACTGTCTATAGCTAAAAGCATTCTTTGTAGTCGGTCGTAGGCTAGTACTTCGTCTTCAATAATTAATATTTTCTTGCTCATAGTAGTGGTAGTTTTACAATGAAGTTATCTTTATTATCCTCTAATTCAATGGCCTTGTTACAAATTAACTTGTAGCGGTCATTAATATTCTTCAAGCCAATGCCTTCGCTTGGTTCTTTGCTATATTTTTCGTGTTTAGTATTCTCAAAAATAAGATGTGTTTCGTTTTTGTATAGTTTTATTTTTACAAAATGCTCGGCATCTATGGTATTGTGCTTAAACACATTTTCTGCAAGAATTTGCAAAGTTAGAGGCGGTATTTGTATATCACTAGCATCTAATACTGGGATATCTATGTCCACTTCAAAGCCAGTAGCGTAGCGTATTTTTTGGAGATATAGATATTTGTTGAGGAATTGTATTTCTTGGCTTAATGGGATGACTTCTTCTGTACGTACAGTAAGCAGGCTGCGGTAAAAGTTGCTCATGGTTTGTGCGTATTCCGAGGCTTTATCATCTTTACTTTCTATGAGGTGCACGAGATTGTTAAGCGAATTAAATAGAAAGTGCGGATTAATTTGTGTCTTTAAACTTTCGTAGCGGGCTTGAGTTTGCTGTTGTTGTAGCGTGCTCATTTTTTCGTCATTACTATCAAGCATTTTCATGATGGCGCGAATAATAGCGGCCAAAAGTAGCACGCCCAATAACACTGCCCACCAACTTTGATACCAATGGCTTCTAATGCTAAATAAATATTGTCCCGTGCACGCACCATTAAAGCTACTATTGTTTGCCACTTCTACTTGCAACACATAGCTACCAGGTTCCAAATTGCTAAAGTGCAGCTGATCGTCTTTGAGTGTATGCCATTGGGATGTTTGGTTGATAAGCCTGTATCGTGCATACACATTATTGCCAGTGCTTAGTGGTACTTTAATATTAAAAGAAATAGCATTGGCTTTGGCTGCCAACTTCACTTTTTTGTTGCTAATAACATTGCCATTAATGTCGAAAGCAGTGATGGAAATAGCGCACTTAAATAAATCTTTGAAAGCACTTGGTAATTCGTAAAACTGCAGTGTGTCGTAAGTAGTAGGTAGCATGGCTTGCTTAGAAAAGTGTGCACTGCCTTGAGCCATAGCGTATGTTACGGTGGCATTGCTTTGCGCAACTTGTAAGGTTTTGGTATTAATAATATTTAAGCCTTGCGAAGTGGTTGCAAGAAGGGTATTGTCGTCAATCGCACACAAGCTAAGTACAGTATTGTTGCTAAGTCCATTCGAACTATCAAGCATACTCAACTGATTATCTTTGTATTGTGCCACACCTTGATTAGTGGCACACCACAGTGTGTTGTTTAAAGCATGAATGGTATTAATCTGCAGCTTGTTATTATTGCAGGTAATTTTATCGCCCTCAAAGTTGCATAAGCCGTCGCTGCGGCTGCCAATCCAAAGGCCGTTACTATTTAGTTTAGCTATACTGCTAATGCTTGCTATGCCATGTTCTTGCTTAAGAAGTCGAATACTATCTTGTGTAGGATCAAGCATAAAAATGTCGCAGCTAGTGCAACCAAAATATTGTGCATTGTAATTGCAAAGCGCAATGCAAGCTAGCCCGTGCAGTTTAGTTGTATTGTAAGTTCTTAAAAGCTTGCCGGAAGTATTATAGAGGTTGATGGCATTGCTATTTGTTGCTACACAAATCGTATTAGCGTTTGCGCTAAGTGCCGTGGCAACACTGGGTAAGGTAACTTGCTGTGTTTTGGCGTTGCCGTTATACAACTGCAGCTTTGTTTGTTGCGCCACTACATTTTTACTGTCTGCAATATGGCTTAGAAATACTTGCGAAGTGCTTGATATTTGGGCATCAGCATTAAAGCTAAATGCACATACCAATAGCAAACAAATTGTTGTAAATTGATTGACTTGCTGTTGTATAGAATATTGCTTCGCCTGCACCTTGAATAGTGCCGCAAAGTAAGTCATAATTAGCATTTAAGCTGCTAGGCTAGCGCCGAAACGGGTAGATTGCAATACCAATACTACCAACTACCTTCAGTATTGGCGCGAATAGTAAATACACGGCTTAGGTTAAAGCCAAAGCGCACTTGCGCTTGTGCCCAACTGCCTGTAGTTTCGGTAATAAAGGCGCGCTCGTTCATGCCAGTCGCATTACTAAAATGTAATTGAAAAACGTGGCCGCCTGTTTCAATATCTACACCTAAGCTCAGTGGTGTTAAGTTTGTATTTCTACCACTAATAATAGGGTAGGTGTCTAGCATTAAGGCAAAGCGCCTCGTAATCTTGTAACGCGCTCCAATACCAATAGCAATTTGATCGTTGCTTTGATTGGCAAGATCTACCAAGTTTGTATGCACAAAGGTTGGTGATATCTGCGCAGTGAAGTTTGTACTAAATTTTCTACCAATAATCAAGCTATGATAGTAGCCCAAGCGATTACTAAATTCTGTTAGCGCCGGCGGGCCTAGTAGCGGTAAGGTGTGGCAAGTAATTCCTCCTACATAAAGTAAGGAAATGGGCATATTAGTTTTACCAGTATGCTGTGCAAGAATCCGATACTTTACAAAGCCATCTAACTCTTTTTTGAAAGTGCTTCGACCAATGCCAATCGTTAAATTTTTACTTACGCCATAGTCAAAGCCCATTCTCATGCTAGCGGCATCTAGACCAAACAAATCTTTTGCTCCGTTATTGATTGTGCCAAATCGGTGTAAGATGCGCGTATCTAGTACACCTTTGCCTAGCATTTCCATGCTGTGACCGTTTATGACGCGTGTACTCTTAAATGCATTCTTTGCATACTCGATAGATGGCACTGCGTCGCCCTCCATAAGGCTATCTAAATTAACGTCACCATTTTGTGCACTTGCATATAAGCTACATAGCACTGCAAGTACATTGAAAAGTAGTTTTTTCATTTACAGTTACAAAGTTACTTCAATTTGTCTAAGCTACACGAAACTGCAATTGTACTTGTTTTACTGATCTTATCTTTTACTTCGTTTGGTACTTTAATGCCATAGTCTGCTAAGGTAACCACGAACTTAGCACTGAGGTTTACTTTACCACCTTTGATGGTAACTGTACCAGGTACGTTTACTTTTTTGGTAACACCGTGTATGCTGAGGTTGCCTTCAACATTTACGTTGTAAGTGCCATCTTTAGCAAAATTTACAGCGCTTAGATTTGTGATTTTACCTTTGAATGTACTCTTTGCATATTTATCGCTCTCCATGTAATTCTCATTGAAGTGCTCTTGCATGAGTTGAATAGCAAATACAAAACTTTTATTGAGCGCAACAAAATCTAGGTCACCTGTTGTGGCATTTAGTTTTACGCCAACACCTTTATTGGTCGCTTCAATTTTTTCTACGCTGCTAGAGCTATTAAAAGAAATGGTACCCGTTTTTGTGTAGTATACTTGTGCATCAGCTAACATTGGCGCAGCAAAGGCGGCAATCAATACAATCAATAATTTTTTCATCTTTACGAAACTTAATTTGGTATAAAGGAAAACAAATTTGGCACCATAAGTTGTATCGAAAATGTTATTAAAGGACGAACGGCGATTATATTCCACCAAAAGTTAATCTAAATTGTGTTTTGCTGAGGCAAAAACGCTAATCATATAGTTAGATATGGCTATCTTGCAACTTGGTAAATAGAACATGTTAGGTAGAATTTTTCTCATCGCTTTAGTT
>JBJORA010000066.1:0-16395 GCA_046049675.1 Bacteroidota bacterium | reverse complement strand
TAATACTTGCACAAATACCAACACAGTAAGTGTATCTGTGTATGCAAGGCCAAGCGTTGCAGCAAGTGCAAGCAATGTATGTGCTGATGCCGACTTAAACCTTACATCTACTCCAAGCAATGGTACTGGCACCGTAAATGCATATGCATGGAGCGGACCAGCATCCTACGTAGCTGCAACGCAAAACACAACGATTAGTGCAGCACAAGCAGCAGCAAGTGGTGTGTACACCGTAACAGTTACAGACGATAATACTTGTACAAATACCAACACAGTAAGTGTAACAGTGTATGCAAGGCCAAGCGTTGCAGCAAGTGCAAGCAATGTATGCGCCGATGCCGACTTAAACCTTACATCTACTCCAAGCAATGGTACTGGCACCGTAAATGCATATGCATGGAGCGGACCAGCATCCTACGCAGCTGCAACACAAAACACAACGATTAGTGCAGCACAAGCAGCAGCAAGTGGTGTGTACACCGTAACAGTTACAGACGATAATACTTGTACTAATACCAACACAGTAAGTGTAACAGTGTACGACAAGCCAGTTAACGCAGATACCATAATCTGTGCAGCTCAAGCAATAGAAATTTTACCAGCTTTATGCAGCGACTGTTTGTACAGCTTAAATGGCACGGACTTTCAGGATAGCGCAACATTTACAAGTGCAAGTGCTGGCTACAGTGGTTTTGGGGCAAGCGGCACTGGCGCTATCTATGTTATAAGCACAGTTACAGGTTGCGAAAATCAAGCAACACTAATTTATCCTTGTGCATCACCCCTAAGCGCCGATGCAATAAGGCTAGAAGCAAGTTTGCGGAGTGGGCAGGTAGATTTGAAGTGGACAGTAGCAGCCGACCACAAGTTTACAAGCTTTGAAATATTTAGAAATGATGCGACTAGCCTATTGATAGGTGCAACAACCGCACAATGGAACGAGCAAACATATGAAAGTAAAGACCTCAAGCCCCTTGCTGGTGCTAACACATATACTGTTAAAGGCATCACGGCGGACGGAAGTACTATATGGAGTAATATTAGCATTGTAAATACAGGTGCTGATGCGGAGTTACTTTTATACCCTAACCCTGCTAGCAACGAATTAAGTGTTACCATACCAAGTCTGTCTAAGCAGAATGGTACTGTCACCATTTTAGATATGCAAGGCAGAGTAATTTGGCAAGAAAACATTGCTATTGCAGTCGGTTCTACAACAAAAACTATACCTTTGCACATGCTTGCAAGTGGTTCATACTTTATTACTTTAAGTTCTGCTCAATTGAACATGCAGAAACAGTTCATGAAAAAATAAACATGTTAAACTAGGCATGATGACACAGTTAGAAATTGTGATTGTCGTGCCTAGTTGATTGCATTAGCAGGGTACTAAAGTCAAATAGCGCAGTTAGCAGTGGTGCTATAATTGATAAAATTATCCATTACTACAGTAGCGCTAGCAAGCGCGTGTACGGCATTTACATAGCGAAAGTATCGGATCTAGCCTTAGCAGTCAATCAGCAATTGTATTTTCGTTAAGCGTTTGGGGGCAACTGCAAAGTTCAATATTTTGCTCATACAGGGTTTGATTTGTCCTTCAGAAGATTATACGCACTACCCCATACCAGCCATTTTACGACAAGTTGTAAAATACCCAAATCCTCGTAAACCCGCATTCCTGCTAGTTCGGAAGTACCCCCCTCCCACTTCAGAACCAAACTGACGGAGTGCTGAACTGAACTGGCTTAGTCCTAAACTGAACTGACGCAGTTCTGAACTGAGCTGACCGAGTGCTGAACACAGCTAGCTAAGTTTGGAACTGCGTGGGCTAAGTAAAAAACAAAATTTGGTTTGGCTGAGAACACAACGCGCTGTGTGCTGAACTGAGCTGACTAGCTTCCGAACTAAGCCAGCCGAGTAAAATACTAGGTTAGTTCACCTATAGAGGTAAGCTAGTTGTGTTATGAAGTGCATAGCCTGTGCTCGGAACCAATACACCTGCCTGCATACCTGGGCTATTGTACGATACAAAAAAAGGAGGAGCCCCCAAAAAGGAGACTCCCCGTATTGCAAGGTGCTATGGTAACTAAGCGCTATTGCGCTGGCGTGTCGGTAGCTGCACCGCCGCCATTAGTAGAGCCACCACCGTTAGTACTTGTGCTGCCTTGTCCAGCAAATCGCGCCGCTAACATATCTGCAACGGCATCTGCCCCAGTTACACCAGCCGCCGCTGCGGCGCCAAATAGCCTGTAGGCGCTCAGCGCACTTATATAGGCCTCGCTACCCGCAAGCATTTGCGTGTCGCTTACTTGCTCGCTAAGCTGAGCCAGCATTAGGGCTACTTCATCTAGTGCAGTGTACAGCTCAAAGTCCTTGCGCAGTTCGCCCGCATTAAAGTACCCAGGCAGCATATCTGCATTATTTACCACGGCACTAATGGCATCACTAGTAAAAACACGATTAGCTTCGTTAATTTTTGGAATCGTTTGGCGCTCAGTGGCAGTGAGGCCGATTAAAAATGGCAGCTTCGTTCTGATGGTAGCAATCGCTGCTTTGGTTGCTGTGATGTCGGCAGGCACTACGGCGGCGGACACTCTGTTTGAAAAACTGTTGCTCATAAAAAATTATTTATACTACGAAGTTCACACAAGTACTTTTTTCTGGCAATGCCACACACCTAGTTTTAAGATTGTATTTGGTTAAAGAAATTGCAAAGCGATGTAGTGCCTACGTATAATGATAAGATGTACCAACAAGGAAATAAGTGGTGACTATAATGCCAGTAACGTATAGCTGCCGGAGTCCCGCCTCGGCGGAGACGATTTAAAAAAACCTGACAGCACAATACCTGGCACGCTTTATACACAAAATATTTTTCATACGTTTTCACGCTTTAAGGCGTATCGTTAAAAATATTTTGCATACTTGTCCCGCCAAAGTGGTAAAACTTACACCACGATAACGCAATCAACCTATCATCTCAGGTGCTAATTGAGTGGTAGAAAAAGCGCTTTACATAGGAACCGCTGTTGGTGGCAATTTTTATTGTTTAATTAATTCCTTTACAACTTTCAATTCAGGTTGTGTTACTATATATTTTTCAACTTTATTGTCTTTAACTATAAATTCGATGAATATATCTGGAGCGGATCCTACCATATAAAATTTATTCTTTGAAATAGCTTTTAGCTCATAAATTTTGCCACTACTATGTGTTCTTGAAAGTTTTCCATTTTCATAGATCACTTTCACTACAAATCCTGTGCTGTCCTTGTATTCACCAGCAAACATTTTAAACTCTTCGGGTTTAAGTTCAATAAACTTTAATGGTTCAATATCATAAAGTATGTTTTTTAAATCTGAATTAGGAAAGGAATTGTTTTTTGCATAATTTGCATAATTCAATAGTACAATAATCGTCTTGTCATTTTGAATATGTCGTTCTATTAAAGTACCATATCCAGGCCAACTACCATCGTGAGAAACAATATTTCCATAATCTTTGTGGTCTTTTATTTCCCAACCAAAACCATATCCTGTTTTTGATTTATCATTTAACTCTGACGATCTAAATATTTCTCTTTTGCTTTTTTTTGAAATAAGTTTGTTAGTATATAAAGCTCTGTCCCATTTTAGTAAATCAACTACTGTGGAGTTTACTGTTTGTTCTCCAACAACACCATCAAGCCACACTACAAATTTGAATTCGTCTAAATCGTCAGGCAAGACGTACTTCTTTAAACTATCAGAATACACATACCCATAGGCATAATTAGCTACTTTTTTAGGTGCATATCTTCTTGTATATACAAACGTATTTTCCATTTTTAATGGCTTAAATATAGCTTGAGTTAAATAATCGCCATAAGACATTCCTGATGCTTTTTCAATAACGGAAGCCAATAAATCATATCCTAAATTACTGTATTCCCACATTGTGTTTGGTTCAAACAATACTGTTGGTCTATATTTTGCAAATGCTGAAATGATATCTTTATTGGTAGCAATTTTAGTTTTGTCAAATGTAGTATCCATTAAGGCTACATAGTCAGGTAGTCCACTTGTATGGTTTAGCAAGTTTCTGATTGTAATATTAGAGTAGTGAGATAGCTCAGGTATGTATTTTGAAATTTTTTCATCGTAATTCAACTTACCTTTTTCTTTAAGGATAACAATAGCCATTGCTGTAAATTGTTTAGACACGGAGGCTAACTCAAAAATTGAATTTTCATTTAATTTTTCTTTTGTGCTTTCATTTGAAAAGCCAAATGATTTATTATAAATCACTTTCCCTTTTTCAGCAATTAATACATTTCCATTCAGGTCTCCTGTATTATATAAGTTAGTCAAAATACTATCAATTTTTTGAACTTTACTTTGTCCAAAAGAATTCTGTCCGATAAGGAAAAGCGTGACTATGGGTATTAATTTCATATTCTTTCTTATTACTTTTATCAATCGTGTATTGTGTCTCTAAAATTGCCACCAACGGTTAGATGATTGACGCTTTGCCATACCAATTGGGTCAAACATGTGTTGGACGATCCACCTCGGCAGACTAGTAGCGCGGGCACTGTTGTCATAATCAAAAATAATAATTTATAGCGCAAAACCATGCTTTGCGATGTAAATTATTGTGGCTTTGTAGATGTATACCAGTGCTGCAATTAGGTAAATTCGCGCCCTTGCCAGGCTTCTAGCTCACTATGTCTGTATCAAGCTCACACTTATGCATAAAGTGGCCTCAAGCATTTAGAAGGAGCTCAGCTGCAAGCTTAGCAACAAAAATGACTACACAACACGAAAAAGCGGCTAACCATTTCTAGTTAGCCGCTCTGTAGAACCTGAATTAATCTAAGGCTTACTGCTTAGTGAACTTCACAGCTTGCTTCTTGGAGCCTTCGCTTTCAATGCTAATCGTGTACTGTGCACTTGCAAGGTGAGCCAAACTTATTTGCGCTGTGCTTGTGCCCAGAGCCAAAGTTGTACGTAATACAATTTTGCCTGCTGCATCCGTTATCACTACGCTTGTATTGTCGTCTGTTGCCTTATTGAATGCAATGTGCAAAACATCCGCTGTAGGATTAGGGTAAACAACAACATCTACTGTAGAAGCAATATTCAAAACTACAGAATTGCTTTGTTGCAATTTGCCCGCTTTATCTATTGCCACCACAAAGTATTGATAGTTGCCAGCATCCAAAGCAGCGTCTACAAAAGAATTACAAGCTACATCGCAACTATGTACAGCAACGCTGCTACTGCCGTTAGTACTGCGGTAAAGTTGGTATGCCACGATATCTTGTGTATTGCCGCTTACTTGCCATGTCAACTTATTGTTGCCGTTTAAGGTAATGCCGCTTAGCTGCACGTCGATAGTACCTAGCGGATACTGGCCTGTAATACCTACCCAAATACTTGGATTATACTCGCCAGCTAAAACTGTTACCGATGTCGTTGTAGCTGTAGCGCGCACTGCATCATTCATACCATCGTCGCTGCCGCTTGTATTGCTTATATGAAAACCAGACGGCAAAGTAGTTGTATCAACCATTACACTGTAAGTGCCTGGTAGCACTGTAGCAATCCATAATCCTGTTGCATCAGTTACTACACTATCTATTACACCACCAGTGCTATTAAGTATATAAAGTTTTACGCCTGGTACTGGTGCTTCTCCGGCCTCGTAGATGCCATTGTTGTTAACATCGTTCCATACATAGCTGCCAATTTGTGCGGGAACTATTAGACCCGCATCTAGGGTGCCATTATGTTGTCCTGCACTTAGGTCAAAAGGTGCGGTTTGTCCAGTTACAATATCAGCATCGCTGTCTGTGCTATCGTTACCACCAGCGTCTGTTGCTGTAAACTCAGCACCTTTAGGTAAATTACTAAACTCTACATAGTAGCCGGTGCCCGCTGGTATATCATTAATTTGCCATTGACCCTCAGCATCTGTAATGGCCGTACCAATTGGCGTGCCTGTGCTGTTGTATAAGGTAACTAGTACTCCAGCTACACCTGGTTCGGTACCATCTTGCGTACCATTGCCATTTTGATCTAGCCATACCTTGTCGCCTATACTTGCTAATTGTGGTATATTGTGACCAGCATCATTATTTATACTATTTGGACTGCCTGCTGTAATACTTACTGCTGCACTGCCCGTTGAGCCATCGTTGTTTACATCCGCAGGTGTGCCCACTACACTTGCTGGGCTCCAAACACTGCCATCTGGCTTAGTAAACTCAATAGTGTAATCGCCAAAAGGCAAATTAGTAAAGCTATAGTTGCCATTACCATCGGTAATTGCAACACCTACTGTATTGCCAGCGCCATCCTTAAGGGTTACAACCATGCCTGGCGTACCAACTTCCGATGGATCTTGCACGCCGTCTGCATTTGCATCATCCCAAATAGTACCGCTAATACTACCTTTATTAGGATTATAAATGCCCGCATCAATATCTAAATTGGTAACACCTCCTGTTAAGGTAACTGGTGCAGTTAGTCCGCTTAGTGGATTAGCATCGCCATCTAAAGTTGCATCGCCGCCTTGTCCGTTTGGTGTAATGGTGTATCCGCTTGGTATATTACTAAAGCCTACTACATAAGTACCATCCGCTAGTCCATTAAACATATAATTACCATTTTGATTGGTAACTGTAGTCGCAATAGGATTACCAGCATTGTCGTACAAAGTAACTGTAATGCCTGGCGCACCTATTTCTGTTGCATCTTGCACACCATCGTTATCAGCATCGTACCATACAGTATTACCTAGCGAATTTGTTAATGGAGCATACACCCCAAAATCAACATTGCTATTATTTTCACCAAGGCCTAAGCTAATTGTAGGCGTAGTGTATACTCCTGGTGCACTTAGTGTACCATCGCTATTTAATGCATCATTTACACCGCCACTTGAAGGGCTACCCATAAACCCTGCAGGCAAATTGCTAAATTCAATCGTATAATCTCCAGCCGGTAAATTAGTAAAGATGTAATTGCCAAGTGCATCTGTAACCGCACTATCTACCACATTACCTTGCGCATCAAGTAGCACAACGGTAATGCCAGCCTGACCCGTTTCACCCGGATCTTGAATACCATCGTTGTCGTTGTCGTACCAAACAGTATTGCCTATACTTCCAGTCGAGTTCTCAGTTGTACCTTTTACTATGCCTGCATCAACATCCAAGTTATTTGCACTCAAGTTTATTACACCTGTTATGCCACTTGCGCCCGCGTCGCTATCGTCTGTGCCGCCAGTACCACTGTTGGCGTCACCAGGTGTGCCGCTAGCATCAGCTGTTGTAAATACATATCCACTAGGTAAATTGCTAAAGCTAACCTGATAATTGCCTGGAGCTAAATTTACAAAAGTATAATAGCCATTGAGGTCTGTTGTGGTTGTAGCTATTACTGCGCCTGTTGCAGCATCTAATAGTTGTACAGTAACACCTGCTGCGCCTGGCTCTCCTGGATCTTGTAGGCCATTACTATTATTATCGTACCATACCTGGTCGCCCAGTTGTAATGTGCCGGCAGGCGTAGATTGATAGAAGCCTGCATCTACATTAAGATTTATTTCGCCAGCGGCTAATGTAAATGGTGCAGTAGTGCCACTTGTTGCGTCGCTATTGTTGCCATCGTTAAGTGCGCCATTACTTAGTGTACCAGTATAACCTGCAGGCGTTACAAACTCTAGCGAATAAACGCCTGGTGTAAGGTTATTAAAAATATAATTACCAAATGCGTCAGTTACAGTACTATCTATAATAGCGCCAGCGTTGTCGAGCAAATAAACAGTTACACCTGGTATGCCTGGTTCGCCTGGGTCTTGAATGCCATCTTGGTTTAAGTCGTTCCACACTTTATCTCCTACACTTGCCTTGCTTGTGTCTTGCAAGTAAATACCAGCGTCTATAGTTAAATTATCTTGGCCAGCAATTACGTTAAACGGTGCAGTTTGGCCAGTGGCAGGGTTTGCATTGCTACCAGCTGTATCTGTGGCACTCGTTTCTTGTGTAGTAAATATTGCGCCAACAGGTGCTGTGAATCCAATTGTATAGCCAATGCCTGGAGGCACATTTACAAAAAGATATTCGCCGATGCTATTGGTAACAGTTGTAGCAACCACATTACCTGCCGCATCAAATAGAGTAACCGTTACACCAGCAACGCCAATTTCATTAGCATCTTGAACACCATTTTTATTGTCGTCTAACCAAACTTTGTTGCCAACATTTTGAGATACAGTAGTAATAAAACCAGCATCTGCCGTAGTATCATTCTCGCCAGAGCTTAAGGTAAATTGTGGTGTAGTTCCAAAGCTCGATCCAGGCGTATTGCTAGCATCGCTATTCGTGTTGTTGCCGTTGTCGCCTGCTGCATTACTTGCTGTAAATGTATAGTCTACTGGTGGCGTAAAACCAACACTATAATTGCCAGGCACTAAATTAGAAAACTGGTATGCGCCAGTGGCGTCTGTGATTGTAGTTGCTATTGGATTTCCAGATGCATTATATAAAGTTACAGTAACGCCAGCCATGCCAGGTTCTGCAGCATCTTGCGTTCCATTGCCGTTCAAATCATTCCACACATAATTGCCTATAGAAGCTGTCTTATATAAGCCAGCATCAACAGTGGTATCGCTTTCGCCAGCACTTAAAGCGTATGAGCCTGTGCGGTATTCGCCTGCATTAATGCCCGCTATGGTAGCTGCATCACTATTTGTATTATTGCTATTATCACCTGCACCAATACTAGGGCTAAGTAAGTAAGTTGCTGGCGGTACAAAGCCAACATTATACTGTGTACTTGTGCCAAAACTTGGCATCAGCGAGTCAAAAAGGTAGAAACCATTTGCATCTGTGGTAGCTGTGCCAATAATAATGTCGTCCGCAGTACCTGGCAAACCATCTGTGCCATTTTGATACAAGTTTACGGTTACGCCTGACACGCCTACCTCTCCTGCATCTTGTAGGCCATTGCCATTAGCATCTAGCCATACACGATTGCCTATTGATGCAAGCGGTTGAGTAATTGGCAATGCTGTAGTAAATGCATCGCCACAAGCGCAAGTTGTGTTTACAGTGTCGTTAGATCCGGCTACTATGCCTACAATTAATTCTGCGCCAGCACTTTGTGGAGCATTAGCAAGTAAATTAGTAAATGGCTGCGTTGCGCCAGCCGCAATTGGTGTATTAACTACAACTGTATCAAGTATAATATCAGCAGTAGTAATTAGGCTGTCGCCATCAATATCTAATGCATATAGCAACGTATACGACGTACCATTAACAGACGAGGAGTTCGTAATATTTCCACTTACCTCATAAGTACTAGTTCCTCCATTATTATGCTCATTAACAGCAAGTGCGCTAAAACTATAGCTTGGTAGATTTATGTTAAACAGAGCTGCGCCAGAAGCTGCTTCTATACTAGTAAATCCTGGACAAAGGCCTCCTAGGTCTGCGCAGAATAAACCCTTCAATTGCGTTACGGCAGCTGTTATTTCAAAAGGATTGCTACAGGTAGCAATTTGCTGGGCACTAGCATCAAAGTTGATAGTAAAAGCACCGGTAACATTGCCACTTGGGAAAACCCAACTTAGCGTTTTTGTTGTGCCATCGTCAACAACATTAGGTGCTGCTAAAGCAGGAATGCAAGCTGCACAAGAAATATTGTTGATATCCACTGTAGATGGTACAGTGATAATTATTGAATCATCATTTGTTGGCACTGCAGCATCAGTCTTATTAAATACTACACTACCCTGACTTGCAACACCACAAGCATTAATCGGAGAGATTGTTGGCACAACAGATACTGCAAAAGTGCCAGTAGGAGGTGTTAATCGTAAAGTATTACCACTCTTGATAGTACCATTATTAAGCGCATTAGCACCGCAAGCGCGCTTAGCAAGCAAAGTTGCTCTGATACGGCCTTTGCCGTTATATGCACATGTTGGCTTTGCTAAAAATCTAATTTTCAGCTGGCGAATACTAGCTGGCTGACCAACGGTGCCTTGCAAGCTATCTATTGAGCCGCTACTCATTAACTCTAAATCAAACGGTAGAATGCCACCAGCAGCAACTGGCGATAGTGTAGCCTCTTGTGCAGCGCTTACAGCAACTGGTGCAGTACCAATTGGCGTTTCAAAATACGCACTACCATCAACATACTCTACGCCTGGTGGTAATTGTACGTTACTTAATATGTCGTAGATATTACCTTGCAATGCCGAATTAATTACAATTTCAACAGGGAAAGGTGCGCACATATCTGCAGTATTAGAGCCAAACAAGCCTCCACTTGGACCCAATGATGGGTTAGCTGGTGTGCTTGCTAGTGGTGTAACTAGACCATCGATTTTCGCAGACAATGGTCTAATAATTAGTCTTAAAGGCGTGTAGCACTCTGATGCCGCATTAAACGGTGCAGACGGAAATCCATTACAACTCCAGCCGTAATACATGAGTACTGTATCTGGCACACACTTTGTAGTGCTGCCACTTACACTTAGATTCTTAATTTGTCCTGCGCTAAATCCGCCGATATTATAATAACCATTTGCATCTGCACTTAGCGTAGTTGACCCCAATTTAACGTCTGTAAGAACGGTACCGCTATTAGTTTTAAAGTATATATAACCATAATTACTTGGGCTTAGTGTTTGATTGCTAACTACAATATTATTGTATGAAAAATACTTACCAGTTAGGTTGCGTGTGCCACCGCCTCCAGAAACCAATTGCACAGGATTGCTAGCAAGGTAAGCAGCGTTTAATCCATAGCTGGCGAGGTAATTTTGTGGCAAAGCTCCATTATATGGAAGCATTTCATGCGAGCTAGCTATCCCGCTTGCAGGAATGCGCGTTTTGCAATTGGCACTCAAAAATACATAGCAGTCTACCAAATAACCATCATCGCTTATAGGGTTAGTAGCTGGGCCACCAAATTCGGCATACAAGTTCTGATAATTTACACGCACGGTGTCGTTGGTATACGTAAATGGTACGGATGAAAAGTCTTGATAGGTATAAGTTAAACCAGCTGTTCTATGAAAACGCACCTGCACACTATCAATGGTATAGCCATAGCTTGCTGGCACAACTACTGTAGCGCCATTTGAATAACTCCACTGCCTTACCTCGTAAGGAAAACGCAAAGACTTTTGATAATAGTTGTTTGTGCCATTTGGCCCTATAGACAAGTAATTGCGATGCAAGACATAGCTGCGATTACAACCAGCCACCGTAGTGCCATATAGTTCATTTGTATGATAGTATGGAATGGTGTTTACTGTGCCAGCCCACTGGTCGCAACCAAGTCTACCGGTTGCCGCACTTGTGTCGCCTGCTACAGGATTAGCAATTCGAGAAGCATACATATAGTTTCGCGATATGAAAGCCACCTCAGCAGTATTAGCTTGAATAAAGGCTGGGTCTTGAAAACGAAGTTTAGAAGTTGTTACAATGCTATCGCCTTGCTGAATACTAGGTGCTATTGCGCTAAAGTCTGTGACCAAATAGTCACTAGCAAAAGTGTTCGGATAGGCAGTAGGTCCAGAAATTAAAATGCCATTTCTGTATAAACTTACTTGGCTTCCTACAGCGACAAATTTATTCGTTGCATTTTGTATGTATGTTTCTGCGTAGTAGTTAGTTAGTGGACCATTTGCTGTAATCCAATTAACTACGCCACCGTAGGTGTAGGCAACAGTGTCGCCATACATCACATTTTTCAAATTCATTTTAGACAAATCATAAGCTGCTCCTACATCTGCAAGGCCATCATTGTTTGTGTCAGGTTGTCCAAAATTGGCGCGGTTTGCACTAGCAAAAAGGTTATTGATCCCTTCTGGGCATGGCGCTGGGCAGTGTATTAGAGGTGTGTTACTTACACAAGTTAGGGCACGTTTACATGTGCATGTACTATCTTGTACATAAAAATGCTTCTGTCTAATCGTAGCAGCTCCTGCATAGCTTGCACAACTAAATAGTAGCTCTAAGTTATACTTGCAAGCACTAACATCAAACCCGCCTGGTAAGTTTGCTTTATAGAAACGCGATATTACGCTGTCGCCAGAAATTATAGTTGTTCCAGGCCATAGTAATCCCCCGTATTCTAAGTTTGGTGCTGTACTTGTTTGTGTAAAGCCTGCTGGCAAAATAGTAATAATCTCGTAATAAGCTCCTGGTCCTTCAGTCATGGCACTACTAGCAACAATATTTGTTGCATAGTTAGCCACTTGGTTGTCTGACAAATCAGATGGATATGAAAGCACTGTGTTATGACTCATGCCGTTATAGTTAAAGTATATTGCGGGTATATTATAATTCAAATCACCGCAAGCATTTTTATAGCTACCTGTTCTAATATACAATTGATTCTGATACAGCTCCATATATGAACTTTCGCCCGCTGGACAAGCCTGGCTACCAGTGCAACAGATATTAAAATCGTAATTAAATGTCACGGTTGCTCCAGCTGGTATCACAGGAATTGAAAATGTAAATTGACCCACTGAATTTTCTAATCCGCATGGTGTGTTGCCAAACCATGCATACCCTGCATTGGTATATACACTCGTAAAAACAGGTGTTTGCAAAGGACCTCCATTAATGCTATACTTGAAAGTAGCTGTGTCTATTGCGCTAGGGTAACCATAGCCTGCTGTAGACGCATAAGTATAGTAATTGCCAAACTCAGCAACAAAATCGGTAGTTGGACCACCTGTATTGGTTATCGTAAGCGTACCAGGCACAACGGTAATACCATTAAGGCATGAAGGCAGTGTCATGGTATGTGTAATTGCTAAATTTGGGGGAGGTGCAATTGCAATGTCTAAACTACTTGAAAAACTCACATCGCTGCAAAGATCGCCACAACCATAAAACACGCGATGCGCACTATTAAGTGCATAACCACCGCCGCCACAGTCAAGCGGTACTGCATTATACACAATATTAAAAGACTCAGGTGTGCCGCCACCATAATTACCATCAAAATCTTGATCGTTATTGCCAATAGCGGTCATTAAGCTGCCTGTAAACTGAAGCGTAAGCGTATCAAACCCGCCACCACTTGTAACACTAGCATTTGCTGCTGGAAAAGCAACGCCTCCGTAAGTGATGCTATTCAAATCGAAAATATAAGCGCCAGTTGGTACAATTTCTTGATAGTACCATTCACGCGCAACACCAATACCTCCATTTGTGATAGATGCTGTCCGTATAACTGTGGCTCCCACATTAGCGGTTTGCGGGCTATTGGTGATAGCGGTGGTTTGCAAAGCTGCTTCAGCAACGTTGTAGGCATTCGAAACAAATGCCGCGCCACCGTTTAAACTAGCTTGATCGGTAAACGTTGCTGTTTCGTCTACTGTGCAAGAAGCTGTGTGCTCATAAGTGACTGTGCCTGCTGTAGTTACATCTAGGCTTACAGTGTTGCTTGTTGTACTTAATTCTGTTGCACCAGTTACAGAACCTGGCACATAACTGATGCCAGCTGGCATGGTTACGACCAATGTACCCGTTGCTGCAACATTTAATGACATGCTAGAGCCTGCTACACACTTACTAACTGGCACGGCCGTTGTGGATAGAAAGCTGCTAATTTGTGCATTTGCTGAAAAAAAACTCAAAGCAGAGCAAACTGCCAATGTGTTTCGTAGAAATCTTCTCATATTTTTTGTGTTTGGTACTTGATTAACTTTGTTTAATTTGGTTGTGGTTTTCTCGTACCGCAAAAGTACTGACTACAAACTACTTACGTTGAAAAAACTAGATGAGTTTGTATCAATCAAATAAGATTTGTCAGGCTTTAACCTTAGAGACTGATACCAATACCATTTGCATTGCTATTGAGCGGTGTTTTTGTTGATTGTTCATTTGCACTACAATATCGGCAAGATAGACCTACTAATGCAACTAGTTGGTATTATTTTATTATTAATCTTGCCATCTCTTACGGTATAATGATAGCTAAACACTACACAGAACCAATTAACGCAGAATACGCATTAGGAATTTACTGCAATAACTTTTATCAAAGGTTTTTGCGCAATAAAAACATCTGGTTGCTGTCCTAGTTTTTGCTAAACTTAATAAGCCCTCTTTCGTTATTTGAAACATCTGTGTATCTAATGATGTATTGACCATTGGCAAGTTTAGCAACATCAATGCCAATATTGTTTACTCCGTATTGTACATTGTACTCGCTAGAGAAAAGTTGCTTACCTAGCATATCATACACGCCAACGGTGATTAGACCTGTACGCTTACTAGCAAATTGCAAGGTTGCTACATTTGCAGCAGGATTAGGGAACACAGTATAGCTTGGTATATTAGATACATGTTGATTTTTTACTTGTACTACATTACTATAGAAGTGGCCATTGCTAGTTGTAACTTTTAGCCTATAGTAATCGTTGCCACTTGGCAATTTGTGTAAAGCTGTGTAAGATTTATTATTAGCATCATCTTTTGCAGTTTCAGCAATTTGCTTAAAACCATTACTGCTGCTATTGCTGCATTCTACGCTATAGTGATCTACATCTTCTTCACTAAGCATTTGCCAATTAATTTGGTTGTAGCCTGTGCTTGCGCCAATTGCGTCAAACGCCTTTAGTACTACAGCCAATGGTGTGCTAGCAGAAATTGTACCTTTTGTTGTTGCACAAACGCAAGCAGGAGTGCCCGCTGCAGTCGTGTCCGCCACCTTTGCAAATAAGCTTGAACCCTGCGCACAAATCGCTGTATTGTAGGCAAACGACCCAGTATGCGCTACCGTAGATCCTTGTGATACTCCTAAATTATTTATACTATGGAGTAAAGCTCCGGTAGAATCGTTGCAGAATATATTGATTACAGCTTGGCCGGCGCTAGCGTCTTGATTGCCTGCGTTTGCAATAGCCATGTCGTACGTAATGTTGCCGCTGTTTTCTGTAAATACAAATGATGGAATTTCAAGCTGTGGCTTTACAGCTGTAACAGAGAGTGTATCGTCACTTGTAAGCTCTGCAATTTGACAACTGCCAAAAGTAGCAGGACAATTATAACCTCTGCTTCTGTAGACTTGACTGTTTACAAAAAACGGATCGGCAGAGCAAGGCACTTCACTGGTAGCTTCAATCGCAAAATTAAGGTCTATGGTATTTCCAGCATTATTACCCATATGTATTTCTATACTAGAGTCTGTGGTTGCCATTGCCGCATAGGTGCCAACAATTACTACCGAGCCAGGCACAATCCTTAAACCTTTAGGTAAAAGGTACAATGCGCTATCGCCTTCATAATTATTGCCATCGGAGCTAGTAATTGAAGAACTAACTGCAACTGGAGCCCCACACGATATTACAGTTGGATTAACTGATATAGTATTGCTTAAAGTTGGCCCACCAACTTGTGGTGCCACTTTAACTGGCCGAGCCTTAGAAACCAAGCCATTACCCGTTGCTACACCGCCGCATACTCTATTGCCAAACACTGTAAATCTTGGCACGCCTCCAGTCTTAAATGTGCAGCTTGTTACTTGCAAATCAAACTCTACAAAAGCAGTTCTTTCGTCGGCATTATTTGCAGTACTTACACCGTTTAAGCCTGTAGCTTGTAATACCGAATGATCTTCTAACAGTAAATCATGTACGCCAGCAACAGGCGCTACAGTAAACACCTCAGGATTATTATCGCCGGCGTAGCTGTATGTAAAACTATTGCCAACTACAGTCATGCCAAGCGGTGGTACTATTTGTACACGTGGATTATCTAAATCGCCGTTTTGAGTACTGCGCACACGTAATTTGTAGTGTACTGGTGCACAAATATCTATCGTTGCACCAAGTGCAGGTTGTTCTGTGATCAATAATTGAATTTCACTCAATGCACTAGTAGCTTTCAATGTAAGGTCTTTACTTGCACAACTGTTATTGGCCGATGTTGCAAATGCTGTGCAGTCCCAGCCGGATCTAATTTTTAAACTATCGCTGCCGCAACCTACTTTACTAAAATAAACTCTTACGATATTAAAGTTTGGATTGGCTAATCCGGTAGCATTAACTTCATAAATAGTTTTATCTGTGCCGTAGCTTGTGCCTATAAGTGGTGTGCCAACTGGATACTCTACAGCGACTACATCTATACCACTACCTGCAAACTTTTCAGTTGCAAGCCAAATGTATTTAGCAGGGTTGGTATTTGCACCAGTAATTTGTATGTCCCAATAATTTTCGTTGGCACTTGCTGCTTGCACTACACCACTATTATTAGTTAACACGATATCGGGTCTATTTGCACCACTATAGTAAATAGCACCATCGTGCCCACTTAAATATGCAGCCCCAGAGTCGTTACTAGGATAGCTATAAAAATGGCCATACTCTTTCCC
>JBJORA010000065.1:0-24201 GCA_046049675.1 Bacteroidota bacterium | reverse complement strand
ACGAGTCATGAACCTCTGGCGTACAGAGGCAATTGCTCGTTGGCTAAGTCAATTTATTTTTCAAATTAGACTAATGCATATCTGTGCCCTAAAAAAATGGAGTTTTTAAGGGTTGACTAATTAAAAAAGTAAGCGTTGTAGAATATACTTTTGAAAATGCTCAAAGTAGAATTCCACTTACTGCATGGCTACAAAAGATAAGGTTTGCAGACTGGGAATCTCCTTTGGATATTATAGATACATTTTCTACAGCAGATCTATTAGGGAATGGCACTGACAGGGTAGTATTTGACATAGGTGGTAATAATTATAGAATAATCGGGAAATATTTTTTTGGGGCTAAGCAAGTTCATTTATTCATATGTTGGATAGGCAGTCACAAGGAATATGATATCTTATGTAAAAAAGGGAATCAGTATACAATTAATCAATTTTAAAGTAGTTATCAAATGGAACAATTAAAATTTAAAGTCATTAAAACAAAAGCTCAATACAAGCAGTATTGTAGGCAACTTGAATTGCTTTTAGAAAAAAACAGTAAGAAAAAAACCATTCAAGACGAAATAGAATTATTGACGTTATTAATTGAAAAGTGGGATGAAGAGAATAATCCCTTAATGGAACTAGACCCAATTGAATTGCTACATGCCTTGATGGAAGAAAACAACCTAAAAGCAAAAGATCTTGTCACAATTACAGGTATAAGTAAAGGTAATATTTCCGAGATATTGCATTACAAAAGAGGATTGTCTAAAGAAGTGATAAGAAATCTTGCAAACCACTTTAAGCTAAATCAAGAGGCATTTAATAGATCGTACAAGCTAAAGGTTTCAGAAAATCTGCATTTAAGAAATGCAAGTGTAATGAATACGAAAAAGAATTTGCAGCTAGTGCCCTAAAAACGCACTTAAACGCTCCGAATACTCCACTCCGTCAGCGTCTCCATAAGTGCGCTGAGGAAACCACTTACCCGAAAGTAAAATTCGTATAATACCTGATGACCAATACCCAATCTTCTTCTTACCTTCACAATACAAAATCCACCGCACCCAACACCGCCATGCGCCTCGACAACGACATCATAAAAAATACTGCTGATGGCCCATTGCATGTCAAATAAATATGGACGAGCTTAGAGGGAACTCATACTTATAGTATTAGAAAGGGTGTAACTGTTTCAAACACGCAGAAACAAGAAGAATTAGCAACAACTGGAGTGATGTATAACAAAAAAAATGATATTACAGAGAACATGCTTAGAAAAGAGCAAGGCTTAGAAAAAAAGTGCCACGTATTAAATTATGACTCGATTATTTTGCTTCTTGATTCTGACAATTGCTTTTAGTTGTGATCCCTCAACGAAAGAAAGTCGCTCTTTTATTGTGCAAAACACAGATTTAGCAGATACTGGTACAATTACACTTAATATTAAATCACCATCAGGTAGGTGTAATTATGATTTGGTAGTAAACAAAAATGGGATAGGGTATTGTACATTTATCGGCAGTGGAGGAGACAGTGTGAAAATAGTGTTGCATGTGACTCACGAACAAGATTTAAAGTCACTCAGAAAAATATGTGACACATTAGAAAAATCAAGTCTTTATCTGGGAGAAAATTGGACTGATAGCTGGACATATACCGTCGCCGTGAATCAGGCAAAAAAAATAGTAATTTGCAGAATTCACCAGTCGACTTACGTAAATCAGATAATTCAAATTTTTGAGAAGTATTGCAAATTGAAAATTGACTATACGTGTTTTTAAAGAATATCTACCCCCGAGCATCCACAACCCAGCACAATACCACCAAAAAGGTGCGAATCCGCCGCGGCGGAAGTACTTTGTAGTATTTGCGATGGTTTTAAGCGGTTGCTTATGTAGTTGAACTCCCTCAGCCTGTCCCTAATGAACGCTGTGGAAACCTACACAGGAAATAAAATTCTTGTAATGCCTGATGACACAAAACCCAATCTTCTCCTTACCTTCACAATACAAAATCCACCGCGCCCAACACCGCCATGCGCCTCGACAACGACATCATAAAAAATACTGCTGATGGCCCATTGCATGTCAAATAATTATTACCTTTATTATGCCATGCGGAATCCTCAGCGTCCCTATGGGAGACGCTGAGGAGAAATAAATAGAGTTATGAGACTGTATACATTGATTTTCTTACTCTCTGCAAGCAATTGTACAGCAAGTAAAATTCCAATTGATTCACTTGTGTACCATGATATTATGATAACTGGTACACCTTATTCTATTTCTGGCTTTGTTGGCAGTGGTAACGTTCAGGTCGTAAAGACTGGCGATGGAGGTGCAACAATCACAATTTTTAATGTGACGAGTCTTACCTCAGGAGCACTTGGTAAAGAGCTGGACTTCACCAAGCTTGCCTATCCAAATTCGTATGTAAGGGACTTAACATCACAAACTCCAACTCAATGGGGCAATATCAGCCAAGAGTATTCAATATATTTGACAGCTCAACAATTACAAGCCTATTATAGGGCTATCAAAGCTAAAAGAAATTAATGCGACTTTTGAAATTGCTATCTGCGTTATTTTTGCCCTTTATTTTACTTTTCCTTTACATTAAGTACGAGCGATGGCAGACAACCATGTCTTACCTCGGTCAATATGACATAGATTTAGCCCAATCGCGGCTCAATACTAATCAACAAAAGGAAAGTCTAGATCTTAAATTGTCTATATATGCCAATGGCACTTTTAGTTATAATAAATCTGTTTCTTACTTTCGAGACTCGTTCGGGTTGTGGACAATTGACTTTGATAAAATTTCTGGCTGTATGAAGTTAACCTACTATAAAAAAACAGTAAACGTGGGAGAAAACTTTATTCAACTAGATGACTCAACATACAAAATTAGCAGGACTTTCCCGAGAAGGGGGCAACATAGCGCTGGGTTAGTACTTTTCAGAAAAAAGGAGTAATCATAATAGACAATGCTGATAGCCCACTGCGTGTCAAATAATTATTACCTTTAGTATGCGATCCATAGGTGCTAAAGGGATGTGATTTCAACCGAGATCATATCATTTTATGGACCTCAAAAAAAATCAAATGGTCATAATTCCATATAAAAAACTAAATGCCGCTTCACGAAAAGTATATGCTCCACCAGCTACACCTGCTAAGCCTAAGAATTAGTATTTTACTTGCTTTGTTAACTATATTACTTGTTAATTGTAAAAACTCGCGTAATTTATTTGTTGAAAATAGCCTGTGGTACTCTAATAAGATATTGCACAAGGTGGATATTGGCGACACGTTATTCTTGTATAGTCAGGAAGGGCAGCTTTACGCAGAACTACCAAGTTTGTCTGTTCCATATCAGCATCTATTGCGCCCAAACTATTACTACTACTGCTACCAAGAAATCAATGCAAGATCCGGTTATGTGCTTTGGAAATGCGATATTGATTCCCAGGCAAAACTAAAGTTCAAATTTCGGCAACGACATAAGCAAATTGAAATTCAATATCATTCAGACTACTATGTTTATCGTATTTGCAGTCTTCACAAGCTAGTTGATGCGAGCGATATTAAAGACGGTCCTGGCGGATACCAGTTAGTCCTAGTTCGGCAGCCCTCCACGAACTAGTAAAATCCACTTCCTGAGGGTCTCCATTTGTGGCGAATAGTAAGGCTATCCTCAACAATCCCAGTCATTTAAATACCACCTGTCTTGCAATAGAAAGTTTATAGTCAGCTATCACCGTTAATTACTTCGTGGCATGAATTAATTTGCAATTAGCAGTTGTGTCGGCTTGCAGTCTTTATGTCAATCCATCATCAGTATAGCGCAACAAACCATTCACCCAACAAAAAAGTGCAACCGTTTCCAGTTGCACTTTTAATAAATTTTGATTTACTAAGCTTAACGAATCAAGGTCACATTGTTTACAATACGAACTTTCTTGCCATCGTTACCCACAGCATCAACTTCAAATACATAGACACCCATTGGTTGAGGCACATCCTTATACTTGCCATTCCAGCCACGATTAATATCGTTGCCTTCGTACATCAACTGACCCCAACGATTGTAGATGCGGAAGTAGTTCAAAGTTGCTATACCAAGTTTATCTACCTTAAACTCGTCATTAATACCAGTACCATTGCCAGGCGTAAATGCATTAGCCGCTTTTACAACATTGTAGTTCATTACGTTAACCGTCACGGTATCAGTAATTGTACAACCTTCTTCAGTTGTACCTAATACAACGTACTGTGTACTTACATTTGGCTGAGCTACTGGGTTCATAATATTAGTAGCACTTAAACCATTGCTAGGCGCCCAAGTAAATGTGTTACAGTTACCAGCAGCATATAGTTCTACGCTTTCGCCTGGGTAAATTGTATATTCTTCTGGTACACTTATCACAGCGTTGTTAGCAACTGTAATCGTACGATACAAAGTGTCCCTACAGCCATTGGCATCTAAACCTACAAGCGTATACACTGTTGTAGATATAGGGTAAGCGGTAATATTTGCCGATGTTGGTTGATCTAACCAATTAGTAGGAGACCATACATACGATACAGCGCCTGTTGCATTTAGTTGTACTGAACCTCCTGGGCAAATCGTTTCGTCTTGATTAGCTTGCAAGAAGTTAACTGGAATCACCTGTATATACATCGTATCTGAACCAGTACAACCAATAGCAGTTGCAGCAGTTAACTGCAATACGGTACTAGTAAGTCCATCAAAAATTGTATTCAAGCTTGTTGCCTCACTTAAATCTGAACTTGGCGACCAATTATAGGTATAAGTACCGCCTGCTGGACCAACTGCACCTTGCAAATGAAGCGTGTCGCCAAAGCACAATGTATAGCTAGGCCCAGCGCTAACGATAGGATTTGGTTGAATTGTGATTGCAAAACCATCCGTAATATCTGGACATCCATTATAGCTAGCAGTTACAGTGTAGCTTGTTGTACCACTGCCACCCGGTGCATTGATATTTGGCGTAATAATATTTGGATTGCTTACGCCAGTTGTAGGTGACCAACTCAAAGTATAACCTGCGCTTGCAAATCCTATAACAGGCACTGTACCACCTTGGCAAATAGTAGTGTCGTTGTTTACAACAGTCATGCCTTGTAGGCTGTTGACAGTAATAATATCCTGTGCCGTACAAACATTTTGCCCCAACGCTGTACTATATACAGTAAGTGTATAGGTGGTTGTAGGCGCAGTTGGATTTACTACAACTTGATTGGCCACATTTGCAGCATTGCTCAAGAAAGTAGTTGGCGACCATAAGTAGTTGTAAGGATAGTTAGATGGCGTTACAGTTGGCGATATAGGCACACTGCTATTAAAGCATGTCGTTAAATCAGGACCAAGCGTAACAGTTGGCCGCGGTATCACCGTCACCGTGACCGTATCAATATTATCGCCACATTGCAGATTCCCCAGATTACTGGTTAGTAAATACGAAGTGGTTGTTGTTGGGAAGGCTTGCACCACTTGACCTGTAATAGAACTTAGTGTCAAATTGCTACTGCCAAGCGGCAATGTTTCCCAATTAAACTGATTGCCACCAACACCTATAAGCGTGGCTGTATCCCCTTCACAAATTGTGGTGTCCTGTTTAGCCTCCACCAATGGAAGTACATAAATAGGCAAAGAGAAACTTGCAGGAGTTGAAACGGCATTATACAAGCAATTGGTGTCGCGGTATTGAATCGTTACAACAGAAAGACCAGTATCTGCGCCAGTTGGAAACCAAGTAAGACAAACCTCAATAGTGTCTGTACCCTGGCCCGTAATATTCAAAATACTATTAGGTAAAATGATTGGCGAATTACTAGACGCTACGATCATAGCAGTATCTGGCGCACCTGTAATTTGAAGACAGAAGGTCACCGTATCGTAAGGACAAGCATTGTAGTATAGCGTATTAATGTCGAAGGTCAGGTTGCTAAGTGTATTTGGATTTAAGGTGCTTACAGGTACAACTACCTGGCAATTCACTGTTGCTATCTGAATGTCGCGCATTACACTGCCGATTTTCTGTCCATTTCGATATTCTTCAACCAAAATTGTCACAGTATTTAAGCTTACCAAGGTTGGCAACACTTGAATCAGGCCTGTGCTTGGATTACAGCCAAAAACTGTGCTAGGTAGGGGATTGTTGGTTGGATTGTATCCTGTAAAACCTGCATTGATGCCCACTGGCGTACCAGTTGTGCCTGCACCACTGCATGTGCCACCAGCAGTACTATTGCTAGTAAGTGGTTGAATACTAGTATATACTAATGAATCGCCATCGATATCAAATCCACCATTATTATACGTGAAAAATTGATTTACACACAAATATGGTACTGGTTTAAATAAGAAGTTTGGCGAGCTATTGGTTGGCGCGTTAAAATTATCCAAGTGCGCCTCAATATGTTGGTTGCCTCCAGCGAGGTTGTACTGTGGGTTTCTGGCAGCTTCGCTCACCCAAAATACATAATCAACGCAAGCGTTATTCAAGGTTAGGTCACCTTCATACCACACCTCTAGAAAGCCAGGAATGGTGCTTTGAGCACTGTCACACCTTGTTTTTGCAGCGCACCCCGTATTAACAGGCAAACCATTTGGCGTGCCATCCGGCAAAGCTAATATTGAGTCTAAAATAATGCTACCAGTGGTATTATTACACGTATTTCTCCAACACATGGTAAAGTCATCAGGAGCATTAATGCCGCTACAGTCACGATAAAACTTAAATGTAAAATGCCACGTGTTGTTGCCAGTGTATACGTAAGTCAACTCTCCACCCGCACAGTGCGATGCTTCAGTAGTTTTACTTAAACCTAGCATACCTAGCGTGCATACCAATGCAATCAAAATTCTTTTCATACAAGTCGTCTTGTCAATCGTTAAAAATAGCGAAAAAACGCCATTGGACAGCACTAGTAACCCAGAAAAATCTCTGTAGCGCCTAAACCATAGCGTTTATCATCCTTATTGACGTATGAATGCACCCAAGAGGTTTGGTCTAACACAGAAAAAATCCTTTGTTTAAGGACACCTTTGCCATTGCCATGGATCAAAATGAGGGTATTTAGCTGTTTTTGGCGGGCAATTTCCAATACCTGCCTCACAGCCAAGAGCTGAAATTCCAATTTGTCGGCGGCGCCAAGTAGCTGATGGTTGGGGTGAATTTTCTCAATATGCAGGTCTACCTCAAATTCGCTGACAAAGAGGTCGTCCCAATCTGGCTCGTAAGGGAGCACCTGCTCAATTAGTTCTTCCTCGGCAGTTTTAGGCTCTGGTGCCACTGCTTTTTTAGAAACTGGCTTTTTGGTGGCTGGCTTATCCAGCTTAGGATAATGTGGCCTAACTGGCACCTCGGTTTTGAGTGTCTCTACATGTATAAGTGTAAAATCAAAATAAGCATGGTTTTGTTCATGCATATTATTCAAGATGGCAAGCAGTTTTTTTGGTTTAATGTAAATGCTTTCTTGAAAGTTACTAATTGTACTAACGATGTCATCCACAATTTCGCTACCTCTTATTTCAAAATACGGATTTGTTGCCAATTGCTCGTAATGCACATCATGCACATAGAAGTCTTGATAAGGCATTAGTTCGCTGTTTATTTCAAACCGTTCCCCATCTCTACTTTCAAAAAAATAATTAAAACTAAATCGCTGGTCGAGGTTGTTGCTTAAGTAGATTTTTGTTTTTTCTATTACATCGTCAAAAGCATTGTTCTTATACACTGGTACAAAAATCAACTTGAGTCCTCTAGGATATTGCGTGCGAGAATAATCTTCTGTTTTTGCTTTTATTTGGCGCGGTGCAGTTTCAATGCCGTGACTTGTTTTGGTTAGTGTGGCTTTTTTATTTTTATCAAGAAACCAATAGAGGTATGGATGATCTACTTCTTCGCTAAAAATCGGAAAGGTTACACCACCTACCATTACAGCCAGCATGCCCTTGTCAAGAATATCGATAACTCGACCTTCTTCCTTGGTTTTAAGTACGATAATAGGATCGCCAACTTGAAATTTCATGCCAATTAATTTTAGCCTTACTAAAGGCTGTTGTGCAAGTTATACCAATTCTAATTACAAAGCGATACATTGGTTTAAATTCCGTTTATAAAACGAATTGGCGACTTATAAAAAAAGCCTGCTATCAATTAAGATGCAGGCTTTGCTTTAAAACTCTTGTGTGAACCGATTAGTTCAAGTGCTGTTGAATTTTTTTCTCTAATACCGCTTTTGGTACTGCACCAACTTGCTTATCTACCATTTGACCATTCTTCAAGAAGATAATACAAGGGATACTTGTAATGCCAAATGTTTGACTTACTTCTGGATTTTCATCCACGTTTATTTTACCAATTTTTGCTTGACCATTGTACTCTGTAGCAAGCGCTTCAATTGTTGGTCCTAATGCAAGACATGGTCCACACCAAGGTGCCCAAAAATCTACCACGGTTAGTTGGTCGCTATTGTTTACTTCTGCGTCCCAGTTTTGATCTGTAAATACTGCTGCCATTTCTTTTCCTTCTAATTTTTAATACTAAATAGTGTACAAAGATAGTGCCTTACCCATTGCAACTGCCAACATGTAATGCACACTCATTATGTTATTAACTGCAAGTTCACAATGGCATGTGCCTGCAGCATTGTTACAAGTTCCTGCGTTACGAGTACTTTCATTGACATGCGCAGTTTTACGAGGTCTTGCATTTCCGGATCGTATACTTCCAAACACATTTCGGTATTGCCAGGATTGTTGCGCGCGTATGTCTTTAAGTCGCGCACAAATTCTGCCGTAATGGCAGGTGTAGAAATAAGAAATTCAGCACGCTTAAACATGGCACTTGCATTTTCCAGCAATCGCAAGCCATGTATCTTAAAATCGGCACGATTATCTTTTTTCCACTCTGGCAATTCAAAACTAGCTTCTAGCAAGAGTTTTTGTCCAACTTCAAAGTATCGCCCAAATTTCACCACATCCTCACCAAAGAGCATAAACTCCAAACTGTCGCTATAATCCAATATTGCCACACGCATATACTGTTTGCCCGTTTTACCAGTAAGTGTTTGTGCAGAAGTAACCAAGCAGCCTACGCGTCCTCTTTTTCCAACATTTTCTTCAAGCTTTAGGTCTTCAAGTTGACTAAGGTGCAAATTATCAAATACCACTTTAAAGTCGTCTAAAGGGTGCGCGGTAATGTAAATACCCAACAAGTCCTTCTCTTTTTCCACCACCTCTGTTACTGACCATTCTTCGGCTTTAGCTAATTGCGGCAAATCAATATCCATAGCAGATTCGTCGCCAAATAGGCTTGCTTGTGTTTTGCCAGATTGTGCTTGCACCGCTTGGCCGTAGCGAAGTATCTTGTCTAGATTATTTAAATTTTCTCCTTTACCAATTGCAAAGAATTGTGCACGGTGTATTTGTTCAAAACTATCAAAGGCTCCTGTAGCAGCAAGGTTTTCAAAACACTTGCGATTTACAGTTCTACTATTGACGCGCTTTACAAAGTCAAATACATCCTCAAAAGGTCCGTTCTTTTTGCGCTCGTTTTCTATTTCTTCCACCGCAGCTTCGCCAACGCCTTTAATAGCGCCTAGTCCAAAGCGTACAATGCCATTTTTACTTACGCTAAAGCCAACGCTACTTTCATTAATATCTGGCCCAAGCACATCTATCTTCATGCGCTTACACTCAGCCATGTAAAATGCAATTTTTTCTACAGCACCTTGTGCATTAAGCACGGCCGCCATATACTCGCTAGGGTAGTGTGCTTTTAAGTAGGCTGTATGATAGGCCACGTATGCATAGCAGGTACTATGGCTCTTATTAAAGGCATACTGTGCAAAGCTCTCCCAGTCTTTCCAAATTTTTTCTACCGTTTCTACTTTATGCCCATTGGCGCTGCAGCCTTCAACAAATTGTGCCTTCATTTTATCAAGCACCGACTTCTGCTTTTTACCCATTGCCTTACGCAATACATCGGCATCACCTTTACTAAAGTTACCAAGCTTTTGACTTAGCAACATCACCTGCTCTTGATAAACTGTAATGCCGTAAGTTTCTTTCAGATACTCTTCCATTTCTGGCAAGTCGTAAGTGATTTCTTCTCGGCCATTTTTGCGGGCAATAAAGTTTGGAATGTATTGCAATGGACCTGGCCTATACAAGGCATTCATCGCAATTAAGTCGTCAAAACGATCGGGCTTAAGATTAATGAGGTGCTTTTGCATACCAGGGCTTTCAAATTGAAATGTACCATTCGTCGCACCTTGCTGATACAGCTCGTACGTTTTTACATCATCAAGTGGTAAATCATCTAGCACGATATCTACGCCGTGATTTTGTTTAATCAGCGCCAAGGCATCTTTCAAAATGGTAAGGTTCTTCAAACCCAAAAAGTCCATCTTAATTACGCCAGCATCTTCAATCACATTGCCTTCAAATTGTGTTACAAGTAGCTCGGTATCTTTTGCTTTGCACACAGGTAGAATATTGCTTAGATCTTCTGGCGCAATGATAATGCCTGCAGCGTGCACACCTGTATTGCGCACTGTACCTTCAAGCTTTTCAGCTTCGCGAAGTACAATGCCGCGTTCGCTTTTTTCATTGTTGTAGTCGCTACGAAGTTTTTCTACTTTAGCAATGTCCTCAGGCATCAGGTCTTCTTTAGACGCTAAACTATTTTCACCTTTTAACGGTGCCGTAAGCAAGCGGTGCAAACTTATGCCCGGCTTATCTGGCACTAGCTTGGCTAACATATTACTTTCTTCTAGCGGTAAGTCGCGCACACGTGCCACATCTTTGATACTCATTTTTGCGGCCATGGTACCGTAGGTCACAATATGCGCTACTTGGTTTTTGCCATATTTCTGCGCAACATAATCTATCACTTTTTGTCGTCCAACATCGTCAAAGTCGGTATCAATATCTGGCATGCTCTTACGGTCTGGATTAAGAAAACGCTCAAATAGTAAGTTATACTTAATCGGGTCGATATTTGTTATGCCTATACAATAAGCCACCACACTTCCGGCAGCGCTACCACGACCTGGCCCAACAAATACGCCCATGTTTCGACCTGCATTGATAAAATCGCTTACGATAAGGAAGTAGCCTGCAAAGCCCATGTTTTGAATGACGCCTAACTCAAAGGTGATGCGGCTTTCGGTTTCTGGCGTTAGCACTTGATAGCGGCGTTTAGCACCTTCCCAAGTTAAGAAAGCCAGGTAGTCGTCTTGAGTTTTAAACTCGCTTGGCACAGCAAAAGCGGGCAATAAAATACTCTTACTTAAGCTAAGCGTTTCTATTTTATCAATAACTAAATTGGTATTGTCAATGGCCTCTGGTACATCGTGAAAAACCTCCTTCATTTCTGCCGTGGTCTTAAAGAAAAATTCTTTGCCCTTAAAACCAAAGCGTCCCGTGCGTGGACCTATACGTTCCTCGTCGTCGTCCATATCGTCGGCCACAGGTGTACTCTTTTTTTCGCCAGTATTAATGCATAGCAAAGTGTCGTGTGCAACCCAATCTTCTTCGTTTACATAGTGACTATCGTTGCTGCCGATAATAGGCACATTATACTTGTTGGCAAACTTTTGCAAGGCCACATTTACTTTGTCCTGCAAGCCAATGCCATGTCGCTGAAATTCTACAAAAAAGTCGTCGCCAAAAAGGTCAAGCCACCACTTAAATTCTTGTTCAGCGGCTTCTTCGCCATGCTTTAAGAATGTTTGTGGTACAATGGCACCAAGGCAACAGGTGGTGGCAATAAGTCCCTCGTGATGAAGTTGAATTAATTCTTTATCAATACGAGGCCACTTGCTATACATGCCTTCTGTAAAGCCAAGGCTACAAAGTTTAATAAGATTTTTATAGCCTTGTTCGTTCTTCGCTAAGAAAAGTTGGTGATAGCGTTTGTCTTTTTCGCCGCCTGTAAATTTTTGCTTATGCCTATTCTCTACCACATAAAACTCACACCCTACTATAGGTTTTACCTTAAGGCTGCCATCGGCATTTTTGTGTTTATGCGCCTGTGCTACAAAGTCAAACACGCCAAACATATTGCCATGGTCGGTAATAGCAATGGCTGGCATTTCGTCGGCTATGGCCTTGTCGTATAACTTGCTGATGCTGCTGGCCCCGTCTAAAAGGCTGTACTGCGTATGGTTGTGTAAATGCGAAAATTTCATTGTTGCTTGCTTACTAAGTGGCGAAGCTATGGTTTGGCTTTGTTAACGTCCTTGTGCCAAACGGCTAGTTATTCAGATGTGGAAAATGTTTTCAGTTGTGCAAAGCTGGCGAATAACTATTTGCATTTTTTGACATTTTTTGTCGCCTAAATTCAATAAGTGCGTTTTAGTAGCATGGCTCGTTTTCTCATAGCAGGCACAATCGCGTTTCTACAACCAAATTTACACATTACTTTTACAGCCACAGAATGAAGCCAGTTTACTACAGCGAGTATTTGCAACTCGACAAAATTTTAAATGCGCAAGAAGAAGAAAGTCGTAAAGCTGGCGTGCGCGCCGACGACGAAATGCTTTTCATTATTATTCATCAAGCATATGAGTTGTGGTTTAAACAAATCTTGCACGAGTTGACAATAGCGCGCGAAATTTTTGCACAGTCGCAGATTAAAGATAATAGTGCCGATATCAACAATGCCTTGCATCGTTTAAATCGTATTACAGAAATACAACAGGTGCTCTTGCAACAGATAGATATCCTAGAAACCATGACGCCCTTAGACTTCTTGGACTTCAGAGATTTTCTACGTCCGGCAAGTGGTTTTCAAAGTATGCAGTTCAAAATTATTGAAGCACAACTTGGTTTACCATTTGCAAAGCGCTTTGGTCAAGAGTATTACTTGAGCCAGTTAAAGCCCGATGATGTTGCCGTTATTAAAAAGGCAGAAGCAGAAGTGCCCTTATTGACGATGATTAATAGCTGGCTAGAACGTATGCCATTTTTTAAGCAAGCCAATATAGATGCTGATCAGTACTGGCAAAATTATCGAGATTTATACCAGAGTACCTTGCAAGAAGCTGAGCGTAATAATACTAGTGGTTTTGACATGCTATTTATGGACAAAGCCAACTACGATGCAGAAAGGCAATTAAGCGTAGATGCTAATCGTAGCGCTTTGTTTATTATGCTTTACCGCGATTATCCTTTGCTACATGCACCATACCAAATACTTAATAAGCTTTTAGACATTGATGAGCTATTGGCTCAATGGCGCTATCGTCATATGAATATGGTGCAGCGCATGATCGGTCGCCGCGTTGGTACTGGAGGAAGTACAGGTGCCCATTATTTGAAGAATGCAGCAGACACACATTATATCTTCAAAGAGTTAGCCGACCTTACAACATTTTTAGTGCAGCGTTCACGGCTAGGCGATATGAATCCTGCCTTGCGCACTGTACTTGGTGCTTAGTGCTGCTGGTATCATTTGTTATGCTAAAGTATAAATGAAGCTGAGAAAATTGCGCATGTAAATGACCTAGCTTAGTTACTGTGCTTTAGTCGTTCAATTATACCGTAATGCTTTGCATTTTACCGCCTTCTGCTTGCTTGTGCTATTAATGCTTTTGAGAAATGTACCTTTGCATTTATGAGGTATTTAGGGTTTGTTGTATTGGCAGTTTTTACATGCATATTAACGTCGCATGCGCAAATTCATCAACAAATTATTGATGACAACAACATCAACTTTTACGATGCTGTGCGCACAGCAACTGCTTTGTACGATAGCACCGCAAAAGAAACGAAGGGTAGTGGGTATAAACAATTATTACGTTGGCAATATCGTAACGAAAGTAGGTTTGCGCCAGATGGTGTGCGTAACTTGGTGTCGCCACTTTTTGCACAAGAGCAATTCCAGGCTTTTTTAGAGAAGAATACCAACCGCAGCACGAGGGGCTTTCATAGTACGTGGAGAGAATTAGGCAGTACAGATATAGATACCATCACCGGACACTATGCACCAGGCTTAGGTCGCTTGGAAGATGTATGGGCTTTTCCTAATTTACCAAACCGATTATATCTCGGCACACGCAGCGGTGGCTTTTGGCGTAGTAACGATGGTGGATTGAGTTGGATCAATACTACCGATTCTTTAGTAGCTAGTGGTGTTAATGCAATTGCTGTTTCACCAACTAATCCCGATGCGGTGCTTATCAATGTACGAAATCCTGAAAATGGGTATACACACGGTATTTACAAAAGCACTGATGGTGGTATGACCTGGACTGTTACGCCTTTTAATCCAGCAAATACTGGCATTGGAGGATGGGGTAGTGCTGTGCGTATCAATAAAGTATTTTATCATCCACTTGTGCCAAATTTGGTTTTGCTTGGTACAAATCAAGGTTTATACAGAAGCACAAACGATTTGCAATCGTGGACACAGATTATGCCAAGTGCAAATATCACTTCTATCGCTTTTCATCCAACAAATCCTGCTGTGGTTTATATGTACGACGATGCTTCTGGAAGTTCGTTTAGCAATAATGTATTAGTGAGCACAGATACAGGTAGCGCATTTGTTGGTAGTGCTACATTGGCTGGCAATGCTAGTGCTACAGTGTTTTTAAGTACATCCGCTGCTTGTCCTTCATGCATTTATGCTGCAAGTACTAACGGTGTTTGGAAAAGTACTAATCAAGGTACAAACTTTGCATTGCGCGCTTCTGCACCTGCTACGATTCGTGGCTTTGCTGTAGACACTTACGATACCAGCAAGTATGTAGCTGGCTATGTTGATTTATACAATACGAACAACGGCGGCGACTCGCTTTTGCAGTGTACTTGGTGGAGCTTAGGTAGTGCAGAACATGGTACTGGTAGCGGACACGAAAAATATCAAAACAGTGGTGTATATGTACATGCCGATTGTAATAATCTAAAGTGTATTAATGGTGTATACTACGCTGCAACAGACGGCTTTTTTGCAAAGAGCACAGACAATGGCGAAACATGGACACGCTTAAATAATGCTGGTACTGGCGTAAGAGAAAACTATTGCTTGGGTACATCGCAAAATAATCATTGGATTACCATGTGCGGATCGCAAGATAATGGCGAAAGCATTCATACAAAAAATGGGTGGATAGAATTTTATGGCGCCGATGGTATGGAAGGCATCGTGCATCCACTGAATGAAAAATATATTATTGGTAGCGTACAGTATGGCAATAGACGTCGTACGCGCGACGGCGGTTATACGCAAGATGATGCTTCTCCTCCACCAAGCGGCGACTGGGTTTCACCAATCAACTACGATCCGCTTAACCCAATGCGCTTATACGACTTTACAGATAGCATTTATGTAAGTGACGACTTCGGCAGCACGTGGACTTTTTTACACAGACCTGCGTATAACGCTAACACAAATAGTGCAGCAATTGCCGAGAACAATAGTAGAGTTATCGCTATCAGCAGTGGCTCTTCGATCCGCAAAAGCGTTGACGCAGGCAACACTTTTGTAAACATAAAGAATACACTACCTAACTATACGATTACCGATATTGCGTTTGATCCAAATAACGACAATACCATTGCTGTAACATACAATCGCTATCAAGCAGACAATCAGAAAATTTTTATTACGCAAGATGGAGGCACAACCTGGCAAAATATTACTCACAACTTAGGTAGTATGCCGCTACAAAGCGTTGTAATTGACCATAGTCCGCAACGCAATATTTATGTTGGTGCAGAAGTAGGTGTATTTGTAAAAGCAATGGCTGATACAGTATGGCAGCTATTCAACACTGGCCTACCAAACGTATGTGTAAACGAACTAGAAATTTGTTACGCTACTAATACGCTAAAGGCAGCAACGTGGGGTAGAGGTTTGTGGGAAGCACCACTGCGCAATCGTACACAATTTCCAGCAATCGTTACAACTGCTATTACCACACCGCCAACAGAGCAATTGCCAAAGGCTAACACCGAGCAAACGGTAACAAGTCGAATTAGTTATACTGGCACAATTACAAAATGCTGGGTTGCTTGGGGTATTGATACAATTCTATTGAACAATACGATAAACATGGCGAATATTTCTGACAGCACTTGGCAGAGCGTTTCTCCTATTCCTGGTGCTAATGATAATGCGAAAGTTTATTTCAAAGTCTATGCGGTTGGCACCAACAACGATACAACTACAACTTATCGCTTTATGTACCTAGCTCGACCACGCGTGTATTGCGATGCCAGCGGCACAACAGATGGTGGCGACTTATATATCACTAACTTCAGTCTTGCAAACGTAAATAATACAACAGCTAATACCACAAATCAATATTTCAACAATCCAATTATAGATTTATATCCAAATACAGTGTACACTATTAATGTTACTGCAAATACTGGCTGGGGCGAGAATGATTATGGCGCATGGATAGATTTTAATGGCGATACTTATTTTGACAAAGTCAACGAGCAAGTATTGTTTGTTCCGAATAATGGTGGAAGTGCTAGTAATACATTTAGCTTGCCAGCGCCAACGAACTACTATGGTTTAGATACTGTAAGAATGCGTGTGCGTTTATCTTATTGGGGATCTTCGCCAGACCCTTGTGGTACAACCATGGGAGAAGTAGAAGATTATGCCGTGCGTATGCATTGGCCAACGCTTCTTCAAAGCGAGCAGCCTGGTATAATGGTTTATCCAAATCCGGTTCACGATGTACTATTCGTACAAGCGCAAACGCAGGACTTTGAGATTACCAATACCTTAGGTCAAAAGCAAAACGTAAAGGCAAACGCCTTAGCAGGTGCTACAACATTTAGTATTGATGTGTCAAGCCTTACAAATGGCATCTACATGTTACGTAGCGGCAACAGTTTTGTAAAGTTTGTAAAAAACTAACTAGGAATTGGTCCCGTATAACGATTGCATGGCATGCTAAAAAAGCAAGGCTTGTGAATATTTGCAGCTTGCTTAGTAGGCTTTGCTGATTTAATCGTAAAGCTAAGAAGTGGCGTAAGCCATTGCTGGTATAAACAGTCTTTATCCCAATGGTCATATTGCGTGTCTTGCTTTGGTGCAAAACTCTTGAGTTGCTCTGCACTAATCACTGAGTAGTTGCCAGGCGCCAAACGGACTGTTGCTTTGCCAAAATCGTCGGTCGTAAAAGTAGCTATTGGCTTTACACCAGGCTTTACTTTATTCCCTTTAATAATGTAGAATGTTACGCCGTTCAAAGCTTGCGGTGTTTGCAGCTTTTGTAGCATGTCTTCGCTCGGTGGCGCGCCGCCGCAATACGAAGTGGTTTGTGTAATGTTTATCGTAACACTCGCTTTACGTGGTGCAGGCTTTTTGCTTTTCTTGGTTTGCGCATGGGCACTAAAAGCAAGCAGTAAAAGTGCAAGCAAGCAAATACTTAATCTATGATTTAGCACGTATAATAAATACTTAAAGTTCTAATTGGCATTTATCCATTCGCTCGTCTTCTCTACAAAGTCGTAAACGAGTGGTAAAAATTCTGATGAATAGGTTTCAATATTTGCTTCTCTCGAATCATCTTCAACGGTTTTAAGTACGTGATTCATATTCTCAACAATTACAAGCTTTGCTTTTGGCGCGGCTTTCTTTAGTTTGTTGGCTTGATCAACACCCACTTGGATATCTTTATTGCCAGCTACAATAAGTATTGGAATTTTTAGTTTCTTAATTTCTGTTGTTGGCGTGTACTTAAACCAACTTTTTAGATAAGGTTGTACACTTTCACGGAACAACATTTGCATTTGTGGATCTTTGTCGCGTACTGTAAGTCCTTTGCGTAAGCTATCTAATTGCTTAAACACCACTGCTTCTTTCTTGCCAAGTTGTCCTTTGAGCTGCACTTTCATCAGCGCACTTGCATTGTCAGCTGGGCCAGCCAAGCTTATATATTTGTCAGCACCACTAGCCGCAAGCATGCCAATTAAGGATCCTTCGCTATGGCCAAGAATAATAATTTTGCGAAACTGATTAAGCTTCTTAAAGTGTGCGACAATTGTTTTTACATCAACAACCATATCAGCAAAAGAAATTTTGCTTTCGTCGGTACCAAAGTCGTTGCTATTGCCAATACCACGCTTGTCGTAGCGATAACTACTAATACCGCGCTCCGCAAAATCTCTAGCAAGCATCAAGTAACTATTGGCTGATACGCCTGCCATGCTATTGCCATTCATATCTGTAGGGCCGCTTCCCGGTACAATTATCACAAGTGGCGATTTATCTTGATTGCTCATGCGAATAAGACTAGTGGTTAGTACACCCTTAATATTGCCGCCTTTAACTGCAACACTAACAGAGTCCATCCGAAATGGCGCCATGCGTAAAGCAGCTGCGTGAAAACTTTGCGCTAGCAACAATAACGTAGCAAGACCAAAAAGTAACTTCTTCATTGTTGAAAATTTTACCAAAGCTACTGCATATGATGCATAAAAAAACGCCGAGATATTATCCCGGCGTTTCAAAACCAACATTTAACTATGCAAACAAATCTTTAGTACATGCCACCCATATCAGGAGCGCCATGGCTGTGTGCCGGCTCTTCCTTCTTAGGCTTATCTGCAATAACGCACTCTGTAGTTAACAAAGTAGCAGCGATGCTTGCAGCTTTTTCTAGTGCTACACGAGCAACTTTAGTAGGATCAATTACACCGCTCTTAAACAAGTTTTCAAACTTATCTGCACGTGCATTGTAACCAAAATCGTCCTTGCCTTCTTTAATGCGCTGAACAATAATGCTGCCTTCTAAACCTGCATTAGCAACTATTTGACGCATAGGCTCTTCAAGTGAACGACGAATAATGCTGATACCAGTAGTTTCGTCTTCGTTAGCACCTTTCATTTTTTCTAAGCTAGCAATGCTACGGATAAATGCAGTACCACCACCTGGGATAATACCTTCTTCAACCGCTGCACGTGTAGCATGTAAAGCATCGTCTACACGATCTTTCTTTTCTTTCATTTCTACTTCTGTAGCTGCACCAACATATAGTACAGCAACGCCGCCACTTAACTTAGCAAGACGCTCTTGTAGCTTCTCGCGATCGTAGTCGCTAGTTGTAGATTCAACTTGTGCTTTAATTTGATTAACGCGAGCAGTGATATCTGCTTTCTTGCCCTTGCCGCCAACAATTACAGTGTTGTCTTTGTCGATGCTAATGCTTTCGCACTGACCAAGGCTAGATAAATCTGCGTTCTCTAATTTGTGACCCATTTCTTCGCTGATAACAGTACCACCTGTAAGTACAGCAATGTCTTGCAACATTTCCTTACGACGATCGCCAAAGCCTGGAGCCTTCACAGCAGCTACTTTGAGCGTGCCACGAATTTTATTAACTACAAGTGTAGCCAATGCTTCACCTTCTACATCTTCTGCAATAATTACAAGCGGACGGCCAGTTTGTGCAGTTTTCTCTAGAATATGAAGTACATCTTTTAAAGTGCTAATTTTTTTATCGTAAATCAAGATAAATGGTTGCTGCAATTCAGCTTCCATCTTTTCTGTATTGGTAACAAAGTAAGGACTTAAATAACCACGGTCAAATTGCATACCTTCCACTACATCTACAGTGGTTTCAGTACCTTTTGCTTCTTCTACAGTAATTACACCTTCTTTACCTACACGCTTCATTGCTTCTGCAATAAGGCTACCAATATTTGTATCGCCATTTGCAGAGATTGTTGCTACTTGCTCAATCTTTTTGAAGTCGTTGCCAACCTTGTCGCTTTGCTTACGCAAGCTATCAACAACAACAAGTACTGCTTTGTCAATACCACGCTTAAGGTCCATTGGGTTTGCACCTGCAGCCACCATTTTAATGCCTTCTGCAACAATGCTTTGTGCTAGTACAGTAGCAGTTGTAGTACCATCACCAGCTTCGTCAGCGGTTTTGCTAGCTACTTCTTTTACCATTTGCGCACCAATATTTTCAATTGGATCTTCTAGTTCTATTTCTTTTGCAACTGTAACACCATCTTTTGTTACAGCTGGTGCACCAAATTTCTTTTCGATAACCACGTTGCGGCCTTTTGGACCTAGGGTTACTTTTACTGCGTCAGCAAGTGTATCAACACCTTTTTTCATTTTCTGACGGCTTTCGTTGTTAAAGAATATCATCTTTGCCATAATTGTATCTTATTTTTTTCGGTTAGAATATTTGTACTTGGATTGAATTAGATAATCGCGATAATATCGCTCTCACGCATAATTAGGTACTCGTCGCCTTCGTAGTTGAACTCTGTACCTGCGTACTTACCATACAAAACTGTATCGCCTACTTTTACTGTCATTGGCTCATCAGTCTTGCCTGTGCCTACTGCTAATACGCTGCCACGCTGTGGTTTTTCTTTTGCAGTATCTGGTATAATGATACCACTTGCTGTTTTAGTTTCTGCTGCTGCTGGCTTTACAACCACACGGTCGTGAAGCGGCTTAATTGAAAGTTTAGATGCTTTTGCCATAATGAAAACAATTTTTTGGTTTTACAATGTGCAAGGGGTACAGCTATTTCTATGCCATGTACTAGAATTGGGTCATTTTTGCACAAAATGCCGTAAATACTGCATTTGATGTGCCAATTTTGCCTAAAATTGGGGCGTAATTTGACCAATTTGGCAGGAAGATGAATAATGCTTTAGAGCAAAAAAAGACTTTACATTTTTGCTCAAACTTTAAATCTGCAATTAGCGAAAGCAAGGGTTACGAAATAAATTGTTTCTTTTACAGGAAACACTTAATTTTGAGTGGAAATCAGTGGAATACAGGTTTAAAGTTGAGTTTCTAGAGGAATGTAAAGACTTTCTTGACAATTTAGATGAAAAAGCAAGAAACAAAATCTATTATAATATTTGGAAAGCCAGACAAATAAATGATGATGAACTTTTCAAAAAGCTTAATGATGAGATATGGGAGTTTAGAACGCTCTACAGCAAAAAGTACTATAGACTTTTCGCATTTTGGGACAAAGAAGGCAAGGAAGAAACAGTGGTAATTTCAACACATGCTTTAATTAAAAAAACAGATAAAACGCCAGCGGCAGAAATTGAGAAAGCAGAGAGGTTAAGAAATCAATACTTTAAAGAAAAAAGGAAGCAAAAATGAAAACATATAGTTTAGAAGAATTGACAGACAAGCATATCGGTAAAATTGGAACGCCGAACCGTGATGCTTTTGAAAACGAGCTAAGACTTGATTTGCTTGGACAAACGATTAAACGTATTCGTCAGGAACAAAATATGACACAAGAAGAATTAGGTGAATTGGTGGGCGTGAGGAAGGCGCAAATATCGAAAATTGAAAATAGCTTGACCGATGCTAGATTTGATACGATTTTAAAAGTTTTTAGAGCTTTGAACGCTAAAATTAACTTCAATGTTGAAATTTTGAATCCAAAATTTGTAGCACCATAGACTTACCGTTTTTTAGATTTACACAACTATATACAACGGCAAATATACCGTTGTATAATTGGTCTTATCCCTTGGCAATACGACTATCTAGCTAAGCGATTTTCCTTTACCATATCCCTTACTAATCGCTAGCACCACATCTAATGCACTTTTATATGAAGCAGCATCGATATCAAATGTATTGGTATGCACACCACTAGTATATTGGCTAGCATCGGCATTACTCGTGCCAATACGAATATAACAGCCAGGAATTTGGTGCGAGTAAAATGCAAAATCATCAGCAGTCATACGCAGCGGCAAGTGCTCAATATCTTCTGGCTTGAAGGATGCCGATAGCATGCGATTAACCTGCTGTGTTAGCGCCTCGTCATTATGCACACAAGGGTAGCCAACCAAAATCTTTACCTCCGCATCACCACCAAAATTGCGAGCGATTTGTTGCGCATAGTTAGTGATAAGCTTGTGGCATTCGCTTCGCCACGCTTCGTTCATACAGCGTAATGTACCGTCCAGCGTAACCTCATCTGGAATAATATTGCCTTTGGTACCACCTGCAATTTTACCGAATGTAAGTACTGTAGGGTCGATAGGGTTGCGCTTGCGGCTAATAATATCTTGTAAGCCGATAAGTACATGGCTTGCAATAAGAATAGGATCAATGCATTGGTGAGGCATGGCTGCATGGCCACCTTTACCTTTAATGGTTATATAAATTTCATCTGCACTAGCCATATAGGTGCCACCACGAGTACCTACTTTTCCAGCAGGTAGCGCAGGATAGACATGCAGTGCAAAAATAGATTCAATCTTTGGCGCCTGTTCTAGTACGCCCTCTGCTATCATAATACTAGCACCACCAGGATCTTTTTCTTCGCCGGGTTGAAAAATAAATTTAACAGTGCCCTCAAATTCATCGCTATGCTCATGCAAGTACTTTGCTGCTGCTAGCATAGTGGCAGTATGAAAGTCGTGACCGCAAGCATGCATCACACCATTATTTACACTCTTGTAAGCAACTTGGTTTGCTTCTGTAATAGGAAGCGCATCTAACTCACTACGGAAAGCAATACAATGTTTATTTGCATTACTGCCTTGCACACTTGCAACAATGCCTGTGCCTGCAATATTCGCTACAAAAGAAATGCCACATGCAGTAAGTTGTTGTTGCACATATGCACTGGTTTTGTATTCTTCAAAACTTAATTCTGGATTGGCGTGAATATGCTCGCGCACCTCTTGCGCGAGTTGTAAGTATTGCTGCACAATGGTAAAGATAGTAAAAGCTATTGCGGCACTGCTTACCTCACCATAATATTTTTTATGGTCACTTGGTCTGGTATTAAAAATGCACTAGGATAAGCAGCTGCGATGCGCTTCATAAATGCTGTGGCTTCTTTCTTATCGTCGAAGTCGCCAACTTTTACTTTGAAGTTAGGTGTATTGTAGGTTAAATAGCTCCTGTGACTTGGGTTTGCTTTTGTAAATGCATTTTTTACAGCAAGCGCTTTATTTCTGTCATTGCCATTGTAGATTACTACACGGAAACCATCTTTTTGAATAATGCTGCCAGTAACTTTCTTCTTGCCAACTTGAATTTCGCCGCCTTCTATTGGCTTCTTTTCTTTCTTTTCAACAGGGGCTTTAACTACTGGAGCCGCTGCCGCTGCTTCCTCAGCCTTGCGCTTCGCCTCCATTGCAGCAGGTCTTTTGCTCAATACTTCTAAACGTGGATCCTTAAAAAGGTTTACCGCATCTTGCGCTGTGGCGTGTATGCCGCAACTAATCAACACGACTAAAATGGCTAGGCATTTCATAATGCAAATATACTTGGCATTCTTTTTCGATAAAATTGCCATATATACTTTAACGTTTTTGATAGATAACAATATGCTTTACATTAACAACATCAGGCACTAAGAAAGCCGAAGGAAAATCTTTCACGTATTTTTTTAGCGCATTTTGTGCAGCTTTTTTATCTTCATAATCGCCTATTACAATTTTGTAATAAGGTGTATTGTAGCGCATATAACTTTTCAAATCACGATTGCGCTTCATAAATTCTTGCTTGGCTGTAAGTGCATCTTTGCGACTAGTGCCATTATAAATACAAATGCGATAACCTTGTGCTGTACCTACGCTGCCGGTAATAGTTCTATTGCCAACAATCACAGGGCGATTGCCGTAATTACTATTTGGATCTACAGGTGGTGCCGAAGGGCCAGAACCAGTCTGCTTGCTTTTGATGATGCTTTTTACATCTACCATATCGCCAGACTTAGCTGTTTTGCCAGTTTTTGCATTTTTAGCACCTTTTGCATTTTTGCCCTTTTTGCCACCAGTAAAATAGGCTTCTAGCTCAGCATCTTTGCTTCCTTTTTTGCCTTTCTTTGCTTTTGCCTTCGATGCAGATTTTGACGCAGGTTTTGATGCAGGCTTTGCAGGTGGCTTAGTTTGTGCTACAGCAGGACTAAAAGCAAAAGCCAGTATAACGATTAATATATTTAACGTAAGACGCATGAAGGCGGGCTGCAAATGTAAACAATCTAAGCACGCCTAGCTAAAACTTAAGCTAATACTTGAATTAACTTATTGTGGATAACTGGCGTAGGCTGCACATTTAATTGATTATTAGTCAATTAAATGAACTTTTGCATTGTTGAGACTTAAAGTACTTTGAAAGTTTTTGCTACTACAAGTAGCTTTTTGCAGTCTTCCAGTGAGTCGCATTCGTCGCTATTGATTAAGTACTCTTT
>JBJORA010000064.1:0-22272 GCA_046049675.1 Bacteroidota bacterium | reverse complement strand
CGGTAGCACCGACAAGTTTGATTCCAACAACACTTCTTATTTTTTTTCAGCAAAGAATCTTAGTGGCTCCTACACTAAAAATTTGATTGCGGATACACAGGGTGATAGCAGCTAGAAATTTAGTCCAACGGTTTGGGTATTTGCGCTGGTGGGGCATGCGAAGCCAATGTGTTTATTTTGAGCATACTGTTTGTATAATTGTTACTCAAAGATAAACAATTTGCCCCACTAGTGCAAATACCGTGTTGGCAGAGGAGCGGTTACTGAACACTAAATTTCGCCATTCTCGTTTCACTATTTTCTGTTATGCGCAAAATATAGTCACCAGTGCCTAATAATTCTGTCCGGATTGCACCTGAGGTATTACCTTGTTGTAGTAACCGTCCTTGCATGTCATGCACAGTGTAAGGTACCTGCTCCAACGTCGTTAGTTCAAGGTACAAGGTTGATACAGATGGATTAGGATACACAACCAACGGTGCTGGCTTGAGATGCTTTATACCGTTCAGCGCAAGCGGGTAAGCGGCAGTTACATCATTGCCTAGGCTGTCAAAGACAGTGTAATAAACATCTCTCCTATATTCGTCACTAACTTGCGCATACCTGTACGCAAATACAAACAACTTGCCATCAACAGCCACGAGTTGATTGCCCTGATATGCAGCATCACCTCCCAGGGTTCTTGTCCACCTAAGATTGCCAAATGTGTCAATTAGATGTACTCGAATTAGGCTCGCACAGAAAATATTTGGAGTATTCATTGCACAAGGCTCCAAGCAGTCGCCAAATGCTATGGTTGTAGGTGTGAAGTTAACTATCTCTTTGTAAAACGAGTTAACGGGCGAGTATTTCTGCAATTCTTCTTTGTAAAGTAAGCGCGCTCCATTAGTGCTAGAAGAATCGTATGCAAAAACAAAAATGCGATTAAATTGTTGTGCGGCAGAATCCGATAAGCCAACAAAAACAGGCATGCCCGCAAGTGTTGCCCTGCCGTAGCTAATACCCCTCACCCAATTACCAGGCAGTGGATCAAGGGCTTGCACACGCACAACTGACCTAGCACTATCCAAGACCACACACGCACCAGTGTTACCTACGACAATATCATAATTTGGTCCAATTCTGAAGTGTTGCCGAGGAAGTAATACCCCCGTAATCGTATCTGTACCAACAACTGTTGCGCTGGAATTAACTTCATAGATCACGGTCTTAGTAAGACCTCCTCCATGATCGATACACAGTGCCATCGTACTGTCTGAAATCTCATACGTTACCAAGGCACTAATGCTCGTACTCTCTAAACCAGCAACCAAATTAACAGAGAGCAGTTGTAACAGAGAATCATAAACAACAAGACTAACGCGCATATTAGTTCCGTCTATGACACCATATTTTTGGTCAGCATCACTCAGAAGTACGCCATAGAACGATGCACCAATTCGCTGAAGTGTTGGTACTTGCCACTGCATGTAGTTACTACTGTCAATCGGCAAAAAGGAACTTGAATAATTGGCAGTATTGGTTGCGTACATTGTTGTGTAGTGTTTGCAATTGTGCAATTGACTGCGGTTAACACTGTCAATATCATATTCCGACCTAATCAAATTCAATTTGTAATTCACAACAATAATATCGCTTATGCGATCTTCAAGCATATAGTTTGCGAAACTTGGATTTAGTTGCTGTGCACTCGCTGATTTAGCACCTAGGCTAAATAGTAAAAAGAATATTACAACACTAGCAATAGAGTCCTTGTGAACTTCCATATATGTGCCTTTAATAAGAACTAGTATAGTACGCTGTGGTAATTTTCCAAATAACGTGTTTGAAATCGTTGCCTTGTGTGTTATCAAAAACACATAAATACTCGCATGCAATCGGTTGGGTGCATTGCGCTTGCCCGCCAGCACACGGATAATTGGTTGCTACATAATCATCAATAACTTCGATGCCACCCGTGTGATAGGTTGCAAAATCTGCTGCCAAAAAAGTTGATGAATTAAAGTTAGCCCAAATGCGAGAATTGGTAAAAGCATTTGTTGTTTTTTCAAAGGCGGTAGGATTAGCAACTACACCCATTACTACGGTGTTTGGAATCGTATAGTAATTGGTAATTCCTGTTGTTAATTCTGTAGTGGCTTGGCACCAACCCACATCAGTTGTAGGGTAACTATAAGCGCTACCAACTGGCCACGGCTCACCAAATATCACATCAAATTTCAACGTTGCTTCTGTTGCACTTTGCGTTTGCACATACCCATTAACTAAGTTAGCACTATATCCACTGCTTGCTTCGTATGCTTCAATATCACCCATTACCTCGTTAAAGCCCGCGGTTAGGCTCGCTCCACTAAGAGTTGTAGGATTTACTTTTTGTACGGTAATGGAATACGATTGTGTTCCCATGAGTTCGTCACCACGGTTCATATTGCGCAAATAATTGGCACCGCCTTCTGCAAGCCAACTACCTCCATCCACACTAATATCAGGGAATGTTGTCCTGGTTTGCCTGTCCGCGTTATACTTGGTAAAGGTCAAAAAATTCCTAATCTCTTTCATCCCTTGCGCAGCGCTGCCCGGGTCGTACTTACTTTCATAAATTTTTGCATTGTCTACCATAGCTGTTTGATTCTTTTGCATTTCTGCGTCGTGCTTCTTACTGCATGCAGTTAAAATTACAACAGTTGTAAATGCCAATACTTGTTTTAAATTTTTCTTGCTCATAAAATCTTAGTTTTACGGCAAATGTTCCACTACAATTTTACTATGCCTTATGTTTCAACATGGCAGCAAACAATCTGGTCTTGCTGTTTTTAATGTTTAACTTTACGACTGCGTTAGCTTCTTTGCCAACACAATAATATACGCATGTCCCCACTCCACCAAATATTTAACCCCAATGCACCAATAGCCGTCCAAAGTAACTCGTAATCAAAGCATTACATATTAACTACTACAAAAAATGCGCATGCGTATTCCTAGTAGTTTTTGTGTTCGTACTATCTCAGCTGCGCATGTCGCAATTTGATCGGCATACTGTTGCCGCTATCAGCCCCACAAGTTTACTATTAGGCACATTCTAATAATCTGGCATTACAAGCCCCTTTGCCATGCTCAACCCACAAACCCGCCCAACCCCTTTGCCAAGCGCCTTGTGTAAAGCCTTTAAGTGCACCATAAAAGCATAGCGCTAGTGTAATATGCCTTGCTGCCAAGCACAATACTAATAACTACAGCACAGCTACTGTAGTAACTACATCTACATCTCTAATAACTACAGCCCGAACTGTAGTAACTACATCTGCAACTCTAATAACTACAGCTGGAACTGTAGTAACTACATCTACAACTCTAATAACTACAGCTGGAACTGTAGTAACTACAGCTGCGCCTCTAATAACTACATTGAAAGCGCGGCGCGTCGTTTAGAAATAGCGTTTGCCCTTGCTGGGAAGCATAGCCTGCCATACGAAACCATTTGGCGTATGCTTGCAAATAATGGCAAGCAGGCAGAAAGCCTGGCAACTGTAATGAAGATTGGCCTGCCTCAGCCAAAAAGGTAATCCTACTTCTGCCGAATGGCATTAACAGCCACTGCGATAAAGTATAAGCGTTCCTGTATATCAATAGTACACATAGCTACTGTCTACTACAATTGTGCCTTAAAACATCATTAAGAGGCAAACTATTTGTACACTGCCAGCATTTTGTACACACATGGGCACTAGGCAATAAAAAGCGGCTAACCATTTCTAGTTAGCCGCTCTGTAGAACCTAAATTAATCTAAGGCTTACTGCTTAGTGAACTTCACAGCTTGCTTGCTTGCACCTTCAGTTTGGATACTGATTGTGTAAGTAGCATTAGCTAAGTCTGATACATTGATTGATGTACTAGACTGACCAGCTGCTATTGTTGTTGTGTAAACTACCTTACCTAGGGCATCAGTAATTACAACTGTACTAGCTTCTGTAATTGCCTTGTCAAATGCAACGTTAATTACATCTGTAGCAGGGTTTGGATAAACAGCTACCGTATTGCCACCATTTACAAGTAACAATACTGTGTTACTCATATGTGTGCTACCGTTCTTATCGTTGCCGGCTACATAGTAAGCATATGTACCAGTAGCCAACTTCGCATCAGCATACTTGTATGTATTGCTGCTGCCAGTAGTTGTTTCTGCTATTGGTAAGTATGCAGCATTGTTGAACGAGCTATACAATGTAAAGCTTGTAACATCGCCACCTGCGTCGCTTAAAATCCACTGTAGATTATTAGTGCTAAGGATATTAGAACCAGTCAAGGCTATATGCACATCACCCAATGGATACAAACCGTTAGCGCCAATCCATAAGCTACTGATGTACTGACCAGGACCAGGAGATACTGAACCAGTTGTAGCAGTTGCACGATCTGCATCGTTGTCGCCATCGCCACCAACAGGGAAGTCAGTGTCACTAATATGGAAGCCGGCTGGTAAACTTGTTGTATCTACTGCAACACTGTATGACTGTGGATTGGTAGGTGTGCTTGGCACAACATCAAATTTCCACATACCATTTGCATCTGTTACAACACTATCTATTGTATTGCCTCCCGCATCTAACAAGTAAATTGTTACACCTGGTATTGGTGCTTCATTTGCATCAAATATACCATCGTTATTAGCGTCGTTCCATACAAAACTACCTATTGATGCAGATGGTAATATGCCTGCATCTATACCTGGTTGGTGTTGGCCTGGTGCTAAGTCAAATGTATTTGTTTGACCAGTAGCACTTGCATCGCTGTTTGAACCACCTGTTACACCTGTACCATCAACATCTTGTGTAGTGAACGTAGAGCCACTTGGTAAGGTGGTAGGCTCAAATACTATATAGTAACCTGTACCCGGTGGTATATCGTTGATTTGGTAGAAACCATTCTCGTCGGTAATAGCTGTGCCAACCGCTTCGCCTGCTGAGTTGTATAAAGTTACTTTAACACCTGCTACTGGTGGCTCTCCGCTGTCTTGTATGCCATCGCCATCGCTATCTATCCATACATAGTCACCTACACTTGCCAATTGTGGTGTATAGTAACCAGCATCGTTGTCGCGGCTATGTGGGTTTAATGGCGTAATGCTTACTGAAGTACTGCCAGTGCTACCGTCGTTGTTAACTGTGCTACCTGTACCACCTGGGCTTGCTGGGCTCCATACTGTACCGTCTGGATTTGTAAATTCTACTGTGTAGTCGCCAAATGGTATGTTGCTAAATAAGTAGTTGCCATTGCCATCTGTTACGGCTACACCTACTACATTGCCTGTCCCATCTTTTAGGGTAACAATTAAACCTGGCGTTGGTGTTTCACCCGGATCTTGTACACCATCTGCATTAGAATCTGCCCAGATCTGACCGCCTATGCTTCCAACATTTGGATTGTAAATACCTGCATCTGCTGTCTTATCTACCTCGCCACCTGATAGTGCAAACTGTGCTGTAAGACCAGTAGATGGGTTGGCATCACTGTTGCTATTATCGCCGTTGTCGCCTGGTGTGTTGCTTGGGCTAAAGCTGTAGCCACTTGGTAAGTTGCTAAAGCCTACGCTGTAGTTGCCGTCAGGTAAATTACTAAAGAGGTAGTTACCATTTGCATCTGTAACGGTGCTAGCTATTGGTGCCCCTGTATTATCGTACAGTGTTACCGTTATACCAGCAGCGCCTACTTCGCCTGCATCTTGAACGCCATCGTTGTCCGTATCGTACCACACTTGGTCGCCTATCGCATTAAGTGGAGAGTATACGCCAAAGTCTACATTAGCATTATTCTCACCTGCGCCTAAGCTTACGATGCCACTTGCAAATACGCCGCTACCTGGTGCAGTTTCTACACCATCGCTATTTAATGGATCGTTTACTCCACCTAGGCTTGGGCTTGCGCTATAACCTGATGGTAAACCACTAAATTCTACAATATAGTCGCCTGGTGTTAAGCCAGTAAAGATATAGTTGCCCATTGCGTCGGTAGTGGTAGAGTCTATTACATTACCTTGAGCGTCTTTTAGTACAACTGTTACGCCTGCAACACCTGTTTCGCCTGCATCTTGTATGCCATCATTATCTGTATCGTACCATACTGTGTTGCCTATGCTTGCTAAGGTCTTATCGCTTGGTGCTGGTATAATGCCAGCATCTACATCCAAGTTGTTAGCCGTAAGTGTAATTGGACCAGTAATACCGCTCGCTCCTGCATCGCTATCGTCTGTGCCACCAATACCAGCGTTAGCACCTGTGCCACCTGTAGCATCTTGGCTAGTAAATGTATAGCCTTGTGGTAAGTTGCTAAACTGTACTTGGTAAGTACCTGCAGCTAAGTTAGGGAATAGGTAGTTGCCATTAGCATCAGTAACTGTTGTTGCAATTACAGTGCCGCTCGCATCTAGTAATTCTACCGTTACACCTGCAACTCCTGGCTCATCAGCGTCTTGAACTCCGTCTTTATCTAAATCGTACCATACCTGGTCGCCTAGTAATAGCGTACCTGCTGGTGTAACCTGATAGAAGCCTGCATCTACGTTTAGATTCTTCTCGCCTGCGGCAAGTGTAAATGGAGCTGTTGTGCCACCATTGTTGTCGCTATTTGTTGCATCGCCTATACCTGCTGTATAAGGGCTAGCCACATAGCCGGCTGGCGTGCCAAAGCTTATACTATAAACACCTGGCGTTAAACCATTAAATATGTACTCGCCTAACTCGTTTGTTACTGTACTGTCTATAATAGCACCACTTGCATCTTTCAAGTACACTGGTACTCCGCCTATGCCTGGCTCTCCTGGATCTTGCACGCCGTCTTGATCTAGGTCTTCCCATACTTTATTACCTACACTAGCTAGTGTTGTATCTTGTGTGTATAAACCAGCATCTATGGTAAGGTTATCTTGGCCTGGTAGTACATCAAATGGTGCAGTTAATCCACTTAGTGGATTGGCATTGCTACCAGCAGTGTCGCTTGGACTCACTTCTTGACTTGTAAATACTAAACCTACTGGTGGGGTAAACATAATCGTATAGCCCGTACCTGCAGGAACGTCAGTAAATAAGTACTCGCCTAGGCTATTGGTAACTGTAGTTCCTACTACATTGCCTGCAGCATCGTAAAGCGTAACGGTTACACCTGCTATGCCTTCTTCTCCAGCATCTTGTACGCCGTCCTTGTCTGTATCGTACCAAACTTTATCTCCTACATTTTGTGTCGTGTTTGGCACTAAGCCAGCATCGGCTGTACTGTCGTTTTCGCCAGGGCTTAATGTAAATAAGCCCGTTGTACCAAATAATGCGCCTGGGGTAGTATTAGCGTCGCTATTTGTATTGTCGCCATTATCGCCAGGGGTATTGCTACTTGTAAACGTATAGTCTGCTGGTGGCGTAAAGCTTAAGCTGTAGTCGCCTGGTACTAGATCTGTAAACATATACTTGCCTGTACCATCTGTAACTGTTGTAGCTACTAGGTTGCCTGCAGCATCGTATAAACTTACTGTAACACCTGCAACGCCTGGCTCGCCAACATCTTGTGTACCGTCGCCATCGCTATCTAACCATACTTGGTTGCCTATTGATGCTGTTGGTGCATAGTAGCCCGCATCTATTGTCGTATTGTCTTTGTCTTGACCTGTGCCAGCTGCATTGATCGTTACTACTGGGCTAAGGCCTGTAGCAACATCGGCATCGCTGTTATTATCCGTTTGTGAAGTGGTAGTTTGTGAAGTAACACCTGCACCGTTCGCCGAGGTAGGGAAGCCTACTTGATAATCGCCACTTAATAAACTGTCAAATAAGTAGGCGCCATTGGCATCGGTAATCGTACTGTCTACCAAGGTTGGTACTCCTGCTACTACGCTATACAAGTAAACAGTTTGACCAGCTATACCTTGCTCCGTAGGATCTTTAATGCCATCGTTATTAGCATCGTACCATACAAGGTTGCCTAATGAACCTGTTGGTCTTACTCCAGCATCTATCGTTGTGTCGTTTTCGCCGCTAGTAAGTACTACTGGTGCGCTTACATACATACCATTTGTTGGTGTTGTAGCCGCATCACTCGTATTGTCTGTACTATCGTCGCTTGTGCCTGTTTGCGTTGTTGGTAAGTAACCTGCAGGATATACAAAGCCTACGCTATAGGTACCAGGCATTAGGCTGTCAAATAAATAGTTGCCGTTAGCATCGGTAGTTGTAGAGTCTATAACTACACCAGCATTGTCTAATAAGTATACCGTTGTACCTGGTAGGCCTACCTCACTTGGGTCTTTTACGCCATTGCCATCAGCATCCACAAATACTTGGTTGCCTAGGCTAGCTGGTTTGTACATACCAAAGTCTATGGTAGTATCATTTTCGCCAGCGATCAAATTAACACTATTGCTGCGCGACCACACATTGTCTGGAGAAGTATAAACTTGACCATCGCTATTGTTGGCCACACCATCGTCATTTGCTGTGCCTGGTGTAGTATAAACATAGTTGCCATTAGTGCCTTCCACAGCACTAACGTTCGTCCATACAGTATAATCATCAGGGTATAGATTGCTGAATTGATAATATCCATTCGCATCTGTAGTTGTACCCGTTAAATAAATATCATCTGCTGTATTATAAACGCCGTCTGGCCCAGTAGTGTATAAGCTTACAGAAACGCCCTGTATGCCCGGCTCACCTGGATCTTGAATACCGTTAGCATTTAAGTCTTCCCAAACGTAGTTACCAATTGCGGCACGTGGTACAATACCAGCATCTACAGTAGTATCTGTTTCATTACTTGCTAAGCTAAATAAGCCTGTAGTGGCAGTGTTGCTGCCGGCGCCGCCAGTAATGGCGTCGCTATTGGTATCGTTTGCGTTATCGCCTGGCGTATTATTGCTTGTAAAGTTGTATGTATTAGTTGTATCTGTAAACCTTACACTGTAGCTGCCTGGTACAAGGTTATCAAACATGTAGTTGCCATTGGCATCAGTGTATACAGGTGGTATTGGATTGCCATAGCCATCTACTGCTGGATTGCCACTTGCGTCAAGAAGCTCTACCATAACATTGGCCACGCCTGGCTCTGTACCATCTTGTGTTCCGTTGTAGTTGCTATCTGCCCATACCCTATTGCCAAGCGCTGCACAACATTGCAAATCTCTAGGTACATAGCCAGTGCCACGCGTTACTTTACCCAAGCCTGGGCAAGTAATGCCTTTGGCGGCACAATCTATATTTACAGTACTAAAGAACTCTACACTATGTGCAATATCGGCACATGGCAAACCAGCATCTGGCGAGCAGAAGTTCTTTACTTTTACAGTAAGGTCGTATTCTAAAGGTAATACTCTGTTGCCACCTGGTGCAATACCTGCAGGTACAGCAAAGGTTAAGGTAGTGCGACCTTCTGCAGTAATAGATACCACTGGCGCTGGCCAACCTACAGCAGTAAAATTGCTAATTACAAAAGAATTGGTGTCTTGACCAATCGTAATCTTAAAGCTATCTGTGCCTGTAGTTGTAGGGCCACTATTGTTAAACACTACAGCACTATCTACCACATGCTGAGTTTGGCCACTATCGGCGCAAATGTAAAGTGGTGTACTACTGTTGGCAGTGCAGCTATAGGTATTTGGTGTAGCTGTAGTGCCTTGGTATAGGATATTTACAACAGCTGTACCCTTGGTTTCGGTACCGCAGAAACTTTGGCCGCGCATATTAGCAAAAATGGCATCTGAAGTGGCGCTAGGGCAAGCAGTAAATGTAGCTTTAAATTGCACACGTACCTTGTTAAACCCAGCTGGGTAACCAGCTACACCAGGTATTACGCCATAAATGCCACTGGTATTTCTAGATGCAGGCAAAAACTGATCGCTTGCGCCCAAGAAACCACAGCCTGGATAGAAGTATGGACCACTGCCCCATGACACTAAGTAATTAGGATGCTGCATGGTTGCATCTAGTGCTAATACCAAACTATCGCCTGGTGCTCCACTTGTGGTAACACCAGTACTTGGAATATTTACATAATATGCATCATTGGTAATAATACCAGCGTGTACATAATTAAGGCGGGCCGTATTAGCTACATATACCATATTAGCTGGCAACTTAAAGCCAGCAAACATTTGGTATAAGTTAGGATCTTTGATATTAGTCGCTTCTACCGTAATGGTAACAGTATCGCAAGTGCTTGCTACGTTTACCTTTGGTGTAATAGCACCCACCATCATAGCAGGGTTTATAGCCCCAAAATTAATATAAACACTGTCTAGTGTACTACTGTTGGCATAAATATCGTTGCCTGCAGGATAATTGCAACCAAAGTTGCTTACAAATTTTAGAGAATCTGTACAAACTGTTGTATTAAAATACACGCGGATTATGCGTTGCTCGCCTGGAGCCACTGCACCGATAAGCGCATATTTGCGGCTGCTATTTACAGAGCCTGTATCTGCACCACTAATAGGATCGGTAGGGCTGCCTAGATCTTGGATTTGCAATACGGTAGAACTTGCAGTACCCTCTACGTTAATAATCGTATTGCCAGCTGTATATAGATTGTTGTTTGTAACTACTAGATCCATATACTGCTTGGTGCCACAACCATTACCGTCTGTAACACTTACTGCACCACCTAACGGTGTGATGCTAATATCACCCACACCTTCGCTAATGCTAATTGTATCTACCCGTGTTTCTTTTACACCCCACTCATTGCGCAGGTAGTAAACTACAGGCACGCGGTAGTTGTTGGTTACAAAATTATCTGTACCTGTATTGCTTAATGCATAGCAAAGGCTGTGGGCAGTAAGATTGCCACTTGCATCATCTGTACGTGGAAACTCGCCATTTGTGCCAGTACTTGTCCAAACTACATGGCCTGTGCCAGTGCTTGGTGTAGCTGTACCGCTATTAATAACGCCGCCTTGTGCATAGTTATATGATGTTGCGGCAGTGCCAACAATATAGTACTCTGTAGGTAAATCAACTACTATACTATCTAATTTGTAAGGTACGCGCACCTCGCCACCTGTAAAATAATCTCCTGTTGAGCTCTTAAGGTATAAGCTATTACATACACTTAGGCCACAAGCACTACTATATGTTTTACCTGGGTCTTGTACGCTAATTTCTTTGGTTGTAACGTTCATGGTTGCTGTGGCATTGCCACATGCACCCATATAAGTACCGGGAGGTGGTGTTATTCCATCTCCGTAACGATACCATGCTCCACGAAAAGTGTAATCGCCCGTATTGGTATGAGGGAAGTCTGGGTTAATTCTATACTTCATTTCTGTAACAAACTTGTACTTAGCATAGCCCGGCGCAAACGATATGCCATTGCGCGATAATACTTTTTCTGGTCTAAAGTAATAGTTGTCGGTAATACGATCTTGTGCTGCATTGTGGTTGGATACATACAACTCCTTGCCGCCAGTAGAACTTCTATAGCGCTGGCTTTCGTATGGACAGGCTGCTGGGTCTATTGTCCAAGAGCCGAGAGCGCAATAATACTGCAAAAGGCCTGGTCCTGGGGTATAACCTGTGGTAAGATTGTCGAGTACAAACCAATTGCGATCGTCACTTATGTTGGCACTACCACTCTCGTACCAGTCGCTTGCTACAAAACTAGCAACGTTTACGTTGTATAATACAGCGCCAGTTGTGGTGTCTATTACTTTTACGTAGCTAAGTTCTGGAATCCACTGTAGTGGTGACTCTGTCATATTAGTAATAGGGCCTACTGGCTTAAAGTATGTAAAGTTATAGTAATGCAGAAGTGCATAACTAGCATCGGTTGGTGTTTTGCCAATATCTTCCATTATCGGATAGTCGCCACTTAACTGTGCTGTAGAGTAGTAGGTCATTGTGTCGCCTTCATAAAACTTGGTAGGTGCACCTAGCAGCGGCGTAGTTTCCGTAATATCTGTATATCCAATCGCACTGCTACGATATAAGCTATCGTACACACGGTAACATGGCTTATCCCCGCAACCTTCGTTAATTTGATAACCAAAACCTTTTTTGCAGGCAAGGTCTAGTGCACAAGGTGCAGAGCCGCTAGGGCAAGGTGTGCTACTAAATTGGAATAGTATTTGAAAATTATCGTTATTGCTTTGGTTTTGGAAACTATCACAACTTATATGCGAAAGGGTATAAAGGAGCTGATCGCCAGTATTGTCAAATAGCTGAGCTACTTCAGCAGCAGTTAATGTAAGTTCTAAGGCAGAATCTTTATCGGTTGTGTTATTTAGCGTATCGGCATATACCGCTGCCGTTGTGCCTGTAGGTGGGGCATAGCCTGTACCTATTACCGTAAAATCACCTAAACTACGATCTACACCAAGGAATCTAATTGGCTCTACTACCTCCATTGTTTTGCTGTAGTTGATACGCAGTTTTACCACTGCATTTGCCAAGCTTACATTAATGTTTTGATAGTTGAAGCTAAATGTGTCTGTGCGCGTTTCAAGTGCGCGAGCTCCCATGGTGCCAAAATTTGGAACAGGTGCAAGTTGTGTAACTGGCGCTGTTTGCTTTAGGCCAAATGCATAGATATTTACGCTGCTGCTGCCATTAAGGCGTTTGCAGAAGTCGGTGTAGGTAGCTACGCCTTTAATATCATAATTAAGATCTGGGCCGCAAGCACCACTGCATGGTATTTCCCAATTAAAAAATACGTTTACGCTATCGCCTGCCAACATATCGTCATAAAATAAGTCGCCATCCAGGTCGCTTAATCCGCCTGGTCCGTCAGGGTCAAAAGTTAGGCTGTTTTTTACCTTCCAATTAATTGCGCTTACATTGCCTGGTATTGCTTGTATAGTTGGTACCAGTGCAGATCCGCCAATGGTAAGGTTGCTCACATTTAGCGTACCACCAATGGCAACACTGAGGTCTACATCGTATGCGGCACTCACTTCTGGTGTGCCCGGCACTACAGGTGTACCACTGTTCTTAAAGGTAAAGCTAGCAGATTTGCCTGGACAGCCGTCCCAAGGGGTGTAGCTGCTATTGATAGTGCTTACCACTGGGCGACCGGCGCTGCTATTTACGGAGTTGCGCAAGGTATCGGGTATGCTACATGGTGTGCCATTGTTGCACGAGTAGGTGAACCACTCTTTTATATTTTGTTGTGGAATACACGTTTTTGCAGCGCGCCAATATTGGTACATGTCTAAATAGTCGCCGTTGTCTAATGACTTATCTACACCGCCTAATCCGTTGCCGCTAATTGTAATTGTCACATATCGTTTACCATCTGGCAAAATTGTTACAGTTTGTGTTGCATCGATATTGCTAGCAGAATTAGTTGAGTGATTTCCTAAAGAACCGCCGCCGTCGTATGCGCCTTTATTTGAGTACGAGTACCAAAATAGGCGAACGCCGTAGTTACTTGCTAGACCTGGCGAGGCACCAAAGTACTCTGCGTAAATACTATCGTCTAGTATCATATGGTGTTGCAAAGAGGTAATTGAACCGTAGCCGTTATTACGAACAATGAGACGTGGCCCCCAAGCTTCGTCAAATGGCACTACAGAGTTAATGCCGCTCCATGGTGTATTACCATTATATGTGGTTGTACCACCCGTTAAGGTAGAGCCACCATAGTGATTCGCATAGCCACCATAGCTGTATGAGAGGGCTGGGGTACCTGTATTCATTTTGCTACCATTCCACGTTTCTGCGGCTGTTGTAAAGCCTGTTGGGTAAGCAGCACTTAGGGCAAAATAGGGCAAGGTATCGCTAGGTGCAATGTCGCAACTGCTAAGTACGTTGAACTTTACCTCTGTAGTTGCGCCAAAACCAGGCACAGGCACCGTTACAATTAGATTGCCGCCACTAAGCACAGCAGTTGCACCAGCAGGAGAGCTAATAATAGAACCTGCTTCGTACTGGATAGCGGTATTGCCACTAGGTATGGCTACCGTATATGTAGCTGTGGCTGCACCCGCGGAGCCACCACATGTGGGGCCCTCTTTGTTAGTAAAGTAGAGTTTTACTGTATCTCTACTACAAGCAGAAAGTACAGCAGGGGCAACCAAATTTGATTGACCGCTTGGAGAAAGTTGTGCGAAACCACTAAAACTTGCCGCTAGTAAAGTGCATAGCAGCGCCGAGAAACGTAGATTTTTTTGCATATCCTGATACAATTATTGGGACAAATGTAGGGAATTGTAACGATTTTTTAGCATTTCGAGTGCGATAGTGGCAAGCGTATATCTTCATTAGAGAGGTCGCATACACCTAATGTAGTATAATTTCACTAAAATCAGGAGTTTATCCAGGAGATATGCACAATGTGGGCGTATTATGATATTAATCAGTCCTTAATTTCCCTTGCCTTTTGGCAAAGCCTATGTTAGCCTAGACGTAGAAGCTGTGTTGAAACCATTGCGAATATCGGCATGGTAGCAAGCACCAATATGCATGTTTGCTGTGGCGAGTTTGCAGGCCAAAACCTATTTTCGCATGCCACTCAATCATTCTGCTAGTGCCAAGCAAAGCTTGGTTTTACCATGCCAACATCCCAAGTTTAAAAGAGCTTAGCACAATCCCGTAAGTTTCGGGAACATACATCAAGTTAACATAAAATCTACCGCTATAAATTAATATTTCACCGCTGGGCAGCAATTCTCTGGTACAAGTACTTCGTCATGACCGTCACTACTAATAACTGCGGTCAGTTGGTAAGTGCAGTAATTTCTCTACAAGGTAAAATCTATAAACAATGAATAACAGAATTCTACTATTAACTAGGTGCTTGGTATGTTTGCTTAGCTCCCTACTTTTTGTGCAAAACGCCTATGCACAAATTGCGGGTTCAGTATTTAAAGACTATAACGGCGATGGGCAGTGGCAAGTTGGCATTGAACCTCCTGCGGCAGGCATTATTATAGATAGCTACGACAGTACCAATACACTGGTTGCAAGCACAGTATCGGCTGCAAATGGCACTTATAGCTTGCCCTTCACCGTACCTGTAAGGGTGGAATATATAATAGGTGATGGTATCTGCCTAGATAGTACTTACTACTTCAAAGTGGTAGAGCCACTTGGTAATAATGTACGCTTTATTAGCGGCAGTACTAACAATCTCAACTTTGGTATCAATAATCCAAGCGAATTCACATTACAAAGCGACCCTCTTATTTTTGTAACAAAGCTCAACAAAGGCGACCCACTTAACCTTGTTAATAATAATAATTCTAGTGCAAGCAATACGGTTGCTTTTATTAGCTATCCGTTTAGTACTAGTGCTGGCAATGGTTTTGTGCCGCCTTATACCGCCAAAAGCAAAGAACTTGGCTGCGTATGGGGTGTAGCCTATAATAAAAAAGCAAAAAAAATCTTTACCTGTGCCTTTCTAAAACGCACCTCTGGTCTCGGCCCAATGGGTAGTGGGGGTATCTATAAGCTTGATACTACCGCTGCTGGATCTTTTAGCGTGAGCCAATTCTACAATATGGATGCCAATGGGCACCGCACACGTGCTGCAAGTACTGCTATAGCCTATGGCAATGGCACTTCATTTAATTTAAACAATACCCATACACAAGCCACATTTCTTGGCCCAATCGACACGCTTACCGGCGAGCCTGAAGGCCTAGGTGTAATTGGCGATAATGGCCAGCGCGGTATGACACCGCAAACAACTGGCGCTGTGTATGACCCAGCAGGCTTTGATCAAGTGGGCAAGGTTGGGCTAGGTGATATGGACTTTAGCGATGACGGCAAGTTTCTATTTGTGATGAACCTCTACTCGCGTAAAGTGTTTAGGTTAGAAATGGACAATGCCTTTGATCCGCAAAATGTGGTGAGCGTAACAAGTTACGATCTGCCCGCTATAACAGTTAGTAATGGTAAGCTAAGAGCTTTTGCAGTTACCTATCATAATAGCCGCTTGTATGTTGGTGCAGTAAGTACCGGCGAATCTGGCGGAGGAGTAGTTGTAGGTGGCTCTACAGATGTGTATGCCTACGTACTAGAACTAAGAGACCCAACAGGCAACGCTTATTGGAGCCCAAACCCCTACTTTTCTATGCCATTAAATTACAAAAAAGGCTTTGCTACGGGAGGTACTGCTGGTACCGATCAATGGCATGTTTGGAATACTAATACTAGTGTACTGCCCGGCAATACATGGTGTGTGCCAATGTTGAGCAATATAGGATTTACCGATACGGGCGACCTTGTTCTAAACTTTATGGATAGAAGTGGCCACCAGCACGGTAATGGCACATACAAAAATCTTGGATCAGCTAGCAATACCACTGTGCCCTTTTATACTGTTGGAGGAGATATTTTAATCGCTGGCAAAAATTGCAGCAATGGTTCTTTAACGCTGGAAAGTAATGGCAGCTGTGCATCGCAGGGCGGTACATTAACTTCTAGTGGCGGTGTAGGCAATAATGAAGGCCCGGGCGGCGGCGAATTCTTTTCTGGAGAAAGCCATGGTGGCTATCACGAAGGTTGCGTAGGCGCTTTGGCTAAAATTCCTCACAGAGACGAGATTATTGTTACCATGATGGGCAATACAGGTATCGTTAATAACGGAACAAAGCATATGTCTTTAATAAACGGTAGTGGTTTTACGAATGTACACTTGGCAGGCGGTAATCCTGAGTATAGCAAGTCAAATTCTCTTGGGGATATAGAATTGGTGGGCGATTGTTTGCCACTGCATATTGGCAATCGTGTTTGGCTAGATATTAATGCAGACGGCATACAAGATGCCAACGAGCCTGGCGCCGCTGGCGTGAATTTGGAGTTGTTTGCAGATTTTAATGCAGATGGTAATCCCGATGGTGCAGCACTTGCAAGCACAGCAACAGATGCCGCAGGCGAATTTTACTTTAACGACAGCAATGTACCCGACAGCGACCCTGTAACTCCGGGCGTACAAAAAGGCATGAGCAGCCACGCTACCTATTTACTGCGTATTGCTGCTACAGATTGGAATGGCAGTGTAGGATTAAATGCTATCGCAAAGGGAACGCCTACTGCGGCAAACGCTGGTAGCGCAATGGCTAATAGCGATATAAGAGATAACGACGCAGAATTAGCTAATGGATGGCCACAGATTGTAGTGAACACAAAGATGAATGGCAATAATTTATTTGACCTTGACTTTGGATTTAAGGTATGCCCAGAAATAAACACCACTGACGAAAACATTACTTGCATTAAACCTTCGGTAGTGATTGGCCCAAGTAATAATCTAGCCGGTAGTACCTTTTTGTGGCAGCCACCAACTGGTTTAAGCAGCACCAATATTCAAAACCCAACAGCAAGCCCTAGCACAACCACAGTGTACACATTAACGGTAGACGATGTGTGCCAAAGCACTGTGTTGGTAACAGTAGATGCAGACATACCAGAGATAAATATTGCCACTGCCGACTCTATTACTTGTAACAAAAATCCTGATGGTGTTGTAATTGGTACAACATATACAGAAGGCTATCTCTACAGTTGGGCGCCACCACAAAACCTCAGCAATGTAGATTCTGCAACAACAACGGCAAATCCTGCACAAACTACTACCTACAGTTTAACTGTAACTGATGGTGCAGGTGGTTGTACAAATACTGCTGCGATCACAGTATTTGTAGATAAATGCTGTACACGCGTTGCGATGGCAAATAGTTTTACGCCAAATTTTGATGGCATCAACGACGACTATGGCCCAATTGAATTAGCAAACCTAAACGTGTTTACGCTGCGTATTTTCAATCGCTTTGGCGAATGTGTATTTGAAACTAAGAACGATAAGACCAATAGATGGTATGGCGAATACAAAGGTTTGACTTGCGAAATGGGCACTTACTTTTACGTGCTTACTTACGAATGTGGTGATGGCGGGCAGCCAAATACGATTACGGGGGATATTAGTTTGATTCGGTAGTGGTGGTGAGGAAGAATGTTGATGTGGAGTGTGTAAGCATGTTTCGTTTACTTATCTTCAAATAGAATAATATCTCATTTGCTGTATTAAGTTCAGCTGGTCGTTTGAACTGAGTTCAAACGGATTAGCAGCAATAATCGCTGAGCGGTTTTTGTCAACCAGTAGTTGAGCGAATTAGATGTTCTTGCAACATATAATGCACAAACCATTTTTGCGCTCGTTCATCAATACTTGATATCTACTTACGCTTAACGAGCAAGCTGAGTATAAATATCACACCAAACCAAGTTAAGCCTGAGTGTATCATATGGTCAAACTGAGAATGCTTGTCAAATGACCGCATTAATAGTGCCTTAAACAAAGCGAATAACACAAATAGTAGTCCAGTAATTATCCTAATGTTTAAAATACTTCTCCTAAAGAAATTAGGTTTAGCAATAGTCCATTGAATCTTCTCTATTTCATTAACGATATCATCATTGCTATGCTCGCTATTTAATAGGTCAACAAGAATTCCTTCCTTAGACTTGCCGCTTGCAATCTGTTTGTTGATGTTTTCTCTAATATCCATGATAAACTTTAATCTAATAATTACTTGTTTTGACGCTTTTGTGTTTTAATCAGTAGGGAGATAAGAAAAACTAAGCCAAACCAATATAGTCCCAAAACATTCAAGTTGTGAAAGTCTCTGCCATGATTCCCTCCAAGTACTATTTTATCAAGAGCGAATATTGCAAATAAGATCCCAGAAATTATGCGAAGCCTTGGTATCGTATCTCTTATGGAACTTGTACTTGTCGTTGGCCATTCAACATTTTGTACAGCTGCAAGAATTTCTTCTTTATTGTATGCTTTTTTAAGTAGGTATATAATAAACTCGTCCTTACTGTAACCATTCTCCAATAGTTTTTGTACATCTTCTTGAATATTCATTTGTACTAATTAATTTTTTGATTGTTAAATAATTGTGCTGAATCGTTGTGACTTAGGGCTGTTTGCCTGAGGGTTGTTAGTGACAAAATCAAAATTAGTAATTTATTGCGTAAAACGAAACGCTACGACGCAAAATACGATGGCTTTATATTGCTGCGCTGTTACTCTTGCATCCTGCTTTTCAAATCCATTCTTTCATGTAAGATTCTTGTAATCTCAATATAGTCTTTATCTGCTTTTCGGTAGAAGATTACATGGCGATTAGCCTTCAATCCAAAAAGGTCATCTCTTATACCATTATATGTTTTTCCAACACTTGGATCGTGTGCAATTTCTTGAAAGGTTTCAAGTAACATTTCGTAATATTTATCTGCTTGTTGCTCCGACCATTTATTAATTGTGTACTCCCATATGCTTGTCAAATCTTCTACCGCTTTGTTCGTCAATTTATATTTAGCCATTGACTTTCCTTTTGCTTTTTATTGCTTTAAGATGTTTTTTCGCGTCAAAATCGTGCGCTATACCGCTTTCAATCCCGTCTTGAATTGCCTTGCGCAGTGCAATAGTTTTACTCTCTTCATCTTCTAAAAGACGAAGTCCCGCGCGTACAACTTCACTTACATTTTTATATCGTCCAATAGCAACTTGACTGCTAACAAATTGGTCAAAATAATCACCGAGCGATATTGATGTATTTTTCATGCTTTAAAACTTTTGTCAAAGTTACCAAAAATTGGTAAGTAAGCAAGTCTTAACGTGAAAGCATCAATTTTTGCCTTGAAGTTTTATTGCCTGCTGCTACTTCAATCATATAAAGCCCAGCTGCAAGGCTTGAAATATCAATACGATTGTTATGATGCGTAAACTGCCTAATCACTTTTCCATTAAGGTCGATAATTTTTACTTCATCAATGTTTTCGCTGCTGTGAATGTAAAAATTGTCGGTAGCTGGATTTGGAAGCACCGACCAGTTCAATTGCTGTTGGTTTGCTGCCATGCCAACTAGCCCGCCCCCATTGCTTGTTTTTATTATCGCACCATTTTTACCAACCGCATAGCCAAGCGAGGTGTTTACAAAAAATACGTCAAAAAGCGGTTCTGTTGTACTAGAAACTTGCGAAGTCCATGTGAGGCCAGCATTCGTTGTTTTTAGAATTCTACTACTATCTGGGAAGCCACCTACAACAAAGCCATCTGTTACTGAAGGAAATTTAACTGAGTATAGTCCGCCCGATCCTGGTGGTGTTTGCGCTGTCCAAGTAAGGCCAGCATTTGTTGTTTTAAGAATTTGGTCAGTAACGCTACTCACGGCATAGCCATCATTAAGTCCTGTAAAGTAAATTGAGCTGAATTCGTCACCGGAACTTGAATGTACATTCGTCCAATTGGCTCCGCCGTCTGTTGTTTTCATAATGGCGTCCGCAAAACCAACACCTGTGATATAGCCTGTGTTCACATTATTGAAAAAAACGGAAACCTTGCCGTTGCCCGTTGCTAAATTTAGTGCAATCCAAGTTGTTCCGCCATCCATGGTTTTCAAACACGTTCCTGACTCTCCCGCTATATAACCATTGTTGGCATCTAAAAAAAATACTTCGTGTAAAATGGTTATCGCTGGCGAAGTTTGAGCCGCCCAAGTGAGTCCGGCATTTGTTGTTTTTAATATCGTGCCATCGTCACCACAAATCCAGCCAGTCGTAGCGTTAATAAAAAACACACTCAACAAATTGCTGCTTGTTGACGAAGCAAGTGCATTCCAATTTACTCCGCCATCTGTTGTTTTCAATATTGTTCCGTTATAGCCTACAACGTATCCTGTATCACTTGAGGTAAAGCTTACACCTCTTAACCAATTGCTTGTGCCAGAATTGAGCGTTGTCCATTGTGCAAAGGATAGCTTCGTGATAAGCAGGAGTAAAATGATAATGCCTTTTTTCAAAGTAATTAAGTGTATGGAAGTTTCTGTTTTAGTGATACACATTTCTAATATTGTTTGCTGCAGCGGACATAGCACTTGTGCCAACTAGCAATAAGACGAGCGGCGGGGTGGATTTGTTAGGAGGGCTGGCACGTAAAATTATCATTTACTGTGAGAAACCCAGCTCTGCGATGTAAATGATGATAGCATTACCAATGCCAATCGCAGATGATTGTAAGGTATCCCTTCCACCAACCCCATCTTTATTTGCCCTGTAGCGCAGCGTAATTTTGCGGTAGCAAGTGGTGTAGGTTACTTAATTTAGTATCTGCAATATTTTCTATTACATATTGAAGCCACTCCTGCGGATTTATGTTGTGTGTTTTGCATGCAGCAAAGAGGCTATAAAACATACCGCTGCGCTCGGCACCTGCATGGCTGCCAGCAAACAGATAATTTTTGCGACCTAGCGCTACGGGGCGTATAGCATTTTCTACTGGATTGTTGTCTATTTCTATATGACCATCTCGCGTAAACATGCTGAGGCCCGACCACAGTTTGAGTGTATAGCTTACCGCTTGTGCTAGCGTGCTTTTTACGAGTATATGTTCGCGCTTGATGCTGCGTAGTGCCCACAATAATTGCGCTAGTAGTGGGCGCGACTGTGCCCTGCGCAATTGTACGCGCTCGTGGGCAGCCATGCCTGCTGTGCGACAGCGATCTTCTATAGCATACAACGACCTGTGATTGACGCAGTTCTCCTGCCAATTGATTCAATCACGTATTGAACGATCCTCCGCGGCGGATTAGCTGCGGGCACTGTTACCATAATCAAAAATAATAATTTATTGCGCAAAACCATGCTTTGCGATGTAAATTGTTTTGGCTTGTTAGATGTTGGTAGTACTTTTTTACACCGCTACCCCTATATACGATACCTATAATAAGTGGCGTCGTTGAACACAGCATAGCAGAAAGACGGTTCATACCAGAGCTAGCTTTTTGTGTTATTAGTAAGGGCAAAAGGTTGGGCGCTTGTGTCTCGTGCTAGCTGTTATGCCCTAGTGCTTTTTTTAGACGATGTTTATTTTATTTATTTCGTCCATAATTCTGGCTGTTTCTGTCAATGCAACAATAATTTTTTGATAGTGCAAAATGTCGTCAAATTCAAGTGTTCTTCCTTTACGGTCTTTGAGCCATTTTTGTGCTGGTTGATAACCACCAATGTAAAATTCCCATGCGCTAGTAGGCACATCGGCAAAATATTGGGTATCATTTATGTACACCGCACCTAAATAATCTGGATAATTGAAATTGCCGTTTTCGTCGGGTACTTCATATTCATATAAATAAGGCACAAATTTTATTTTACTCACTTTATTATCTCCATCCACAGGATACTGTGTTATGTATTGCTCACAGATTGGGCTTTCTAATAAATGTATTTGCCGTATTTGGCCACCCAGTTTTACTAATTGCCAAAACGTGTCTTTATCTTTTGGATAAG
>JBJORA010000063.1:0-3683 GCA_046049675.1 Bacteroidota bacterium | reverse complement strand
AATTTAATGTTGATCTGATAATTTCTTGTTGATTGTGTCATAAGATTTAAAAATGAATAGATTATTATTGGTATTTGATTTAGTAAAGCTACAAACGACAATCAAAGTTGGTTACATCTACAAGTAAATCAGTTTCAATAAAGCCTTTATCCGCTTAGGCGGTTTAGCTGCGACTGCAACTTACGCCACGAAATACGAAAAAAAAGTAAGTTTTTCAGATAACGGACACGTCTTTCACTCTTAGTATCGTTTGATCCAAACACAATCTTGCTTGAGTTAGATACAACAAACCACTTATGAGTATTAATAGGCATAGCTGTGATGTATGGCTTTTCATCTTCTCGTTTAACATCATCCTTAGGTCGTCGTAATGGAACATGGTAAGCTTCGGAATCTAGCATAGTTGAAACATCATAATGCACGAAGAGCAGCCGAATTCTACCATTAGTCAGTAGAGCATGTGATGAGTCAATTCGTATGCAGTTCGCAATATTTGCAACAGACTGCCTCCAATAAAACTCCCTTTTGCATTGCTTAGCTAAAGCCAACTGAACTATTGAAGTATCAATTTCGATTTTATTTGATGGTTCTTGCGCTAGCGTCTGACAGGGCATTAATTGAATACTACAAACTAATAGGCAAGTTGAAGTAATATTTAGGTTTAGTGCCATAACAGATAGTGTGTTTGTTGAACAATTTACAATACTGCGCTTGTCACTACGAAGGTAAAGTATGCATCAGAGTTGCAAACGTTGTATTTTGTAGAGTTTCTGTCATTTTTAGGGAGGATGAATAGTTGTTTGCAAATAGCAAACAACTTGGAGGGAGATTTCATCTATAAAGCCAGTTAAAGAAAAACACTAACAACTCGCAACACCATACTTACCGTCTATTGCATTTAGGCTAACCAAAGGAGTAATAGTTGCACACGCTTAAGGCTTTTGGTGTAATAGCGGTTTTAGTATAGATGGGGCTTGATGTGGAAATTATTACTGAAGCCTTGCGTTAAGTTGCGCGTTTTTTTTCGGCACTATGGTATCCTCAGTGTCCCAGCAGGAGACACTGAAAACTCAGGGATAGACAATCAAAACTACTTACGTCTAGCTATATAATTGCTATAGCTTACAGTCAAAAAAAAAGTAGTAAAAAATGTAGGCAAAAGAACTTTTATAATGGTGTTAGGCTCTGACGAAAATAAAAACAATTTCAACAAGAGAAGTGTGAGACCGCAAACAGCAAATTCTTTGAAAGTTTTTACTGACTTTCTTTTATCTTCATCCTTGTATCTAAACAATAAAGGTTGACAAATAGCAACGATTGATAGTGCTAAGCACATAGCACAAAAAGTTTCCAGCCATGTGCAAACGCCTTGCAAGCCTTCGAACATAAATAAAAGTGCTAAAGCTATAAATGACAGCACTATAGGTTCTATCATATCTCCAATCTTACCCATAAACCCTAGTTATTAATAATACTTTCTAATGGTGTAAAGGCAGGTCTTTAGCGATAAATTTGACCAGCATCCTACAAGTTCTTCGATTGGTATGCGCTCTCTATCCATTTTTCAAAAAGAATTAATCCTTCAAAGTACATATCGAAAGCTATATCCACATAATTCTGAAATAAATAGATGTCAACGGGTGAGTTAGCAATGCTAAAATTGTTATCATCAATTTGTTCAACTAGCAATTCAAGTGAATCTTTTCGTAAACTATCAAGCCTACCGTCAGCGTGCGAGACATGCGCTTGCCGATACCATGCTAGGGGAATGCATATTGGAGGAATCCCAAAATTCATAATATTGTTACCTCTTTCGTCCTTGAAAACTGTCGCTCCTGTGTTATCTGTAAGCAAAACATCAGGTGTCTTGTAAATTAGCACATGCTTATTATACCTCTGATTGTGTTTCTTAAAACTCAGTTTATAGCCATTAGCCATTGTTCTTGTAAAGACTGACCCACTCTTATTAGATTTATAGTCCCTTAGCCTTGAAAAAAAGAATTCGTTTAAGGTATCAACTGCATTTTCGGCAAACACATAGTATTCATAGTTCGTGTAGTAGTCTAAGACTACGCTATTGACAAGCTTTTTAGCAAAGATCATACCACATGTTTTTGATTCTTTCCTCTGGAGCTCCAGTGCAACTGTAAGTGGATCTAAAGACTTATAGTTGCTCGTGTGATAGTCACTCATAAATATTATTGGGTCTTCGCTATTTGCAATGCCTTCTAAGTATGCAAGATAGTCACCTGTTGGAAAAAATAGCTTTGTTATGCAGTCTAAAAGCCACTCTGACTTAATTATTTCCTGTTTATAAAAATTCAAATATTCAAAAATCATTGATGTACTTGTTTTGCAAAAACATTTCCTAGTGTGTCGTATTCAAGCAAGTTAAAGGTAACAATATTTGAAAACACTATTAATTAGAAATTTCCAAGTTTGCAATACAGCTGCGTAGACTAGCTCACAACACCCTCTTATACAAAAACGAAACGCCCTTCTTAACCAATAATTTCCGTATAGCATGCGTCTCAAATTTCTCGATATGCTGTCCGCAGTAACAAATCTTTTTGCCATTGTGAAAGATAAATATAAGACGTATGCTCTGGGTAGTAGTTCCTTTTGATTCTTTAACGATCACACTAGCTAAATTTTCGTACGGTATGTACTTTCGGTATGGCACAAAGAAATTACTTACTTTAATACTCTTATCTTCAAAAGTGGCATGAAACGTAAAAATTGATCTAGCTAAATACGCAATAACACTTGGTGTTGCTGCAATAAGCATGGCCTCAATATCGCCATAATAGCCGTAAACCATACGCAACAAAACAACCCAAAGAACAATTGCAAAAAATACAAGCCAAAATCTTCGCCAATACGGCAGCGTATTGTAGTCCTCGTGGCTATGGTTGTTGTGCGATTCGTCGTTATTCATAGACATGGTTCAGGTTTCTTCAATGGCGTTCCGAATACATCTGCAATTTAATGGCATTTTGGAATACCCAATAATATTATCAATTGCAAAATATGGGGCTTTTTGCGAAATCTTAGTGAGTAAATAAGTGATAACAGCATTGCAATACCATATTGATAAATACAATGACAGTGACATGTCACTTACTTAATCTTCCACTTGCCAAGCAATCTTACCTTGAATGACAAAACGTTTGCCATTTGCCGTATTAAACCAAATGTATTCAATGCAAAACAAACTACCGCCTTTTAACTTATTGACTAGTGCAGACACTTCTGTAGAATTTGTAATATCTAAACGCATACCTTGATACTTAGCACCTTCCTTAAAGAAACTCACATCAATGGCCTCAATTGGCAATGCAGTATTCTCACATGACACGAAAAATCTGTTGGATAGCATTTGCAGCAAAGAGGCTTTTGACACCACACCTAAGTATTGCGCAACAACAAATGTATCTTTCAGCCACCTTATATCTTGAGGCTTACTTACGCTGCCATCTACTGTGCCTCGTTGCCGCCGGCATATAACCGTTCGGCTATTACCTTTGCTTACATAAGCCCAATCACGGTAGTATCAATTTAATCGTAATTTTAAACGATTACTATCGCGCGACTGCGAAACAACATTACTTATAGAATCAAAAAAAGCTGTGTTTACATCGTACGTTGGCTCAATAACTGTTGGGCAGTTTATAGTGTTGTTG
>JBJORA010000062.1:0-2561 GCA_046049675.1 Bacteroidota bacterium | reverse complement strand
GATGTTGTGCCTCAAAACAATACAGTTTACTATTACCGTATTCGCAGTACGTCTAACACAGGTGATGTGTTTTACAGTAATAAAGTGCCCGTTGTATTTGGTAATACTGAGCCATGGCTTGTATATCCTAATCCAATCACAGCTCAATCAGGATTTTTGCAATTTCAATTACCAAAAGGTACAAAGCTAAGTATGCATATGTACGATATGCAAGGCAAGTTAGTTATGCAACAAGGCTTTACTGCTACGGGCAATATAGATAAAGTGCAAATCGCTACTTCTATAGTTACAGGCATTTACAACCTCAAAGTTTTTGATGGCGATCGCACAGAAATGTCTAGAGTGCTGAAAAACTAATGCAGACGTATTGCATTATAGTCGGTTAGGTAGTAGATAAACCAACCTAAGTAAGCAAAATACAGTCTATAACACTACAAACACACAATATGAATACATTTATTAAAGTTTTAAGCGCTGCTGCAGTATTTGGCCTGTGCCCACTTAGTGCAAATGCACAAAGCAGCTATGTGCAAGAGTTTGGCAATAATGCCGAACATGACGGCGCTCTATCACTATGTGATAAAGGCAATGGAGAAATCTTGACCTTAGGATATCAAAAAGGCATTGGCTCTACTACTTGGGATATGTTTTACGTAACCAATTTTGATAAAGACGGCAATAAAGTAAAAAGCACAGAAATTGGTTACGTTGTTAATCACAAAGGCAAGGTGATTAGAAAAACAAGCGATGGTGGTTATATCCTTGGTGGCGATGGCAAATGGTGCACCGGTCAAACCTGCGGCAACGACGGTATGCTTGTTAAGTTAGATAACGCACTAAACATTGTATGGTCTAGTGCTGTTGGCGGATTGTTTCCCATAGATGATATAGCTGATGTACGAGAAACAAATGGCGGCTTCTACGTACTGGCTAATGTAGGTAGTCCCACAACTGGCTTAGATTTTTGTGTCGTAAAACTAAACACAAACGGCGACACCATATGGACTAGAACTTTTTCAAGCTACGACAATAACGCTAGCTCAGAAGACAGAGGCTTTGCCATAGCAACGCCAAGCGATGGTAGTGTTGTGGTATTAGGCAGAGCGTACGATGCATCTAATTCTTCTTACAACAATGTTAGCTTGATGAAAATAAATTCAAATGGTACCATTGCATGGAGCAAAGTTGCTAAAGGATTCTCTACTATCGCTGACGAATTACTGGAGTTGAGCGATGGTTATCTTTTTATCAATTCTTGGGGCAGATTAGTAAAAGTAGATTTGAACGGTGACTTTGTTTGGCAAAAAGGTGCTGCAAATGGTGGCCTAACGCCAAGTTTCTATAAGGTGAATAAAGATCTTGTCGGCAATATTCTTGTTTGTGGTGCAGAAAACTCTAAGGCTATAATGGCGCAAATAAAACCAGACGGCACAACAATGTTTGCCAAAAAATATAATACGAGCAACGACTCTTATCTTGACGATATTATGCAGCTCAGCGATGGTAGAATTGCAGCATGTGGCTATACTACGATAAATACTTTTGCCCAAAGCCTTTTGATTACTGCAAGCGACAATGGCTCTGTAGGTGGTACTTGCTTAAATAACTTAAGCCTCAATTTTCAAGATGTAACACCAAATCCATCATTTGTAAATTACAATTACATGCAAATCGCTAATCCAGTATATATCAAAATTACTGCAACTAGTACTGATATTACAAATGGTAATCACAGCTTTACACAATCATGTAAGGGCACACATTGGACGCTTGGTTTAAATAATGCTGTAGCGAATGATATAAATATTCAAGCTGCTAATAACAACATAAGCATCAGTGGTTCAGATATCAACGACGTAAAAATCTTTACGATAGATGGGCAACTTATTTACAGCGCCACTGATAGCAAAAGTATTGATGCCTATAATTTTGCAGCTGGCATTTACCTTGTACGCGCTACAAATAAAAATAGGCAAGTGAAGTGTGAGAAGGTTTGTGTGCGTTAGTCGCTGAACACAGCATAGCAGCAAGCCAATTCATACCAGAGCTAGCTTTTTGTGTTATTGGTAAGGGCAAAAGGTTGGGCTTTCGTGTATTGTGCTAGCAGTTATGCCCTAGTGCTTTTTTTTAGACGATGTTTATTTTATTTATTTCGTCCATAATTCTGGCTGTTTCTGTCAATGCAACAATGATTTTTTGATAGTGCAAAATGTCGTCAAATTCCAGTGTTCTTTCTTTACGGTCTTTGAGCCATTTTTGTGCTGGTTGATAACCACCAATGTAAAATTCCCATGCACTAGTAGGCACATCTGCAAAATATTGGGTATCATTTATGTACACCGCCCCTAAATAATCTGGATAATTGAAATTGCCGTTTGCGTCGGGTACTTCATATTCATATAAATAAGGCACAAATTTTATTTTACTCACTTTATTATCACCATCCACAGGATACTGTGTTATGTATTGCTCACAGATTGGGCTTTCTAATAAATGTATTTGCCGTATTTGGCCACCCAGTTTTACTAATTGCCAAAACGTGTCTTTATCTTTTGGATAAG
>JBJORA010000061.1:0-21604 GCA_046049675.1 Bacteroidota bacterium | reverse complement strand
TTTAATCCCTTTGGGATTATTTTGTCACTTCAAACTTCTCATCTAATCAGTCAATAAACATTTAATCCCGTTAGGATTAGGATTTCATTTATAGTTTTGCGCTAGCTACATCAACCATAGCTCTACAGATATTTTTCTCAAGTCTTGATTTGACAAGCGCCAAACAGACCCAGAATGGGTCAAATATTTATAGCAAATCATCTACATTGTGCCATACGACCTCTAGGAGGTCGCATAGTTTCCTACCCTGGGAATATTCGCACGGTAACAAATGTGGTGTCGCAAAAAAACTGTAATTTGCATTATGAATTGGCAGGATTTTATTGTTTCAGACAAAAATATTCTACTTGGTAAGCCAACAATTAAGGGCACTAGAATTTCTGTAGAGCTTATTTTGGAATTATTTGAAAACGGCTGGACGGAAGAAATGATTTTGAAGTCGTACCCAAACTTGCCGGAGCACGCTCTTAAGGCCGTATTTGCTTACCTTAAGCATTGTATTCAACATGAATTGTATTTGCCACTAACAGCATAGCTTATGTTTCTTGCTAATGAAAACTTCCCTTATCCTAGTATTGAATTGTTGCGAGCGAATGGCTTCATTGTTTACAGTATACACGAAGAATATCCTGGCATAAGTGACCTTGAAGTGCTTGATTTGGCACTTAAGAAAAGCCTCATCATCCTTACTTTCGATAAAGATTACGGTGAGATAATTTTTCAAAAGTTAGCTAAATCATATCCTGCAGTTGTTTTCTTTCGGAGTAAAGGTCATAATCCAGAAATGGCTGCAAATATGTTACTTAGTCTGATTTCAGTACATTCTTTTGATTTTCAGAATGCGTTTACTGTAATTGAAAATGATAGTGTTAGAAAACGAGAGTACATGTAGAGCCTATAGCAAAAATCTCCCTAGCTCAACTCCTTCAACACTGCTTTCGCTTTAGCATTGTAAAAATGATCAGGACCAAAGCTTTTGAGTAAGGCCATCGCTTTTTCTTTATCGCCATTTTTTAGATACGCAAGCGCCAAATACCATTCTGCTTTTTGCTTAAATGTTGTATCACTTGCTATGATGGCTTGTAATTCTTTTTCTGCTTCAGCAACACGATTGGTGTTGAGTTTGCAAATAGCAAGTGCCAGCAAAAACTTCTGATCTTGCGGCTGCAATGCGATGTAGCTCTCTAATAATGGAATTGCTTCGGCATACTGCTTTGCATTATAATGCTGGGTAATCTTGGCAAGCAAATCATCATTTGTACCGCGCTCTACACTTAGACTTGGCGATTCATAGTATTCCTTGTACAAGTCTTGCGGGCTTGTAGACTGCTGCGTTCCTGTATAAACAGCAATGATTAAGGCAAGGCTAGCCGCCAATCCAATGGCATATTTTGTTCCTTTAGAAAAAGACAGTTTTAATCCGCCACTTTGCGTGTTATTTTTTTTAATGTTTGTTGCAACATCGCTATTAGCTGCGCGTGCCGCTTTAATCGTTGCTACTAAAGCTTGCTCTTGCTCCTCTTGCTTAGTAATGCCAGCATATACACCATACACACTTTCCAATTCGCGATACTCTTGTGCAAATTCTTCGCTTTGCATAAGCGTGGCAAACTGTTGCTGCTCCTCTACGCTAAGACTAGCGTCTAGTTGCCCAGTGTATATTTCATATCTTTCTTCTTTGGTCATTATGCCGAAATAAAACTTAACGATTCAAATTGTGGGCTTTGCTTTACCAAACTAACAAGTTCGGCAAGGCAAAGGCTTTTCTTTTTGCGTACATAAGCATAGGTGACTTTCATTTTTTCTGCCACTTCCTCCATTCTAGCGCCACGCCAACTTAGTTGTAATACTTCTCTACAACTTTCGCTTATTTGCAATAATGTGCTTTGCAATAAATTATACTGTTTTTCGTACTGCATTACAGCTTCAGCATCTGTGTCGGCTTGTGCATCTAACTTATATCCTAGCACCTCTGGATCTGTTACCATAGTTTTCTGATTATTTTTTGCTTTGGTAAACCACTTGTTGCGAACAACCACAAACAAAAAGGCCTCAAATGGGCAACTTAGGCTAAATACTTGGCTTTGTGCCTTGCGAAAAATATCTACTAATGCATCTTGAAAAACGTCTTGGGCATCTTCTGTGGAGGCACCATGCTGCTTCATCCAATTTAAAAGCTTTGGCGCAAATTGTTTGTAGATGGCTTGTACGGTATTGCTATCGTTAGCAACTAAACCCTGTATATAATGTTGATCTGCGTGCTGCACTAGTACCCCTATAGTTTGCGTATGCAATTTAAGGTAAATAGCTGTATAAACTAAACATAGTGGCATTAATATCAGCGAGTTAGGTAGTGCTTTTTGCAGGAAAATGAGCCATTTGTAGTACTAAGGCGCACACGTAGAGAGGATTCTAACAGAATTTTTTTCTAGATAGGGTAACAATTGCAGTTACTGCAGATATAAGGCAACAAAATATTTAATCAAATGAGAAAGTACAACAACCTAGTATTAAGCCTATTTGCAGCATGTATGCTGTTAAGTACTGCTTGTAAAAAGAAATCTGTTGCAACCACATGCGACATTTTACCAACCACATCACACTTTATGACAGCATTTAATAGTGTTGCTGCTAGTCCACTTCGCACGATGGACCTGCAAGTAAAGGAGTATCAATTCACCACAACCGATTCTGCGCATATTTGCGCTATTGGGTATGAAGGCGAGCCGGGCTTAAATGGCGGAGCTGCATCCTACAACATAGAAATCCTTAATGGAGCAACCGTACTTGCAACTGTTACCAGCGATTTTCCTTCAGGCGCCAAGTCTTATCAGTCAATTACACCAGTTACAATTACACCAGGCAATACCTACACCATTCGCCGCACAGTTCTGAGTAATCTTGGCAATGTAGTAAACACAATCTGCAAAACACATCTTAACCCAACATTTCCAATCACAAGCGGGCCTATTAAAATTATTGGCGGCAAGTCGTACGAAGTATACAGTGCAGCAGCACCATACAATGTTCGTATTAATGGCGAGTTGCCAGAAATAGATTTCGCATTTACAAACTAGTCTTTATTAAAAATTCAATAGATATGAGAAAATTAACACCCGTAGTCGCCCTCCTATGCCTTTGCATAGCGCTACAAAACAATGCTAGCGCACAGCTAGTACGAGGGCAAGATGCTGTGTACACAACCGCAGGCGCAAATTTTGGCGGACCCTGCATTACATTTCCTTATAATGCCGCAGGTATTTTACGTGTTGGCAACACAGCCACTGCACCTTTTGGTACCATGTGGACTGCACCAGTAACAAGCGTAGTCAATCCAACGAGCTGGACATTGGCGAACTTGGGCGAAACTTTTGGTACTGCTATTGATGGCAGCGGTAATGTGTATTTTGCTTCTACTGTAATTTATAGTAGTGGCCCAGCAATGGGCATCAACTATCCCATTATACCGCCAACTAATCCAAACCTAGGAGACTCTGTGCTTATCGTAAAAGCAAGTGGCGCAGGGCTTAATACCCTAACATCTCATGTACGCATCAATAATTCCTTGCCAGGTGTAGCACTCAATACCAATGTAGTTATCAACAACGGCTGGGGTGCAGGCAATTTATGTATAGACGACACCAAAGGCAAAATGTATTTCACCAATTTAGATGATGGACGCATTTACTGTGCCGATCTTGCTAGTGGTAATATTGTTGATACCCTTGATCCGTTTACTGCAGATGCAAGCAGTGGCTCTATCGCGCCAAACGGCGAGATACTTTTTGGCATTGCTATTAATGTAGAACCTAATGGTAAGACGCGCGTTTATTTTTCGCGTCATCTTACCAATTTAGATAATGAAATTTGGAGCGTAGAAACGAATGCCGCAGGGTTGTTTGTGCGCCCAACGATCGCGCTAGAAGTTATAGAGCCAGTGAATACAACACAGGATGGCGAGCATGTGATAACAGATATCGAATTTAGTAAAGATGGCATTATGATCTATGGCGAGAAAGGCTCTAGTTCTGCAATTAACAACAATAGTCATAAAGCACGCGTGTTTCAAAAGTTTGGACAGTCAGGCGCTTGGACATTAGGAGGCCGAGTGGTTAATGGAACTCACACAGGAAACGCGAACTGCGGCGGCGGTTTAGATTTTGGTCGTACAATGACGCAAAACGGTCAAATGACATGTGATAGTTTGATTTGGGCAACAGCAAATTATATGAATGGCAACATGTATGGCGTACACAGCGTGCCTACAAAGAACAAATTTGTTGGCAGCACAACATTTGCTACAGATTGTCATGTTGTAGACTACGACGGCACAACAACCATTCAGGCAACCTGCACCAAGGGTAAATTTGGCGACTTCGAATTTTTTGATTCATGTACAAATGCATTGGCAAAAGATCCGTGCAAGGATTTAAACGTGTTCTATTCGATTGACTCCAATTGTTGTGTGTCCATAGAATTACAAAATAATTTTTATCCCGGCTTTATTAGTACTGTAAGAGTACACTCTCCAGTTAATCCTATTGCTAGCTCAAGCCCAAGCTTACCATTTACAATTACAAATATAGATGCTAATACTGTTGATATTCAAAGCCATACTTCTTTACCAACTGGTACGTATTCTTTTGCTACAATTTGTCTTAATGCTACGAGCAATAGCGATATGTATGTGTACTATATTGGTAATGCACCACAATATGACACTGTGTGTGTAGATACAATTAAAACGCAGTGCATTAAAGTTCCAAAAAGTAATTGTGTAGCATTGGAAAACGATAGTATAGTTTGTCACAATGGTACTTACGATTATTATGTACAGCTACGCAACTTTTCAGCGGACACTATTCGTGGCGTAACTGTGTTTAATACTATAGCAACAGTAGATGCAGTTAGCTCTCAAAACAACGGAGGCGAACCATTCTTTGGCATTCCAGATCTTTATCCTGGCGCAACAAGCGCTTGGATACAAATACCTCTTATTATTACAGGTTCTCCAGCACCTACACAAGCATGTTTTTACTATGGCGTTTGTGATGTAAATATTGCGCCTGGCACTTATGTTGGTGGCTTTCCTATCATGAGCAAATTCTGTTGTACAGATACCACTAGATATTGTGTACCATTAGATCCTTGTGGTCCTGGAGGCCCAGGCGGTGGATGTAACGGCGCAATGCAACTACAAGTTCAACCCGACAGCAATGCTTGTTGTGCTACTGTAACTATCATCAACAATTGGCCAAGTGGTATGCTGCAGTACGTAGACCTTACTGCCGCAAGCGGTACAACAATGCAAAGCGTAAGTGGATGGAGTGTTGGCGTACCAGCGAGCAGTAGTTATAAGCGTATAAATGCACCAGGCGGTGGCGTGAGTGCTGGCACCTATGCCAATGCATTGCAAATATGTGTCGGTGGCGATTCTCCTAATCACGAAATCTATGTAGACTATGTAATGAGTGATACAAGTATTTTGTGTAGAGATACCATCAGATTTGATAATTGTATTCCTCCTCCTAATAAATGTGGTGTAATTGTGCGTGATAGCATGTATTGCGAAAATGGTAAAACCATGTACACATTCTCAGTGCAGAATAATGGTGCTTGGCCTATTGCAGAAATGTATATCAATGCAGATGCGCCTGGCAAGTTTGTAATTAACCCAGCTACAATTGTACCAAATCCTCCTATTGCGATTGGTTCTACAGCAGGTCCATACACAGCAGAGGTTGATACTGCAAATGGTGGTGACACAGATATCTGTTTTTATGTAACAGCATACGATGCTATTCATAGTCCTACATCTTCTCCGAAAAACTGCTGTACCGATGCTAAAAACAAAGTATGCTATCCTTTTGTAAACTGCAAAATCGACGGTTGCTGCGAGTTCGATAAAATGACAATTCCAAATGGTATCACACCAAACGGCGATGGCAAAAACGACAAATGGGTAATCATTGCACCAGCACTATGCGATAGCATCAACATCGTAGTAATGAATCGTTGGGGTAACAAGGTTTATGAAGATAAAAACTATCTCAATAACTGGGGAGGTACTAACCAAGCTGGTGCATTGCTACCACAAGGCACCTACTTCGTCGTAATTACTTTACCAAGTGGCAGCCAAAAAGGTATGTACATCGATATCAGATATTAACCCAATTGATTAATCATTAAATACACAAACAATGAAAAAGTTATTTATAATAAGTTTAGCCATAGTTGCTTCTGCCAATGCGTTTGCGCAGCAAGAGCCACACTATACACAAAACCAATTCAACAGTAATCTGTTGCTTAATCCTGCCTACGCTGGCAGCGACCCTTACAACACTTCTATCGGCGCGCGCTATCGCAATCAATGGGTCAACTTCAACGGCGCACCTACAACGTATAGTCTTATTGGCGATACTAAGTGGAACCGCTTAGGCTTTGGCCTTGCCATAAACCAAGATAAGATTGGTATCGAACGCATCACCACGCCAGACCTAAACATCGCTTATCATCTACCATTCAAAAAAGATAGGTACTTGAGTATAGGATTCAAAGGTGGCGCTAATTTTCTCAAAGCAGATTTTACCAATTTGGTAAATGTAGACATGACCGACCCCCTTTACAATGCACCGAATAATAAAGCCACCATTCCTTTCTTAGGGTTTGGTGCGCTTTACTACTCACCGAAGTTTTATGCAGGTATTTCATCGCCACGAATTGTAAGCTTTGAGAGTCCGGTTAGTCCGCGCACACGTATAAGTCGCGCACACTACTATGCATATGGTGGCGGACGCATTCAGTTAGAGAATGGCTTAGAATTTCGTCCTGCTGTGCTCGTAAAATATCAAGCACAAGCACCAATTGAGCTAGACCTTGCAGTAGATGCTTGGTATAAAAACATGCTTGGCTTTGGTGTAGGTTACCGTACTGGCGATGCAGTAAATCTAATGGTAAAGAGCAATATCAATAAGCGTGTTTATGTTGGCTATAGCTACGATATGAATATCTCAGTTTTACGTCCTTTCAATGCAGGATCTCACGAAGTATTCTTGGGTATTAAGTTCCCTAAAAAGCAAGAAGCCGACGACGAAGACCGTTCTAACAGCTTGAGATACTTCTAAACTTCAAACCTAAAAGAACACAACAATGAGAAGAATATCGATAGTACTAATCATGCTTCTGGCAGCTTTTACAACGCAAGCCCAAAAGAAAGAAGCGGACGAAAAATACAGGCTCTACGAATTTGCGAAAGCTATACCGCTTTACCAAAAGCATTTGAGCAACAATAGCAACGATGCAGAAGCACAGCGCAAACTTGGCGAAAGCTTTATGAATATTGGTGATCTAAATAATGCAATTAGCGCCTACAAGACACTTGTGGCATTAAGCACATCTGATGTGCAAGATTTATACCAATTGACAAGCCTCTTACTAACGGCACGCCAATTAGATGAAGCCAACCGTTATGCACAGCAATATGCACAGCGTGCACCAGGCGATAAGGCAAATGTATTGTTAGAGAGTATTGAGCAATACCCATCACTCACTGCACGAGAAAGTGCGTATACCATCCTAAACAAAACTGCCGATTACAACCAAAGTGTTTTCGCAGCGTTTAACAGAGATGGCATCATTTACGTAACTGCAGAGAACAGCAAAGATAATAGTCGTTGGACAGGCAGAGGTGCACCAGATATGTATACCACAGACGCTTCGTTTTCTAAACTAACAGCTTTTGCAAGTGAGATTATGACGAAAGAGAGCGACGGTTTACCAGCCTTTACAGATGGAGGCAATACCATGTACTTTACTGCCCAAGATAAAGTAGGTGTACGCGAAGGCGAAATTGTAACACGTAAGCAAATGATCTACATTGCCAAGTTGCAAAATGGCAAATGGAAAATTACATCACCATTTCCTTACAACAACAGTGCGTACAATTCTGCGCATGCAACAATTAGTAGCGATGGCAACTTTTTGATTTACGCAAGCGACAAACCAGGCGGCAAAGGTGGTATGGATTTGTATTTGTGTCGTAAACAAGGCGACTCTTGGACTGAACCACAAAACCTTGCCATGCTAAATACATTTGGTACAGAAATTATGCCAACCATTAATGGTAACGAGCTTTACTTTAGTAGCAATGGCAGACCAGGCCTTGGTGCGCAAGATTTATTTCGTGCGGACTTTAATAACGGTATGCTAGGTAACGCAGAGAATCTTGGAGCGCCAATTAATAGTAGTTACGATGATGTGTATTTAAGTACCAATGATCGCATGCAAAGTGGTTATATCAGTAGTAATCGCTATGCTGTAACTGATGATGTGCTTAGCTTTACAAAAGCGGGCAATCCCGCACCACCGCCTCCAGCACCATCTGCAACTTGTCCACCTTTAGAGATTACCGTTTTGGATAAATACACAAGTACGCCTCTGCCATATGTAGAAGTATTTGTAAAGAACGACAAGGGTGAGGTTGTGCAAAAAGGCATGAGCGACGAAGCTGGCAAACTTGTAATTGACGAATTATGTAGTGGTACATATAGCATACAAGGCGAACTCAACGGCATTACTACAACGATTGCAAAAATTAGCACGAGTGAATTTGCAAGCGGTACGATTAAAAAAGAACTTCGCCACAACGATCCACGATTTACGCTGCGCGGTGTTGTAATCAATAGTGCTACAGGCAAGCCACTAGAAGGTGTGCGTGTAAAAAATGCTAATCAAACGACGGGCAAAGAGCAAGAAGTTATTACAGGGCCTAATGGCGAGTTCTTTTTTCAGCTAACACAAAATAGCGACTTCAAAGTAAGTGGCTCAAAAGCTAAATGGCTGAGTACAGAAACTGCCGATGTTACAACTAAAGGTTTAGACAGAAGCAAGGAACTGTATGTGCGCTTAAGCTTAAACATGCAAGAGCCGACTGCAGATGCTGTTATTCGCTTGAAAAAGATATTTTATGCCTACGACAAGTGCGACATACGCCCAGTAAGTGCAGCAGAACTAGATAGATTAGTAAAACTAATGAATGATTATCCTGACATGGTAATTGAACTAGGCTCACACACAGACTCACGTGGTAGCGACGAGTATAATGCTAAGCTTAGCCAATGTCGCGCTGATGCAGCAGTACAATATTTACTTAGCAAAGGCATTGCGCGTAGCCGTCTAACAGCAAAAGGCTATGGCGAAAGCAAGTTAACCAACGAGTGTGGCAATGGTGTAGAATGTACCGATGCACGCCATGAAGAAAATCGCAGAACCGAATTCCGCATCATAAGTTGCGCTACTTGTCCCCGAGTAGAATAACATCAACTTCTCATATGTTGATTGGAGCAAAAGGGTAGGTGCTACGGCGCTTGCCCTTTTTGTATTACTGTAGGGTTTGTAATTTTCAAAACATTATTTAATTTTGCGATGCGTAGGTACGTTCTACGTGTATCCATAGCATTTAGAACAGCGAGTCTTTTTGGTGAGGCTCGCTTTCTGTTTTTAAATTATCAACTGTTATCCTGAGACGCACTTAGTAGCTAAGCAGAATTCTACATTCAAGCAATTTGTAACAAGTGTCAGCTATACAATGGCAATAATCCATATAGCCACAATCTATAAGCAGCATCTACCTGTGCTAGTACTTTTACAAGTATGGGCAACTATTTAGTTATCGGTGGTGCAAGTGGTATTGGTTTAGCTTTAGCGCAAAACCTTCAGCAACAATCGCATCAGGTTTGGGCAACATATAACAAGAGCGAACAACGCGCTAGTGGTGTTAATTATCAAGCATATAATGTACTGGAGGATCAAGCTACTTTGCAAAATTTGCCAGAAGTATTAGATGGCCTAGTTTATTGCCCGGGAGCAATCAACTTAAAGCCATTTGCACGCATTACAAACGCCGATTTCATAGCCGACTATCAATTACAAGTTGGCGGCGCAATAAAAGCAATTCAGCAAGTACTACCTCTACTTAAGAAATCGCAGCAAGCTAGTATTGTTTTATTTAGTACTGTTGCTGTGCAAAAGGGTTTTACTTTTCATAGTTTGGTAAGCAGTAGCAAAGGTGCAATAGAAGGTTTAACGCGTGCGCTAGCCGCAGAGTTTGCACCTACAGTGCGTGTAAATGCTATTGCCCCAAGTATTAGCCACACACCGCTAGCAGCAAATCTTTTAAGCACAGAAGAAAAAATTGCAGCCAATGCGCAAAGGCATCCACTAAAGCGCGTAGGAACTGCTCAAGATAGCGCACAGGCCGCATGCTATTTGCTTAGCCAAGATAGTAGCTGGATTACTGGACAAGTTTTGCATGTAGATGGCGGTATGAGCACACTGAGCTAGTAGTGCAGCTATAAGGTGCGTGTATTTTTTAAATTACTTAGCACCTTAGTTGGGTAAAAAAATCAATTTGCTTTTACATTTGCAGCATGGACAACATCATTCAAACTGCAAAAGATAAAATTGCAGAGATAACAGACAATGTACAATCGCTTTGGAAGAAGGACGTTGTTGAGAGTTTGCAGGCATACGGCATCGACAAAGTGCAAGAGGTATGGACTCAATTAGAAGCAGCTACAGAAGTATTTAAACAAACGGGCTATAGTATTACTGCCATAGACGTGCATGTTGCACTACCCCCTACCATTGTACTAAGCATGAATCAAATTGAAAACATTAGCGACGAACAAGAGGCGGCAATTCTGGAAGAGAACAAAGACAGAACGTTCATATATCCCTTACTTGTTGCCCTCTTTAAGGCAAATGCTATTCAAAAAAGTATTAATGCAGTGCAGTATAAATTTTCTGGCCTGTCCATTGGTGTTGGCATTACACCAAGTATTGATATGAAGTTCACGCGTGTTGAAGGCGCGTAGAATTGACGCATATCGCCAAGTTTGTAGCCCTCAACTTGAGCAAAATTAGGGGCGTACACTATCACTAATATCTATGCCAAGGGCCTAGCTGCTTGCACTAACTTCATGCAATTATTAATAATTGCAGCAATGATTAAGCGCCTATATCGCGAACAAATTTTACCAATTTCTCTCAAAGAGGCTTGGGATTTTTTCGCCACACCCAAAAACCTAAATGAAGTAACACCTAGCGAGCTAGATTTTCAAATCCTCAGCGAAGTGCCAGATAGGATGTATGAAGGTTTGATGATCCAGTACAAAATTAAGCCCATGCTTAATATAGCTGTGCCATGGTGTACCGAAATTACACATATTAAAGAGCTTAACTACTTTGTAGACGAGCAACGCCAAGGGCCCTATAAAATGTGGCATCATGAGCATCATTTCGAAACACATCCACAAGGTGTATTGATGAAAGATATTTTGCACTATGATATTGGCATGAGCTTTCTGGGAAGCATTGCGGGCGCATTGTTTGTACACAAAAAGGTGAATCAAATTTTTGAGTTCAGATATCAAGCCCTAGAAAAGTATTTTAGAAAATAAGCCATGCGAAAGCCTTGGAATGCAATTGATCTAACCGTATACAGTTTAGCTACTATGTATAACAATGCGCTAAACATGAATATCTGCACCTACGTAAGTGCAGTAAGTATGCAGCCTAAGCAATATATGATTGCAATATACCACGGTAGCCATACACTTGCTGTTGCCCAACAAACAGAAACAGCTGTATTGCAAATTTTGTCAACTGCTCAAACTCGCTTGGTAAAAACGCTTGGCCACAAATCGGGCACTAGCTATAATAAACACCAATATCTCAATAATACGAAGCAATTGAGTACGTGGCAGTCTTGGCCAGTATTAATGGATGCCTATGCTTATTTGCTGCTGCGCAAATTGCAGGTTATGCCAGCTGGCGATCACGATATTTTTCTATACGAAGTTGAAGCGCAAAAAACAGCGAACGCAGATAGTGCCATTCTTACCACAAATTATTTACGCGATAAAAAATTATTACGATGAAAAAGCAGCACAAGTTGGATGCGCAAAGTATTGATAGAATTATTGAAATGGCTTGGGAAGACCGAACACCTTTTGAAGCAATCGAAGTACAGTTTGGTTTAAGCGAAGGTGATACCATTGCGCTGATGAGGCAGCAACTAAAACGCAGCAGTTTTAATCTGTGGCGTAAGCGGGTTAATAGCGGCGTTAGTCAAAAGCACTTACACAAACGCACTGAAGGCATTACGCGATTTAAGTGTGCGTTACAGCGTACTATTACACATAACAAAATGAGCAAAAGATAAATGAAGCATTTTTCTAAGACTGAGTTACAGGCCTTAACGCGTTTTTATAGAGCCAATATTGTTAATTGCATTACGGGACCAAAACCTGCTATGTTATGTGGTACAAAAAGTAAAGAAGGCACTAGCAATCTCGCCTTGTTCAGCAATGTATTTCATATGGGTGCCGACCCAGCCATTATTGGGTATGTGCAAAGACCAGTTGGCGAAAGCGGGCACACTTATCAGAATATTATTGATACAAAGTCTTATACACTGAATTTAGCGAATCCCGCAATTCTTGTTAATAGCCACTATACAAGTGCTCGCTTTGCAGCTGGAGTTAGCGAGTTTACAGAATGCCGCTTGCAAGAAAAGTATGTTGAAGGTTTTGCGGCACCCTTTGTCGAGGAAGCTGCCGTTCAAATAGGCTTAAACTTTTTAGAAGCAATTCCTGTGCAGCATAACAATACTACAATTGTACTTGGTACTATCGAGCACATTTTTATTGCTGATAATCTCCTGCAAGAAGATGGCAATATCAAACTTACAAAAGATACAGCACTTACTGCTGTTGGTCTTGAGCAATACTACGCGATAGATTATTTGCAACACCTGCCATATGCAAAAGTAAATGAGTTGCCTAAGTTTTAATGCCAATTCATAAGCAACAATTGGTTGCAAACCTGTATCGCTAGCCTGTTATCTTTTTGCCTTGTCCTGTAACCATTTATGGGGATTGTTATGAATGTATTCTGAAATCCTAACGTATGCATCCATCGACCTAATGATATGGTCATAAAATCGTGTTTGCCAATCAAATGCAATACCATTTTTTCTGGCATATGTGGTTACCGCCGATTTATACCCACGGATAATGGACGCCAAATTTTTGGATTGCGGTGCAAATTGATTTTTATAATTTGTTGCCGTTTTGCCGTTGATAGGGACGCCATGCATGGCGTCCCTATCAAAAACGGCGTCCCCGTCATGCGCGGCGTCCCCGTCATGCGCGACGTCCCCGTCATGCGCGGCGCCCCCGTCACGCATGGCGCCCCCATTCGAATTGTAATTATTCGCACCAATCATTACGATGCCATGAACATGATCCGGCATAACAACAAATGCCCCTAATTCCAAATTCATATCGGAACGTATTTCTGCGGTTTTATACCATTCAGATTGTGCAATTTGCCCAATTTCTGTGTATTCGCAATGTGCAATAATTTTATCATTTTCAGAGGCTGCGCCATTAACGATTTTGCCAAAATAGTGATGACGATCCTTGGTACAAATTGTTACGAAATACATTGCCTCGCTTGCATAATTCCAATTTTTGAGACGCGCTGTGTCGCTGCGATATTTATTCTTATATAGTTCTGCCATTGCTAGATGAACGGAATATGGTAGTGCAAAATTAACTAGGCTTTGCAAAAATTCAATAAGGTAGCGATGTTAAATCCTACAAGTGCATTTCCAATTTTTGTTCGTAAAGGTTCTTTTGACACACAATAGCTGCAAGTGTTTTCTTATCTTTATCTTCATCAAACAAAGCGCTCATACAATCGCTACACTAAGCGCAGGTAGTTATCTCGGGCTAATGCTGTACCTGATGCTAACAAGCTCTAAGTGTTCAATTACATCAGCAATAGAGACCAACCTTATTGTGTACGGTGTTAGCTTGGCACTTGTGCCAATCTGCTACTTGTACTTGTGCTTTAGAATTTGGAAAGGTCTAGAAGATATGATAGCCATGAAATTATTGTACTGCACAATTCTAGCTATTGCCAGTTTCAAGGTGTTTGTTTTTATTTTCGGCATACATTTTATGGCTGCATGGAGATGAATTACAAATTCCATCCACTTACTTAAATACTGGCTAGCAAGCAGAATAATCTAGATTGAACCTGGCATCTTTCAGCTACCCATTCCTCTTTACCAACATATGTCCAATAAACACACAAGGGAAAGCTATCAGTATTGCCACAATGGGCTGCCAAATTGGATGGCCAGTACTAAATCCATTAAATCCTTCTAAACTGGCAATGACGATACCTAATACATTTGCATGCTGCCTATTATATTCTTTGCCAACAAGGCGTAATACTGCACCTGCAATAATTGCACCAAGCGCATGCAATAAAGTATACACCAACCAATTCCCAATGCTTAGCGAGCGCAAAAAGGTTTTGACTGCTTCGGCATTCTTGTAATCTAAATCCGCTGGAGGAGCCTGCATACTATGCGATACCATATCTGCAGCAATTACCATTAAAACATAAGCAGCTATAGCAGCTACAATTGCAATTATTCTTTTGCCCATCGTGTTGTAAAAGTAATAGAATTATCGTGATTCAATCGAGTTTTACAGGCAACTATGCTTGTAAAGCAGCTTGTCTTGCACAACGCACGCCATCTATGGCTGCACTAACAATGCCGCCAGCGTAGCCCGCTCCTTCGCCACATGGATAGAGGCCTTGTAATTGCGGATGCTGCAATGTTTCTGCATCGCGAGGTATACGCACAGGCGAACTTGTTCTACTTTCAGTTGCTACAACTACTGCATCGTCTTGAATATAGCCTTGCATTTTTGCATTAAAAGCCTTGAAGCCTAGACATAATGCCTCGTGAATTTTCTTTGGTAAAACACTTCGCAAATCTGCACTGGCTAAACCAGGCAAGTAACTGCAATTAGGGAGACTACTACTTGTTTTGCCACTTAAAAAGTCTTTTATACGCTGTGCAGGCGCTTGATACAAACCACCACCGGCAACAAAAGCCTTTGCTTCTATAGCATCTTGATAGTGCATGGCTTGTAAAGCACCATGTTTTGCAAACGGCTTAAAATCTTCTTCCTCAACACTTACTACAATGCCACTATTGGCATAGGCATTATCGCGCTTGCTAGGACTCCAGCCATTTACCACTAGGCGTTCGTGCTGCACACTTGCTGGTGCAATAATACCGCCTGGGCACATGCAAAAGCTAAAAACACCTTTGCCGTTGGCTTGATGCACAAGGCTATAACTTGCGGGAGGTAGAAAGTCGCCGCGCGTATCGCAATGGTATTGTATGCCATCTACAAATTTTTGCGGATGCTCCACACGCACGCCTATTGCTAAGCTTTTGTGCTCTATCAAGATTTGTTTGCGATGCAAAAGCTCGTAAATGTCGCGAGCACTATGGCCCGTAGCAAGCACCACTTGTGTGCATGGAATAGTTTGTTTGTTTGTCTCGATAGCACAGATAGCATTTTCCTTTACTACAATATCTGTGAGTTTTGTATTGAAATGTATTTCGCCAGCACATGCCAAAATCTTTTCGCGCATGGCTGCAATAATATGCGGCAATTTATTTGTACCAATATGTGGATGAGCATCTATAAGAATATCTTGCTGTGCGCCAAAGTACACAAATTGCTGCAGTATGTGTTCTATGCTGCCACGTTTACCACTACGTGTGTACAGCTTGCCATCGCTGTAAGTACCTGCACCACCTTCGCCAAAGCAATAATTACTTTCTTCGTTGAGAACGCCTTGCTTATTAAGCACAGCCAAATCTCTGCGTCGTGCTCGTACATCGCCGCCACGTTCTATTACAATTGGTTTAATGCCTAGCAGCAAACATTCCAGCGCACAAAACAAGCCAGCTGGCCCTGCGCCAATAATTACTACTTGCTGCTTAGCCTCAGCCACGTGCTTATAATTGAAGTCTAGTTCCTCTTTAAGGATAGGTTCATTAATATAGACTTTATACTTTAATTGATAGCGCACTTGCCTTGCGCGGGCGTCTATACTGCGCTTTTGCAAAACGATGCCCGTAATATCGGCATATTTAATGCTGTGCTGTTTTGCAATTTGCATGCGATGATTGTCGGTATTATCAACAGCATGCGGTGGAACGGCAATACTTAGTTCTTTAATCATTGTAGTTAGGTGTTTATCCTAAAGGCACAAAGATATAGCTTTGCATGCTGTGACAGATAAAGCGGTTGAATTTTGTAAGTATTTGCTTGCTAAAGCAAATGTGGCAACGGTAGCAAGTGGCTACAAGATGCGTTATAAGCACAATGGTAAAATTGTGATGACGCACAATACACTTCACAGCCGTTTTTGCCTTATGCTACCCGTCGACAAACAGCGCGAATTTTGCCCTACGCACAACGAGCATCTCCATCCTGTGCCAAATAAGTTTGGCGAACTTGGCTACACCTTAGCATACTATCAGCACGTACCAAAAACGACGATGCTCGCTTTAATTGATTGCGCATACGATTTTGCCGCACGACCAAAAGAAAAAATTATTGCAAAGAAGAGTTCATCACATAAAAGAGCCCAATCAAGCAATTTGTACTATAAGGCGCTAACTAAAGATGGTGCCGTTTATTACGAACAAGATGCTAGTGCAATAGCAAGAACAATTGTTGTTAATAACAGCGGCATTGCTGCACGTAGCGATAGTGGGAAGAAGTTAAATACAAAAACTGCGAGCGCTATACCGCAAGAACTTTTTGAGTCGCTATGGCAACGCACTTGGTAGTGTTTATTAAACGAATTCAAATTTTTCGCCATCAAACAAGCCCTTGTCACTTAGCTTTAAAGATGGTATCACCAATAGTGCCATGAAGCTTAAGGTCATAAATGGCGCGCGCAAAGTACTACCGAGCGACTTTGCCATTGCATCAACCGTTTCATATTTTTTTGCGGTAGTACGGGCATCCTCCAAACTCATTAAGCCGGCTACTGGTAGCGCCAAACGCTCTATGTGTTGCCCATTTACCGCACATACACCGCCTTTGCACTTTACAAGTTCGTTGATGGCAGTACAAAGGTCTTCATCATTGGCACCAACCGCGATAATATTGTGGCAATCGTGACCTACAGTACTTGCAATAGCACCACGCTTTAAACCGATGTTTTTGATAAACGCCTTCGCTACAGGCGCTTTACTATATCTATTTACTACAACTATTTTTAGCACATCTTCCGCAATGTTGCTAATAATTTCAGCGTTGGTATGCAGCGGTGCGACATCAATACGTTTTGTAATGAGCTCGCCATCTTGTGCTACAATTACGGGTATCGTGTTTTCATTCTTAAAAGGCACTACTAATTCTTTCTGGCTAAGTTCGCCAATGCCAAAAGCGTTAATAGGTGTGGCTGCAACATGTGGCATGTTTACTTGGCCTGCTTCAAAAACAGCTTCGCCTTTAATGTAGGTAGCTTGTATATTAAAGTCTTTGAGGTTGTCAACTATAATAAAGTCGGCGTCATCGCCTACACGCAGCAACCCTACATCTAACTTATAGTGTTGTACAGGGTTTACGCAAGCCATTTGCAATACATCAAAAACATTATAGCCTAAGGCAATGGCATCAGTTACATGTTTGTTGATGTGGTGTAATAGTAATTCATCGGGATGCTTATCGTCGCAACAGAACATCATTTGCTCGTAAAATGCTGGAATCAATGGATGAAGTGCTGCAAAATTTCTTGCCGCAGAACCTTCGCGGATAAGCACTTTCATGCCGTGCGCTAATTTATGCTTTGCTTCTGCTAGCGTAAAACATTCGTGGTCGGTGCTAATGCCAGCATTGATGTAAGCGATGGCAGCATCGCCCATTACGCCAGGTGCATGGCCATCTACAGGTTTACCAGCGGCATGTGCTGCAGCAATTTTTGCAAGTACTTCCGCATCTTTGAATAGTACACCAGGGTAGTTCATCATTTCGCTTAAGTACTTAATATCCGGCAATGCAAGCAGTTCTGCCACTACTTTACTATCTATTACGGCACCAGCCGTTTCAAAATTGGTGGCAGGCACGCAACTTGGCGCACCAAAATTGAACTTAAATGGCACCTGCTTACCATTGTCTATCATATAGTGTACACCTTGCACACCACATACATTGGCTATTTCATGAGGGTCACTAACCGTGGCTACTGTACCGTGCTTTACAGCAATTCTTGCAAATTCGCTTGGCAGTAGCATGCTGCTTTCTATATGAATATGCGCATCTACAAAGCCAGGAAGGATATAGGTATCAAAAACTTCATCAATAGCTTCGATACGTTCAATTTTTTGATTACTAATTGTGACTGCTGCGCCAAAAATTTGTCGATTCAGAATATCAACAAGATTTGCTTTGATTACTGATGGCATTGAGCAAAAGTATTGCAGCTACAGCGAAGTTATGCTTGATATGCATAAGTCAAACACATAAAAAAGGCCTGCTAAAACAGCAGGCCCTCTATGTGTTGTGTAATAAAATTTACTTGTTAAACACGATACGTGTAGGCGTAGGACCTTGTATGCCATACTCATCAAAAGCCTTTTTTACTAGTTCTTGAGCACCAAAATATACATCCCAATAGTCAGTTTGCGTTGTATAAGGTCTAATTGCCAAAGTAGTCATAAAGTCGGCCACTTTTAGTACGTTCACCTCTGGCGCTGGAGTTTGTAAAACTTTAGGATGGTTCTTCATTGCATCAATAGCAATTTGTCGTGCCTTATCTAAATCTTGATCATTAGCAATAGCCATCTGCAGATCTACACGAAGATTACCATGTGTATTAAAGTTAGTTATGATGTTTGTGCTAAGAGGTCCATTAGGGACGATAACTGTTTTATTATCTGGTGTAAGCAGTGTTGTATTAAAAATTCCTTGTTCAATTACTGTTCCGCAAACACCTTGCGCCTCTACAATATCACCAACTTTGAAGGGTCTAAAAACTAACATCATTACTCCTCCAGCAAAATTTCCTAGTGTTCCATTAAGCGCAGAACCAATCGCTAGTGATGCACCAATAAGCAAACCAGCGAATGCTGTAGTATCTATACCTAGTATGCCCATTATGCTTATTAGTAACAAAATTAACAAGCTAATTTTAGCAGCACTTACCAAAAATCCTTGTAATGAAGCATCATAATTTTTGCGGGAAAGTGCCTTGCCTAGTAAGCTTGTAATTTTTCTAATAACAAATGAACCAATTATATAAAACAAAATTGCGCCAATAAGTTTTGGCACATAGTTGCCAGCAAATGTGGTAAGTGAGTTTAAGAATCCTTGTGCGGCTGCAGTAGTTTTTGCAACTGTTTCTGTTGCTACCTGTGCGATTTGTAGTAAATGCATAAAATAATTTTAGTTGTTAGTTATTATAAAACAACCAAAAATTGTACCACAATTTTGCAGTAGCGCCTTACTGGTCAATACGAAAACGGTGTGCAGGTAGCTAAGCTGCTTAGAACCAAACTGTTAGTGTCAAGAAATAAATTTGTATTAAATAATAAATTCAACATTATACAATGCCAAGCCAGATTGCAATTACAGCTTATCTGGATGCATCTATAAAAATACTCTGCTCGCCTACTATATTAAGATCGGTAAAAGTGAGCTTGTTATTACTTATTGTTAGTGTAGGCACACCGCCTGGATCGCTAGCAAGTCTACTAGTAAATATGCCATTGCTAAAGGCAAAGCCGTATTGCTTGTCTGGTGTAGCAAAAACAATATCACCTGTAGATACACCTACCACACTTACTTCCACAGCACTTGTATCACGCGTTGCATTACCATTGACATCAATGACTTCGTTGATACGAGAACCATTATAGTTGCCAATGTATGCTGAACGCGGGTCTAATTGATTATTATTGTTGCAATTAGCTAACACGACTACTAACGTAAAAAATAGTAACAAACGCATGTTAGGCAAAGGTAGGTTGTGCGGTGGAATTTAGTTAGAGTGGCAGGCGCAACTTAATCACATTGCCTTGTAAGGTTGTGAGATACAATGATTCATTTTTATAAACATGCATTCCACACACATCATATTGCTTGCTTAATTCAAAATTTGTGACTGCACCACTGCTTAATTCTACGCTTGCAAGCAGTCCACTTCTGCCAGCTACAAAAGCAGTATTGCCACTGCAAGCCGAACACATAACGCGCTGAGCGCTACCAATGCCAACCTGTTGCGGCTGCAGCTGCCATGTGGTTCCAGAGTCGGAGCTTAGGTATATTTTGCCGCCATAACCACATGCGATAGCCTTATTGTCTATTTGGCTAATGCTTGTAAACACATCGCCTTGCGGGCCAGCTAATGCAAGGTTTACGCCAGTATCGGTAGCGCTAGCAAACATCAATGCAGAATTGCATGCCAGCGTAAGTTTGTTATTACTACTTTTAATTGCGCCAAAAGCGGCTTCGGTATATTTACTGCTTAAGTAGTTGCCATACTTGCTAGCACTTACCACTAATTCTGCAGGTGAACTTGTTACAATAAATTGCGTTGTACCTAACGCAATAACATCTACAATTGGATGCCACGACGGGTGTTGCAACACATTGTAATTAGTAAATGCACTGTCTGTTTGCAACATGATGCCGCCATTGCCGCCAAGCATTACAGTACCGTCCTTTTGTACAATAATCTTTCGTAGGGCTTGATTATAGCTCAAGGCAGGACTTTTATCTTGCCAAGTTGCACCTGCGTCAGTTGTAGTAAATACGGTCGCCTTGGTCCAGTAATCGCCACCAACGGCCATGCCAATGCTATCTGTAAAAAAGTGAATATCGTAAATGCTACTATTTGTATTTAGTGGCAATACCGCAAATTGCACTTCATGCGCTTTCTTGCAAGCACCTGCTAGTAAGAGCGCAGCTGCAAGCATTAGCAGATGCCTATCCAGCCTTTTTCTCTGCTGCAATTTTCTTTTCGTAGAATTGTATAAAGTCTTCTAGATTACTATGGTCTAGGCGCTTACCAATAATCTTACCCTCTCTGTCAATCAGATAGAATATAGGATTGCTATACACGTTGTAGTCTTTTCTATAGCGACTAGTGTGCTGAGGGTCCCACGCGTGTATCCAAAAATCGTTAAGCTTCTTGTCTACAATAAAGTTGCGCCACTTTTCGTCTTCGTTACTATTATTGATAGCAAACACTTGAATCTTTTTACCTTTTTTGTACATAATGCGTAACACACTATCTACACGTGGAATTTCTTTTTGACAATGTCCACAAGTAGGATCATAAAAGGCAACTACTGTATAGTCTTTTTGAGATGCCAACTGCCTTAAACTAATAGGCATGTTTTTAGTATCTAAGATGGCTATTTCTTGTGCTTGTTTGCCAATTGTATTATTGCTTAGTTTCTCTGCAGCTTCTTTATATTTCTTTATGTCGCTGTCTTGCAACCAATAGGCCTTTCCTTGTAGGTAATATTTTTCTACGAGATACAAAAACGCTTCGTCCATTCCCATTACCTTACTATTCTCGGCTTGGCGTGCTGTGTACCACAATACATATTTGTAGTTATCAGATTTTTCCTCGCATTTGGCTAGAATACGGTCTACTTCTTTACCAAAACTATCAGGCGTTTGCACAACCAAGCGTGTAAAGT
>JBJORA010000060.1:0-39526 GCA_046049675.1 Bacteroidota bacterium | reverse complement strand
CAGGTGGAACAGGTACTATTGCTATTACAATTGATAGTGCTGCTATTTTACCAGGCTATACAGCAGGTACTCATACCGTAATGGCAACAGATGCCAATGGTTGCACAGCAACAACAGTTGTTACCCTAACTGAACCACCGGCAATAATAATTGGCGATACAGTAACCAATGCTGCATGTAATGGTGGGCTTGGATCTATTACAGTAAATCCTAGCGGTGGTGTTGGTCCTTACAGTACATTGATTAATGGCTTTGCTCCGTTATCTAGTTATCCAATAGGTAACTATAATATCACGGTTACAGATGCAACTGGATGTTCGGTATCTAAAATTGTAACGATCATAGAACCAAACACGCTTGTAAGTACAATCACAATTATTGATTCAATCAGTTGCAATGGTGATGTAGCTACTTTGTTAGGTACCGCAACTGGCGGCAGTGCTCCTTATAGTTTTAGCTGGAATACAAGCATGTTGGGAGATACATTAGCAGGCGTTGGTGCAGGTACTTACAGCTTATTCGTTGTTGATAGCCTTGGTTGCACAGATACAACAAGCATTACACTAGTTGCACCTACAACGGTAGTTGCAACCATTTCTGGATTTACGACAGCTTCATGCATTACTGGTTTTACAAACGGTACAGCATCAGTAACTGCAACAGGCGGAGTCGCGCCATATGTGTATGATTGGCAACCAGGTGGACAAACTAATGATACTGCAACTGGCCTAGCACCAGGTACATATACAGTAACAGTAGAAGATGTAAACGGTTGTATCACATCTACAGAGGTGACTATACTTCCGCAGTGTAATGATACAGTTTATGTTACACCAGCATGCCCAACTTGTCCAGTCGGTCCTATTTGTGCAGTTGTAAATGATGTTGATACCACAGGAGGTGCAACTTACTTTGCATGTCCAATAGCGGGTTGGACACTTACAGGGCCAGATGTTAATGGTTGTGTTTCATACGCTCAGATTGCTCCAGTTAATACACCAGCACAAGGTTGCGTAATTACTTGCAACAATGGCATTTGTGACACGACAATTGTTATAATAAATGCGCCAATAACACCAGATACTGTAATTGTAACACCAGCTTGCCCTACATGTCCTGTAGTAGCTTGCCAAGTGTACAACGACGTACCTTTCACCGGATCTGCAAGCTTTTCAAGTTGTGGTGCACCAAGTGGTTATACCCAGGTGGGTCCAGATGCTATCGGCTGTTACACATACACGCCAAATGGTAGTGTTGCATCTCAGGTAATTACATGTCAAGTTGTTTGCGATAATGGCGTTTGCGATACCACGTATGTTATTATAAACGTACCACAGCAAATTATTAATCCAGACTTTAATGTTACAACCACAAACACTACAGTAGAAGGTAATGTGGCAACTAACGATCAAGCTACTGTACCTGGTACAACATATGGTTCTCCTGTTGTTTGGGCTTCAAATCCTGGTTCAGCTGTACCTACTATTAATCCACTAACTGGTGAGTATACGTTTAGCACATCGGTGCCAGGGGTATACAATTTTACAGTGCCTGTATGTCCGCCAAGTGTTAGTACAAATTGCCCTACCGAAGTGCTTACCATCACAGTCACAGAGTTTCTTAGTAATGTGATTCCGCCATACGCTAATACAGATTTTGCTTGGACACCTATTGGTATTCCAACTACGCTAGCAACTTTGGCTAACGATTATCCGGGTAATTACCTAGATACATTAGTCGCGTCAACTGTAACCATTACAACACAGCCAACGAATGGTACTGCAACAGTTAATCCTGTGAGTGGTGAAATTGCGTACACACCTAATCCAAGTTTTGTTGGTGTTGATACAATAGTTTATTCAGTGTGTGATAATAGTACACCTGCTCAGTGTGCAACAGCAATGCAGATCATTACGATCTACGATAGCGCTGCTATACAAGGTAACTTTACCATTGGCAATGACGACTATCAAACCGGCCTTGTAGATTCATCGGTTACGGGCAATGCAAGAATAAATGATGTTGATCCACACGGAAATTCTATTACTATTACTGCCGCAACAATCACAAATGTAAGTGGTAGTCTTAGTATCTTGGCTAGTGGTGACTATACATTTACACCTACACCTGGCTTTGAAGGGCCAACAGAGTTCATTTATCAGCTTTGTGACAATGGTACACCAGTAGCTTGTGCTAATGCGACAATACACATCTTGGTGGTGCCAGCACCTGCACTTGTTATGCCTCGTGTACTATTGCAAGGAGCCTTGATAGTGCCAAACGTGTCAATCATGCGCGATAATGTAAGAGCAGGCGGTTATATCCCTGTAACTTCTCCCTACAATGCAAGCGCCAATCCACGCTTTGTAAATGTTGTGCCAGATAATGAAACTACTGTGGCGTCTACTTTTGCTGCTGGTAGTAATTTCAATAACGACATCGTTGATTGGGTATTCTTAGAAATAAGAACAGACACAACGATAGGTGGTGTACTCAAGACCGTCAGTGCTTTGTTGCAACGCGATGGGGATGTAGTTAATAAAGATGGCAAACCATTGTATATTAATCTACCTGCTGGCAACTACTACTTAGCAGTTAAACATCGTAATCACCTTGGTGTAATGACACAGTACCCAGTTGTACCTGCTGCAACTGTTAGCCTTATAGATTTCAGTAACATGGCTGCTGACTCACTATGGAATAGACCAGGATATGATTCTGTAGAGCAAGTACAAATACTTGGTACACGCTATGCACTCTGGGCAGGGAATGCTAATTCAGACAACCGCGTTAAGTACATTGGTTCATTTAATGACGTAAGCACGGTTCAAAATCAGGTATTAACGTATCCAACTAATTTAAGCGGCACTTTGAACTATTCTTTAGCAAACGGCTATCTAGATGGAGATATTAACTTAAATGCCAATGCAAAGGCAGTTGGCGTTGGGTCTGATGTCGCAATTATCCAATCAAATGTTTTTAATTACCCTAAAAACACCACCAATACACTCAACTACGGTTTATTCCTAGAACAATTGCCATAAAAATGTACAATTTCAATAAAACTGCCATAATTTTGCGACAAGTTCGAAAGATGAAAATATCAAAATTTTTATTAGCAAATTTTGCTGTAATTGTGTTACTATTTCAGGCTACAAGTGGTAAAGCTCAAGCTTTGTTAGCGCCAAATGATCCTCTTGGTAGGGTAGTGATGTTATACATGAACTATGACACCGTAACTAATCTCTATACTGTATTCGGTAGGCCAAACTTTACGACAACGGGCAATCAATACGTAATGGCAGCTTCATGTCAAATTACAATAGTACTGCCAGCTACCGAACCCGATAGCGATTTAGCAATTACTTCATTGCCTGGAGCTGGTGGAGTTTGGTCTGAAAACTCTTTTGTTGTACCAGGTACATATGCACCAACATCTATGCCTGATAGCGATTTTCACTCTGTAAATATCACAGGTAGTTCGCCAGTGCTTTGGTCTGCTGGTGTGCCAAAGCCATTATTTCGCTTTAGCCTTGGAGGCGTTTGTGTCCCTGGCGCTCGTTTGTATATTAATCAATCTGACCCACAATACACTGACCCGGCTTTTGCAGGGGCCGATTATACAAATGTCCTAGAAAATGTTGCAGTGGCTGGTTCGCAATTTGCTACAGAGTACAATTTGGATACTCTTGGTTATTACACAAATACAGGCTTCAATTGCTTGTATCCACTTCCGCCATTAGGCGCTGGCCTAATAAGTTTTGACGCAAGTTTACAAGCAAATTGCACAGGTTTAATTGCGTGGACTGTAAATAGTGAAGAAGACGTACTGGCATACGAAATTCTGGCAGCAGACGGCCCAGATAAGTTTGACTTATTGGCTACAATGGCACCTCAAGGTAATACGAATATCTATAATTTCATAGATAAGCAACTAAAGCCTGGCATTAATACGTACAAGCTAAGAATTATTTTCAAAGATGGTCACGAGGAGTTTAGCAATATCGCTCAGCTAGCAAATACTTGTAACGTTGCGCACACTTCTAACGTATATCCAAGCCCAGCAACAGATATTGTAAACTTCGATTTGTACACTAGCGCAACTACTTCAACAGACGAGGTAATGGTTCAGCTGTACGATGCAACAAGTAAACTTATTGCAGAAAATAAAGTAACAGTTAATGCTGGTATGGCTAATACTAAATTTGATGTAGCTAATTTAGCTGCTGGCACTTATGTTATCAAATACCACAACGCCAAACGCCAATACACTGGCATGGCTAAGTTTGTAAAAACTGGCATGTAAAATTTCAAGTATTTATTTTTCAAAGGCTACTGCATATCACGGTAGCCTTTGTTTCTTTTAAAGCTATTTTGTGCGAACTTCGCCAATCACAGAATACTTATGTTTGAAAGTTTAAGCGAGAGATTAGAAGGTGCCTTTAAGCAATTAAAGGGAGAGGGCAGAATAACCGATATCAATGTAGCCTCAACTGTAAAGGAAATACGCAGGGCGCTTGTAGATGCTGACGTAAGCTATAAGATTGCCAAAGAGTTTACCGACAAGGTAAAGGAAGCCGCAATGGGCGAAAAAGTATTGACGGCAGTAAGTCCTGGTCAGTTACTTGTAAAAATTGTAAACGACGAACTAATTAACCTAATGGGCGGTTCTGAGGCAGAAATTGACCTTAGCGCTAAGCCTAGTGTATTTCTAATTGCCGGCCTACAGGGTAGTGGTAAAACCACTTTTACTGGCAAACTAGCCAATTTTGTAAAAAAGAAAGGCAAGAAGGCCCTAGTTGTCGCTGCCGATATCTATAGACCAGCCGCTATCGATCAGCTTACAGTTTTAAGCGAAAGTATTGGTGTAGACATCTTCAAAGAAGTAGATAATAAGAATGCTGTTGATATTGCAACCAAGGCTGTCGCGCATGCAAAAGCAAATGGCCATAATGTAGTAATCATTGATACAGCAGGTCGTTTGGCCGTTGACGAAGCAATGATGCAAGAAGTACAAGCTATTAAGGCAGCCGTGCAACCACAAGAAATACTTTTTGTTGTTGATAGTATGACTGGTCAAGATGCTGTGAACACTGCTGCTGCATTTAATGAGCGTCTTGACTTTACAGGTGTTGTACTTACTAAGTTAGATGGTGACACACGCGGTGGTGCGGCATTGAGTATTAAGTACACAGTCAATAAGCCTATCAAGTTTGTAAGCATGGGCGAAAAGCTCGATACGCTGGATGTGTTTTATCCAGATCGTATGGCACAGCGTATACTTGGCATGGGTGATATTACTACCCTTGTAGAGCGCGCGCAAATGCAATTTGACGAAGCTGAAGCGAAGAAGATTGAGAAGAAAATTCGCCAAAACAAATTTGACTTCGACGACTTTAAAGCGCAACTACAGCAGATTAAAAAAATGGGTAACATCAAAGACTTACTAGCGATGATACCTGGTGTTGGCAAAGCAGTAAAAGATATTGATATAAGCGACGATGCATTTAAGAATATTGAGTGCATGATTGATAGTATGACCCCTGAAGAGCGCCGCAATCCAGATATTATTTCTACAAGCAGAAGAAATAGAATTGCAAAGGGCAGCGGCAAGCAGATTGCAGATGTAAACGCATTTATGAAGCAATTTGAACAAATGCGCGACATGATGAAGCAAATGAACAAAATGGGCAGCATGGGTATGCGTATGCCTGGTATGCGTTAGTGACAGACGAACGAATTCATATTTTTACCGATGGAGCTTGCCGTGGCAATCCTGGTCGTGGCGGCTATGGTATTGTGCTACTGTACAAAAACAAGCGCAAAGAGCTAAGCGCGGGCTACCGACTTACTACCAATAATCGTATGGAATTACTCGCTGTTATTGTTGCTTTGCAAGCACTTAAAACAGTTGATAAACCAGTAGTTGTTTACAGCGATAGTAAGTATGTGGTAGATGCAATTACGCAAGGATGGCTGCATAATTGGGTGCGAAAGCGTTTTGCGAAAGTTAAAAATCCTGATTTGTGGAAACAGTATTTACAAGAAACGCAACGTGGCTTAGATATTACTTTTCAATGGGTTAAAGGTCATGCAAGCAATGCAGAAAACAATCGTTGTGACGAATTAGCAACTGCTGCGGCTGATAGTAGTTCCCTGCAAGTAGATTCCGTTTTTGAAAGCAACCAAGCTGAATAAGCGCAAAGTTTTGTATTTCAAAACGCGTCTAATTTATATGAGTATCAGGGATGAAAGAAGCCTTGTAGGTATTTTGGCAGCGCTTCTATGTTTTTGTATTGTAACGATGGCTTGCTTGATGTAAGCTAGCTGTGGCACTGCTATAGCCTTTTTGGGTGATACACTTGCGCTAGCAAAGCCAGTTTGGAGAACGTATATTACTTGCATAAGCTAGAATTTGACAGTTTGATTGATTTCGCAAAATTTAATGTTTGTATATTTACACAGTGCAGCCACAGCGTACATATGTAAAACGACTGACTTGTTTGTGCCTCTTAATGGCCATTACATTTCAGTGGTTGTATGCAGCTAGCCCAAGTGCAGAAGGGATACTATGTCAAATGAAGTGGGCGTTGCAGGATAAGCAAGACTTGCAGACTGTTGTAGCAGACAATGCTGGTGACATTTTTATTATCAATAGTGCTGAGCTAGTGTACGCAGGTACTATGTACGACTACATTAGTTTACAACATAAAGGCGCCACAGTAGTCTTTACTGGAAAAGCAGATAAACAGCATCAAACAGCCTTAGACGTAGAACAACGTCGCGCACACGAAAGCAATAAAGCAAGTTTAATCGCTTCTCAGCTAGAGAAAATTTTTACATCTTGGGGTGATTACATTGCATTTGTGGTACAGTCAAACATACAAAACCAAGTACAGCATAGCAATTGGTTTAAGTGTATTCTGCTGTCAAGTTGTTTGTCTTTTCTTAAGCCACCGCGGCTTTAGTATTCTTTTTTCGTTGGTACACTATTGTACTAACAAGTGTAGCATGTGTCAAAATATTGACGCATTAATGATGTTCACTAAAGAAGAGTATAATGTTCAAAAAAATTATAAGCTTGTGCTTATGTATTGCTTTAGCAATTTCAGCCGCACATGCGCAATTGGTAGATTCTGCCAAAATAAAACAACTCAGCGAAATTAGAGTTGCTGCAACAAAAGTAGAGGTCAAAAAAGAACTCGTTGTACAAACAATCACAGAGGTTAGTAGAGAACGCATTAAGCAGGTAAATGCTAATGCCACTGGAGAACTTTTGCAACAAACAGGCGAAGTGTATTTGCAAAAGAGTCAATCTGGCGGAGGAAGTCCAATTATCAGAGGCTTTGAGGCGAGTAGAGTTTTACTTGTTGTAGATGGCGTTCGTATGAACAATGCAATATACAGAGCGGGACATCTGCAGAATGTAATTACTGTAGATCAGAATATGCTTGAGAAGTTAGAAGTGCTGCAAGGTCCGGCAAGCACAATGTATGGTAGCGATGCGCTAGGTGGTGTAGTTGTAATGCAAACAATGCGACCGCGTTTTACCGATGCTGCAAGCACCAAGCCAATGTTTAACGGAAGTGCACTTGTACGATATGCTTCTGCCTACGGAGAAAAAACTGCACATGCAGATGCTAATTATGGCAATAAGAAGTTTGCCGGCGTTAGCAGTATTACCTACAGCGATTTTGGCAATGTTGTCTCAGGTAAGAATTTCAGAACACGCTATGGTACCTGGGGTCAAAACACTTATTACGCTGGCAAAACAGCTAGCGGTGCCGATACTACCTTACGCAATGAGCGTCCGGCTGAACAAATGCGCACGGGTTATTCGCAATTGGACTTATTGCAAAAGCTAGCATACAAGCAAAGCAATAATATAATACACAGCATTAATCTACAATTGAGCAATAGTAGCAATATTAATCGCTTTGATCGTTTAAGTCAAGTAAAAGGCAATACAGTAGAGTTCGCTGAATGGTACTATGGCCCGCAGTTTAGAGCAATGACAAGCTATAATTTTGCATATACCAACAAGTCAAGTTTTTTGGAAAGTATTCGATTTACAGCAGCGCATCAAAGGATTTTGGAAACACGCTCTACAAGGCGATTTGCAAGTTCAAACCTCGATAGTAGAGAAGAAACAGTAAACGTAACGAGTGCAGAAATAAACGCCACACATACTGAAGGTAAACATCACTTTACAGTAGGTGCAGATTTGCAGTTAAATGATATTGCTAGTATTGGTTATAGAACAAATATTGTCAGCAAAGCAGTTAGCACCATTGATAGCAGATATCCTAATGGTAGTAATTTTATGGGTTACTATGGCGCCTACATACAGCATTTAGCAGGATCACGATTTAGTAAGTTCATATGGAACAATAGTGTGCGCTATGCAGCTACCTCGTTAAACAGTACGATAGCAAATACAGATGTGCAATTCAATTTACCTTATACGCAGATAAGTCAAAGGACTAGTGGTTTTTCTGGTAGTAGTGCTTTGAAGTATAAAGCAAAGGATAATATTTCAATTTCAGGCATTTATAGCAGTGGGTTTCGCGCGCCAAATATTGACGATATGACAAAAATATTTGAAACCTCTGCCGACAATGGCGTTGTTGTACCTAATCCAAAAGTAAAGCCTGAACGCACGCATCAGTTGGAAGCACGCGTTGATATCAGTGGTGAAAAGTTGCGTCTAAGCGCAGGCGCATATCACACCCGGTTAAGCAATGTGCTAGTATTAAAACCATTTGTATTTAATGGCAATGATAGTATCTTATACAACGATACACTGCGCCGCGTTTTAGCAATGCAAAATCAAGCCCAAGCTACTATACAAGGCGTCTTTCTAAGCGGAGAATTTAACTTAACAAAACGATTAACCTGCGATGGCAATCTTAATCTTGTACGCGGCAACTACTTCCTTAGTAATGATGTCACTGCTGTGCCGCTTGACCATATTCCACCTACTTATGGAAGGTTTGCAATGAAATACACGCGCAAGAAGTATTTTGTTGAAGGCTTTACAATGTTTTCCGACCTCAAACCTTTGAGCAGATATAGCAATAGTGGAGAAGATAATTTACCATATGCAACCAATGTTGGTTTGCCCAGCTGGTACACCATCAACCTTCGTGGTGCTTATACGTTTAGTAAATATGCGCAAGTGTGTATCGGCGTCGAGAACATAATGGACTACCACTATCGCCTTTTTGCCAGCGGTATTAGTGCGCCTGGCCGTAACTTTATTATTAGTGTGCGCAGTGGTTTAAACTAGGCACAGCGTGCAACAATAGGGCTATTGTTGCATTGCCGAGTCGGGTTAAGACTTTGCTAAATTGCTTCTTTTTTATACGCAATAGGAACGCTTTTTGATCTGCAAATAAAATCTATAGTATCTTCACCATTGAAAGATATTTGAGCAAATACAAATATGATTAAGTTAAGAAGAGTTTTAGCGGTAATAGCATTTTCATCAATTGCATTACTAAGTTTTCAGCAGTGCGACGTGGCAGCAGGTGCTAAGGATCTGCAATACAATTCCCTTGATGCATTGCTTGCAGAGCAGGCTGCTGCACCTACAGAAGGGATTAAGAGTTCGCCTGAACGCAACAAAGCAATTTTAAAAGCGATGATGGCGATGATTCAATCGGGCCACTTTTCGCCACGCACCATTGACGACAAATTTAGCGAAGAGGTTTTCGATAAATTCTTGGAGTACTTAGATTACAACAAACAAGTATTTACCGCAAAAGATATAGAGCAATTTCGCAAGTATCGCACTAAGCTCGATGATCAAATTAAAGAAGGTAGTATAGAGTTTTATGAAATGGTGATGAAGGTGTACGACGAGCGTATGCAACAAACCAAGGCATACTACGAAAAGTGGATTGTTACACCTCAAAAATTTGATACTAATGAAGACATTCTACTAGACGGCAAGAAAATGGCTTGGTGCAAAAACGAAAAAGAGTTGGAAGACAGATGGCGCCAAACTATTAAGTATCGTTCGCTTGCACGTTTTGTAGAATTACAAGATGCACAAAATAGCGCCAAAGACACTGTTAAGGATTACAAAGTGTTAAGTGATGTGCAACTTGAAGATAGCAGCCGCAAAAGTGTTAAGCGAAATTTGGATTACTATTTCCGTCGTGTGAATAAGAATACTGACAATGAATACTTTAGTATGTATTGCAATGCTATCGCTGGTCAAAATGATCCTCACACAGATTTTATGGCGCCAAAAGATAAGCAACGCTTTGATGAGCAAATGAGCGGCACATTTGTTGGTATTGGTGCAGTGCTTCGTGTTGTTGATGGCCAATGTCAAATACAACAAATTCTTGCAGGTACACCATGTTGGAAACAAGGTTCATTAAAGGTTGACGACATAGTATTAAAGATCGCACAAGGTGCTGATGAGCCAGTAGAAGTAAGCGGCTGGGATGTTGAAGATATCGTGAAGATTATTCGTGGTAAAAAGAATACTGAAGTACGCTTACACGTAAAGCATAAAGATGGTAAACAAGAAATAATTCCTATTATACGCGACGAAGTAAAAACGGAAGATGTATTTGTAAAGAGTGCTATTATTCAAGATGCAGGCAAAAAAATTGGTTACGTGTACTTACCTGAATTCTATGCAGATTTTCAGCGTGCCAATGGCAAACGTTGTGCTGTAGATATGCGCAAAGAAATTGATAAGCTTGTCAATGAAGAACATATAGATGGCCTAGTGCTAGACTTGCGTTGGAATGGTGGTGGTTCGCTTAACGATGTTGTTGATATCACTACACTATTTGTAAAAGACGCAGCGAGCGTGCAAGTAAAAACAACAAAAAGTGATCCTCAAGTGTTGAAGCAGGGTAGCAAGCAACTAGTATACGAAGGTCCGATGACTGTTTTGGTAAATAGTACAAGTGCTAGTGCAAGTGAGATTTTAGCTGGTGCATTGCAAGATTATAAGCGTGCGGTAATTGTTGGCGGTACTACACATGGTAAGGGCACAGTACAACGTGTGTTTAGCTTGGATGAGTTTGCGTCTAACAATCCTTCTGTGGTGCCAAATTTAAGCGAGTTCTTAGCTAACGACGGCTCACTAGGTAATTTAAAGCTTACTGTTCAAAAATTTTATCGCATCAATGGTGGTAGCACGCAGCTTAACGGTGTTGTACCAGATGTAACTATTCCGGATGTTTATATGTTTTTGGAAAGCGGCGAACGTCGTTACGAAAGTGCGCTGCCTTATGATGCTATTAATAGCACAACCTTTAGCACGGTAGATGCAAAAGGTGTTTCTGCCGCTATTGCTGCTTCTAAACAACGCATTAGCAATAGCGCTTACTTTAAGTTGGTTACTGAACGTGCTGCTCAACTCAAAAAGCAGCAAGACGACAATGTATATTCACTCAATATCAAAAAGTATCGTCAGCAATTAGAAGAAGTAAAAGTGCTCAACAAAAGCATTGAAGAGCTTGATAAAGGCAAGGAATTGCTAGACATCTATAACTGTCGTGCAGACATGGATCGTGTGCTACAAGACGATGTAAGCAAGAAGAAAAACGAAGATTGGCTAAAAGGGCTTAAGAAAGATGCTACTGTAAAAGAGGCAGTTAACATTGTTCAAGACCTAATAAAGGCTTAATTTCGTAGCCGATGGCAGAAACACTTGTAGCGTTAAACAATGCGCAAATCTATCAAGGCAGCGTAAAGATACTTGGTGATGTAAACTTGCATATAGAGCAAGGTGAATTTGTTTACCTTATTGGAAAGACAGGTACAGGTAAAAGTAGCCTCCTAAAAACCATCTATGGTAATATTCCCTTAAAAAGTGGCAGCGGTAAAGTATGCGGCTTTGATTTATCGACGCTTACTTGGAAAAATGTGCCTTACTTACGTCGTAATCTAGGCATTGTGTTTCAAGATTTTCAGTTGCTTACTGATCGTACAGTACACGATAATTTAGAGTTTGTACTGCGTGCAACGGGTTGGAATGACAAAGCGCTTATGGAAAAAAAGATTAGCCGCGAATTAGATAAAGTTGGCATTAAGCATAAGCAACAGAAAATGCCTTATGAACTAAGCGGAGGTGAGCAGCAGCGTGTAGATATTGCTCGAGCGCTGCTCAACAATCCTAAGCTTATTTTAGCTGATGAACCTACTGGCAACTTAGATCCAGAAACTGCCGATGAAATCATGCAATTATTGCGCAGTATTGCTACAGACTATGGTACCTCAGTCATCATGGCTACCCACGACTATAGCATCATCAGCAAGTTCCCTGCTCGTATTATTAGGGTAGAAGATGGTAAGATATTTGACAATGCAAGCTTAGAAACAGCATAGTTATTTGTCAAAGAGAAAATTAATTAAGCTTTCGGCATTAAGGCCGTCGTCATAAGGTGCTAAATCCAGAGCTCTCAATTGCTGCAATTGACCATCAAAAACTTTTGACGTGTAAAACTCTATAGCTTCTAACCAAGCTTTAGCCGTATTAGCCACGGTAATACTCTTAGAAATTTTTGTCCCACTTAGCATCAAGTCATTACAAACTACCAATCCGCCGTTGCATAAAGCATTCAACATTTTTAATTTAATGCCAGTATCCTGCATGGTGTACAAGCAATTAATCTGAGCTTCTATAATAAGTTGCTGCAGGTGTTGGTGACTAGGACTATCAATTATTTCAATGTGTGGATGCAGCTTGCAGGATTCTTTTAGCGCATCGCTAGGCTGCTTGCCAGCAATTTTGCAAGCCATGTTCGTCTTGCTAAATACGTTTTCAATCAACCACAATGCACTTAGATTGTTTTCGCTAATACTTAAGTTGCCATGGTATAAGCAGTATGGTTTAGCACTAGCTTTCTCGTAATCTCTCGCGTTGTTGCCATGAAAAGCGGGAATCAACCTATGTGATAGGGATGGATAGTGATGTTCAAAGTACTCGGCGTCTTTTGTTGTCATTGCGCAAAAGCCGCTCGCGCCATTTAATAAGAACTCGTACTTGTGCAAGCGCATAAACTCTTGCTTAAAGTATCTTTTCTTGATGAATGAGCTTTCATTTTGCCAAAGATGCCAGTAGTAGTTGCTTTCAATATTATGCACGCGCACGATGCGTCTGCGATTAGCAATTTCTGGCCGATGTAGCCAAGCAGTCGTATGGATGCCTTCAAACAGTATCGGTGCCTCTATGGCAATTAAATTAGCGAGCAATGCATTATCTCTTCTGCTAGCAACGATATAGGGTTCTTTAGAAAAGAGAAATTTTAGGTAGGATTGTCGTTGGTAAACGTACACATCTTTACATAAAGCCCTTAGTTCTGGTGCTACAGTATTGCGTGTGCCATAGCTAAAGCAATGCAGAATGACCTGTACACCTTTTTGCTGCAGTGCCTTGAGTTTATAATACACTTCTATAGCGCCGCCGTAATTGGCAGGGTAGGGTATATCCCAAGTTACGATATGTAAAAGCTTAGCCAATATGTTTCTTGTAAAATGCGATTAGTTTTTTCTCTTCTTCTTGCCAACAGTATTTTTTTCTGCATGCAAGTGTATTATGTGCTAATTGCGCATGTTTTTCTTTGTCATTTGCGAGCGCATTGATTGCCGTGCTTATTGTGTTTTCATCAACTTCATTTAACAATACTGCTATTTCAAATTCCTCGTTCACATCCTTGTATTCGGGAAAGCCAACGCAAATTTGAGGCACGCCACTGTGCATATAATCAAAGAAGCGATTAGCCATACTCAAGTAATTGCTTTTGCTTTTTGCGCCGTCACTAAATAAGGTAATGCCTATATAGGCCTGTTCCGTAAATTGCTTTAGTTCTTGTGGAGGAACATAGCCGTACATCGTTACTTTGTCTTGCAGGTTATAGCTTGCAACCAATGCTTTCGTTTCTTCAAAAAAATTGCCCGCGCCACAAATCACTAAGGGTAAACTAACGTGTTGCATGGCGGGAATGAGTTGTTCAAAACAGCGACCTTCGTTTACAGCGCCTTGATATAAAATATATGTGGGCTCTGTTGGTGCTATTTGTTCAACTGAGTTGTGTACAGTTGCATTTCTTACAATCTCATATTGCACATTGTACATCTTAGAGAATTCAATCGCGTAGTATTTGCCTATTGTGTAGCCTAGCGGAAACTGTGGTACAGCGTATCTTTCTATGCCTTTCCATATTTTGTAGATTAATGGTCTCGTGCTTATTTCTTGCATTTCGCAAAATAGTTCGTGGGCATCGTACACACGTTGTTTCCCTCTTAGCTTACTAGCCCAAAGTACTGGCAAAATGCTATCTAAATCAATTGCACCTAATACATCAGCCTTGATGAAAAGTAGCACAAAAAACAACTTGATATTGTATTCAACATAGAAAAGTTTCCCTTTTGTTAGGAGGCACCTAAATCTTTTTTGCTCAAATGGCTTTTCTTGCAAAGCAGGACTGTTTGCATGCGTGCGACCAACAAGCGTAACTTTATAGCCAGCATTGGCTAAGCTACTACAGATACGATTCATGCGTTGATCGTACACAAGGTCGTTGGTTACACAAAAAACAAGTCGCTTACTCATGCCTAATAGCTTGTGCTAAAATAAACCTTTTGATTGTTGATGATGCAATAGGGCGGCTCAAATCCCGGCATAGAGGTTGCACGAATATGGCGCTCTATTTTATCCTGTGGCCAGCTGAGATCAATACATTTAAGTTGCGCAATTTCTTTTCTAAAATGAAGGCTCGTTCCTCTTTCGTTTTCAAGTACGGCTTGTGGTATAAACTCAATATCGTCCGCTAGAATTTTTTCTAAGCTTTCTTCAAACAGCTGCAGGCTTGCTTGATGCGTTAGTTCGTACAAGTCACTTATCCAGCATTGATCCGGTATTGCAAATCGCTTCTCAAATGCAATATCGCCATGATCTATAAGTGCGTCCATTTTATGAATACTTGTGCCAAATTCCTTCTTATTGTCGATAATTGCTAAGCTAAATTGATTGCTACCACGATACTCAGGCAATGGTGCCATGTGCAAGTTTAAGGCAAGTTTAGCTTTGTTGATATGCGCAGGCTTTAGTATTTCGTGGTACTGTACGCTGTACAAAATATCTATCTGTTCTGGCAAATCTGCTAGGCTCGTTAAGATTGGTATATTATGAGCAGCTGCAAGTTGTTTTACACTTTTTGCAGTATCAAAGCGCGTATTGTCGTTACTTAGCACCCCAACTACTTGCACTTGTGGATGCTGTAGTAGCACTTGCAAACAGTCGTAGCCTATAGCTTTGCTGCCTAAAAAAAGCACTTGCCTCATTGCGGTAAAAATAGCGCAAATTAATAATAGCCACAGCTAATGCTTTACATTTGCCATAATGCGTGTGCTGTTACTAAGCCATAGGGTACCACATCCTGCCAATGACGGTGGGGCTATTGTGGCACGTGCATTTATAAAGGCACTGCTTGCCAAAGGCGTTACGCTTGACATGCTAAGTTTTAATACGAGCAAGCACTATGTAGCGCCAGAAGTTGTTTCTAACGAATTTGCGACTTGCAATATCGTGCAGCTAATTGCCTTAGATAATAAGGTCACAGCTACTGGCGCGCTGCAAAATCTTTTGCTGAGCAAGCAAAGCTATAATTATAGCAGATTTAGTCTTGCAGCATTTAGAGATAAACTGACCGCTTTGCTACAGAGTAATAGCTACGATATTGTGCACTTAGAGAATATTTACCTTGGTCATTATATCGAGACGATTCGCAAATTCAGTAAGGCAGTAATTACAGTGCGTATTCATAATATTGAACACCAAATATGGCAGCGCAAAGCAATGCAAGAATCTGGCTTAAAAGCTTGGTATTTGAATAAAATGTGGCAACGCCTCAAGCAAGATGAATTGCAAGTGTTGCATCAATGTGATTACATGTTTGCCTTGCAAACTGGAGAATTGCAGCACTTGAAAGAATTAGGGATAAAGACAAAAGGTGCACTTGTGCCATTTGCAATTAAAATAGACAGAGAAAAAATACAAAAGCCGTCGATAGCCGTAGTGCCAAATTCCGTTTTTCATATTGCAAGTATGGATTGGATGCCAAATGTTGACGCAGTGCATTGGTTTGTAAATGACGTATGGCCAAAGGTGTTAGGAAGGAATGCAAGTGCAGTGCTGCATCTTGCCGGCAAGCATATGCCACCAGAAATTACTGCTATGGCTTGTAGCAATATTGTTATACATGGCCAAGTGCCAGACCAGTATGCATTTATGCAGCGTTATCATACCATGGTTGTTCCTTTGCTAAGTGGTGCTGGCATTCGAGTAAAGATTGTTGAAGCCTTAAGTCATGGTAAGCCAATCGTCAGCACAAAGCTTGGCGCAGATGGCTTGCAAATTAGTCACCTACAGGCTGTGCAATTGGCAGATGATGCTGATGTATTTGCCGAAGCTGTTTGCAAGAGTTTGGAGCGCGATCCCGCATTTGGTGAGGCAGAGGCGCGCGACTATATTGCTCAGCATTTTGATGAAGAAGTTGTAGCCAACGAACTATATCAGTACCTTGCACAAGTTCGCGATGCAAAAGCCTAGCTTGCTCATAGTATTAAGTCGTTTTCCTTTCCCCTTGGAGAAAGGCGATAAGCTACGTGCTTATCATCAGATTATTGCATTGAGTAAGCACTTTGATATTTGCTTGATAGCATTTTCTGCATCTGATGTAAAAGATGAAGATTTACAAGAAATTCATCCTTATGTCACGGCAATGCATATACTAAAGTATCATAAAGGCAATATGGTTTTGAAAGCCATTCCTAAATTGCTTACGACTAAGTTGCCTTTGCAGGTTTGCTTGTTTGCTAGCGCACGCATGAAGCTTGTTGTGCAAAAAATTGCTGACCAGTTTAAGCCAAATCTTTGTTATATGCAGTTGGCGCGTATAGCAGAATTGAAGCCAAGTGGATTTCCAGCAGTACTAGATTATCAGGATGCATTTAGTGAGAACTATAAACGTTCTGCTGCTACACATAAGAGCTTTTTATGGCGAAAGATATTTGCGATAGAGGCCAAGCGTATGGCTGCATACGAGCAGAAGGTGCTAAGCCAATTTGATGTCTGTACCATCATTAGTAGTGCAGATGCATCCGTTATTAGTGACAACATCAAGGTTGTAGCAAATGGCGTGGACACAGCATTTTTTAGTCCTCGGGATCAAAAGAGAACTTACGATATTGGTTTTGTTGGTAACTTATCTTACCAGCCTAATGTTTTGGCTACGCAATATTTAGTGGAGAAAATTTTGCCGATATTACCTGCTAATACAAAAGTATTGTTAGCTGGTGCTGAGCCAAGTACAAGCGTAAGTGCCTTGGCAAGTACTCAAGTAGAAGTGCAAGCATGGTTACCAGACATTAGGGATGCTTATGCCAATTGCAAAATATTTGTGGCACCGCTGTTTGCTGGAGCGGGCATGCAAAATAAAATTCTTGAAGCTATGAGCATGGGTATACCATGTGTAACGACAAGTCTTGTAGCAAAAGGTTTAGGTGCACAAAACGGCGTACATCTTCTAACAGCTGAAACAGAGGCACAATTTTTAGATGCTATACTAAAATTACAAAATGACGGTGAACTCTGCAGCAAGCTGACTGATAATGCATCGCAACTTGTACATCGCAACTTTAGTTGGGAAGCAAACACTGAGTCCCTTGTGAAGGTGTTGATGGACGTGAGTGATAAGGCCAGCAATCAGCAAGCCTCTACACTGCTATAACACGTTTCCTTTCTACCTCAACAAGGTAACATTACCCGTAAAGTTCTGCTTCTTCCCATTCTTAAACGTTGCATCAATTTGGTATACATACACACCCATTGGCTGTGCTTTGTTGCCAAACATGCCATCCCAACCACGGCCGTTGATATTTGTAGTTTCAAAAACAGTTTCACCCCAACGGTTGTAAATACGCATCGTATAGTTTGTGACACCACGGCTCATTTGTTCCATAGGGTTGAAGTAGTCGTTAAGGTTGTCGTTGTTAGGTGTAAATGAATTAGGTACATTTAAGTAACAATCTTCGAGCACACGCACGGTATCACTGCCATAACAGTCTACATTGCTAACCGTCAAGAAGTAAGTGCCAGGCGTCGCTACAGAAATTGTAGATGCTGTAGAACCTGTACTCCACAAATAACTACCAGCTGTTGGTGCTTGGTTACTAAGTTGAATTGGTATGCTATAGCCATCGCAATAAGCGGTGTCTGGTCCTAAGTTAACAGCAGGGTAGTTGCTTACTACAACTTGTTGTGTTGTTATTGAGTCAGGACACTCTGCGTTTTGCGCTGTAAACGTAATTGTATAAGTACCTGCATTAGGGTAGGTATATGTTGGATTAATAATATCGCCTACTGAATTGCCATCGCCAAACGTAAAGTAAAAACTATCTACGCCTGCACCAATTTGAGCACTAATCAAAACAGGATCACCAATACAAAGTGAATTGTCGGTAATATCAAATGTGCTTGCATTTTTAGGGTATACATGTATTAACTTGGTTACAGTATCAGTGCAACCAAGTGCGCTAGTGCCAACAAGCATAGCAGTGTAATAGCCAGGGTCAGTGTACTTGTGAATGCCGCCAATAATATTATTAAAGGCTGGTGTGCCATCGCCAAAGAACATTTGCCATGTTACCGCGGCCACACCGCCAGTAACAGTTGCAAGCCAAGCCATATTCTGTCCTTCGCACAATGCGGTATCTGCATTTGGTACCGTAAGCGAGGTATTGAGTGGACTTATTTGCACCCGTACAGTGTCGTAAGCTGCACAACCGATATTGTTTTGAATTTGCATATAGTAATTAATACTATTGATTGGCTGTACCGTTTGCGAATAGCAGAATGGGCAATTCACAGGGCCAGCACTTGATGTCCAAGTAATACTTGTTCCTCCACTTGCATATAGTGTAAAAGGAGCACCAGGTTCGCAATGCACAGTGTCTGGCATTACCGTATATGGTGGTGGATTAATTGTATTCAAAATAGTAATGCGTATACTATCGCAACCTGCTGCATTTACAAAGGTATCGCCATACGTGCCAGCAGCACCCACAACACCTCCACCTGGCAGTACATACGTAGTGCCAAGGCAAATATCTACATTTTGAGAAATTACTTGTACTGGTCTAATCGTTAGGTTAGTAATAATAGTACTATCACATCCTTCAGCATTAATAAAGCTATTGTAATAAGTGCCAGCAACTTGCACACCGCCGCCATTTGGCAATATGTAAGTGTCGCCTAAACAAATGCTTCTATTTTGGGTAATAGTATCTGTAGCAAGAATAATATTGATAGTAACAACTGAATCTAATCCAAACTGGTTTGTTAATGTATCAGTATAAACGCCTGGCTGAGATACCACCTGGCCAGTTGTAAGTGTATAGCTTTCACCTGGACATAAATAAACAGGGTCACCATTGCAAATACCTGCTACAAAAATGAAGTTACTTATTACTTGGCAGTTTGTAGGTTGAATTACCGTTACAAGATACACAGCATTAGGATCCATATTAAAGAAAGTATCTGCAACCACGCCTACTGGCACTGTTGTATTTTGTACAATAGTCTGCGTGTTAGTATCATACCATACAAAAGTGTAAGGGCTATTTTGAGGATTTGTAACTTGTACGACACCGTCGCTTGGGCAAATTACCGTGCTGCCTAAATTGATCTGACCAGATGCAGGAGGCAAACAAGCAGAGTTTGTAAGTACTGTTGCAACAAAACTATCTGCAGCAACATATAGTAAATCGTTGATAGGGTTGTACTTGATATCGTGAATATGTAAGCCACTTTTGCCAGGAATTACAATTGAAGGCAATGCAGTAAACGTAGTGCCATTAAAGCTATATTTTAGAATGTCGCCGTTATTGCCACCAATAAAAATTTCGTTACAGTTATTAGCAAAAATGCCACTACTCATTAAATCAGTATAGCCTGCTAGCGTTAAGGGTGTTCCAACCCCCAGTCCTGTAATTTTATCAAAAGCCTTTAAGTTCTTTCCATCCCAATAGAACAAATAGCTACTATTTACCGCAAGGCAATTCGTTCCGTTCGTAACCGCACCAAAACCCATTATCGGCATATTGTCACTTTCGTTAAGCGTTGTGTAGCCAGAAGGTTGATTCCAATACATTGTTGTATAAGAAGAATTTGTCTTTTGAATATGATTGTCAACATTAGCAGCTGCTACTGATGCCATAGTTGTGTAGACGTTACCACTATCGTCAATTACAGCGTTTACGATATCTTGCTGAAAGGTAGCAATACCAGTAAAGTTGATGCCATTTGTAGTAGCGGCGACTGTGTCAATTACACCAACACAAAGATTACTGCCTGTACTGCCACCCATGCCGATTAGTTCGCCTGTAGCACAGTTAAACACCATTTCCCAAAACTCATAAAGTAAGCTACTTGGCGTTGTGATAAAATTATCGTAGTTGCCAGCCGCATCAATACGCACTACAACTGCACCTGTGCTTGGATTAAATCCTTGCCCTAAATACATTCTACCTGTTGATTTTTCAACAACAAAATCACCCATATAACCTGTAGGACAAGATGACCACGCTGGCGTAACCACTGTGCCTAAAAATGTCCACAGTAAAACGCCATTTGGATCGTATTTTGCAACTACGCAATTATTCATAGCGCCGTATACAAACAAATTACCAGCATTGTCAAAGTCAACAAAAATGCCGATATTATTTGGATAACCACCAGTGCTAAGTAAGGTTGTCATATTTGTAACCCAAGGATCAATCACTAAGGTCTTACTTGCGTCTAGTACTTGTGTTGTCTTAAAGCTTACTACATTTTCTTCTACTTGATACTCAAATGGCACTTGTTGTTTATTGTTACCTTCATAGAATGCCACAAGTTCACTTTCTTGCAAGCCTTCTATCTTATCAGTAATACGTAAGCCTTCTTTATTTTTACGAACTTTTACGTTGGTGCCTTCGTATTTATACTTTACTTGGTTAATGTCGCCACCTGGACGTACTACTAAACTGTACTTGATGCCATGCTTAGGATGTAATTCATATACAACATCAATATTAGGGTAGAGGTCTTTGTAAGTTACAGTTTTGTAACCATAACAGTAGTTGTATTGTCCATACGAAAAGTAGTGCTTACTCTTGGTGCCATAAATAATGTCCGCATTTTTATTAGCACCAATCCAAACTAAATCAATCCAATCTTTGGTGTACTGATACATTTCGCGCTCTTCTTCTGCCTTGTCGTGCTTTGGCATTTTAATGCCTTGTTCACGTGCTTGCTTGCGAAGTTCTTTTTCGCGGCGTTCTAGTTCTTCATAGTCAGCGCGTTTTTCGCGCTTGTATGTCATAAAGCTAATATTGCCGTCTTTTACAAGCACTTTGCCCATATCACGATCTACGCCAAAATCAGCGTCTTGAATATGACTTTGCAAATGATCGTATTGACCCTTATTTTCAATAAAAAATCCGACCTGATGCACATCGTCACTTAAAAAGTGTGGTGCCCGCTGCTGGGCTGTAGCAAAAATGCTTAAAAATAGCACTGCGGGTAATAGCAGGAGTGGTTTAACTAGTCTAGTCATATAGTTGGATGTTACTTGTAAAAATATGCTTTTTGCCTAAAAACGGCAATAAATCTTTATTCTACCTTAATAAAGACGTTTATTTCCTTACATCGGTAAGTAGTTGACGCATCTTTTTTAGCTGATTTTTCCACTTTTTTGACTAATGCACTGATTTTGCTGTTTAATATGCGATCGCAGTGCCCATAAATGCCATTTATCTCCGCATTTAGCAGGGCTGTTTATATTTAAAGTGCTTTATTGTGGAAGAAGTCCTACCTTGACATTGCTTACCCTGCTTGGTTGTTATTGACTATGCAATATGCTTATACAATATCACATTTGACAGCTACAAGCCATTCTTTATTTGGCCTACCTTTGTAAAAGCTTTATGCTTAATACAATAGAAAGTGCTTTAGAAGATATCCGCCAAGGAAAGGTGGTGATTGTAGTTGACGATGAAGATCGTGAGAATGAAGGCGATTTTTTAGCCGCAGCGGAAAAGGCAACGCCAGAAATGATCAACTTTATGAGCAGATTTGGACGTGGCTTGATTTGCACACCGCTTACTGCAACAAGATGCCAAGAACTTGGTTTGCAGCAGATGGTAACCAATAATACCGATGCACATCGCACGGCGTTTACTGTGAGTGTGGATTTACTTGGTAGTGGCAATACTACTGGCATTAGTGCCCAAGATAGAGCACGCACGATAGCAGCATTGGTTAGTAACGCTACAAAGCCCGATGATCTTGCAAGACCTGGACATATCTTTCCACTTCAAGCTAATGACGATGGGGTTTTACGCCGCGCTGGACATACTGAAGCAGCCATTGATATGGCGCGCCTGGCTGGCTTGTATCCTGCGGGTGTCATAGTAGAAATATTAAACGAAGATGGTAGCATGGCACGCTTGCCACAGTTAATGGATATTGCAGCGATGCATGGCTTGAAAATTGTTTCTATCAAAGATCTAATTGAGTATCGTTTACAAAAAGAAACGAGCATCAAAGAAGAGGTGCGTGTGCATATGCCAACTAAATATGGCGACTTTGATCTTATTGCTTTTACAAACACAAAAACCAACGAGCAGCATTTAGCATTAATTAAGGGATCATGGCAAGCTGACGAGCCAGTTCTATTGCGTGTACATAGTAGTTGTTTTACGGGAGATATTTTGCACAGCCTACGTTGCGATTGTGGCGAACAATTGCATAAAGCAATGATGATGGTGCAAGAAGCAGGTGCTGGCGTTGTACTTTACATGAACCAAGAAGGTCGTGGTATTGGCTTGCTCAATAAATTACATGCTTACAAGTTGCAAGAGCAAGGAAGAGATACAGTGGAAGCCAATCTAGAGCTTGGCTTTGGTATGGATGAGCGTGACTATGGTATTGGTGCACAAATACTTAGACACTTAGGTATCTCTAAGATAAAACTAATTACAAACAATCCGCGTAAACGCGCTGGGTTGTCGGGCTATGGTTTAGAAATCGTTGAGAATGTGCCAATTGAAGTCAATCCAAATCCGCATAACCAACAATACTTGGAAACAAAGCGCGATAAGCTTGGCCATCAAATTCTTGGCAAGTAGTTTTGTTGGTGGAAAAGATGCTCTAGCAATTTAGTGGCATTGTTATAAAAAGTATTTTATTTGTGTTGTTATCAAACCAATTAAGACAATACAATGGGTAATTTTCTAAAGGAGTTCAAAAATTTTGCGTCAGGCGGCAATATGTTCGACCTTGCACTGGGTGTAATTATTGGCGCTGGTTTTACCACCGTAGTTGAAAGCTTGAGTAAAGATATTATCGGCGATTTTATTGCTGCTGTCGGCGGACAGCCAGATTTAAGCGGCTGGACAATTAAATTTAGAGAAGGAGAAATTCATATTGGCAACTTTATCGGTGCGCTCATCAATTTTCTAATTCTTGCAGTTGTACTGTTTATGGTAGTGAAAGTTATTATGTACTTCAAACTGGCCAATTTCCGTGCACAAGGTAGCCGCGAATGTCCTTATTGCCGAGAGTTTATTGCGGTTGATGCTATTAAGTGTAAGCACTGCACTGCAGATGTTAAAGCATTGATAGATGGCGACGAAGGGGCAGATGAGAGATAGTTACAACCAGGGTTACTACTAGAACACTTTACTGCCACGTATTCGAGAAAATATCGTAGGTCTTGATGCCAAACTTAAATTGCAGCGGATTGGCAAAACGATTAGCAAAACTACTCACAGCATAGCCGCCTACACGCCACTGTCTGCCTAGAAAACCAAACTGCTTGTCTATGCCAGCATAGAATTCTACATATCGTAAATTACGTTCAGGCATAATCAATAAACCACCGCCCGCAGATTCAAATAGCTTTAGCTTTTTAGCATAAGGAATTTTATTGACGAGCGCACCATTGAAGTTATGAATGTAGTGGGCTTCGAGATACCCTTTATTGATCGCCATTGTACTATCCAAACCTTGAAAGCTAGCTTCTGGATTTGTAAAAATTAAGTATTGGCCTCGTGCAACCCAGCGGTAATCGGCAACCTCTAAACGTTTGCGACGAAGAAAACTTCCATAGGTAGCTGTAAACTTACTAATGCCTAAAGTGCCTAAATTTTGCTCTTTGAACAATTCAAATTCTATGTAGTCGAAATCAATTACACTACCTAGTACGCCTTTAATGCCTTTGCGGTAATTCATTGAGATGGTCGGGTAGCGGCTACCAAGTACTATTTTTTGACGTGGTTCGCGAATATACTTTTGCTTATGAATATAGCGTATCGTAAACGTGCCATAAACTACGTTGTAAGCATCAAATGGTAATGGTTGATTACGGCCGCCTAATAGTGGAATGCCTAGGTCTGCCAATGCACTGTCTAATACAGAACTAAAGAGTTTATAATTTTCTAAACTACTTCTATTACTTACTTCTGCCTTGCCGCTTACATATAAGCCGTTTACTATTTCGGTGCCGCCATACACGCTAAAAGCTTTATTGCGAAAATATACACTTCTTGTAAGGTAATTGATGGCAGCATCATTTTGCACTAGCGTACCATTTCTATAGCCAATACTTGCACCAATATAGCTTTGCTTGAATGCATTAAAGCGATAGCTACCGTCAAGGCCGCCGAGTACGTCATTGTTATTATAACCATAACTCACATTGCCAAAAATGTTTATTCTGTGGTAATTCTTGAAGCGACGTGTATACGAGTTTCTTGTAGCCAATCGTGGACCACCCAGTGCAAATGGCTCTATATAACTCAACAGTGGGCTAATCGTTACAGTACGTTCAGTTGCACGTTTGTAATTTTCTATACCACCCCAAATAGCGCGTCCCCAAGTAATTTTATTACGCTGCTTATCTACGCTATCATAATAGCTTTGACTATGTGTTGCGGCATAAATGCTGTCTTTGTAAGCAATCAATTTTACTTCGTTAGCACTCAGTGGCACAGCACGCTCTTTGTTCCAAAAAGTACTGTCGCGCTCGTATGCCTCTGCGGCAGTGCTGCTTAATTCTTCGCCAAAATGCTTTGGAGGAAAGATGGTATCAAGTACATAATTCTTATAAACAACAGTGGTTTGGCATTTATTTTTAGGATTTTCAACTGTAGTGTATTCAAAGCTTTGTTGCTTTAAGAGCCAAATAGCTTTCTCGTCGTTGCCGTAGTTATCAAATTCTTGCTCGATCGTAAAGGTTTTATACTCTGGTGTTTGATGCGAAGGGAAAGTGAGTCTACATTTTCGCAATGCATAGGTGCTATCCTCGATAAAAATTTCACCTTGCACAAGGCTGTTACTCATCTTAGTCGGTGTAACTTTTATGCGATAGGTTGTACGACCATTTACTTCGGTAATACTTACCATTTTATACTTATAAGCTACGAGGCCGCTGTAGCTCAACGGGCTTAGAAAACTAACTTCGCTAAGGGATGGTACGTTGACAAGGTTTTTATAAAAGTTGAAGTCGCCATCGGTTGCACGCAAATAAAATAAACTACTTGTACTGCCATTTTTCTTTACACCAACACGCGTCTCTTTGAACTTATTTGGCATCTGCACGTCTAAGTTGCTTACAATTTCGGTGAGCGAGTTACGACCGATTTTATTTGCATAGTACTTTACACTATCTGCTGCTCGCGCACTGTCGCTTAGCTTAGATGCTGCCATGCGGCCAACCTTAAAGCTATCATCGTTCTCGATACTAGCTTTAATGTACATGGTTACATTGTAGCTTTTCACGGGAGCCATCAATTCCTCCTTGCGATCTATCAATCGTCTAACTATTTCTTCGCTCTTATCTTTTTTAGTTGCGCTAACCTTCAGCTCGCTAAGCGAACGTTCATCTCGCGTTAATAAGATACGTACATTATAAACGTCTTCTTTTTCTGCAAAAACTACAGCGCTATTGCTTTTATAGCCTGACAATTGTGCTACAAGTTCGTAGCGGCCTTCTGGAAAAGTAAGTGCAAAGGCACCTGTATCATTTGTTTGGGCCATATACTCGGGGTGGTCCTTCACAAAAATGCTTACAAAGGGTATTGGCTGCAAGCGGGTGTCAACCACTTTGCCATGCACTGTAATTTGTGATGACTTGCCAAGTGAAATGCCTTGTTGTGCTTTTGCTGTAAATGTCCACGCCCAAACGAAAAATAGGCTTAGAGCTATTTTTGAGCAAAATGTAAGTATGTGTTGGCGGGTATGCACGCAGTATTAGCGCAAAAGTAGCCAAGAGTATAGATGCTAACGCTAATTTAAGTTTTATTTATATAAGTGGCAATGTAGCCACATTAGCGGTTTTAGCCATAAATGTTACCGCTTATGGCCCTTGATAAGCAAAATTTGCCCTATATTTGGCAATCAATGAAATGTGTTAAGTACGCAGGCAGTGCTATTTTGCTGCTATCTATGCTATGTGCTAGTTTCAACAGTTACGGACAACGCGGTGGCCGTGTGGGAATCATTATGGGTGCTGCTGCAGTTGGTTTAGGCAATGCCAATGACGATGCTGCGCCAGATAGTATGCTAGCGCGAGTACCTACTAAGGGTTTTCAGCGCGGCGTAGAAGTTGGATATAGCTGGCGTTATTTTGGTATTGGTGCTCAAATTATGGGCAGTCAATTTGGCCAGAATTACAAGGTAGGGCAGTATTCTGCTAGTACTCGCCTTAACTATTTACGACCAACTGTGGTATTAACTGGCACAACAAATACCAAAAATGATGTTCGTGCTACAATTCAAATTGGCGGTTATTACGGCGCGCTGCTTAACTATACCGAGCAAATGCGCGGTGTTAATCCTAGCACTGGGGTAATAGATGAAGTGAATATCACTAATACAACATACACACAAACAGGTTCTCAAAATATTAATGGTACTTTAAGTAAAGGTATTTATTATAATAGCGATGCTGGTATTATGGTTGCTGCTGGTGGCGAATTTCGTTTTAAGCCACATTGGTTAGTAGGCTTGCAGTTTAGATATGATATGGGTATGGAAGCGCTTGAGAATTACGAAACAAGTAAGCTGACGTACGACGCTGGTAATACTACCATTAAGCAAGACTATGCACACTGGCAGTTTATGCCTTATAAATATCGCTATGAGAGTTTTTACAATGGCGTTCGTACACCAAGTAGCAATGGCGCAATGGGTGCATACTTAAGCCTGCGCTATGTAATTCAAAGCAATACAGTTTTAATGTACGAGATGGATGGTTATTAAACCACTAGTTCTAGTTTTATAAGAATTGAAGAATATATCAATGAAGAAAAGTTTACAGCATCTTAGCATTATCGCAAGTGCCATCGTTATTCTAGCAAGTTGTAATAAAGCGCCTGCAGGCTATTCTCCTGTAACGCAGCCTTGGGCTGGTATTGCACCATTTAGTGTAAGTTTGGATACGGTGCCAGTTTTTCAGCCAAATACAATTACGTATACGCAAAATGCTAATCCAGACGTTGAGAATTTTACCATGGTAAAGTTGAGCGATACGAATATGGTGGATAGCACTTATTTGAGTCGCACCTTGTCATTTACAGCTTCAGGTAAAGTTGGTATAGGTAGTGCAACTAGTTTTAATGTAACTAGTCTTGGTCGCACAATGATGTTTATAAAGGAGCGTAAAAGCTTTACAGTACCTTACGACAGCACCAAGTACACAAGAGTTGCCTATGTAAGTAATTTGCCAGATGCAGAAGTGAGTGTATTATGTACTAAGCGCGACACTGAATTGATCATGTATTTTGAAGGTCAGTTGAAGCGTATGCCAAACTTTGTTGGCGAAACATGGCTTGGTCCAGATTTCATCAATCTGAATAATGGCTATATCAAGATGGCACTTTAATGCGCACATCTCCGTGTTGAATTACTTTAGTGTTTTTTTTAGTCTATTGAGTATAGAGCTATAGCACTATCTATTGCCATAACTTTAAGGTAATATACAAATACATTTATGGAGTAGGGTGTACCTTTGCCATCAGGTTAGCTGTATGAAATCGTTTGAAGTACCAGAATTTTACCGAAGTAAACTTATTAGCGCTGTAAAGCAAAAGCGTAAGCAACAAGACCATCTTAAAAAAGATTTTAGTCCAACTGTGCTTGATTATGGTACTGTGCAAATTTTACTTGCTCGTCATTTTGGCTTTTGCTATGGTGTAGAAAATGCCATAGAAATTGCCTTTAAAACAGTAGCAGATAATCCTGGTAAGCGAATATTTTTATTAAGCGAAATGATTCATAACCCTGCTGTAAATGCCGACTTGCAGCGCAGTGGTGTTAATTTTATCATGGATACCAAGGGGAATATGATTACGCCGTGGGATAGCATTACTAGCGAGGATATTGTAATTGTGCCAGCCTTTGGCACGACCTTGGAAACGGAAGCTTTACTAAAAAGCAAAGGCATAGATCCACATCGTTACAACACAACTTGTCCTTTTGTAGAAAAGGTTTGGAAAAGAGGTTCGCAAATTGCGCAGGAGCAGTATACGCTCGTTATACACGGCAAGCCTGACCACGAAGAAACTAAAGCTACTTTTAGTCATAGTGCAGACAAAGCACCAAGCATTGTTGTAAAAGACATGAAGGAAGCCAAGCTATTGGCACAATACATTACTGGCGAAGTAGATGCATCAAACTTTGCAACACAATTTGCGGGCAGATACAGCGCAGGCTTTGATGTAGCCAAAGACTTGGTTCGTATCGGCGTTATCAATCAAACTACAATGCTAGCAGAAGATACTAAAGCTATTGCAGATTATTTGCGTGATGTATTGGTAAAGCATTATCAGTTGAATGATGCCAGTGTAAGTCAACACTTTGCGGATACGCGCGATACGCTTTGCTATGCAACCAACGACAATCAAAGTGCTGTAAAGGGAATGCTACAAGAATCTGCTGACTTGGCTGTAGTTGTTGGTGGTTATAATAGCAGCAATACGAGCCACTTAGTAGAGTTATGCGAAGAGGTGTTGCCAACTTACTTTATTAAAGATGCAAGCAATATCCATAGTAATACTACAATAGAGCGTTATCACTTTAGAACCCACGAAACGGAAGTCGTACACAATTACCTGCCGCAACACACGCAGCCTGTTCGCATTATGATTACAAGCGGTGCTAGTTGCCCAGATGCAGTCGTAGAAGGTGTAATAGAGAAATTGCTTGCCTACTATGGTGTTGAAGTATATGATGATGGCGTGTTGGCAGCATTAGCTTAATACGAAGCTTCCTTGATTTCAACTTATTGGTAATGTGCTAGGCTAGATTTACTTTTGCTACTCATTATATTTACATTATCACAAAATGCGGAAACTTATTCTTTGCCTCGCGCTGATATCTTTTTGTAACTACAGTTTTGCTCAGCTAAGCCTCGGTGATACTGCTGTGCAGCTTATGCCTTTGTGGGCTAAAGGAGACAAGCAGAACTATACTTATACTAAGCATAAAATTAAAGTACAAAACAGGGATACCACCTTAAACGAAAAAGCAATATTTGACATAGAATTGTCAGTGTTGGAAGAAACTGACAGTAGCTATACGATGCAGTGGCTTTACAAGGATTACAAAACCACGAGTAAAAATCCATTAGCAGCAAAGATTGGTGGCGTTGTAAAGGGGCTACGTATCGTGTATACAACAAGTGATATAGGTGAAGTAATAGAAATTGTAAACCAAGATGAAATTCAGGCAAGCGTTACCAAGATGATCAGCGTGCTTAAAAAGGAAATGTCTAAACTCGTGACACCTGAAGAAATGAAAACACTTGATACTGTATTTGCAACAGCAATAAGTTCTGAAGCGATGCAGCAAAGTAGTATGGAGGATATAGCTCAGTACCATCTATACTATGGTGCCCAATTTTCATTACGCGATACTATTACGGTAAAGGATATTGTGCAGACACAGTTTGGTGCAGCGGTTGAATCCGACATATTACTTTATGTAACTGCAATAGACAGCGCTGCCAATTTTTGCGAAATAAATTTTGAACAGAAATTTAATCCTGACGCAATGAAAGAAGCAGTCACTAGCTATTTGACAGATTTAGCAAGAAAGATGAATGCCGAGCCGCCAACTGCCGCAGACATAGAAGATGTTGGGCAATTAGGTAAAGAAACCTATAATACAAGTCGTATTCAACTGACTACTGGTTGGCTTAATAATGCTAAAAACATAGAGGTTTCATCAGTGCCAAATAGCAAAACCATAGAGATTTTGACCTTGCAAAAAAAGTAAGGCTAGAAATTGCGTTTTTTACAACTTCATAAACCTATAACCACCTTTTACTGCACCCCATACTTGTTTGCCGTCCTTGTCAAAACCTTGGTCCCAGCTTACAAGACCTTTTTTGCGAACAGTAACAATACTTGTAGCATAACTAGCGCCGCGTAAATTGCTTTCGCAGTCGTTTTTGTTGGTGCTTCCACTGAAGTACTTCTTACCATATTTGCGCAATAGTACAGCACAACCATTTCGAATTTCTAGGCTATCAATTGGTAAATTCTTAAGCGGTTCAGCTTTTTTGTAATCGCCATAGTATTTTTCTCCGCCTTTAATAGTGTACACCACACTTGCAATAGTAGTATCATTAATTTGTTTAAGCTGATATACGCGCTGCCTGTATGGCTTATCCATGCTTGTGCTCATTGCCTGTTCAACATAAAACCACATCTCACCAGCTTTGTTGGTCCAGCATGGTACAATCTGCAAGCGAATATCGTAGTAGGCGCTATCTTCTTTGCTTTGCTGCTCACTACTATAGCTGCCTTGCATTAATTGATATAAAACTTTAATGTCTTTTGGTTTGAGGGTTTGTGCGGTTTGTCCATTTAAGTCTGCAGAGCATACTAAAATCAAAGCGATGAAGACAATTATTTTTTGCATGGTACAAAGATAGCTGCTGCCTAGCTTAGTTTAATTGGAAATGGACGCATTGTTTGCAAGGCCATTTAACAAGGCTACTTCAATGGCTTCTTGCTTACCTTAAAAGTAAACGAGCGTTGTACAATATAGCTATACACTGCAACAAACAATGATGTGAGAATATTGCTAAGCGTAAAACTATTTGGCATAATGCGCAATAGCATATTAATAATAATGTAGTTGAGAATAACGCATGTACCTACAATTAATGCATAGCGCCAAAGTTGCTGCCTACCGCGGAGTGGACTATTGGTAAATACAATGTACTTATTCATGCCGAAGCCCCAAATAAATCCCGCAATAATAGCTAGGGTTTTGGCCGCATTACTAGCGCTTATAATCCCATAAGGCGTATCTATGGCTTCCTTAAAGAAAATAAAGTGCAAACTAAAAGAGTAAACAACCCAATCTACAACAAGCGTACTTACACCACAAAACAAGTACCTAAAGGTTTCTTGCGGAATAAATTGAAATAGCGGAAGATGGAAAAAATCTATAAATGCCGTTATTCTCTTGCGCACGGGAGCAGATTTGGCTTAAGAGTTGTCGCGTTTTAAGTGCATTTCTACAGCATTATCTGTAGTGCGCAACCACATTTCTTTGTTGCTTAACTTAATAATATTGTAACTAATAGCGTTTTCTAGCTGACCTGTCGCTGTATTAATTAAACGCAGTAAAATCTTAGTACCATCGGCTTCCAAACTCCAATTGCCATCTATACGCTCGCCAATGCCGTTGGTAGGGTTGATGTATGTTTGTGTATAAACACCATCTCCAAGCCAAAATTGCTTTTGGGTGCTGTACTCAGGAAGGCTAGCTTTTTGTACGCCATTAAGGGTATAACTCTCAACGCTGTAGTTGTTTACCACGCGCTGCTTTACGCTACGGAAGCTGAAGTTAGGTTTCTCTTCAAATTTGGTGCATGCAGCAAAACTTGCCAACACCAAAACTGCCATCAATACTTGAATCTTCTTCATTAAACTTTTATCGCCTGCTTGCGAATGCGCTAAGATAGGCAAATTTGGTAGATTTTACAAAAAATGGCGCTTTTTGCACTGCTTGTCAATAGCTTATAGCCATAAACCTTAGGTTTGGCGCTAAGAACAGCCGTATTTTTGTGCTATGCGTAAATCTAGTATCAAAGACATGGTATTGCAGTATTTATTTCTCAAAAAGAAAGATCCTGAGGCCCCAGACAATACCAATATTAGGCTTATGCATGGCATGAACCGAATCTCTATTATCGTATTTGCTTTTGCGATAATTGTGATGGTAATGCGTTGCGTTCGCTAAACACCCAATAGCGACAATATTAAAGTGGCGGCATCTTTGGTATGCGGCCCACTTTGCAAGTTTTGTTTTATCTCTTCGTAGTCGAGCATCATATCGCGCCGGGCATCATCTTTGAGTAGCATCGTCAGTTCTTTTTCAAGTTGCTTATCGTTTAGCTCATCTTGTATTAGTTCCGTTACTACCTTTTTACCAGCTATAAGATTAACTAAGGAAATGTAAGGCACCTTTACAACTTGCTTGGCAATTGCATAGCTAATTTTATTGCCTTTATAACACACCACTTGTGGTACGCCAAACAAAGCTGTTTCTAAAGTGGCAGTACCACTTGTTACCAATGCCGCATACGCATTATTGAGAATGCCATAAGTGTCGTCTGCTACTAAGCTTACATTACTAAAGTGTTTGGTGTACTCATAGTAAATTTCAGCATCTAGGGTGGGGCTTTGTGCAATAATAAATTGATAGCCAGGAAATACAGCTACCATTCGTAGCATTACGGGCAATTTTTGTTCTATTTCCTGCAAGCGACTACCTGGCAATAAGGCAATCACTTTTTTATTGAGTACACGCTTTAAGTTAGCTTGTTGATACTGCTCAATTCTTTTAATCAGTGGATGCCCAACGTAGTGAGCCGTATAATTATGCCTTTTATAAAATTCTGTTTCAAAAGGTAAAATGCACATCATTAAATCTATATCGCGTTTAATGTCGTGTACACGGTTTTCTTTCCATGCCCAAATTTGCGGCGAGATATAGTACGCCGTTTTGTAGCCTTGCTCGCGCGCCCATTTTGCAATACGAAGATTAAAGCCAGGGTAGTCTACAAAAACAATGACATGTGGTGCAAATTGTACGATATCTTTTTTGCAAAATGCAAGATTGCCCAGTATAGTGGTAATATTTTTTAGCACTTCTACAAAGCCCATAAAGGCAAGGTCTTTGATATGCTTTACTAGCGTGCCACCTTGCTGTTGCATATTATCGCCACCCCAAAATCTGAATTCTGCTTCAGCATCTTTGCGCTTAATATCGGCCATCAATGCAGCTGCATGCAAATCGCCACTCGCTTCTCCTGCAATAATATAGTACTTCATAGGTTTTTGCAGTTTAGATAAAATGTAGTTTGCTTGCTACAACAATTAGGCCTATCGTTATCAGTGGAATACAAACGCCATAGGCCGCTTGCATCATTTTTCTTCTTTGAAAGAAATACAGCAATGGAATATTGCCTAGCAATGCTAAGGTTAACATACCGCTTCTAAAACTTGGTATACGCAGTATGCTATCAACATACGTGGAAAAACTAATATTATTTGGTTGCGCTTTTACCACGTATACAAATGCCAAACCAAATGCCGTAGCAGCCAACGAGGTAATAATGCCGTAGATTAAACTATTTCTCACTTGTCAGCTTTTTTAGAAAGATACTCGCTAAGTTGCAATTGCATATCGTAATCCGTAAGGTCGTAATGCACAGGCACCATGCTTGCATAGTTATGCTCAAGCGCCCAAATATCGGTATCCTTTGCTTTGTCTAAATTTTTGAATTCGCCAGTTAGCCAGTAATATTTTTTACCCATTGGGTCTTTGCGTTCAACAAAATTTTCTTGCCACTTAGCGTGCGCTTGTCGGCATACGCGAATGCCTTTTATTTTACTAAACGGCACATCAGGAATATTGACGTTAAACAAAGTATGATCAGTCCATTGATGGTCCAGCATAAACTGAATAACAAGATGTGCTATTTCTTTAGCGCCACTAAAATCTGCGTCAAAAGCATAGTTCAATAAACTAAAGCCTACACTTGGTATGCCTTCTATACTTGCTTCCATAGCAGCACTCATAGTACCACTGTAAATCACATTAATACTTGCATTGCTTCCATGATTAATACCACTTAGGCATAAATCGGCTTTTTGACCTTTAAGCACAATATCGTTGGCAAGCTTCACGCAATCCACAGGTGTACCTGTGCATTGGTAAGCTTCTACACCACTAAACAAATTAACCTTATTTAGTCTAAGGGGTTTGCCAATTGTAATGGCATGACCCATGCCACTTTGTGGAGCATCAGGTGCTACTACAACTACACGGCCATAATTTTTTGCCACTTCAATCAAGGCACTAATGCCAGGTGCGGTAACACCGTCGTCGTTTGTGATAAGAATAGTCGGCTGCTTTTCTTTACTTTTTGCCATTGTTGCGAATATAGCAGTTAATGGCTATAGCTTGAATTAAGCTTTTTGTAAATATTTCTCACTTTTAATTGCATACATCAGGCTGCACTTGCAATGCGCGCATCAAGATGAAATTTCAGTAAAAAAGTGCATTTATCTGGCGCTTTTAGCCCTGCTTAGATGTTGCAAAAGGCGCATAGGATAAGACTTTGAGCTTAAAAACCAATAGGATATAGTCAAATTTGCAACTTAACACCTATATTTGTCTACTAAGCGAATCGCGATTTTTAGATTTATGAAGAAAATGAACGTGTTGTTTAAGGCGGCCTTTTTTGCTGTAATGGTACTTTTTGCTACACAAACTAGTTATGCTCAAAAGGCTTCTGCCTTTGGCCTTACTGGTGGCTACTACACGAGTAGCTTGTGGAACGAGGACGATGCCAAAGCCGATCAACGACTTGACATGCTATCTACTTTGAAGTATGGTGGCGGGGTAGAATATATGGGATGGGTAAACCGTAATATTGGCGTGGGTATCCAAGGTCAGTATTTAATGAAGGGCCAGAACTATCAAAGCTTTGATACATTAAGTAAAATTACTGGTAAGTACTCTAGCAATTTGAACTTTGCGCAAGTAAGCTTATTGGTTTATCACCGTTCGTTTAATCGCTACAATCCAGAGGCTAGATTTCGTTTTGTAAGTTATTTCGGGCCTTACTTTGCATTTTTGCCAAACTATCGCGAGGACATTGCGTTGTATGACGCGAATAATAAATTGATTGGTGCAACCTATTATGACAATACTGGACTAAAGCGTGCAACTGCCGATACGAGCATTGTAAAATTGCGTGGTCAATTGTATAAAAACTACGATATTGGATTTGTGGTAGCGCCCGGCTTTGAGTGTATGATTTCGCCTCAGATGGCACTAACATTTAATGTACGTGCAGATTTTGGCGCTCGCCTTATTGAGAATCGTAAAAACTTGCGTCAGGTTACAGATGCTCCTCCTTACGAAGTGCCTTTCTTCTTCTGGAACGATTTGTATGCTAAATACAATACAGCGCCACCAAGTCCATTGCCTGCAGAGGTAACGCAGTATAACGAACGTGCACGCACAACTACCTTTACAGCTGGTGCATTTCTTGGCTTGCGTTTTTATGCTTCGCCAATGTATGCCAAGTTCAAGCGTAACAAATAGTCTATCTTACCTAATTATAAAAGCGCAGCATTTTTTGTTGCGCTTTTTTTATTTCACATTAGGATCTGCGTTAGTGCTTATTGCGTTTTTCTTCTGTATAAATTTATCATCGTAAATGCCATAATTTCGCAATGTGGCATTAAAACCTGCATACTTACAACAAGGCGATAAAATAGGCATTTGCGCTCCGAGTGGTTCTGTTACAAACGATACCATGCAAGCCATGGTTCAGCAACTCGAATTCTGGGGCTTTGAAGTAGTACTTGGCAAAACCATTGGTACAACATGGGGTACTTTTAGTGGTACAGATCAAGAGCGCCTCAAAGACTTTCAGGATATTCTAGACGACGATAGCATAAAGGCAATATTGTTTGCGCGCGGCGGATATGGCTTTGTGCGCATCATAGATTATGTACGTTGGGAAAAGTTTAAGCAGAAGCCAAAGTGGTTAGTAGGTTACAGCGATGTAACGGTCCTGCACAATCACGTACATCGTCATGTTGGTGTAGCTACCATACATGCGCATATGAGCGGTGGTTATAATCAAGGGCATTTCGATAATGAAAGTTTGATGAGTATCTACTATGCACTTACAGGTAAAACAAGCAGCTACGAAATAAAAACGACGGTACAAAGCGAAACAGTAAGCTGTCGTGGCGAATTATGTGGCGGTAATCTTGCTATCATTAGCGACCTTACTGGCACTATCAGCGATATAGACACAGCGGGCAAAATTCTTGTGCTAGAAGATGTAAGCGAATACAGGTATAATATTGATAGAATGATGTGGCAATTATTGCGCAGCGGCAAGTTGCATCATTTGGCGGGCTTAATTGTAGGTGGCTTTACAGATACTAAGGATAATGAAATTCCTTTTCCAATGAATGAATATGAAATTATTTGGGAGAAGGTAGAACAATTTAGTTTTCCTGTTTGCTTTGGTTTTCCAGTAGGGCACCAAGCGCGTAATGTAGCACTCAAGTTTGGTGTGCAGCATCAACTAACGATGGGTGGCGATACAGTGAGGCTAGAAGAGCTAGTGTAAGTTTACTCATCAATACAATCAACACTCCATGCTTCGCCACGTTGTGCAAACCATGGCTTTATCGTTTGCCACGTGCTTATAAAAAGTTCGCTTGTTCTATAGTTTTCTAAATCTTGCTCGCTACGCCAATGGCTGTAGGTAAAGAAAATGCCAATATCAGTTTTGTCGCGTAGTAAACTTACGCTGCGGCATCCTTCAACGTTGCGAATCTTTGCTTTGATGGTTTCAAACAGTGCTAAAAAATCTTCGCTGTGCTGTGCCTGAAAGTGCATTTTTACTATTCTTATCATTGTCGTATTAGTTCTCAAAAGTGATAATCACTGCACGGTAAATGGCATTTTTGCTCAGCTCGTATTCAAGACTATTGTCTTTAAATTCTGGTGCCTCAAAGCCAAAAAGACTACTAGCTTGTCCAGCGCGAATCGCAATTTCTAGATAGCCGGCATCATTAAAAAAAGCGACAGCGCTTCCCATTTCTACACTATTGTAACTTTCGCTTAATTCTGTAATGTATTCGTTGCCAACAAATTCTATTTTGTAGTTTCTTCCACGCCTATAGGTTTCAAATTCCTCTCGCTTGAGGTTAAGTATAACGTTGTGAAAGTTATCTATAAATAGAACATGTACGGTGATTTGATTGTCGTGCTCAGTCGTGCGCAAGTCTTTCGGGATTTCTTGCAAGCGATATTCATCAGTAAAGTCTTGCAGTAGGGCACCACGATTAATAAGGCTGCTTGCTTGTGCAAAAGCTGATGCAATATTGCCAACTTTGTACTCAAACTCTTCTTCTAATCGTAGCTTTCGGCAGGGTACTTCATAGTCAAAGGCAAGATGCGCCAATTCGTTATCTACGTGGTAGATGTACTGATCCATGACCTTGCTAATCAGTAGATGCTTGTGATTGGTATTGTATAATCCGCACAATAGCAAGTGATGCGAACCTGCCGGATAAAACCGAAAGGCACCCCGAAAAACGTACGATGCTTGATAGACGTTGAATGCTTGAATATCGTGGCTAATATCTACGATGCGTGCTTGTGCATCTACTGTATATATGCAACCTTTTACTGCCGCGCTCAAATAATTTTGTTCGCCAAAGTCACTTAGTATGGTGTAGGTTGCCATGCTGCTCTGCAAAAATAGTGCTTGTGGTACGGTTTTCGCAAAAAGAAATTTATGGGCAAAAAATTCAATAACTTTCACGAACAGATTTTTTGCATAAAATATTTCTAGTAATTCTGCTTGAGGACTACTTTTGTTGGCGTATTGAGTTGTAGTATTGGTTTTAACCCTGCTGCTGCTAAAACCTTCAAAAAGAAAAATAACCACATTGCATGCTAGCTTTAATTTCTAGATTAATACCAAAAGTTCTGCTTCATGTCACTTGTTTTGTTTTTCCTACAATTGGCTATGCACAATCAGCAGTTAATTCCACTATGCAACAAAAAGAAAAGGCGCTACAAAGCATTCTTACAAAATCTGTAGACAACAAAAAGGTATTCGGCACTTCATTCGCAGTAAAAAGGGGCGACTATGCGTGGCAAGGGGCTGCAGGCAATATGGCTGCTGCGCAACAGTATTACATTGCAAGCACCACCAAGCTCTTCACCACTGCTATCATCTTGAAACTTAGGGCGGAAGGGCGATTAAGTTTAGAAGATAAAATTAGCCAATATGTTTCGAAGGAAATACTAAGCGGCTTGCATGTATTCAAGGGTAAAGATTATTCCAATGATATCACTATCAAACATCTATTAGCGCATACCTCTGGCTTGCCAGATTATTTTCAGGATAAAGGTGTAAGTGGCAAGAGTTTGGAAGACGAGATTGTCGCTGGCGCTGATCAGCCTTGGTCTTTTGAAGAATCAATTGCTCGTTCGAAGAGAATGACGCCACTATTTGCCCCAGGCACAAAAGGCAAAGCCAAATACTCGGACGTGAATTTTCAGCTGCTTGGACATGTCATAGAAGTAATTACTAAAGCGTCTTATGCTGCTAATTGTGAATCGTACATCTTTAAGCCACTTAATTTGACAAAGACTTACTTATACACAGACAGCACAGATCGCAAACCCAAAACATTATTCTATAAGCAAGCTGAACTTAATGTGCCTAAAGCAATGACGTCATTTGGAGCAGATGGCGGTATTGTGTCTACTACGGCGGATATGCTAAGCTTTACAGAGGCTTTCTTTACAGGTAAACTTTTCCCAAAAGCTTATCTGGAGGATATGCAGGATTGGAATAGTATATTTTTTCCTATGAAGTCTGGCATGGGCATTCATATGTTTAAGTTGCCATGGATATTTAATCCTACTGGCGCTGTGCCTTACTTTATTGGACATTCTGGGCTATCTGGCGCATTGGCCTTTTATAGCCCAAAACACGACTTGTATATCGTTGGCACGGTTAATCAAGTAGCACATCCCGATCTTTCTTTCAAAACAATGATTAAGCTTGCGCAAATTGTGCTTAAGCACTAATTATTTTTTTGCATGGAATCTGCAAATCAGTGCTAATATTGGCATTCTATAATACTGGGAGCTAGCGTGCACAACAAACACAAAATATCTATTCGATTCTTTGACGACAGGGAGGTTCGTGCTGTTTGGGATGAGCTTAATGCGAAGTGGTGGTTTTCCGTGCTAGATAGTCAACCCTTAAAAACCGCTCAATGTCGCATGCATCAATAGTTTGTGTGTTTTGGATGCTGTTTTTTTTGACCATAGTTTGTTGAAATAGCCAAAAAAGCGGCATATTTATGCATGCTT
>JBJORA010000059.1:0-15923 GCA_046049675.1 Bacteroidota bacterium | reverse complement strand
TCAAGCACAATTATACACACTTTTTGAATTATTAACACCCCCTGGACCCCCATTATAATAATAGTAATAGTAAGCCATTTTTAAACATTCTTTCTTTTTCTTGATCCAAAGGCCCTCTGCGGTTAAGCACACTCAAACACACACCAAAACTCACGCACTAATTACAAACCAAGCTTCGCACTTATCTCCAACATTCTATCCAAACTCTTCTTCGCTTGTAAACGCAAACTTTCTTCCATTATTATTTCCGGCGTTTCATACTGCATGCAGATATATAGCTTTTCTAAAGTATTCAGCTTCATATGCGGGCAGTCATTACACGCACAACTATTGTTCGGCGGCGCAGGTATAAATGTCTTGTTGGGGCTATCCTTCATCATTTGATGAATAATACCCGTTTCAGTGGCCACAATAAATGTGGTAGCCTCGCTGCGCTTACTGTAATTCAGTATCTGCGTTGTACTACCAATAAAATCTGCAATATTCAATACTGGCTCCTCACATTCTGGATGTGCCAATATCAAAGCTTCTGGATGGCGCTCTTTTAATTTGGTCATTTTTTCCAAACTAAATATTTCGTGCACCATACAAGCACCATTCCACAAGAGCATATCGCGGCCTGTTTGCTTATTGATATAAGCACCTAGGTTTCTATCTGGGGCAAATATGATCTTCTGATCAGCTGGTAAGCTTTCTACTATCTTTTGGGCATTGCTACTTGTGCATATAATGTCACTAAGTGCTTTTATGCCCGCACTGCAGTTCACATAGCTAATTACCATATGGTCGGGGTGCTTTTCTTTGAACTTCGCAAATAGCTTCGGCGGACAGCTATCACTAAGGCTACAACCCGCATTAAGGTCGGGTAAGAGCACCTTTTTAGTGGGATTGAGTATCTTAGCTGTTTCGGCCATAAAGTGCACGCCTGCAAATACGATGATGTCTGCATCAGTCTTTTGGGCGTATTGTGCCAGGCCTAGGCTATCACCAATATAGTCGGCAACGTCCTGTATATCCGCTTCTTGGTAGTAATGTGCTAGTAAAACTGCGTTCTTTTCCTTCTTGAGGCGCTCTATTTCAGCAAACAAGTCCAGGGTGGGATCTAGTTCTATATCATAAAAGCCTCTTTTTTCTACATTTGCTAACAAAGTGTCTGTCATAATAATAATAACGGTCGAGATTTAAATTAAATTTTTTGGTTGTATTATATATAAGTGTGTAAACGTGTGCAAGTTTTTAATACTAACGATGCAAATATCGTGCTTTTAACTATGTTCAGGGTTTATTCACAATGATGTTTTACTGATGAATGCCTATAGATATTGGCTTTTAGTGGGGTTTTACACATTTGTGGATTAGTAGGCTTTGGGTAAGTTTTGAGCTGTTAGTTCATTTTTGGCTGTGGATTGTGCTTGGGCAAATTGGGTAGAAGTTGCCATTTGAGCTGTTTTGCCTAAAGTTATTCTTTTCTTTCCCCACTAATTCACAGCCTAGCTGTATAAACTTATGCTTAGTTGACGCTTGTAGGTTTGGTGCTTTGGTCAAAAAGACTATTTTTGCAATCCTTTCAAATTTTGTTGATAAGATGTCAGTAATTCAAACAATTAGAAATAAGTACTTGGGCCTCATGGTGGCCATCATAGTAGTAGCGCTTGTAGGCTTCCTAGTAATGGATGGTTTACAAAGTAATGCTGGTAATTTATTCGGCGGCGGTGGCGACGATAGAACTACTATAGCAGAAGTTGGTGGTCGTAAAATTAATGCTGCAGAGTTCGATGCAGTGAAGGAAAAGGCGATGACGAACTTTAGAAACAAAAATCCTAAAGCGACAGAGCAAGAACTTCGTGAAGCAGAGCAAGAAGCCTATGGTCAATTTATTAGTGACCAATTGATGGACGATGAATTCAAGAAGCTTGGTCTTCAAGTTACTGATAAAGAGTTTCAAGAAATGTTGACTGGTCAATTTGCTGCACCATTTATTCAACAGAATTTTAGAAACGCAGAAGGTCAGTTTGATCCTAGTGCTGTAAAGAGTTATGTAACACAAGTACGTAGCAATCGTAATAAAGATGCTAAAGCTGCACAAGCATACGAAGAATGGAAAGGCGTAGAAAAGCAATTAGAGCGTGAGCGTTTGGTACAGAAGTATACAACGATGATTGGTTTAGGTATTAATCAGCCAAAGGCTGCAACAGATGCTGTATTCAAAGAGCGTGAAGCAGTTAGTAGTATCAGTTATGTAATGATTCCTTATGATAGCGTAAAAGAAAATGTTACAGTGACTGATGCAGATTATCAAGCTTATGTAAAGAAGTATGGTAATGCGTTTACGATTGAGCAAGAGTTACGTAAAATAGAATATGTAAGTTGGAATATTGTACCAACTGCTGCTGATACTGCTAAGAGCCTTGGTGTTATTAATAGTTTAGCAGGCACATTTGCTTCTACGCAAACAATGGAAGAGTTTCTTGGAAGTAATGGTGCAGATGAATTGTACGATAATTTATTCCACGCTTCTGGAGAGTTTACTAGCCCGGCTATTGATAGTTTGATGAACAGAGCTGTAGGTACAGTTGTTGGTCCATTCTATGACAATGGTACTTATCGTTTGTGTAAGGTAATGGAAAAAGCTGTTTTGCCTGATAGTGCAAAAGCTAGTGCGATAGTAATTCCTATGAGCGAAGGTGTAAGCGATGACGAAGCTAGTACACGTGCTGATAGTATTGCGAGAATTGCAACTGCTGCTAATTTCACAACGCTAGTAAATATGTATGGCGATGAGCAGAGTAAGGCTAAAGGTGGCGATATTGGTTATTTAGATATTCGTGAAGGAAGTAATACAAACGAATTGTTCCTATTCTTACAAGGTGGCAAAGTAGGCCAAATTAAAAAGGTTAAGCAAGGTGGTGCATATATTGTTGTATTAATTACAGATCAAAAGAGTATGCGTCCTAAAGCGAAGATTGCATGTTTTGCAAAGAAGTTGACCCCTAGTAAAGAAACGCGCGATAGAGTATTAGCTACGGTAACATCTGCAATGAATGGTGTTACAACAAAGGCTGCTTTTGATAAGGCTATTAAAGATAAAGGTCTTACAAAGCGTGTTGCAGAAACAGTTGCAGAGAGTCAATTTGATATTGAAGGTTTAGGTGAAGCGCGTGAAGTAATTCGCTATGCATTTGGCACAGATCCAGGTAAAGTAAGTAGCATACTTAGTTTGAACGGTAACGATAAGTATGTTGTTTGTATGGTGAGCGAAGTTTATCCAAAAGGTTTAGCGCCAATTTCTTTAGTACGTCAGAATCTTCAGGCAGAATTAACTAAGCAAAAGAAGTTCGAAGCTTTAGCTGCTAAGTACAAGGGTAAGAGTTTAGATGCTATTGCCAGTGGTAGCGGCCAGCAAATCATGAAAGACGATAGCGTAAGTATTACTGGTATGCAAACTGCATTAAGCCAAGAGGCTAAAGTAATTGGTGCAGCATTTAATAAAGCTAATACAGGTAAAGTAAGTGCGCCTATTTATGGTAAGACGGGTGCTTACTTTATTACAGTAAATAATATCGGTGCTCGTAACTTAAATGTTACAGAGGCAAGTAAGGATCAAGAAGCACAAATGTATAGAATGCAAAGCATGCAAAACATTGGTCGTGCATTGCCAGAAATTCTACGTCGCCGTGCTAAGGTGGTTGATAACAGAGGTAAGTTTCTATAGATCTAAATAGTTTATTGCAGTAGCTCGTCGCAGAAATACTAATGTGTTTAATTAGTGTATGAGTTTATACTGCCTTGTGTATTAAAACCTAGTTGCGCTATATCTTTGCCACATGACTTTTCGTGAGATTGTTGCCATAAATGGTAAGCCGGGTTTGTATAGATTAGTTGCTACAAAAAGCGATGGTGCCGTTGTACGTAATATTGATGATGATGCAACTATTTTTGTTGGAGCGCGTCAGCATACTGTAACAGCTTTAGATGGTATTGAGGTGTTTACTACAGAAGACAATATGCGTCTATACGATGTATTGAAAATGATTCGCGACAACAGCAAAGACGCTGGCGAGTTTGATGTAGCTAAAGCAGATAACAAGGCTGTTCACGCATATTTCGAAAAAGTATTTCCTACCTACGATAAAGATCGTGTGTATGTAAGTGACATGAAGAAGATGATTAAGTGGAGTCGTATTTGTGATGCCAAGAATTTGTTAGATGAGGTTGCCGAAGAAGAAGCCGCTGCAGATACAGAAAAAGAAGCTTAGGCCTTTTCAAAAATTCCGTTAACTAATTTCATTAAATAGTTTTATTTTCACAACCTAAATTTTAAGAGACATGAATGTACCTGCAGAACTAAAGTACACAAAAGACCACGAATGGATAAAAGTGGATGGTAATATTGCAACAATTGGCATTACAGATTTTGCACAGCGCGAGTTGGGCGATATCGTTTTTGTTGATATTAGTACTGTTGGGCAAGATTTAGGCAGTGGTGCAGTGTTTGGTACAGTTGAAGCAGTAAAAACGGTTAGTGATTTATACTTACCAGTGGCTGGTAAAATTGTTGAAGTAAATGCTGGCCTAGAAAGTGCACCAGAGGCTGTTAATACAGATCCTTATGGTGATGGTTGGATGGTAAAGATGGAAGTTGCTGATGCTGCTGAGCTAGATACTTTACTAGATGCTGCTGGTTATGAAGCAGTTATTGGTTAAACTAGAGAATTTATTTTCAAGAAAAATATGGATGCTCCTTGCTTTTGCATGGGGCATCTTAGTTTTTATTGGTTGCAGTTTACCTGGTAGAGACTTACCCAAAGTTGATTTATTGGATAATGTCGACAAGATTGTACACTTTGTATTTTTCTTTTGTTTAGTGCTATGCGCAAACTTTGCAGGTTACTGCAAAACCTTTATAGGTGCTTTGTTGCTGTGTCTGCTGTACGGTTTTGGTTTAGAATGGTATCAGCTATATTTTGTTGCTGGACGTAGCTTTGATGTATGGGACGGGGTAGCAGATACGCTGGGTGGTATGTGCGCATGGTGGACCTTACAACGGAACCTAAGCAGTTAAGAAGTTTCTTACTAAATGTGATCTACGCAGGTTTCGTATACTGCAGCCCTACTAGCCCTATTACGATGAGCAGTAGAAATGCAAATTGCATTGTACTTATTTTATCGCCAAAAACCATCGTACCTGCTACGTATACTAATAGTGTGCTCGCCCCAGCCCATATTGCATTGGCAATGCCTACTCCTAGTGTTCTTACAGCTAGTGTCATAAACACAAAACTACCAATGTACAGAATTATGCTCGCGGCTGCGTATGGTACATGCTTAAAACCGTTGCCTAGCTTCATGCAAATAATTGCACCAGCTTCGCATAGTATAGTAAGAAGTAGAAATAGATAACTCATATAATTAGTTGCTCTGTATTTCTAGATTATTGAGCGAATTAAAATTTGTGCGACTGGCAATGCTGTACGCGCCAATGTTTGGAAAAATGATCTTGTCTTTAATATTAAGTACTGGCATCATGTGAGCGTCGCATATTTTATCAAAGCTATCGCAGGTGGGTCCAAAGATGGTAGCTTCTTCTTCTTTTGATTGTGTGGTTGTCGTGCGCAGTTGCTTGATGTCGTAAGCATCAAATACTTTGGCACTTAAGCAACCGTAGAGACCATCGTTGATGTAATAATTAAGTTTACCATTGCGGATGCTTTTACCGATAACTGTACATTCAAGTGTTGCTGCTGGCGCTGCTATAAATCTACCAGGTTCTGTAATGATTCTAGTGTTAGCAAAGTGCTGGCGTAGTGTCGTAGTAATTGGTGTGAAAAATTCTCCGTAGGAATGCTCGTTTGCTTTAGGTATAAACGGAAATCCTCCACCAATATCTAGTACCTCAAGTTGAATATTTTTTTGCGCAAGCTCATTGTAGATATCTCTACATTTTTCGATGGCGTAGATATGCATACTTGGATTTGGCATTTGGCTGCCTACATGAAATGACACTCCTGCTATTTTGTAGCCATCGTTGTGTGCTGCTGAAATAAAATTTGTTGCATCTGCAGGTGCTAAGCCAAATTTGGAACTGAGATCTATTTGTGCATCCGAATTGCTGAATGCAAGTCTCACTAGCAATTGCACTTCGTCCTTATAGCTTTCAAATTTTTCTAGCTCAGCTTGATTGTCTACAACAAAGATTGTGATGCCTGCATTAATTGCATATTCAATTTCGTATTGCGATTTGATAGGATGTGTGTGAATGCGGTGGCTTGTGTTTTTTGTGCACTTATTCAATAATTCAATTTCCCCGCTTGATGCAATATCGAACGACATACCGGCTTCAGCTAGCGCTTGCAGAAGAAGAGGCTCACTGCAAGCCTTTACCGCAAAGTGATGCTCACAGTTGGGCAGATACTTTTGTAGTAGTTGAAAGTGTGAAACGGCCTTTTGTGGGTGTAGAATAAATTTTGCTTTTTCTTGTTTGCCTTGTGGTTTTGACAAAACAATAGGTTTGCCTTTTGGGGCAATAGTTAATTGGTCCATTACGTGGGTTACGGTTTTAGGTTACATTGCAAATGTAGTAGTAGTTTTGCGTAGGTAGCTATGCAATAGCTATAATTGGCTATATTGAATATTGTCAGGTTTAGAGCTTAACTGTTTGATAATCAATATGATATACACATTTGGATTCCATTTTATTTCTTGTAGGTGGCTGAATTTGTCTTTATATGCATGCCTTTTTTGCTTCCAGTAATCGGTTGCCGCATGTGTCTAATTTTATAGCGTTAGCCGCAGTCATTACGAATTGGGCAACTATTTTTTCTTTGCCTTTGGCCTACCTTTGCAGCTTAGCCTTTAGAGATGTTTCAAGAGTATGATGTGATAGTTGCAGGTGCTGGCCATGCAGGTTGCGAGGCGGCTGTGGCTGCAGCAAATATGGGCGCAAAGGTTTTGCTTGTTACCATGAATATGCAAACCATAGCACAGATGAGTTGTAACCCTGCTATGGGCGGTGTTGCTAAGGGACAGATTGTGCGTGAGATTGATGCACTTGGCGGTCAGAGCGGCATCGTTAGTGATCTTAGTATGATTCAGTGGCGTATGCTCAATAAGAGCAAAGGCCCTGCTATGTGGAGTCCTCGTACACAGAACGACCGCATGATGTTTCATTTGGAATGGCGCAAGATAGTAGAGTTTACACCCAACTTGGACATCTGGCAAGATAGTGTGGTTGGCATAGATGTTTCACGTGGAACAATTGTAGGAATCCGTACACAGCTTGGCATGAGCATCAAAGCTAAGACTGTAGTTTTGACTAGCGGCACCTTTCTAAACGGTGTTATTCATATTGGAGAGAAGCAGTTTGGCGGTGGACGCATGGCAGAGAGCCGCGCTACAGGTATTACTGAAGATTTGCAAGCACTGGGCTTTGATAGCGATAGACTAAAGACTGGAACACCTCCGCGAATTGATGGTCGTAGCCTAGATTATTCTAAGATGGAAGTTCAGGATGGCGATGACGATATTGTTGGATTCAGCTATACAAATACACCTAAGCCGAAAGAACAGCGCAACTGTTGGATTACCTATACTAACGAGGATGTGCATGATGCATTGAAGACTGGCTTCGAAAAAAGTCCAATGTTTCAGGGTAGAATACAAGGTGCAGGACCAAGATATTGCCCAAGCATAGAAGATAAGATTAATAGGTTTGCAGAGCGTGATAGGCACCAGCTTTTCGTGGAACCAGAAGGCTGGAATACTGTAGAGATATACCTTAATGGCTTTAGTACGAGCTTGCCAGAGGATGTGCAGATGCGTGCGCTAAAGATGATACCGGGTTTTGAGAACTGCAAGATGTTTAGGCCTGGTTATGCGATTGAGTACGACTATTTCCCACCAACACAGCTACAGTATACTTTGGAAACCAAGCTTGTTAAGGGTTTATTCTTTGCTGGCCAAATTAACGGAACCACTGGTTATGAGGAAGCTGCTTGTCAAGGTTTAATGGCTGGAATCAATGCAGCCTGCCAGGTTTTGGGCAAAGAGCCTTTTGTATTAGGCAGAAATGAAGCCTATATTGGTGTTTTGATTGATGATTTAATCAACAAGGGAACCGATGAACCATACCGAATGTTTACGAGCCGTGCAGAGTTTAGAACACTATTGCGTCAAGATAATGCCGACCTCCGTCTAACTGAGCTTGGCCATAGCTTAGGTTTAGCTAGCGACGACCGCAAGAAGGCCGTAGAAGAGAAGCATGAAGCCATTGTAAAGGGTAGAACTTTATTGGATAGCTTAAGTATTACTCCACAAGAAGTAAATGCTTTGCTTGAAGAGCTGGGTAGTAGCACAACTGATGAGAACTTGAAGGCAACCAAGCTTTTGCGCCGCCCTAATATGAGTTTAGCTGCATTGCAAGGTATTAGTAGCGCTGTAGAACAAGAATTTGCAAATGTTCCACGTGAAACAATAGAGCAAATTGAAATTCAGGTTAAGTACGAGAGCTATATTGAAAAAGAAAAGGAATTAGCAGCACGCATGCTTAGCCTAGACGAACTTGTAATACCAGATAGCTTTGATTATTCCAAATTAGGCGCCTTAAGCAACGAAGCGCTACAAAAATTCCAAAAAGTACGACCAAGAACCTTGGGTCAAGCAAGCCGCATTAGTGGTGTAAGCCCGAGTGATGTGCAAATATTGATGGTTTACATGAGGGGTTAAGGCTGCAACGACACTAAGGGCTATTTTTAACCACAAAGTAAACAATGACCACAGAGAATGTATTTAGTCTTAGTGCCTTAGTGGTTCCTAAAACTACATTGTAAAAACTGCTTCAGTACTTTTCTTCAACCACAAAGCAAACAAAGTCCACACAGAACGTTTCTAATCTTAGTGCCTTAGTGGTTTACAAACTAAATTGTAAAAACTGCTTCAGTGCTTTTCTTTAACCACAAAGTAAACAAAGTCCACAAAGAATTACTCCAATATTAGTGCCTTCGTGGTTCCTAAAACTAAATTGTAAAAACTGCTTCAGTGCTTTTCTGTAACCATAAAGGAAACAAAGCCTACAAAGAACTTTTCAAATCTTAGTGCCTTAGTGGTTTATAAAACTAATTTGTAAGAACTGCTTTTCTACAACCACAAAGGAAACAAAGCCTACAAAGAACTTTTCAAATCTTAGTGCCTTAGTGGTTTATAAAACTAAATTGTAAAAACTGCTTCAGTACTTTTCTTTAACCACAAAGTAAACAAAGGCCACAAAGAATTACTCCAATCTTAGTGCCTTAGTGGTTCGTAAAACTAATTTGTAAGAAATGCTTTTATGTTACCACAAAGGAAACAAAGACCACAAAGAATTACTCCAATATTAATACCATAGTTGCTCGGCAACTTTATTTGTACTTTGAGATTCAGTGTTTCATAAAGACAAAGAAAAAATACATTTGCTTGTGAACTAAAAGCCCATTTTATTCCGCCTGAGAATCGCGTAAAAATAGGCTAGCCGTATATTGGGAGGGAATATTGCACGCATAACAAAAATTGTATTTATTTAATATGTAATACGTTTATTTATAAGAACTTATAAGTTAATAGTTAACTAGCTGATAGACTAGTTAATCACAGCCACAGCATAATTTTGCTATTGTTGTGTAGCGAGCAGTTTAATAATTAGACAAAAGTACTATGCGATTGAGCACACCACTTAGTCATAAAATTTCAGCAAAATACCAAACACGGTTAGATTTGCTGTAGATTTAATCGCGTAACTATGAAATATTTCTTAAGGCAAATTTTTGTAATAGTTTTATTGGTACTAATGTGTGCTAATATGCAAGCACAAGATATCGTTGACAGTCTTATAGATAACAACGATACAGCTGACATTGCAGATTTTGAGCTCTATGTGTACTTCCCAGCATTTAGCAAAGACAGTATACTTGTTATCTTTAGTGAAACAGACACTCAAGCAACAAGCAATCAAATAAAGTTGCTCGAACAGATATCTCTAAAACAAAAATCTATTGATAGGCAAGCTGAACTAGCAGTTTTTGAAGAATACAAAAAATCGAGAGTAGATTACATGGATGGTATGAAGTTTGCGCAAGATGTAAGCGAGGTCAAGTTGTCTAAAAAAGAGCAAGAGGAAATTTTACCAACACCCAAAAGCAAAACATATCTGCGTAAATTTTATGAATATGGAGCTATCATTATTCCCAAAGATGTGGACCTCCAATCTCCAAAGTTTGAAATTGAGTTTTATTGCAATTGGGATATAAAAAATGGAATGACAATATTTTTTGATAACTGGCAACCCCAAGCACCGCAATAATTTTTTATATGAGCATAAAGTTCTTTTACGTCTTACCTATCGTTTTGTTTGTCTCTTGTAGCCAAAATAAAAAGAATACCACTGTAGATAGCGAGGATTCAATTCCAACTCACCTGAGAAAACCACCACCGCCACCACCGCTTAAAGGCGACCTTTGGCAAACAACGACACTGTACTTTGATTACGGCAGCGACAAGCCCCCTGTGCACCTAAATTTTTTTGCAGATAAATTAATTCAGTATATGGGCAATAGCGTACAAACTTATCAGCTAACATCAAGTTCGACCTTTGGCAAAGACACTTTTTATCTTGCTCTACCTTTTCAAAAAAATCACTATTGGAGTAGATTAGTACTAAAGCCATCAAAGGACTCGAGAATATGCCTAATAGGATATGAAGAATCTGAGAATTTTTATGCTATCTATAGGGTTTCACTAGGTAGCGATCTAAACAAGGGAAGTGTTTATCTAGCTGCAGTAGATGAAAAAAAGTAAGTCATAAAAATTTTGGAACAGACTTATAATATAGATTATAGCCTAGATAAAATATTCCCCCACAAAAAAGCCCCATACATTACTGCATGGGGCTTTCAAAATAATTCTAAACTAAAGCGCCTAGTGAACTACCTTCTCTTCAATTTCGAAAAGTGGTAAACCGTTCTTAGCACGATAGTCGTTGATAGCTGCTTTAATTGCGTCTTCCGCCAATACACTACAGTGAATTTTTACCGGTGGTAATGCTAGCTCTTCTACGATATCCATATTGTCGATGCTAATCGCTTGCTCTAAAGTTTTGCCCTTTAACCACTCTGTTGCTACACTGCTGCTTGCAATAGCGCTACCACAACCAAAAGTTTTGAATTTAGCGTCCTTGATAACACCTGTTGCATCATCTACTTCAATTTGTAAACGCATTACGTCGCCACACTCCGGTGCACCAACCAAGCCAGTACCTACTGTGCTGCTTGCCTTATCTAAAGTACCTACGTTGCGTGGGTTTTGATAGTGGTCTACTACTTTGTCTGAATATGCCATAATTTATACTTGATTAAATTTGTTTGTTTTTCTTGCTTACTGCTTCGCTTCTTGCTGCACTTTAATCCTATTGCAAAGTTACTGCTTAATTGATTTGCTGTGCTTGCTATCTTGCTAATGCTTGTTAATTTTTTATTCTTCTATTCGTACTACACAAGGCTTAGTGCGCTGCCCACTGAATGCTATTAAGGTCGATACCCTCTTTGTACATTTCCCAAAGTGGACTCATTTCGCGTAGCTTCAATACAGTTGTTTTTACCAACGCTACCGCATGGTCTATTTGCTCTTCGGTAGTAAAACGACTAAGACCAAAACGTAAACTGCTATGTGCAAGGTCGTCGCCTAGGCCCAAACCTTTTAGTACATAACTTGGCTCCAAACTAGCACTCGTACAAGCACTACCACTGCTCAATGCGATATCTTTGTTGATGCCCATAAGCAAACCCTCGCCTTCTACATGCTTAAAGCTAATATTCGCAACGTGAGGCAAACGATTTGTTTTGTGGCCATTAAGGTAGCTTTCTTCAATTTGTAGCAAGGTTTCTTCTAATTTATTGCGAAGCTTAAGGACATGTGCTGTGTCTTTTTCCATGTCTTGCATGCAAATTTCCGCAGCTTTACCAAAGCCTACTATGCCCGGTACATTTAGGGTACCGCTACGCATACCACGCTCGTGGCCACCGCCGTCCATTTGCGCAGTAACCTTTACACGTGGGTTTTTACGACGCACATACAATGCACCAACACCTTTAGGGCCGTACATCTTGTGGGCAGTAAATGCCATAATATCTATGCCATCTTTATTTACGTCAACAGGTATTTTACCGACAGCTTGTGTGCCATCTGTCATCAGCAAAACGCCATGCTTGCGCGCAATTTTACTAATTTCTGGAATAGGGTTTACGGTACCAATTTCGTTATTGGCATACATAATGCAAATAAGTATCGTGTTTGGTTTAACCGCAGCTTCAATTTGCTCTAGGCTGTGCATACCTTCTGCATCTGGCTCAAGGTAAGTAACCTCTGCGCCAATTTTTTCAAGATGCTTACAAGTATCCAACACCGCTTTGTGCTCGATAGTACTAGTGATGATGTGGTTGCCTTTGCTAGCATACATTTCAAAAACACCCTTAATACCAAGGTTGTCGCCTTCTGTTGCACCACTCGTAAAAATAATCTCTTTTGGGTCGGCACCAATAAGCTTTGCAATTTGCTCACGGCTATAATCAACAGCTTCTTCAGCTATCCAACCGAAACTGTGGTTGCGGCTAGCAGCATTACCAAATTTTTGCGTAAAATAAGGTATCATAGCCTCCAACACACGCGGATCCATTGGTGTTGTGGCGTTATTGTCTAAATAAATTGGTAAATCCATAGTCTTACAAATAATTGCGAACACAAAGGTACTAGCAATAGCACAGCGTTGTTGATAATAAAGTGCTATTTGTTATCAATAGAAACAGAGTTTAACGCAAATCAAATTAGTTGCTTTTGCTAGTTTGCTAGTTGCTGTTGCAATGCAATTTTGTCGCTGCTAAAATCAATATGAGGACGTTGAGCAGCAATCGCGTCTATTTTTTGCAAAATACTGCTTACAAATTGCCGATGCGCCTCGCTATGCGGGTTAAAAGGGCGATGTTGCAAAGCCAAGCGTATCTGTTCTAATTCGCCAAGAAGCGCGGTATCACTATCATCTATACAAGTCTCTACAAAGCGCTGCCACACATAGTTGGTGGCTTGGTAATTGGGGTGGGCGAGGTCTATATCGTAAAAACGATAGTCGCGCAGTTCATCTATAACGATTTCGTAGCTCGGAAAATAGGAGCAAGCTTCTACTTCGCTGCACAGCTGATGTACGGCCTCTATAAGGCGCGCCTTGCTGCGGTTATTATCTATAACACCATCGCGCAAATGCCTTACAGGCGAAATCGTAAAAATTACCTTCAGATTTTTATTCAGCTCTCGCAATTGTGCAATGCCTTTCTTAAGTTGCGCAACAATAAATGGCACTTCCAGCAACTCTTTTGTAAACCATTGATGCGGTGCACGATGATTATTGCTCACATGCATATCCAAATCGTTGAGTCTGTATGCAAAAGCACTTCCAAGCGTAATAATCATCCACTCGGCACCCTTACAAAATTGATGTGCGCTTTGTATCGCCTCATTCATTTTGCTAAGAGCCTCATCTGGTGTAACTGCGCTAAAGCGGCTATGGTGTAGCCAACTATGCCAGCCATCGTTAAGTTCAAATAAATGTGCTTGTGTGTACAACTGCCCACGAGCCACATCGCGCAAGCATGCTGCAACACTAACGGGATTAAAAATAATACCATGCGGATTTTGGCACACATCATACTTTAGCTCCACAAGTTTTTTGCAGATGTTTTCAGTAAAGCAAGAGCCTATCATAAGTATCGGCTGATGATGCTGAATACTTGTACTTGCTTTTGGAATACTAAAATTGATGGCGTACTGCACGGAGTAAAGGTATAATGGATAATGGACAATTGATAATGGATAATTGATAATGGAAAATTTTTGCGGTTCTAGAAGTTAGTCGCCGACAAATTCAACAATGTAACTCACATCTTACATAATCTTGCTAGATGACGATAGAAATGAGATTCTTTGAAAGCCTTCATATATGTGGCTTTGTCTATATGTGGTTCACTTTGAACAAGCACACTAGGAATTTGTACTTGCCAACCAAAGAGTAGCACTTCCGCAAAACCTGCATATTTCATTTCCGAAGTCGTGCTTGTGCCGTTATCGCTGCTTCTTGTAACAGTGTAATACGCCATGGTATCCGCAACGTAAGTAAGAGATTGCTCTGCTAGCAACAGCTTACTCTTAATTTCTTCTACGGTAAAGGAATTTGTGATTGCTGTAATAATCAAATCATCGTGCCGCCCGAGACAATCAGGCAAAAGCAGCTCAATAGTCTTTTCGTAGTTTTGCAAACCATTGTGGCAACTTGCATATAAAAATAAATTTTCATTTCGTTTGATGCCAGCACCAGTACCGCAAGTAAATACAACAGGATAACGCTTAGTTGCACTATCTAAAAATGAAAGAGCCTTTGTAAATTCTTTTTTGACGATGTAGATTTTGCTTAGATGCTTTGCTGCATCGTTTTTATAGTGACTAGTAAAACTGCCATACCCATATATGTTTGAAGAAGTATCGCCTGGAATATCTGAATTGTGCTGATAGGTGCTGGTGTAGTATTCTTCTCGTGAACCATAGATTGTAAGAAACATTTTTTCTGCCTCATCAATGCGATTGAGATTCCAAAGCGTTCGTGCAAGGCGAGCATAATTTTGATAATTCTTATCCGTAGGCTTTTCTTCTAGTAAATAAAAATACTTAGTCGCAAATTGGTAATCAGCACTTGTCGCGTGAGTTTGCAGACATCCAGACGGCAACATAAATTGCGAGTAGCAAGTGTAGCTCTTTATTTGGTGAATATCTGTGGAAATACTAATTTCAGGTAAGCTCTTTACCTCGGTTACTATTAGCTGTGCACAAGCAGAACCACTTATAAGTAAAAGATAGGTGCATATGCATAAGTTTAGGTAAGACGCTTTTCTTTTTCGTACTACAGAATTGTTAGTGATATGTTGTAAGTGTTCACACAAAGCTTTGCATCTAAATTTCTATTGTAAAGTTATGAAATGCTCAAAGTCTTAGCTACAATACAGAGTCACAAAAGTGTAAATTCTTCTTCAATAAATTATCTACAATTGGCAATGGATCCGCCGTGGAGGAGCAAATTTAAAATTGAAAATTTTTGCGGTTCTACAATTACTCGTCAACGAAGAAACGATTTAATCGACAATCATCAATTATCAATCAACAATAAAGCAATTTAACAATGTAACAATGCAACACTACACCTAGAACCCCAAATACTTTATAATCTTCTCCTGCAAATAAACCTCTTGTTCTTTCAAACCTACCGCAGGAAAATCTTTGCGCTTGGCAAAATGTGGCCAGCCATCGGCGTCGTGTTCTATGTATTCGTAATAGCCGTCTTCACTCAACAAAATACACATGGCTACATGCATCAAGTCTTGCTTTTCTTCTTTCTTAAATTCGCGGTTGATGTCGAAACCTACTTCGTTCATACCAATTAAAAAAAGTACACTTTCCATATCTGGTACTTTCCCAAACCGGTCTTGTAAAAAAGCTTTTACTTCAATCCATTTTATGTCGTGGTCGGTCAAGGCTTTAAATTGCTAGATTGTTAATTTGTTGAATGGTCGATTGATGAATGGATGATTGCTGATTCTGCTAGGGCTTGGTAGTGCTAATGCACTTAAGCACCATAAGTTTGCAAATGTAGTATTTAATGTGGCTTGGCACGATTCCTAAAATCAGCAATTTACAATCAAGCTTTAGCGGCATGGTACCAGCAATATAACAATGTAGCAATTCAACCCAAATTATGCATTAGAATGTTCAAACGGAGTGTTCAATCCGCTGATTGTTGCAAAGATTCCGTCCATCCATTGCCGTCGTTTTTGAGGCAAGCTAATTTTTAGCGTGCTTTTGTT
>JBJORA010000058.1:0-7738 GCA_046049675.1 Bacteroidota bacterium | reverse complement strand
TGCTGCACGTTCTTGCTTAATGGCACGCCTAATGTGCGGTAATTGTTTTGCCATATGCCAAGCCAGGTTTTGCTGCTTATTGGGATAGCTTATGTTATAGCTGCCTAGGCTAAAGTATAGCTGCACTTGAACTTCCTGCTCAAAAAAAGTCTTTTGCTCAGGTGTACAAGCGATGGCGATTTCTGCGCCTAGCGCTTGTAATTGCTTGATTACTAACACAAGTCTACTTGCGTGACCCATGCCCCAATCTAGTGCTGCAACTAATATTTTTGCATGTTTTTGCAAGTAATTTTTCTTGTATCTTTACATCGCTAAAGTATGAAAAAGGGTTTAATAGTTTACGTGTTATTAGCGATGATGGCTTTGCCAGTACTATTGCAAAGTTGCGCTGGCAAAAAATGTGGCTGTGGCGGTAGCTTACATAAAGTGAGCCCTTATCCGCGCGGTAGTAAAATGAACCGGTAATTTTATAAAGGGTAGAGAGATGGGAAGAGCGAAGCAATACAAAGATGATCAAGCGATGCAAATGCATAAGCTTATTCGCGAGTTTGCCAATCGTATGTCGCATACAGGTGCACGTGAATACATCAATTTACATACCCATACAATTTCTCGTACTTCAATTAAGTGCAGCACTTTAATTAAGTCGCGACACTTACCTCCTTTTGAATTTGTTTACTGGCTCAACTAATTATCTACATCGCATCTGTTTCTGTGCGCTGTGGAAATATTCTTCCTGCTTTTAGTTTTTAGTACGCTTACTTTTGTACGGGCATGACCTTTCCGAGTAGTTTAATAGAAAATGCAGTAGCAGAATTTGCAAAATTGCCCGGTGTTGGCCGCAAAACCGCTTTGCGTTATGTATTGCATTTGCTTAAACAAAATGAAGAGGCTGTGCTTCAATTTACAGAGCGTGTAGAGCATATGCGTACACAAATACGTTACTGCAAAACTTGCCACAATGTAGCCGATGAAGCAGAGTGCAGTATTTGTACAAGTGCCACTCGACAAGCGCATACCATTTGTGTAGTAGAAAGCATACGCGATTTGCTTGCTGTAGAAAGTACCCAGCAGTTTAATGGCGTATACCATGTGCTAGATGGTTTGATTAGTCCGCTTGATGGTGTATCGCCAGAGCACTTGCATTTAGAAAGTTTGTTTGGGCGTATCAATAATACTAATGTCAAGGAAGTGATACTAGCGCTAAGTGCTAATATTCAAGGAGAAACTACGGCATACTATATCCAAAAAAATATTGCTCGTAAGGATGTGCTTGTAAGTACAATTAGTCGTGGTGTAGCTTTTGGCGCAGAACTAGAATATACCGACGAGCTTACGCTAGGCAGAAGCATTCAAAATAGGTTGAAGGTAGCGCAATAGGCTTTGCACTATTGCTTTATAAAATACATATTGCTAAACTTTGTACTGTGCAGTACGACATGGAAGCTGAAGGCATGTCGTACAATAATTGGCGGGGAGGAAAGAATGTGGTGGCAGTTAGAATCAACTTTGTAGTTTATTTCTGCGCTTTCGTAGTCACTGAGAAAATTAATTTTTCCCTTGAATGTTTTTGGTAAGCTATCATTGTCTAAAAGTTCAAAATTGTCGGGCTCGGTAATTTTTATTGTAAAATGCTCGTGCTGCCATGCTGCTTGTTTTTTATCAAAATAGGATTTATCAACTTTGTAGGTGCCATAATAATCCCTTTTGCTCAAGATTTTAGGGGAAAAAATTTTATCGGCAATAATGGCCACGATTATCGCGAAGCATGCAGTTAAACATACGACGGCAAGGATTCGGCCAAAGGCAATACGTTTATTAAAGACATGAAGTAACAGATAAACCACACCTGCTAGCACGTATAAAAATATTATTAGCAAGATTATATACAGCGGTAAGAACATAATTGCTTCGGCGACGCTTTACAAATTTACTGGTCGCCACATAATTGTTAGAGTTTTTAACTTTCTTCAAAGGTTTAATCCTTAAATTGCGTTTACAAATTGGTACTTTGTTGTAAAGCCGCCTCCTATTAATATCAAAAATGCAGTCTAGCAAAAAAACACATAAGTATCTAAGCCATATTCTTTTAGTAGTTTTATTTAGTGTTGCCTTTTCGGCGTGCCAAGGACCTTATGCCTTGAAACACTGGGTGGTAGCAGAAGGCATAATTAGCGATTCTGTCACAAGCAAGCCATTGCCGGGTGTAATGGTCGCGGTTGTGAGCACGGAAGCGTCTCTATCTACAATTGGTAAGTATTCAGCTAGATTAGAAAGTATGGCCGTAACCGATGCGCAAGGTCGCTATCGCTTTGATGTTGAATTAGAGCAGACAAGCAACTTGTATCTTGCTTTGTTAGATTCAAGCAATCTAAGCGCTGCGAACATTAGCTATCGCTATAATATGGGTTATAACTTTGGCTATTTGCGCGACTATATTATTGGCTTGCCAAGTAATTTAACGGCAGTAGATCTTCAACAATTGCAAAAGCAAACGAATGTAAATCTCAATTGGCAGCTAACTTACAACGCTTTCTATCATCTGCAAGTTCAAGATGCTAATCTAACAAGTGTAGACACAGTTCGCTTGTTTAGCGGCTATTGGACTGATGTGGCCTATACAACTACAACGGTAAAGGATTTGTACGTGCCAGTTAGACCAAATCAGCAACAAAATGTAAACTATTCAATCAATGGCAGTGCGATTACTGCTGATACATTTAGTGTGCTAGCATCAGGCGATACTTTGCATCGCATTATCAATCTATAGCGCTACTTCCAAGCACTAATAATGCCACCCATGAGGCACATGCTAATGATCCAATAGCCAACATGGATGAGAATATACTTTGCACTTCTACGCTCAAATAAACTGTTGATGCCAAGAACACTTAAGCTAAGTATTAGACCAGCCATAAAACCATGAAAAGCACCGTGCTTAAATGTGCGATAATTATTCTCAAATGCTTTCAGAATCGGTTCCATCATAGCTTTGTTTTCGGCAGTGTCAAACGGTGGTGTTGCTACAAGCGAGGCTGCACTGTATTGATGCACTACCATAAATTGAAGCAAGAATGCAAGCAAGACGCTAAATAAATAAGTAAGGCCATATATCCTAATTAGATTGCTGCCTCCCCTAAGCTGCTCTTCGCTTAGACCAGATTCGCGCATCCACAGAGCACCAAGCACTTTGGGGTTGTACCAAATGGCGCCAATAATAAGCGGTACTAAGGCCGCAACAAATAATGATAATCCTAGCATGTGTTGTAATTGTTTAGTTGAAGCACAAAACTAGCTAAAAATACCGAATGGGCTAACAAACGCTAGCTACAAGATGTATCAAAACGATCGTTTATGAACAATTTTGCATACCTTTGCACCTCAGGCAGATTTGTTTATTGTTCAGCCTACTTAAAGAACTAATAAACGTCGGTAGCAAATCGCTACAAAGTTTTCTCAAAAGACGTTTATAGTGTTGAAGAAGTGATGCGCAATAGCACATGTGCTTGTATAAATCTATTTTAAGCATGAGTACAATTCAACAAGACTTGGCACAACGCATTCTCGTTATTGATGGCGCGATGGGCACAATGATCCAACGCTACAAATTAGAGGAAGCAGATTATCGTGGCGAAAGATTTAAGGATTGGCATATTGATGTAAAAGGCAATAACGATTTACTAAATATTACTAAGCCAGATATTATTACCGAAATTCATAAGCAATATCTTGAAGCTGGTGCAGATATCATCGAAACCAATACTTTCAGCAGTCAGGTTATTAGTATGGCTGACTATGATATGCAAGCGTTCAGCTACGAACTTAATGTAGCAGCTGTGCAGTGTGCCAAAAAAGCCGTTGAACTTTTTATGGCAGAAAACCCTAACTCGACACGCAAGTATATCGCCGGCGCCATTGGGCCACTTAATCGTACCCTGTCGCTTAGTCCTGATGTTAATAATCCTGGCTATCGCGCTATAACGTTTGATGAAGCTGTTGCTGCTTATTACACGCAAGTACAAGGCATGGTAGATGGTGGTATTGATGTCGTGCTTATCGAAACCATTTTTGATACGCTTAATTGTAAGGCTGCGATTTATGCTGTCAAAAAATATTTTGCAGATCAAGGCAAACCCGAATTGCCAATTATGATTAGTGGTACGATTACTGATGCAAGTGGTCGTACCTTGAGTGGACAAACGCTTGAGGCTTTCTACACAAGTATACAGCATGCCAATCCAATTAGCGTTGGACTCAACTGCGCTTTAGGTGCTAAAGAAATGCGTCCGCATGTTGAAGAGTTAAGCGGCCTTGCAACTTGTTATGTAAGCGCTTATCCGAATGCAGGCTTGCCAAACGCCATGGGCGAGTACGACGAAGATCCGCATCATACAGGTTCTTATTTAGAAGAATGGGCCAAAGAAGGATTTGTCAATATTGTTGGAGGTTGCTGTGGTACTACGCCGCCGCATATCAAAGCCATTGCCGATAAAGTAAAACATCTAGCGCCGAGGGCATTGCCACAATTGACAATGGCGTAGTGCCAACAAAACTAATTTGGTTTAATTATATCATTATTAAATAGTAAGCATAAAAAATACACAGTTTAATATCTACAATGCAACATACACTTACACGTTACGCTGGTTTAGAACCACTCGTTGTGCGTCCCGAAACAAATTTTATCAATGTTGGTGAGCGAACGAATGTTACTGGTAGTAAAAAATTTGCACGACTCATTGCAGATAATAAATACGAAGAAGCACTTAGCGTAGCACGCCAACAGGTAGAGAATGGCGCACAGATTATCGATGTAAACATGGACGATGCATTGCTAAACGGTGTTGAGGCAATGACAATTTTCTTGAATCTTGTGCAAAGCGAACCAGACATTGCTCGCGTGCCTATCATGATTGATAGTTCTAAGTTTGAGATTATTGAAGCAGGATTGAAATGTGTACAAGGCAAATGCATCGTAAATTCTATTTCGCTTAAAGAAGGTGAAGAGAAATTTATTCAACAAGCTACAATTTGCAAATGGTTTGGCGCTGCTGTGATTGTGATGGCCTTTGACGAACAAGGTCAAGCCGACACGAAGGATCGTAAAGTAGCTATTTGCCATCGTGCCTATAAAATTCTTACAGAGCAAGTTGGCTTTGCACCGCAAGACATCATTTTTGACCCAAATATTTTTGCTGTAGCCACTGGGTTAGAAGAACACAATAATTACGGTGTAGACTTTATTGAAGCTACACGCGAAATAAAGCAACTGATGCCGCGTGTAAAAATAAGCGGTGGTGTGAGCAATTTATCTTTTTCGTTTAGAGGCAACGACCACGTTCGCGAGGCCATGCATAGCGTGTTTTTATTTCATGCGATCAAAGCTGGCATGGATATGGGTATCGTTAATGCAGGTCAATTGGTGGTATACGATCAGATTGAGCCAAAATTGCGCGAACTCTGTGAAGCTGTTATACTCAACAAAAACAACGACAATAACGAAGCGACAGAAGCGCTGATTTCTTTTGCAGAAACCGTAAAAGGTGCAGCCAAAGAAAACATAGTAAATCTTGCATGGCGCGATACCACAGTTGAAAAGCGCTTAGAGCACGCCCTTGTAAATGGCATTACAGATTTTATTGATGTAGATACTGAAGAAGCGCGTACAAAATATGCCAAGCCATTGGAAGTCATAGAAGGCCCTTTGATGAGTGGTATGAATGTGGTTGGCGATTTGTTTGGCAGTGGTAAAATGTTTTTGCCACAGGTTGTAAAAAGTGCGCGCGTAATGAAGAAAAGTGTGGCTTACTTGCAACCATTTATTGAGGCAGAAAAAAGCGAAAGCAGCGATGCAGCTACAATTCTATTGGCAACTGTAAAAGGCGATGTGCACGATATTGGTAAAAATATTGTGGGCGTTGTACTTGGTTGCAATGGCTACAATATCAAAGACCTTGGTGTAATGGTACCAGCCGATAAAATTTTGGATGAGGCTGAAAAGTGTGGCGCAGCAATTATTGGCTTAAGTGGTTTAATTACACCAAGCCTTGATGAAATGGTGCATATTGCTAAAGAAATGAAGCGACGCAATATGAAGCAACCACTATTAATTGGTGGTGCTACTACAAGTCGTATGCACACTGCTGTAAAAATTGCACCCGAATATGGCAATGGTGTTTTACATGTACTAGATGCAAGTAGAAGTGTTACGGTGGCAAGTACTTTGCTTAACGATAGTAACCGCGATGCGCTACTTAGCGAAACCACTACAGAATATTTGCGCCTCAAGGAAGAATTTGATACGAAGCGCGCTGCAAAGGATTTTCTGCCATTTACAAAAGCACAAGCTAATGCGTTTCAGTTAGATGATAGCGAAGTGCCTGCACCTAGCTTTACTGGTACGCGTACAATTGCGCTAGATAACTTAACGATATTGCGGCCTTATATTGATTGGAAGCCATTTTTTATTGCATGGGAACTGCATGGTAATTACCCTGCTATTTTACAGGATGCAGTAATTGGCGATGCTGCTACAAAATTGTTTAATGATGCTCAAGCAATGCTTGATAAACTTTGCGATGAGCAATGGCTAAGTGCACATGCTGTTGTTGGTTTTTGGCCAGCTACTAAGGTATCGGCTGATACAGTTGCTGTTGGCGAACACAAATTGGAATTTTTGCGACAGCAGTCTGTTAAGGCAAGTGGGCAACCCAATTTGAGCCTAGCAGATTTTATTGGTACAAGCTCGCCACAACATATGGGTGCGTTTAGTGTAACGATACAAGGCTCGGAAAAACATATTGCAGCCTTTGATACACAGCAAGACGATTACAATAAAATTTTGCTGCAAGCTTTGTGCGACAGATTAGTTGAAGCCTTTGCAGAATACTTGCACGAAAAAGTGCGTAAAGAATTTTGGGGCTATGCACCACAAGAGGCTTTAGATAATGAATCATTAATCAAAGAAAAATACCAAGGCATTAGACCAGCGCCTGGCTATCCTGCATGCCCAGATCATACTGAGAAGTATAAATTATTTGCATTGCTTGGTGGAGAAGCTGCTACACAAATTACATTGACAGAAAGTTTGGCGATGAGCCCGGCACCAAGTGTATGTGGTTGGTATTTTGCGCATCCACAAGCTAAGTATTTTGGCGTAGGTAAAATAGATAGAGATCAATTGCGCGACTATACGCAGCGCAAGGATTATTCTTTAGAAGAAATGGAGAAATGGTTAAGGCCGGTGTTAGAGTAGATGATGTCTATGATAATTCGTTTATCTATTAATCATTACTCTTTTACATTCCGTATTACCACTAAGGATAGCTGTTACAGTATATAAGCCATTTGCAAGCCCAGTGCAATCAATTGCGTTATGGTATGCATCGGCATAGTGTATAGGCGGTGAATATGCTATACCACGTGCATCTATCATTCGAATTGCAGTTGCTGTATTATCAATGTATAAAAACTGCGTAGTTGGGTTAGGATATAATACAAAATTTGAAGGAAGCGTATTTGTGTTGGTATTACTTGGCCAATCACGCAAGCGAAAATTGTATACACCAGGCGTAGGCGCGGTAAGTCCATCCAGTGTGTAGGGGCCACCAGCAGTTCGTACTTGCCAATCGAGTGCGCCGTCGTTTAGGCGTTGTAAGTTATAGCTAACCGCTAAACCAGTACCTTGCTTGCTCCACAGGCAATTACCAAGGCTATCGTATTTAGCAATAAAGGCGTG
>JBJORA010000057.1:0-15810 GCA_046049675.1 Bacteroidota bacterium | reverse complement strand
AACAAAAGCACGCTAAAAATTAGCTTGCCTCAAAAACGACGGCAATGGATGGACGGAATCTTTGCAACAATCAGCGGATTGAACACTCCGTTTGAACATTCTAATGCATAATTTGGGTTGATGCGAAGCCTTGGCGCCTCAGCTGCGTGGCCTAGTGCGTGAGCTTGATTTTCGCGAACATATTTCTAAGTCTTGGCTTTTTGTTTCTTTTGTGCTAAGACAAAAGAAAGGAAAACCCATGCGCACACTTACAAGACCCCTAACACAAAACTTAGCACTAAATGTGATGGTTCAAACCATTTACCGGTTGCTACTTGGTGTAGCTTTGCGGATCATCATTGAAAATATTATTCTTTGAATAAATATAGCTCCGTAGGTGCGGCCTAGTAGCACAAAGAATTCAACCAAAAATCAAGTTTACAATCGGATAAATTACGTGCATATCCGCCGATATCTAATATTTCGTATTTCTCAATAGGCGTTCGTCTATGCTAATATCTACTACCTCTTCAATTTTTATGCTCGCCATTGCTTCGTGGCGTGGATTGAGTAATACATTATGCGAGTATGGCAAAATACAACTCGGTACCGTGATGCCTAAATGCTTTTGTGCACGCGCAAATTTGTCGCCATAATCGCGCACTTCGGGATGGTAACTATAGTCGTGCCATTTAGCAGGAAGATCTTTTTGCAGTGCACGAATTAAATCGTTGGGTACATCCAAAACAATCATTTGCAACGCTACAGGTACAACTTGTGGCGAGAAGTGTACCAAGGTTTCTAGCATGGCTAAGGCTGCGCTAGTGGATGTATATACAATTGCTGTACCCTGGCTATGCCAACGGCCAGCTTGATGGTAGCTGCCTGTGCCGCTTAGGTCGCGGATATACTTTTGCGTAGCAATTCTAAACAGTTGCATGGGCTTAGGCAACAATGCCGTGTTCTATACGGTGTAAAATTGTATGGATATGTTCTATGCCTAAAGAAGTATCAAAATAGTGTACAGGCTTTTTATGGTTGAGTGCCCACAACGACGTGTGCAACCATTGCCTTGTATTTTCTGGCGTGCCAAAAACCACGCGTGCATGTGCAAAGAGTTTGGCTAATTCTACTAAGCGCTCACTTTGCTCGGCATTGAGCACAGTTGCGGCATCGTAACGGCGAAGTGTGCGTTCGCTTGTATGCAAGATGCTTGCCATATCGTTGAGGCTTAGCCCAAGTTGTTGCATTATTTTGGTAAGTACAGGCTTTTTAACGCCTTTGCGTACGAGGTTTAAGGCATCCTCTGTGCTATGTAGATTTACGGTTATACCAAGTTCTTTCCAAAATGCAGCTATCATCTTTACCTCATGGGCTTGGTAAGTATCTGCCTCTACGGTGATAGAAACTGCTGGTAATTTTACTTTTGACATTGACGGATATTTGTCACAAATTTACGGACAAATGCCTGAATTGCCAAATATGATAAACGAGCTTAAAACTACGATTGCAATCGCAAAAGCACTTGCCAAGCCTCTTCTACTTTCCCTTCGTCTAATAAGGCCTTTGCAGATTGTTCGCTTATGTCTAGACCATTAAATGTTTCGTCTATCGTTGGTACTGCGCTGCTATTGCCAAGCAAGCCAAGATTATTGCCAGTGAGCACAGCGCTTTCACGAATATACTTAGGCAATGCATCTACACCAATACCAAGCTGCATATTAGGTTTTGGTACTTCAAATACCGCTTCGCCATTGGCGCGGCAATAGTAATCTTTGCCCATACGAGCCACAAGGTCTATTTTTTTGTAATCGATTTCTCCCGCATCGTTCAGTACAGCATCGTTGATATGCATGCGCACCATTTCGCAAATGATAAGGTTGCCTGCACCGCCTTGATCGCCTGTGGCAATTACTTCTTTGACGATACACTCCATTTGCACTGGGCTTTCTTGCACACGATAGGGCTTTACCACTTCGCTTGCAATTGGCGTTAAACCACTTTTCTCAAATTCACTTACACCTGCTGCATATTCGCAACTAGCAAGGCTCATTTGCTGCACGATGGCGTAATTAACTACATTAATCACAACCTCCTTGGTGGCAATGCAATTTTGCAGCGTGTGCTTAAGGGTATTGTCGCGTACCCGACGTGCTGGACTAAAAATTAGCGTCACCGGATTACTGCCAAACACATTAAAGAAGCTAAAAGGCGAAAGGTTGTGATTGCCCTGCTCGTCGATAGTACTAGCAAAGCAAATAGGGCGAGGCGCAACACTGCTCAAAAGATAGCCATGTAATTGCGCGGTTTTGATATCGCCTGGCGAAATTGTCATGCGGCAAAGATAATGTGGCAACTACAAAAAGAAGCGACGCGCTGCAAGGCGAGCACTATATCCTATTTGTGGTGCTGATACAATAATAAGACCTGCTAAAACGCATTAGTAGTACATATCACAGCAGATGTCCACGCTAAGCTATGTATTTGTAATAAATTTGCCTACCCAATACAGGCAAAGATTGAATAATACCAAAACAGTAGCATTAGTAGGCAACCCCAATTCGGGTAAAACAAGCTTGTTTAATGTATTGACTGGGCTCAATCAGAAAGTGGGCAATTTTAGCGGCGTTACCGTAGATAGTAGCAGCGGCATTGCACAACTACCCAATGCACAAAACATTCGTTGCATTGATTTGCCGGGCACATATAGCCTTTATCCAAAGAGTGCCGATGAGTATGTGGCCTATGATGCATTGCTCAACGACGAAAGTGGGGTAAAGCCTGATGCTGTGATTATTGTGGTAGATGCAAGCAACCTAAAGCGCAACTTACTATTTTGCTCGCAGATTCTCGACCTTGGCTTGCCCGCTATTGTGGCACTCACTATGAATGATATTGCGGCACGTAATGGCATTCGCATCGACGAAACACAGTTGAGCATACAGCTTGGTGTACCCGTCGTGCAGGTGAATCCCTTAAAGGGTAGAGGCAAAACCAATTTGCTAAAACAAGTGCAAATGGTATTGGCCAATGCAAGTACCTATCGTCACAATCAGTTTATAGACAATGATGCGCTTGCCCCAGAATTAGTGGCGGCTGTGCAGCAGCAGATTAAGCATAAACCCGCATATGCCTGCTTGCATTTAGCAGTTGCTGCCGACCAACTCAATTTTGTACCACAAGCGCTAAAGGAAAATATTGCGGCTGTAAAACAAAGCACAAATTTTAGCAAAACTCGCGTGCAAAGTGCCGAAACTATGCAACGTTATGCACGCATCAAGCAAGTAATGCATGCTAGTGTGGTAGAAGCAGACCCTTTGCGCAAAGAACTGCGTACAGAAAAATTAGATAGAACATTACTTCATCCTATTTGGGGTAATTTGATTTTGCTAGTAGTCTTGTTTCTGCTGTTTCAAAGTATTTACTGGTTAAGTGCTTTTCCAACGGAGTGGATAGAAACTGGTTTTAGTAGTTTGAGCAACTTTTTGAGCGAGCATTTACCAAAAGCTGCTTGGAGCAATTTGCTTATCAATGGTGTGCTTGCAGGGCTTGGCGGTGTAATAGGTTTTGTGCCACAGATTGCAATTCTTTTTGCGCTCATTACAATTTTAGAAGACAGCGGCTATATGGCACGCATTGGCTTTTTAAGCGATAGACTTATGCGTAGCGTTGGCTTAAATGGCAAAGCAGTATTGCCGCTAATAAGTGGTGTTGCTTGTGCGGTACCAGCTATAATGAGTACGCGTACCATCGAAAACAAAACCGAACGTTTAATAGCATTGCTTGTAACGCCACTAATGAGTTGCAGTGCACGTATTCCCGTGTATACAATTTTGATTGGGTTGGTTATTCCAAAGGTCTACTTTCTTGGCTTTATAGGCTTGCAAGGTTTAGTTATGATGGCCTTGTACTTGTTTGGTTTTATCTTAGCCTTGTTGGCTAGCAAAGTGCTAAGTATTTTTCTTCGTAAAAAAAGCAAAAGTGCTTTCTTGATGGAATTGCCTGTGTATCGCGAGCCGCGTTGGCATAATTTGCTTGTAAACGTTTGGCACAAGGCACGCATGTTTGTGGTAGACGCCGGAAAGATTATCGTGATTATTAGTGTTATACTATGGGCACTGTGTAACTATGGCCCGGGCGATAATATTGCGCAAATACGCAGCAAGTACGCTACGCAAAATGCAGCAGAAGCAAAAGCTGCAGAAGCCAATGAAGTGCTGGTAGCAAGCTATGCTGGTCACTTGGGCAGATTTATCGAGCCTGCTATTAAGCCGCTAGGCTTTGATTGGAAAATTGGTATTGCTTTAATCGCATCGTTTGCCGCACGAGAAGTTTTTGTAGGTACCATGGCTACTTTGTACAGTGCAGTTGATGTAGACGATAACGGCTCTACACTCACTGCAAAAATGCGCGCTGCCACCTGGCCTGATGGCAAGCCCATTTATTCTTTACCGACAGGTGTAAGCTTACTTATTTTTTATGCTATTGCTATGCAGTGTATGACTACCATGGGCATTGTTGTTCGCGAAACGAGAAGTTGGAAATTTGCGATTGCACAATTTGTAGCGTTAGGCGTACTAGCTTATTTGTGTAGTTGGCTGGCTTATAGTTTGTTAGCGTAATATCCGTGACAGCATAGGTTATTTACCACTAGCTATTTTTATGTAATGTATTAACATTTGTTCGCATAGGCATTTGTTAGTTATAGTGTACTGCTATACAAAGCAGCATATTGTATTTTTCTATAACGTGATACAAATGCACAAACATCTAAATTATTTACATCTCAAAACTATATATTTGTGCATAGTAAAAAATTTTAATTTATGTTTTTGCATAATGTGTTTTCACTAACTAAGTCGTACAAAGCGAATTAAATATTGAGCACTGTTGTAAACACTTTTGATACATTATGGAGCGTACTGTACTTAAGCGAGCGATAGATCAAAATCTAAAACAAACCATTGAGAAGCGCAATAAACGTTTACTCAATTTCTTTAGACAGATAAATTCTGCTGTAGAAATTGTAGGCGATATGGAAACGCCTGCTGTTGTTTTGGGCAACGTGTGCCTAAGTTGTTACGTACACAATTTCAATTTAGTGTTTACCAATCACTACCTGCAAGGCGAAGAAGTATATCGTGTAAAATTGCAGAAGGATCAAATGCTGGATATGCAAGCTGTAGAGCAATGGATTAATAACGCAGTACATCGTCCTGTGTATAGAATAAAGCTCAACACACCTGATTTGTATTTAGTTGGCTTTAACTTCAATAGAACAGATACTGGCGAAGAAAAGTTTCCAGTATTTGGTAAACACGGCGCCAAAGTCTATTTTAGTAAAGACTTTGCACAAGACATTGTTGGCCTGTATGGCTTAGATTATTGCAGTATTGTTTAGCAGCAACGATTAGAGCGCTGCTAGTACAGTTGCTCTTACATCAGTCATCGCTATGCGTTGTTGCTCCATGCTATCGCGATAACGAATAGTCACCGTACCATCTTCTTTTGTTTGATGATCAATCGTTACGCAGAACGGTGTGCCTAAAGCATCCATACGACGATAACGCTTACCAATAGCATCTTTTTCTTCGTAGAAGCAATTGAATGCGCCAGCACAATCTTTTTGCAATTCACGCGCAAGCTCTGGCAAACCATCTTTCTTGAGCAAAGGCAAAATCGCCAACTTGAATGGCGCTAATTTTGGCGGAAACTTCAATACTACTCGGCTATCTTGCTTTTCAGCTGTGCTTAAGTCTTCTTCACAATACGCTTCGCTTAGAACCATCATCACAGCACGGTCTAAACCGATGCTCGTTTCAATAACATACGGCACATAGTTGCCATAAGGCTTGCCTTCTTCATTAAGATCATTATCGAAGTAAACAAGCTTCTTCTTGCTATATTCTTGGTGCTGCTTCAGGTCAAAGTCTGTGCGACTATGCACGCCTTCTACTTCTTTGAAGCCCATTGGAAATTCATACTCAATATCACAAGCCATGTCGGCATAGTGAGCCAATTTTACGTGGTCATGAAAACGATATTTGTTTTCTGGAATACCTAAATCTTTGTGCCACTGCATACGTGCTGCCTTCCAATAATCGTACCACTGCTTTTGTGTGCCAGGACGAACAAAGTATTGCATTTCCATTTGCTCAAACTCACGCATTCTAAAAATAAAGCCACGTGCTACAATTTCATTTCTAAACGCCTTACCAACTTGTGCAATACCAAAAGGTATTTTCATGCGGCCAGTTTTTTGTACGTTCAAAAAGTTTACAAAAATACCTTGTGCAGTTTCAGGGCGTAGATATACTTTATTATCATCAGGATTGTCGCTAGCTACAGCACCAAACTCCGTGCTAAACATTAGATTAAATTGGCGGATATCTGTCCAATTGCAAGTACCACTGATGCTGCACACAATTTTATTTTCTTCTATCAATGCCTTAAGCGCTGCATAATCGTTTTCACTTAACAGCTGCTCCATTTTCACAACCAATGCATGGTCGCTAATGCTGGCACTAATTTCATCATCAGTTTTGCCTTCTTGCTTTAGCAAAGCTTCTACATGTCCCTCTATCAAATGATCTACACGATAGCGTTTGTTGCTATCCTTGTTATCAATCATTGGGTCGCTAAAATTATCGACGTGGCCACTTGCCTTCCAAATCGTAGGGTGCATAAAAATGGCGCTATCTATACCCACAATATTATCGTGTGCATATACCATGCTTCTCCACCAAGTTTCGCGGATATTGCGTTTTAATTCAACGCCATTTTGCCCGTAATCGTAAACGGCGCTTAAACCATCATATATTTCGCTGCTCTGAAAAACAAAGCCGTACTCTTTTGCGTGTGCAATGATTGCCTGTAACTTATTATCGTTGGCCATTGCTGCAAACTTAGAATTTAGCAGCCATAGTGTGTGCAAGATGTAGCTGATACTTTGTAGGATATGCTATTTAGCCCCACTTAATTCACGGCAATCGCTGCACTTACGATGCTAATGCTACAGTTGCATTTTTCCAAAACTGCCAAAGCACATGCCTCAATTGTGGCACCACTTGTGCACACGTCGTCTAGCAGTACAACATGCTTGTTGTTTAGTGCCTCGGTATCTATTACTCGAAAAGCGCTGCTTGTATTTTCTAAGCGGGCAAAACGGCTTTTGCGGGTTTGCGTTAAAGTGTGCTTTACACGCCGCACGCTAGTTGTATCAACTGTAAGGCCTAAAGACTCGCCTAGTGCAGTTGCAATAATTTCACTCTGATTGTAGCCGCGTGCACTTTGTTTGTTTTTGTGCAATGGAACTGGCAGCAGTACAGTACTTAATTTGCTCTGCAATTTTGGAGCAAGCGCTTGCGCTAGCATATTGCCAAGCATATTGCCAACATCTGTATTATCATCGTATTTGAGCGCATGCAACAATTTGGCTGCGATATTGCCTTTGTGAAAATAAAGCAAGCCATAGGCAAATTCAAAGCTAAAGCGACCCCAAAAAAGCTTTTCTACTTCGTTATTGTTGACGTATTGCCCCGCTGTTGCTAATTCAGAAAAACATGTCGTGCATAAAAGATGTTCGTTACGATGTACATGCCCATTGCAGCCCACGCAAAATTGGGGATACAGCATTTGCAAACTTTCCGAAGCGATATTTTGTAATGCACGCTTTAGCATAAGCACTTACTTAAAACAAGAGGCGGTAAACATCTTCTACCGTGGCTACACTTTGAATTTCTATATTAAGTTTTGTGGTATTCAATCCTTTGGTATTGTACTTACTTAGTACAATTTTTTCGAAACCAAGTTTGTCGGCCTCAGCAACGCGCTGCTCTATTCGATTAACACTGCGTAATTCACCACTTAGGCCAACCTCTGCTGCAAATACAGTTTTGTTATTGATAGCAGTGTCTTCGTAACTGCTTAAAAGCGCCGCAGCTACTGCTAGGTCTAGCGCTGGGTCTTCTACACGAATGCCGCCAGCAATATTGAGAAATACATCTTTGGTGCCAAAAGCAAAACCGCCACGTTTCTCAAGTACCGCCAACAAGAGTTGCAATTTGCGCAAATCAAAACCATTAGTAGTGCGTTGTGGCGTGCCATATACTGCAGTTGTTACAAGGGCTTGCGCTTCCAACAGTAGTGGTCGTATGCCTTCTAGCGTCGCGGCAATAGCAGTACCACTCATATGTACATCTTTCTCAGACAATAGTATTTCACTAGGATTACTTACTTGTCTAAGGCCAGCATTATGCATTTCGTAAATGCCAAGTTCGCTGCTACTACCAAAACGATTTTTAATGCCGCGCAAAATGCGATACGTATAATGTCTGTCGCCTTCAAATTGCACCACAGCATCTACCATATGCTCAAGCACTTTTGGACCAGCTACATTGCCGTCTTTGTTGATATGCCCAATAATAAACACAGGTATATTGCTTGCTTTTGCAAAACGAATCAACTCTGCGCTGCATTCCTTTACTTGGCTTACACTGCCCGGGCTGCTATCTACATAAGGGCTAGAAAGCGTTTGAATACTATCTACAATGATGAGTTGTGGCTTTAGTTTTTTTACTTCATTAAAAATAGCGCCCGTATCTGTTTCGGTAAGTAAGTATAAATTATCGTTGTGGTTGGGTATACGTTCGGCACGCATTTTTATTTGTTGCGCACTTTCTTCACCACTTACATATAGCACTTTTAACTGCTGCAAACTAAGCGCCAATTGCAAAAACAAAGTACTCTTGCCAATACCGGGTTCTCCGCTAACAAGTACCACACTACCTTCTACAATGCCGCCGCCAAGCACACGATTCAGTTCTTCATCTGCAGTTACAATTCTGCGCTCTGCGCCAGCTTCTATTTCTGCAAGTGTAACAGCAGCAGTGCTTTGCTTGAACTCGCTGCCTAGAATAGCTTTTTCTTTTACTGCACCTTTATGTACAGGCTCTTCTATAATGGTGTTCCAACTTTTGCAAGCTGGGCACTGTCCAAGCCATTTCTGCGATTCGTTGCCACAGCTTTGGCAAAAAAATGCCACCTTTTGTTTTGCTACTGCCATGCTTTATACGATACCTTCTTTTATAATATCATGCAAATGCACAAAGCCGTCAAACAAACCATTCGTAAGCACAGGCAATTGAAAAATATTGTATTGTCGCATCAACTGCAAAGCTAATACCGCTGTACTGTCGCTGTCGATTAATTTGGGTTGCACAGTCATTATATCTTCTGCGCGCAATTGCGTAAAGGTTTCGTTGTGCTCCATCATGCGACGCAAATCGCCATCTGTAATGATGCCAACAAGCTTTTCGCCATCTAAAACAGCGGCTGCACCAAGGCGAGCAGTGCTAATGGTAAGAATAACGGTGCGTATATCTGTATCTAAACGTACAATTGGCTTCGGATTCTTTACGCAAAGGTCTCTAACACGCAAGTACAACATTTTGCCTAAAGCGCCACCAGGATGGAAACGAGCAAAGTCTTGAGCGGAAAAGCCTGTAAGGCGCAACAAGCAAATAGCGAGCGCATCGCCCATGGCCATTTGTGCTGTAGTACTCGTGGTTGGTGCTAAATTATTAGGGCAAGCTTCCTGACTAACCGTGGCATTCAGTACAAATTGCGCTTGTTTAGCTAAAGTGCTGTTGGTATTGCCTGTAATGGTTATAATCGTGTTGCCAAAGCCTTGCACGAGCTGAGTAAGTACCTTTATCTCGTCGCTTTCGCCACTTTTACTAATTATTATAACAATATCTTGCTGTTGCAGCATACCAATATCGCCATGAATAGCATCGGCTGCATGCATATATAATGCTGGTGTACCAGTGCTATTAAATGTAGCTACAATTTTTTGTGCAACTATGGCACTTTTGCCAATACCACTTACAACAGCGCGACCCTTACAGAGGTGTAGTGCTTGTACAGCTTCGGCAAAACTGGTGCCCAATTGTGCGGCTACCTGCGATAAACCTTCTGCCTCTAGCTGAAGAGTACTTTTGCCAAGTTGTATTATTTGCTCTGGCTGCATTTGGCTAAGATAGCGCAATATGCTTGTATGCTATTTTATGGCCATAAGTTTTTGTAGGATATTATATACTAGTAAACCCATAGCTAGCCTGCAATAGGCTTTCCTGGACTTAGCTGCCCGTTTAACCCTAGTTCATATTAATTTTTCCTTGATGTTAGGAAAAATAAATTCTAATTAATGCTAGTCAAATCGCAGTTAAAACTTGTTAGCTAAATTTATTTTTACTATATTTATACACTCTAAACTATTATTACTGATAGCGCTCATGGGGGGAGGGGAATTATTAGTGACATATACATATGGCAAAGAAAGTAGTAAGTAAAACCGCAAAAGAAAGTACCGTTGTAGCTAAAAAAGCTGCAACAAAGAAAGATGTAATACCTGCAGCAAAGAAGACAACTGCTGCAAAGCCAAGTATACTAAATGAGGCACTTCAAAAATATTTTGGCTTTAATACGTTCAAAGACAATCAGGAAGCCATCGTTCAAAGTGTGCTTGATGGTACTGATACATTTGTAATAATGCCAACAGGTGGCGGTAAAAGTTTGTGCTACCAGTTGCCTGCATTAGTAAGCGAGGGCACAGCTATCATTGTAAGTCCGCTTATCGCTTTAATGAAGAACCAAGTAGACTTGATTCGTGGTTACAGCGATAACGACAATGTTGCACACTTCTTAAACTCGTCGCTTAATAAAGGTCAAATTAAGGTTGTAAAAGACGATTTAGCCAAAGGCACTACAAAAATGCTTTATGTAGCGCCAGAAACGCTTACTAAGGAAGAGAATATAGAGTTCTTAAAATCACTAAACATCAGTTTTGTTGCAGTAGACGAAGCGCACTGTATAAGTGAATGGGGTCACGACTTTAGGCCAGAATACCGTAAGCTCAGCGAAGCGATTAAGGTGCTAGGCAAAAACCTAAGTATCATTGCCTTAACTGCTACGGCTACGCCAAAAGTGCAAGACGATATTAGAAATAACTTAGGCTTGAAGAAGCCAAATATTTTTATTTCTTCCTTTAATCGCCACAATCTCTTTTACGAAATTGTACAAAAGGGTGGTAAAGACCAAATTACAAAGAGCATTACCAAATACATTTCTAAAAACAAAGGCAAGAGTGGCATTATTTATACTTTAAACCGCAAGACTACCGAAGAGTTAGCAGAAACATTGCAAGCCAATGGTATTAATGCGGTAGCCTACCATGCTGGTTTAGATGCCAAAACAAGAAGCGATAGACAAGATGCATTCTTGAACGAAGATGTGCAAGTAATTGTTGCAACAATTGCCTTTGGTATGGGTATCGACAAGCCAGATATTAGGTATGTGATACACTATAATATTCCTAAGAGTATAGAAAACTACTATCAAGAAACTGGCCGTGCAGGTCGCGATGGCTTAGAAGGTCACTGTATTCTATACTTTAGTTATAAAGATGTGCAAAAGCTAGAGCACTTGATGCGCGATAAGCCACTGAGCGAACGTGAAATTGGCGCGCAGCTAATTGGCGAAACTGTTGCCTATGCAGAAACTACTAATTGTAGAAGAAAAGTATTGCTACACTACTTTGGTGAAACCTACACACAAGAAAACTGTGGACAATGCGACAACTGTAAGAATCCAAAAGAAAAGATTGATGTAAAAGACACAGTTCGTTGTGTATTAGACATTGTAAAGGCAGTGAAAGAAATGTTCCCAATAGACCACGTTGTAAACATGGCAATGGGACGCACAAATGCACATATCATCAACTTCAAACACGATAAACTGAAAGTATTTGGCAATGGTCGTGAGTTTGATATGAACGAACACTTTTGGCAAAGCCTAGTGCGCCAAATGATGATAGAAGGTTTGATTCATAAAGACATTAAGGACTATGGTTTACTTAAGCTTACCGATAAGGGTAAAAAATTCTTAGAGAAAAACTATAGTTTCAAAATGAGTTTGAATCATCAGTTTGAAGAAGCTGATGGCGGCGACGATGACGATACTTTTGTATCTGGAAGTGGCGGCGGTGCTGCACTTGACGAGACTTTGTTTAAAACACTTCTTGATACACGTAAGCGTGTTGCAGAAATGCATAAGGTGCCGCCTTATGTAATTTTTAGCGAAAATAGTTTGCAAGAAATGGCAACGCTTTATCCTTGCACGCTAAAAGAATTAGAAAAAGTAAGCGGTGTAAGCCAAGGCAAAGCGGTTAAGTACGGCAAAAAATTTGTTGAGTTAATTGCACAATATGTTGAGGATAATAATATCGACAAGCCAGACGATTTTGTAATGAAAAGTGCGCCAAGTAAAGGCGGCTTAAAGGTGTTTATTATTCAAAACCTTGATAGAAAAATTCCTTTAGATCATATTGCACGTACCAAGCAATTGGAAATGCAAGAACTGATAACTGAAATGGAAAGCATCGTTAGCAGTGGTACAAAATTGAATATTGATTATTGCATCGACGACTATGTGGACGAAAGCGATCAAGATGAATTGTACGACTACTTCATGGGCTCTGAAACAGATAGTACAGAAGCTGCTTTTGATGAATTTAAAGATACTGGTCTTACAAAAGAGCAAGTGCAACTTGTAAAGATTAAGTTCATGAGTGAGTACGCAAACTAGCAATAGTATTGCTTGTAATTGCTGCATTACCGCCTCACTAAGTTCTACAGCTTTGTTGTCATGTCAGTGTAACTTTTGCGCCGACTTGTAATTCATTGTCATGCAATAGCACAAGTGTTTCAGCTTGGCATTCCAAAGTAAGTTGATAGTGGGTGCCAAAGTATTGGCAAGCTTTTACAATAGCTTCTAAACCGCTGCCACTTGTAATTTGAAATACATGTGGGCGCGTGTACACAAAAGCGTTATCGGTTTCAATGCCAAGTGCTTTAGCCAATGAGCAGGATAGTTTGTTGTAAGCACCAAGTAAAGCAGCAGTGTAATCGTTTGCAGGATTATCAAATACATCTTTACTAGTGCCAACTTGTACTATTTCGCCTTTTTGCAATACAACAATTTTATCTGCCCAAGGCAATACATCGTTAGCATCATGACTAGCAAGAATAAGGCTTGTGCCATAGCGCTCTGCAACACTATTGATAACTGCTTTTAGCTCAGCTTTGTGTATTGCATCTAAATTAGAGAACGGTTCATCAAGAATAAGTAGGCGTGGTTTTCTTACGAGTAAACAAGCCAATGCAATGCGTTGCTGTTCGCCCCCCGATAACTGTTTACTATTGCGAGCTAATAAGTGGTCTATTTTGCACAAGGCAAACAGTTCTGCACTTTCTTCCTCTGTCATGTCATTGCGCAAGGCAAGCAAATCGCTCATTTTATAGTTATGCCTAAGCTCGTAATGCTGCGACAAGTATGCCATGCCTTCCTCACCCGCAATTAATTGATAATTGGGCCCAAGTACTTTTTTGCCTTCAAATAATATGGTGCCACTTGCAGCTTGTGTAAAACCAGCAATAATCTTTAGTAAAGTGCTTTTACCAGAACCAGTTTCTCCAATTAGCGCAACTTTCTCCTGTACCTGCTGTTGCCACGAAATTTGTTGCAGCGCAAATCCACCCAATAGTGGTTGCGAGTGCAGCTCAGAAATCTCTAGCAAAAGCATGTGGGCAAAAGTAGGGGGAAATAGTTGTAGGTGGCGAGATATGCTGTTTTCAAGATTTAGGCTTGCAGCAAAGTATACAACAAGCTCTATTTAAAGACGTTTGGCAGAAACTTCACTATAAAATCTGGTACTTTATTTTGACCACTAAGTTTTCCGTTCCTTATTGACATTACATAGCGAGGATCACTGCCATACTCAGAACAATCAAATACATCTATACTCTGAAATTTTTCGAAGTTTCCATTTAGATTTTGGTAGCCCAATTTGTATCGCTCTACGACCTCACTATCTGCTACAAAGTGCCCACCGTTTTGAACGCGAATTCGCACTCTTCTTTTAGCTTCGTCGGTTGAATTTAGAGCAAGGAAAATCATATGCAAACTATAGCCATGGGCTTGAAAAAGATTTGGCCAATGCATTGGGGTAGAATTAAAGTTAGTTTCGTAGCAAAAATTGGTTTTAGACGTAATTGCAAGCTCAATTAAATCCTCAAAGTCAAACCATGCTTGATTTTCGGCCATTTCTTCGCGATGGGAAAATTCTAGTAGCTTGCTATAGTGTTCTGCCTTGCAAACATCAAAGTCAAACGGCTCATGTTTTTTCCAGCAAGGTATTTAGCAAAAGTAGACTTGCCGCTACCATTGCAGCCTGCGATAACAAGTAAACTAGGACGAGACATTTGTAAAAGACCTTGCGTCTTTTGGAATTTCTACTAGTGATCCGTTTTTAAGTGCTTTTTCGTAAACACGAATCTGCCTGCGTACTTCTGGCATAGCCTTTTGCATACGCTTTTTAAGAATACTGACACGTTTGCGCCTATCTCCTAGCAAAATCATAGTCGTGCAAAGATACTGTAGATGTTAAAGTAAACCAACCCCAGGCGAATCATTCTCGATACTATACGTCGTTGTTGAGGATGGCGCTCAAAACAAAAAGTTACAATTCTTTGCCATTAATTCTCTAATATTTGGCTATTTGTGCTCGTTTGCCTACCTTTGCCGCCCATTCGGTGCGGTAGCTCAGTCGGTAGAGCAATGGACTGAAAATCCATGTGTCGCCGGTTCGATCCCGGCCCACACCACTTGTTAGAGCGAGTACTCACAGCGAGAGCGAAGAGTACGAGCTCTAGCAAGTTCTTCGCTCTCGCTGTCTTTCTCCGCACTTACACACATTCTTCGCCCTTATATGTTCTTCGCCCTTGCTCTGTTTCTCGCTCTTATCCCAAAAATAAGTATACTTACTCACGCGAATCCCCTACATCAATAGTCCCAATAATCTTATATTTATAGCAATGAAATTTGACTTTAGGAACCTAGAGGTTTATAAAAAGGCAAAGCTTTTTCACTTAGGCTGCCTTTCAGTACTTGAAGAAAGGAAACCTTCTAACAAGTTCTTCGCTCTCGCTGTCTTTCTTCGCACTTACACACTTTCTTCACCCTTGTATATTCTTCGCCCTTGCTCTGTTTCTCGCGCTTATCCCAAAAATAAGTATACTTACTCACGCGAATCCCTTACATCAATAGTCCCAATAATCTTAGATTTATAGCAATGAAATTTGACTTTAGGAACCTAGAGGTTTATAAAAAGGCAAAGCTTTTTCACTTAGGCTGCCTGTCAATCCTCGAAGAGACGAAACCTGCTAACTACGTGAAGGATCAATTAGGAAGGGCATCTATGAGTATTGTATTGAATATTGCCGAAGGATCTGGTAAATTTTCAAAGGCTGATAGAAGAAATTTTTTCGTCATTGCTAGGGCTTCAATCAATGAGTGTATTGCCGTAATTGATATTTTAAGAGATCGGCAACAAATAACTGAAGAGGTGTTTAATTTCCACCTTGATTCAGCCGATGAACTTTCCAGAATGCTTTTTGCCATGATTAAGAATTTAGAAAAATAGAGTGTTATCAAAAAAAATCTACAAGCCAATAGTGGCTGATAAATTGGGTTACTGTCTAAAAACCAACAGTGCAATATACTGAAAATCTCCACCGCCGCGGACCGCTAGTTTAACTCCCATATCTACCACCCCAGAAATCCTCCCAATAAACTTTTTCTTTCTATCCGTGTTAATTAGTCAACCCTTAAAAACCGCTCAATGTCGCATGCATCAATAGTTTGTGTGTTTTGGATGCTGTTTTTTTTGACCATAGTTTGTTGAAATAGCCAAAAAAGCGGCATATTTATGCA
>JBJORA010000056.1:0-88301 GCA_046049675.1 Bacteroidota bacterium | reverse complement strand
GTGTGTATTGCGGCTAATCTGCAGCTTTTGTATGCTGCGCTTAAGAAGCCACTTTCTTGCATATAATTGCGTACGCTGGCCTACACCATAGCCTTTTAGCGTTAGCACATTAAGCAGTTTGGCGAGCCAAATTGTTGCATTGTGATTTAGTTGTTTTGTTGAAATTTTATTACCTTTCATCTTCAATATATTTAGTGAAAATCAAAGATGGTACTAATGCAGGGTTTTAGTTATTACGAGGCTCACCGCAGGTGTCGCTTGAACAGGCTATTTACGAAATTGCTTCATGTGTTATAAGTCAGAATAATTTATCTCTACTTACATTTGAATTAAATTAAATAGATTGCTTCTTACATCGCAACTTCGTAAATATCTTTAACGTTGGCAGCAAGCCCCCAAAATGCTTATAAACCAATGAATAAAATAAAGCGTTTTATTTTCAAAGAAGAAGTGGGTCAATTAGAATATGAATTGTCACGAGAAACCTCGGTCGAGATTATTGAAGCAATAATTTTAAAATCTAAGGGTATGTTTTCAGGAATAGATATGGATTTAAAAATGTTAGACAACAGATTTTCATATAGATTAACATCAGGCAATACGCCCTATTCAATTGTATACACTGCCAAGATGGATTTCAAGCTAATAGAAAAGGAAAATAAAACTTTAATCTACTATAAAATAACGAACTCAGACATAACGAATGTGTATTTTATCCTTTTGCCAATTACTATATTTGGAATAGTTCTATACGCAATCTTCAACTCGAATGAAATAATTGCTAGCCTTGCAATATTGACAGTTTTTGTACTGGGATATTTATTTAGCATAGGTATGAATAGAATGGATAGAGGCGTAGTATTCGACAGATACAAAAGGTTTATAGATAAAGAATTTAGAAAAAAGTCAGTGCCTAGCAAGGATTTGCCAAAAGCGGGGCAGATCCGATAAATTAAACTTTATTGCATTTTATGTACGATTGTTCTAAATTTATGCTTTGAGTTTTTAATACGCCGCTTTCTGCAATACCCGATCCCTTATCGGTCATTGTATAGAAACACAATAATTTTAATAGTAATGAATGAAACTGTAAATGTTGACGAAGCAATTTCAAAAGGGCACAAAATGGTAACCTACCCTGCTATTGTAATTGTGGTAGGTATAATAGGAGTAACAATTTATTTGGGAGCAGAAAGGCTTATTGCAGCTTGGGGAGTTCCAATTGGCTTTTTGCTTTCAATTGGCCTCAGTTGGCTTTGGTGGAGTATTATGATTACAAAGTGGCGAATTTGGGCTTTTCACAATGTAAGAAATGTGCATGAACTTAAAAAAAGAGCAATTCAAGAAAAACTTATTTGGGCAGACAATAGCATTTTCGAAAGCACTGAAATCCGAACTTCAACCGACAAAGCAAAACTAATAGAACTGCAAAATAAATTTAATCAAGAAGACTTATTTCTAGACGATTTAACGATACCAAATGAAACTATAATTTATTATGCAAAAAGAAGAAATTTTATAGAAATGTCACTTATGCTGGCAATACTAGGATTAGGAATGTACCTGCTAAACACAAGCAATGATCCTTTTTTAGGAGCATTTATCGCAATGCTTGGTGCTTTGTTAAGCTTTAAGGAATACAAGGAAGCAACTAATACTAAGCCGCAGATCATTATTAACGACAAGGGAATTAAAACAATTAATACAGATTTTTATCCGTGGAACGACATTGAAAATGAAGAAGCAATAAGTCAAGGTACAGGGAAGTATACTCATTATTATTTGACATACCACCACCCTGGCGGACAAGAACGTTTAAGAATAGATGAATTTGAAACGAATATGAGAAGCCTGAATAAGTTACTTATACTTTATCGTGGACGCAGTAAGAATAAAACGACGAACAGCTAATGTTGGTGGTGCGAAGATCGCTTCATTCTAATAAATCAATGTAAATTATCTTTATTTATATTTCTATTAAGTTACAGATATTACTTGCTATATCGCAACTTTGCAAATATTATTGACATAACACGCACAATTTAGAATTATACACTAACACTGCATAGCTTATGAAAGCATTCAATATTCTATTTCTAATAGTACTTACATCTAGTACACAAGTAAAGTCTCAAGTAACCATAAGCAAATTGGATATTAGTAGAATACAAAAATCTACACTATTAAAAATTTTAAAATCAAATTCCGACTATTACTATGAGACACCAGTATGGACGTATTTCGATTCAGATTCTACATACTATCTAAAAGATACAATTGTTATAATGAATAACAACGAATACTTTTATCCAGATAAGGACTATTGTTTTCAAACAAGATGGAAGTTTGTTAACTTAAAGAAGAATTATATAAATATACAGGAAGGTGCATACTTATGCACAGAACCCCCTAAAGGAGCTCGTATAACATTCTACGAGGTTAAGGTTAAAACTGAAAACAAAAAAATATTTATTCATCTGTTAGATGCAAATTCAAAGATCACAGAAAAACTTGAAGTTTTACAAATTGAAACTGTAGCGACGACAGGTAGTTGCACACCTTATAGAATTATGATGTATCGCCATAAATTAAAATAGTAGAGTTAGTACTAGCTACAAAAGCAGCTACAAGGTGAAGTAGTTGCAAAATAATTTACTTGGCACGCAAGGCAATTTGTCACTAGCATACTTCTACTCAGCTGCTTAGCACTTATGTAGAAGCAGTAATCAAAAAAAACATAGCGATTTGTAACAGCACCTATCACGATAATGCTATACTGTGCATCTGTCTGCTTCTTGGCAACATATTGTACAATACGCTATGCCATAGCTCAGCACTTAGTTGCCAAAAACCCTTCATAATTTCCACCTTAAAGTGCGGTTTTGCACAATAAATTATTATTTTTGAGTATGATAACAGTGTCCGCAGCTATAAACTTCGTCCAACAGGCGATTGACTCCGTTGATATGGCAAAGCGTCAATCACTATTCGTTGTGCGTCACTTTAGACAAGCCATATAACTTAAAGAAACTGACAATTGAAATATACAGGACTAAAAGTTGGACTAGTATTTTTTGTGTTATCAATTCTCTTAACATTAACTTTGGTTGGACCTGCATTTATTCCAATGTTTGCCGAAGGAATTGGGAAATCTGTTGACCAATTATTTAAGATTGGAAATATTAGTGGGACTACATTTTATACCTGTACGATAATTTGCGTAATATGTTTCAGTATTTATATTTTTGCTTTGGTAAAGTACAGACAAAATTCTTTAACCTATTTGACAATATTTTTCATCTCAATTTTCATCTTTTTTAACGCAGCACTTTTTTATTACAATATTAGGCTTCCAGACTCACATATTGACGGACAACAAATATTTGACAGCATTGATAAACCAATTAAAACTTGTTTGCTATATATAGTTCTCGGGTTTGGACACGACCTTTTAATAAATAGACAAATAACGACAAGTAAAGAAATTGCAAAGACTATTTAATTAGCACCGTAGTTTATTTTTCTTATGCTTTTATGGTCGGTGCATAAGAAAAGCGAACGCACACCATGGGTTTGGAAAAACGGGGGCAGAAGTGTAAGCTGCCCCAAAATTAGTCGATTTAGAAGTAGACAAAAAGAGTCTAAATTTAAATAATGAAGAAATTGAAATTCACAACAATACAAATTGCGGTGATTCTAAAGGAATTTGAGCAAGGAAAATCTGCCGATGAGTTAGTACGCGAGTATGGCTATAGTAATGCAACGTTTTACAAATGGCGACAGCGTTATGGTGGTAGCGATATTGAAGAATTAATCTAATAATAAAGATACAGAATTATTTAATCATAAACTATACTTCAAAAAAAATGAAAAATACGTTTGCCATCATAGTACTTAGTTTACTAGCATTTTCATGCGGCAATAAAAATGAATCTAAATTAGAAAGGGAAATTGATTTTCTTGATATTGACTATTGCCAATTATTGGAGGATTTTGAGAAATCAAACATTATGAAAGACACATGTCCTATTGAAGAAAAGATACAGGCGGACAAGAACTTGTTTTTTGCTGAAAGTATTGAGGCAATAATCAACAGTAAAATAACTAGTATTTATGACTCAAGCAATCAGAAAATACCTGGATTGCCTACTAATAAAAAGGACTATCTGTTAGAAAGAACAAATTGGAAAATTAAGATAGAAAAAACAGCTGATTCAATATTGGCTGAATGTGGCACCTACTATTTTTGTGATGTGCAATCAATGGAGTACAGAAAGGAAGAAACGAAAAAAAGAATTCAATACTTACAAAATTTGATGCGCTCTCCGACCTTATCGGTTACACAATCGCCTTAATCCACCTACGTCTTGGCAACACATGCTGCTATGCGCTTTGCGACGGCTCAGAACCTAGTAAGCAAAAACCTATGACAATTTCCGTAGCAAAGCATGGTTTTGCACAATAAATTATTATTTTTGAGTATGATAACAATGTCCGCAGATAACTCACCGCGTTAGATTGAACAGCTGGTGATTGACCCGCTTAGTATTGTATCTGCGGCGAACACTGTTCCTTAGACAAAAGAAATTTGTAGCAATCACTCAAAAAATAGATTATGAAATATATAGCAATTTTAACAGTAACAATTTTATTAACCTTTACCAAAGAATCCCATTCTCAAATTAATGCAGGTGTTATTCCAGCAGGTTCAATGCCAATAGTACTGAACGCAAATTTGAGTAATTACACCTATTTCACTCATGACAGTGTTCAAATTGATTTGAATAATGATTTAGTAAAAGATGTACAATTTGAATTATACCAAGGCCCAACTATAATAGATGCGGCAAATTATATTAGAATTAAAAATCTTGGAGCAAGCATAAAATTTTGTGATACCACTATTTTCGGGAAGCCGTACACCAAATTATATAGCTACGGCGACCTTATGACTTGTTTTATGCAAACCAATTGGGGGAGTTTTAATCAAGATTTTGTAGCAGACTATGGATGTATGGATTGTGTCGGGCCGGGCAAAGACAGTAATAAGTATTTAGGATTTTTGGATACAATAACAAATATCCAAGGCTGGTTAAAAATTAAATTTAACATAACTGGTTCAGGCAATATGGCCAATCCAATTACATTAACTATTGACACACTTTTACCAAACATGATACCAAGCTCATTAAGCAATACTGAAAACGAAGAAATTAAAATCTTCCCAACGCCTTTAGGTAAAACCTTCTACATTAATAGTTCAAACATAAACGAAGTTAGATTATACAATTTTAGTGGACAGGAATTAGAATTAGCTAAAATCAATAATAACGAATTTGAACTCAAGAACGAATATATTGGCATGGCCTTCATAATGATGAAGTATAAGGAGAAGACCGTGTGGAATAAAGTGATGATTTATAACTAAATGCGTCGCCAGACAATTGTTTTCCAAAAGTAGCTGGCCAACCTCCACTAAAGAAATCAACATGAAATACAAACACAAAAAGGGTCACGAAATCAATGGTGAACTCGATGTATTTATTAGCCACGATGAACACGAATTTGAAGGCGTTGTTACAAAATGCGATGAAGTATTTATACATGGCAATCCAGAGGGACTTAGATCATTAGCAAAACTACTTTTAGAAATTGCCGAACTTAAACAAGAAGAAGTAGAAGATACATTTTTACCGATTGGAGCAAGAGAGCACTATCACTTAAGACCGAACATTGAACTATCAAAAAGTTCAATTGAAGTCACAATTGGGAGACTAGATGCAAAAGGTACTGGCGCATTTTATGAAAGATTCGTAGCTAAAAACTAGAAATAATGAACTTGAATAATGAGCATGCGCTAGAGCCAAAATCTGATTTTTTTCGGAGGGTTAAGAATTATTATAGTTTCATCACTGACACTGATATCCCAAAAGCTTTAATGCAAGCATTACTACAGTTGGTTACAGACACTGTCTATTCGGATTATAGTCGATTTTGGCAGCAATATCCAAAATCAAGAAAGCGATATTCAATGCTTAAGATAGAAGATTTAGAACACCCATTTATACAGTACAGCATTATTGATTTTTTGAAAGTTCATGACTTCGACAATTACAAAAAGTACTCATTGATAATATTAAAGAAGACGAAAGTAGAATTTGAAAAACTAGAAATTACAAAGTATCAATACGAAACTAAATAAAAAGCTTTAGTAATAGCTGTGTGCTAAACCTTAGCTGATATTTTGAAACTACTACAAATAGCTAAAAACCAACACCAATGCAACAAACCATAGACTACTTACCAACCACTTTGGCAGTCAAACCACGAAACGCATTCATCGCATTCTTGCTTTCATTGCTGCTGCCAGGTCTTGGGCAGGTGTACAATGGCCAGCCTAAAAAGGCAATTATCCTATTTAGCCTAGTGCTGCTATCCCCTACTATTTTTGGCCTAACGCGCGGAGCCACCTCTTTTTACGGACTCGTGTCTGTACTTGCGATTGAAATTACACTACGCATCTATAGCATCGTTGATGCAGTCTATTTTGCTAAACGCCAAAAGGCGTACGAGCTACAACCATACAACACTTGGTATTATCACCTCATCATTGCAATCGGCATGCTAGCCGTGTTGATTATTTTCGACGTCCGTACTATGATGGGCATAGCAGTTTATAAAGTGCAAACAACTTCAAGCAATCCTACATTTGAAGTTGGCGACAGAATTGTAGTTGATATGAAGGCTTATCAGAATAGCACGCCTAATTATGGCCACTACGTTACCTTCTCTAGATCGGATGGACAGCTATACAATTTTCGTGTTGTCGGGCGACCTAATGACAAGCTAGATTTGATTGATAATATTGTGAGCATCAATGGCAAAGCGAGCAAAGCAACATTTATTAAAGAGACAACTTGTGATGAAATGCCAGTACAAGAGTTTGAGGAACAGCTACCCAATGGGCACAAGCATTTGATGTATAAATTCAAAGTTCCTTACGACGAAGCAAAAGCTACAATCAGAAATATAGAAGTGCCGCCAGACTGCTATTACCTGTTAGGCGATAATCGCGACAATGCAATGGATGGTAGATATGTAGGTTTTGTACACAAGGATAGCATTAAAGGCCGTGTGATGCACAGCTTTTGGGGACAAACAGGCACAAAACGAATGAATATTGATTTTACAGATAAGTAATGGCAATATAAATGGCAAGGCTGCTCCTCTCGATGGCGCAAGTGTATTGCATAGCAATGCTTACACTTTAGCACTAGGCATGTACTCCAAGTATCAACTATGCATGCTAAATTAAACTGTCAGCATTTGATTTACTATTTGTACCGAACTTTTCTACGGGCTTTGCAATAGCTTAAAACTTAGCAGCAAAAAAGCCATCATAATTCCTACTTAATAATAGGGTTTTGCAGAATAAATTATTATTTTTGACTATAAAAGCAGTATCCAGATCTAATGCACCTCAACTAATGATAAAACAAATGATTCACTTAAGCCAAAAAGTAAATTAGTATAGCAGTAAGCATTTACTACAAAAACAAATTAGAAAAAATGAATAAACTGAAATCAAGCATAGCATTAATGTTTATTGCTTTCATAAACCCGTTAGTAGCTCAGAACATTGTGCAATACCCAGTTGAGCAAATTCCAAATAATCCATATGTTGCAGCTCAATGTAATGTTTCAAGGATAAATACAGGTTATTTATTGAATTATTCGTACACGCCAGCAAGCTTAGAGACTATTGTTGACTTAACTACTATTTTAATAAAAACAGATAATAATTTGGTGCCGCAGTGGCGAAAAAATCTGGGAGCTGGAAAATCTAGTCAGTTCCTCTTAGGTAGCGGAGATTACATTTCTGTGCTAAGTAATAAGCAAGGTGTTAGATTTAGAAAATTTAATAATGCAGATAGCAATGTGCTTAGTAAACAAATACAATTTGGCAACTCAGCGCAGTTCACAAAATCAAGCCTGAGTAAGGGAATTGTCTATTCCTTTGGCGATCTTCATTCATATTGGAATGGGCAATTTCAGAATGGTTTAGGTGACTATACAACATCTGCAATCTTAACAACAGATACAAACGGAAATTTTATTGGACTTGATTCAATAGTCTTTCCTTTTGCGTATGCTAGTACTATATTAACAGGTATTCCATCATCAACTTCCTCATCGGTGTATTTTTCAGGAATCCACAGAATCACAAACACGCTGAGAGAAAATTTCATTGCTAAAAAGTCAGGCGCTTCGATCGCGTGGACTAAGGTTTTTCTATTGTATAACAGACAAGCGCAACATTCTGCATCGCTGCATTTGCCAAACAATAGTCTCCTGTTCGCACTTAGCATAAATGATACTTCTATTATTAATTACTCCACGTTTTTCATTAATCTCGATACCAATGGTAATGTTAATTGGTGCAAAAAAACTGACAGCTCCTTTTTTATCACAGATTTAGAAATCGACAACAATAACGATGTTGTAGCGACTGGATTTCACCAGGTTGCTGGCTCTCCTGTCTATAGACAAAATGCAATAATTAAACTCAGTCAATCAGGCAATTTTATCAGTTCCTCTATTTTTGACACAACAGTTAATAATAGTAATACCCTCAATGAAATTGGAAACACCTATCTAATGGCAAATTTTTTTAAAGGTACTCCTACAATTTACAGGCTTGATAGCAACTTACTTACAACTTGTATTCCAGTATTATCTAATACTTTGACGCTTTCTACCCAAAACCTAAATCTAACTAATGGCTTTTGCACCTTACTACCATCGAATATTTATTCAAATATTACTACATCAAATATCATAGATACTTTACAAAACGACTCTACAGTTTGTGGCACTGCAACTACAGTCACAAATATTGATTTCCACAATGCAAATACTGTTTATCCAAATCCATTTTTAGGTTCGTTTATTTTAAAAATTAAAGATGGTCAGGATCTTACAGATTTATCCTTTTACAATTGCTACGGTCAGAAAGTAAATTGTGAAATTATGAAACAAGACAATGAATTAATTTATTTTGATTGTAGTAACTGGGCTAGCGGCTTTTATTATCTAAAAATAGATGGCAGTGTCATAAAATTACAAAAATCCAATTGAGAATTTTAAGGTAGAATATTGCATCGCAGCGAAGGAGTTTTGATGCAACAGCATCTTGCTAATTTGCTAAATGGAGTTTGTTACAGCCATCACCAAGAATCTAAATCATCATTAGTATGCAGTTCTAAAAATGCAATCGCGACAATGCATATGACAGCAGATATGTAGGTTTTGTGCACAAGGATAGCATTAAAGGACGTGTGATGTACAGCTTTTGGGGACAAACAGGTACAAAACGAATGAATATTGATTTTACAGATAAGTAAAGTAGTAAGTATTTTGATACAAAACTACTGCAGCAAGCTAACTAGTAACAAAAGTAACCGGAAAAATGACCACACAACAATTTGTTCGCAATCACAATATTGGATGCACAGCAATGTCAATATCAAAAAAGCTGTACTAAAATCTACATGGGTCGTATCTAGTAGCGAAGGCCGAGGTGTGACCCTTTGGAGATTTTCTAAAAAAGCTGATCATACGGAAGTTGATTCAGTCAAATTGAATTGCACGCACGAAAGCCATCAGAACTAAGACAGCAAAGCAGTGTTTTGTCTAATCAATAATTGCTATTTTTGATGAAGGCTAAAGGCGCTGCATGCAAGCCACAATTGACCAAAATGGCGATAAGTTGTGCAAATTACTAGCCCATTGTGGCAAACCAACAATGCGATAATATCCGAAATACTAAAACATATTGAATATGGAAGCACTTAAAGTTCAAATTATAGAAACGATCATCATTGTAGCGATTTATGTTGCACTACATTTTACGTTCAAAGTTATCATCAACAATTTTCTTAAAAAGACCCGACTGGAACGAGGCCGCAGAAAAATGGCTATTAGAACAGTTAACTTGTTTATGGCTATTACAACCATAATACTTTTAACAGGTGTATGGGGCTTCAAACAAAGTGATATTGCACTGTTTGCAAGTTCAATTTTAACGGCAATAGGTGTTGCTTTTTTTGCTCAATGGTCTTTACTCTCAAATATTAGTTCAAGTATTTTAATTTTCTTCAACCACCCCGTAAAACTAGGCGACTATGTAAAAGTATTGCACAAGGACTACAATTTCGAGGGAGAAGTGGTAGAGCTGAACTACTTTTTTGTTCACGTCAAAACAGAAGACAATGCAATCATTACCATTCCAAACTCTCATTTTTTTGATAAGTCATTTTCCATCTTAGCATCGAAAAACAACGCTAAAGATTAAATTAGTTGGTTTTATACACTGCAATCATTTAGGTATCCTTTCCATCTCGAATCTTTTACAGAGCGACCAATAAATATCTAATTTTCTCGTTATTCCTTTACGTTTCACTATGCACCCACTAAAACTAGAAATTGGTTCGGGTCTTAAACCAAGAGAAGGTTATACGAATTGTGATATTCGCGATTTACCACATGTAGATATTGTGTGCAATGCAAATCAACTTCCTTTTGGCGACGAAAGTGTTGATGAAATTTATTCTAGACACTTGATTGAACATTTTACATTTAAGGAGTTTCTTATTGTACTAGAAGAGTGGAATCGCGTCTTAAAAACCGATGGCGTATTATACTTAATTTGTCCTAATTTAATTTGGCATCTACAACAAATTATAGATGGCAGCCACAATTCGTTCTTCAACAGAAATCCCGGCGAGAATGCAAGATTTTGGGGATTTGGCAGCTTATTCGGTTGGCAAGACAATGAGTTTGATATTCATAAATTTGGATACTACTTTGCGTTGTTAAAGCATTTACTAGAAGAATTAGGCTTTGGCAATGTAGAAGATTTAACAGACAGTGGTAAAGGCATAGAAAATAAACCTTGGCATCTTGAAGTTAGGGCTAAAAAAGCAAGGCATGTCGTATTGGATAGAGAAGGTGAACTTTTTAATCATTTCAACGCAAAGCATTAAATTAGCATATACTAAAACAGATACTGCATTCCTAGATGTACTATGAGGATTTCTGCTTTAATAATTAGCCCCTCTCGCTTGCAGCGAAACTACATGGCGTTTAAATGCATGTTGTATCACTGCATTATTGTAAGTTTGGTAAGCAAATAAGCAATGCAAAATGACAAAAATAGGGGCACTGTACGGCACGCTCCGATTATCGTACACTGGTGTTTAAGTTGTGGAGATTAAGCCTTTTATGAACGATATATTTCTTTCAATAACACTAGTAACGATTTGCGCCCTTGGGTACTACTTTTCTTGGCGATCTCTCAGCCAAGGGAAAATACTACTTTCTTTGCTGCTGTTATTACTTTGCGGACTTGCCTTGCGTGCATATGTTTCTACTGACTTGTATTTGCATGACTGGGATGAACGCTATCATGCGCTCGTAGCAAAAAATCTTGTACATCATCCTCTTATTCCTACCCTATACGATAAGCCAATCCTTCCGTATCTGCCTACAAACTGGACAGGGAATCATATTTGGCTATCTAAACCACCTATTCCATTATGGCTGATGTCCCTAAGCATTTATATTGGGGGCAACAACGAGATTTCCATTCGCATTCCTTCTCTCATTGCTTCGATTTTATCAATTGTGTTGACATTCAAAATTGCAAAAGCACTATTTGATTATAGAATCGCTTGGTTAGCTGCTTTTCTACACTCTATTCACGGTATGCTTATCGAGCTTGCATCTGGCAGAATTTCATCTGACCATGTAGAAACTATATTTATCTTCTTGGTAGAACTAGCCATTTGGCTGGCGTTGCTTTCCACCATTAAAACAAAGAAGCATAATTTATACCTAGTGCTTTGCGGCTTAACGATAGGCTTGGCTTTCCTTTCTAAATTCCTGCCAGCATTTGTCGTATTGCCCATATGGCTTTCCTTTGCATTGCAATCTAAAAGCGTATCTAGTTTGCGGATATTTGCGCAGTTTTGTGTGCTTACTTGTATTGCGCTAGCTGTCTCGTTGTCGTGGATTTGCTATACACACTTTGCTTTCCCTGCTGAGAGCAATGAATTGATTGCATTGCTAACTCGTCCACTAAATTCGACAGTACAAAAGCATGGCGGCTCTGCATGGTACTACGTAGATTGTATTAGAATGATCTTTGGCGAACTTGTTTACTTGCCATTACTGTGGTTGCTGTATAGCGCCTATAAGGCCTTTAGGGATAGCTGCTATCTACCATTTTGCTTATGGATTTTAATACCGCTCATCGTGTTTTCAATAGCCGACACCAAAAGAGAAACCTATTTGCTGATTGCGGCGCCAGCCATTTTTATTGTAACAGCCATTTTTTGGTTTTGGTTATTGGCGTATAGCATCGATAAAAAGCACCGATGGCTTTACAATCTAGTATTATTGCTACTCATTGCCTTGCCACTGCGATATACAATTGAAAGAGTAAAACCATTTCAACAACACAACAGAAATACCGAATGGGCAATTGCGCTTCGTAAACTACACAAGCAAAACATTACGAAAGGTGTGTTATTTAATTATGACAGACCAATTGAGGCAATGTTCTACACAAACTTAATTGCGTATGAAACTCTTCCACAGCCCAACATCATTATTACTTTGCTTGAACAAGGCTATGCAGTACTAATTAATGACAATGAAAAGTTGCCCCAAAGCATCAGAGCCATAAAAGGTGTAATTGTTAGGAAAATTAATAGCCTTTAATGCTTAGGGGTATCAAATGCGCATATTGCACCCACAATACTAAGGCTATTGGACGCTGCATTTACAGCCGTTGGACAAACCGGCAGTCCTCACGTCTCATATTAAAGAAAAAGTTAGAATTGAAACTCACATCGTACAGCTTTGCATAGCCAACTTATTCTGCTAATATCTGAAAGAGCAAAAAATTAACATTCCAAGGGAAACTTCTGTGCTACAAATTATTATTTTTGATTATGATAACGATGCCTTTAGACAACTCTTGGTATTGGTTTGTGCAAAAGAAAATTTACGCTAACAGTATGGCTAATGTGGCAATGGCTATCCTCACATACAATCAATAGACTAATTAGCATCGATGAATAAATCTAAAATTAATCTCCCTTCTCCATGTACGGAAAATATTGATAAGATGGATTTAACATCAGAAGGGCGCTATTGTCAAAATTGCAAGAAAGAAATCATTGACTTTAGAAATTTTACAACTGATGATTTCAATAGATACTTTAGCAAACACGCTAAATCTGGCTGCGGTATATTTTATGCCTCACAAATTGAGAAGGTAAGGATAGAAATAGATGAAAGCAAAGCAATCCAAGGATACTCTGGATTTCAAAAGTTTATCATTGCATTTTTTATCGTTTTTGGCATTGAGCTTTTTAATGTTGAACTATCTTTTAGCCAAACAAATGGCGATTCTATCGTAGAAAATAAATTGGAAGTAACAAATATATTTGACTCGGTACAGCATGATGATTCTTTAGTTGTCACTAATACCGATACTGCAAACAATGATACCGCAAATGCAATTAGTTCTACGATATCAAAAACGGAACTCACAGAAAGTACGTTGCAGGTAAACGAATACTTGACTTATACACGTGGCGATGAAACACTGTACGTATCGAATGAGTCAATTATGTGTGGCGATTTTCGTGTTGATGTGCTAGAGAATTCACTAGAACCAACCATCGGTGATGATCGGCACATTGATATAAATCCTTACTTTGGCGAATCAAGCAATATTATTCAACAAGCTTTAAGTAAGCCTACTGAAGCCTCAATGCTACAAGGTAGTCAGGAATCAAATGAAAAGCCCAATGATGATAAGGACAATGATAAGGGCAAAATACATTTCGATTTAATTGCTAATATGAATTCAAGGAGGCGTAAAGAAGAAGATAAAAGCGAAGAAGAATAATTAGCGAACTAGTTAGTGCCGCATTGCACCGGTACACAAAAATTCACAGCAATAAAGTAAAACAGCGATAAATGAAAAAATGGATACTAATAGTAGTAGCAATCATCTTTGCCGTACTAACAGTAATGCTGTGTTGGACCTTTTTCAGTCGTGCTAGAATGGATTACAATGAGGAGGGTAACTACTTTGATCAAAACATAGGTATAGTTTATCACGAGCAAGCCGTTTTGGTTTATGGTGTACTTGCATTTATTTCGGCTAGTTTAACAGTATTGTGTTGGTGGAAGTGTAAGAATTTCAAAAAGTAAATACCGATAGATAGTAAATGCCTCTAAACATGGCGATTGAAGTGTGATACTTGGCTTGCTATTGAAAATGCTTTTGGTCTGCAAAATGAAGTTGAAGCATTATGTCGCCAAGGCAGTTTCATACATTTGTTTATATCGGCAGCAAGCTAAGAATTAAATCGACAAAGCTTAATTTTGTGCAATAAATTACTATTTTTGACTATTGTTCTACTCTCTACCAAAAAATAGATTTGCAACAAGTGCTTGTCTTGCAAGATGACGATGCTACTACAATTGCAATAAGCTGCCTAAGTTTACAACATGGCAAATTACACTTACATATCAACGAACGAGTACATTAACAGCCTTGCATTTGATTACCTCGAAATATATTCATTTCAACGAGGGCCCTCATTTATTGAAAATACGAAAAGAAGTCTTGCTGAATATGAGAAGCTTAAGGTCAAAAATGATAGAATTAACGATCAGACGCTCGCTGAAAAGGAGCGTTTTTTGGAGTTGCAAGATCGGTTTGACTACACACAATACTTAATCAATAGCAAGGGACAATTCCATCCATCCTGCATAAAGACACATACATTTAGTGCAAACGCGCCACAAGCCGAAAGACTAAAGCAAATTCTACAAACTGAAGTTAAAGAATTACCGCATTGGATGTGCGCACCAATTTATAGAGATGCGATTGTTTTTTATGACAAAGCAAACCACATCTTATCAAGTTTAAATGTTTGTTTAAGTTGCGAGTATATGGAAACAAAAATGTGGAGCCACATCAATGGCGACATTAAAACCTACGGCATGCTAAGACAATATTTTATTGATCTTGGCCATAATATTGAGGACATGTAAGTGCTTGTAGGCAAAAAACGCTAGCCTTCATGATTATAAAAAAAGCTTGATAGCCATAATTTCACCGTAAAATGAAAAGGTGTATTCTGCACACTTTACGCAACTGACAATTAGTGTCGGCAAATTAATATTTGCACGACCACCCTACTCCACTACCATCAATCTCGTACTTGCACCAAGCTTTACATAGTACAAAGATGGTGGCCAATGGCTAAGGTTGATTGTACTTTCAGCGCGCAAGGTTTGTTGATACACTAACTGTCCTTGCGCATTAAAAATTTGCAATGGTTGCGGATAGCTAGAGGAACTTATGCTTACAAACTGACGCGCAGGATTTGGCACTATAGAAATTTGCGGCAATGAATGACTACTCAGAGCAGCCGGATAAAACATAGCGCTATTGCACAAACCTGTACTAATTAAAAGTGTATCGGCACGTGCGCGAATTGCATTAAAATTATCATTGAAAGAACCAAGTGGTGTGTTGAAGACGCAATAGCTTACGTGTACAGGTTTGTTGTAGTGAAACACAAATGGCTTAGTGCCTAGCATAATACTCCTAAAATCTGGCGAATTACCACACGCAACTTCACTCTTTCCTAGACTATAAGATGGATCGTCGGGGTAAACATACGGGCAAATAGGACCGTTTGAATGTAAATTGCAACTACGTGTGATTGGCGCACCATGTCCAAATTTTCCTAAACTGTAATTAAGAAAAGCAGTAAATACACCCGGCGCGCCAAAAGAATTGTTAGTATTAAAGTAAGTGGACACTGTTCCCAGTGGTTCTAAATAGCCAGTACTATCTCCAGGGCTTTTAGTTAGCGCTATACCTTGCATTGTCAAAGCATTCTGGTATACAGCGTCGTATCCTGTGGGCTTGTACGCGATACCCATACGTCGGCAAGAATCACTTCCAATATAAACATTCTCTGGATCTCCTAAATCAGCTTCACTTAACAGCGTGATTGTTGTAAAATGATACTTGGCTTTCTTCCTTTGCACTAGTTCATAGTCAAGAAATATAGCATCGTTATACAAATCGCTGGAAGTATATGCATAGGCCATTAGAGATATTTGCAGGCCAACTGGCATAGTCTCATTGAAATGGTGCTGCAAATCGTCGTTGTATATGCACCACAACGCTTGATCGCCTTTGATGCGAGGATAGTCGCCATCGGCAAAATTGTAAATACCATCTTCATTAAAATCTACAAAAGGTGCAAGTGCCCTGTTAACAGTAAGCTGTGCTCCCAGATAACCTTGTGCATGTACATTACCGAATGCTGGCCATGTAATAATATCTTGCGCAGTATTCTGAAGGGTGTGTATTTGATTCGCACGGTGCATCTTGATAGCTGTATCTGTTATTACCCAAACCTTATTCCAATCGAAGCTTAATGTGTTACTTATATGCCCACTGTCATCTAGCGGGCCAGGCTTGTAGTCTGGAGGGCTATAAGACCGGAATGTTGCTGCGCCACGGTGATCCATATAAGTAGAATCGATTGCACAAACCCACAAACCGGCAAAACTATTGGCCATTTTGCCGCTACCCTTTGGAAACTCATATGCAGGTACAGTATTGCCTGCAGACGTATCTTCGAACAAATCGCCATTAGCACTTACCGCAGCTCGTACATTGTTGATACTAAGATATTGTGTTTGAATTGGAAACTGTGCAGCTGCATGAAAGGCAACTAATGAACCGAAAAAAGCGAATAAAAGAGAGCTTTTGTACATAGCAAGAAATTGATACTATAAAGATATAGCTTTCGCCGCAGCTTTTGCAAGGCTGTCTGTCAAGAAAGCGTCATAAAAATATGGCAAAGTAGATGTAATTGATATACTTCTACAAGTTTGCAAGCATAAGATAAATACATGAATAGAAATGCTAATATCTTCTTTGGCCCCTCCGCTTTGGAAAAACTTCTATACTTTTGAAACACAAGTTCTTCTTTAATAAATCACTCGCAAAAGTGCAGCATATCTGAACGATTGTGTTTTTTATTTAGCAACATAAACCTGCAACCACAAATCAGCACATAAACCACAAAGTTTAAGCATCATGGGAATGAACATTTCAGGCTTCGTATTAAAGGCAACACACGAAGTCTCCAATGAAGCCTTAGCGCAAAAATTAGATTTTGAAATCACAGCGACTGAAAAAGCTAGCTGGATAGATTATGATGCAGGTATAGGCCTTGAAGACAAACTGCTTGTGTATCGAAAAAATGGCGGCATGATTGTGTATTATGACTTAGACTTCCTAGATAATAGAACACAAAAGATTAAAAGTCTTTTCTTAAATGGCGACAATAAGATAACGGACGAAGCCTGCTTATTCGTATGTTCGGAGACGGCAATGGCTTTTGAATTTTCGTGGTACGACAAAGGCAGTTTGTCAAGCACAGATACTTACCTCTATGAAGATGAACTTAAAACAAAGGGTTCAAATAGACTTGGACTTAGCGAAGATGAGGATGCCATCTTTGATGGATTGTTTCCGCTCTTCGATAAATTCTTAAATGGTTGCAATGATGAAGATGAAGTGGATGTAATTAGCTTTGACTATACGGCAGCAAACCAAGCACCACAAGCCAATATTGCGTCTTCATTCAACAGCACGCAAGCGAACGCAGAACAAGGCATTTCAAACGAAAACATGTTGGAACTAATTGATCAGCTAGCACGCATCAAAAATTCACATTATGGTTACAAGCGCTTAAAATCTATTAAAGATGGTTATGTACAACTAAACCGCGCACAAATTCGCGACAACTTTGAAGACTTAGGTTTTACAAGTCATATTGCTTACAGTAGAGAGATCACCTTTAAAAAACTACAAAGGTTAATTAGCCTTGCAGTGGAAGAGTTAGAAAGCAGCAAAAGATCACTACCGCCAGCGGCCATAAAATATATTGCCGTTCTATGGTCCCGATTTGACCATTATTCCGACGCGGAAATACAAGACAACTATTATGGCGCTAAATGGTGGGAGTTTTGGAGATAAATGCGTGATTAACTAGCATAACATAATAATCTAATAGATAGTACAATATATTAAGTTCTAAATTTATCAATAAGTACAGATGCAACTAATACTTTACCGCTTGACCCTAATAGGAATTAAATGGACAAACTAGCAATCAACAGAGCAAACCTGTTTTCTAACATGCCAAAATTTATCGTATGCCTGTGCTTTTTGATATCAACACTATCCTCGTGCATCATTATTAGAACGCCTGGTTTTTATTTTACAGCATTTCCTTCTTAATAATTAGCAATTTACTATTCCGCTACTATCAACATGAAGCGCCATCAAAAACATCGTTCGCTTAAAGCAAAGACGAAAAATTTGCAAGCACTTGACAAGCGCTTCAAAATTTTGCTTTTGATAGTGATTGGTTTGATGCTGATAGGCTCGCTGATAAAGGTAATGGATGGTTCTATATTTGAAGAATTTGCAGTTTGGGTGACCATTGGCATTTGCAGCTGGTTTTATTTTGATTATAAAATGCTCAGTAGTTCTAGGCATTACCTATACTGTCTATTGCTTGCAAGCGGGTACCTGGTTTTTTTTATACTAATATATGGTGGAATTAATTTAGCCATTCAAAGTGTACCATGTGTACAACCTATACTTTTTCTTATGTGCCAAAAGCCACTGCGGCTTCTCTTTAAAGTATTATTCAAAAGAGAACCAGTAGTTGAAGACCCAATGCCCTCGTTTTGGGATGGCGTATATATGATGGTCCTGTTTTTTGTAGTACTATTTTGCCATTGGCAATTAGCAACAAAGTAAAATTATAACAAGTCCACACAATTCTCCTTTGCGCCATACTGCTTCTAGTTTTATATTTGCATTGGCTAAGCAAGCAGCCTTGACACCACTTATGAAAACCAAACACCTACTTATCGCACTTACTTTTATTTTTGCTACAACCTTTACCAATGCGCAAACACTATACGACTACAAAGTAAAAAATGCATCCAATGCCAAAGCAAGAACTGCCATTCTCAACAAACTAAGAGATACTTTGTATGGCGAATACAAGCAGAAATTTGTTTTTACCATCAATAAATTAAACGTGTGCAACGACTATGCATGGTTTGAAGGCAATGCAGCGCGTGCGGATGGCAAAGAAATTGTGCTTCCAGAAAATAACGACTACGATTGCTGCCATGTAGAATGTTTGCTACAGCGCAAAAAAGGCATTTGGTATATTGTAGAAGTTGGCAGCTTTAGCACTGATGTATGGTACGAAGGCATCTGGGATAGGCATAAGGCGCCACGGAAGTTGTATGGACGTGGGTATGGCTGGTAGGCTGAATCATGCTTATCGCTAATTAATAGGCGCGTCATGAAATTAATAGCAATCAAAGTTTAGTTTTTCAAGCAAAACGACTACCTTCATGTTTGCATAATAAGTATTCAACAAGTATACCTCGTTCTAGTAAGTTTTTCATAAGTACCTCCATTAATCTCCTCAAACCGTTTGATACTAATAAACGTCTAATAATTATATCTTCTACAAAATGAAAAATTTTTTTGCTTTAGCCACGCTAGTTCTTGTTAACCTCACTGCTTTTTGCCAATTACCCAGGTGGGATTGGGCAAAAAACATAGTGACTTCTTCTGGCTACATTTCCGAAGCCTTGTACGTTGCCGCGTCAGACAATCAAGGCAACCTAATTGTTGCAGGCAATTTGCTTTCGCCTAGCATGAGTTTTGATTCGATTTCGATTTCCAATACGTCAAATGCTTATTATTCCGATGGATATATTACAAAGTACTCTAAGCTTGGTACAGCATTGTGGGCTGTACAACTTAAAGGCACTTTACATGAATATCCTTGCGCTATCGCTACTGATGCCAGCGGCAATATCTTTGTTTGTGGTTATTTCAACAGCCCGAACTTTACAGCAGGCAATGTTTCAATTACAAATTCAGGTGGAGATGATGTCTTTCTACTTAAGCTCTCCAGCAATGGAAGTGTGACTTGGCTTAAGAAAATAGGCGATGCCGGAAACGAAAAATCTTTTGCAGTTTGTGTAAACCGCAATAACGAAATTATTGTTACAGGTGAATTTGCTAGCTCATCACTTGAAATTGGCTCAAACAATTTAGCTAACAAAGGTGGCTTAGATGTTTTTGTAGCAAAATTTGACAACAACGGCAATAGTCTACTTTCAATGAGTTTTGGCGGAACTGGGAATGAATTTTGTACTGGAGTAGCTTCTGACAATGCAAATAGTTTTGTTATTACTGGCAACTTCTTCAGCCCATCAATAGATTTAGGTGGATTCACATTGAGCAATACTGGCATGAGTTCCATGTTTATTATAAAATATGACTCTCAAGCGAACCTCATGTGGGCAGATAAATGGTCTGGCGGAAGCACAAATAAAGGACAAGGGCTTGCGATAGACAATAACAACAATATAATCCTACTTGGGTTTTACAATGAAAATTCAGTAAGCTTCTCTGGGAATATTACGACTACTTGTCAATACCCACATCATGCAATAACAAAATACAACCCTAATGGCACAGCAGTCTGGGCCAAAGTGCATGCTGAGGCTAAAATAGAGGCAAATAAAGTAGATGTCGACAATGCGGGAAACGTAATGGTGTTTGGAAGCTTTAATTGTCCGCAAGTATCTTTCGGATCCTCTTTATTGGTTAAAAACAATGGTGGGTCTACTACCTTAGCTTTGGCAAAATACGATAGCCTAGGAAATGAAGTTGTTGCTATTCAAGCAAACGGCAATTCGTCTGAATATACTTACGGTTTAGCTGCTGACAAGACTGGTAGCGTTTATGTAGGTGGTATAACTTTAAGTGACAGTATAAATTTTGGAACAACAACCTTGTATAATACCGGATCTGGACAAAGCAGATCCTACATCGCAAAAGCTAGTTTTGATTCTGCGTTGTTTGTTTTAAGCAACAGTGACATTAGCTTACTTCCTAGTCGATTTTGTCTGTACCCTAACCCAACAAATAATCAATGCAGTATAGACTTTAAGTCTTACCAACAAGAAGCGCTGCTATCAATATACTCAACGACAGGTCAACTGATGTTTAAGGAAAGATTTAGTGGCAGAAAGCGAAGTTTGCAGCTCGATCAATTCGCAAACGGAGAATACTTTGTACAAGTAGAAGTTGCTGGACACAAAGAAGTGCACAAGATAAGCGTCATTAAATAGTTTGATCCAAAATGCAATTTTGTCAATGGCTTCTAAAAGCCGAATCTTGTTTTAATCAACAAAACATGTTGACATGTCGCTTCAATACAATAATTTTTTAGTAATTTAGTTGTGTCTTTTTTAAGTAAACATCACCAAATGCAAATGAAATTTCGTCTAACAAAGCTTTTTGTAGTATTTAGCTTGCTATTTTTTCACACAAATCTTGCAAACGCAAACTGGAAAGTTGTAAAAACTGTAAGCACAAGGTTAATCTGGCATATTGCATATGCCGACAATAACACAATTTATGCTGTAGGCGATAGCCTGCTTATGAAAAGCAGCGATGGTGGCAATACTTGGATAGATTTATTGCCTAATATAGCCCCAGTAACGGCTGATATGAAGTTCTTCAATCTCGAGTTTATCAATAAGGATACTGGTTTCGTTTTTAAGAGTACACAAACTGCAAATGTGTTTCGCACAACAGATGGAGGTATAACATGGATAGATGTATCGCAAAGTATTAATCTACCCTTCATTTTAGATATGGAGTTTGTAACGCAAAATGTAGCTTATGCAGTTGGAGGCTTCTTCAATGACTCAGTAATTGCAAAAACAAACGACGGTGGCCTTACATGGTCTCACGTGACTAGACCCTCACTTTGTGATTATCCTATGGCAGTGAGCTTTATAACAGATAGTATTGGCTTTACTGGCGATGCAGAAATATATAAAACAATAGATGCAGGCACAACGTGGACCTTAACAACAAATAATAATGGCTGGCCAACTTCTGCCAGTTATGGCGACAGAGTAAGTAACTACTATTTTCTCGACAATCAAAGAGGATTTGCGCTTCGTGATAATTGGCACATCTATAAAACACTCAATGGCGGCAATACATGGGACTTAAAGCAATTGCCAGTAACTGGCCTAAGCGTAGGTTGCAGAGATATAGTTTTTGATCAGAGTACTTTTGGGTACATTGTTGGGTATGAACTAGACCAACCATTCGTAAGTAAGGACGCCGGAGAAACTTGGCTCTTAGATGGCAGCTACCCTGCCTATGCACCAGCCACTTGTATTTCAATTTCAAAAGATCATAAAGTGGTCATTGGTACAAGTTGTGGCGACGTTGTGCTAGAGGAAAATTATTTGCTTGCCAATCCTGTTATAGAAAGTACAAACTACACTACAATTTATCCTAACCCTAGCAATGGCCTTTTTACTATCACAACAAAGCAAACTATTCAAGCCATTGAGGTGTATAATTTGCATGGCGCACTTGTGTTGAGGAAGCTGCCGCAAGACAATGCACATATGCAAGAAATAGATCTTACAAATTTACCAAAAGGATTGTACTACGTGAAAATTAGTGATGGCAATGATTGGTTTCAAGGTAAAGTGGTGATTGAATAAGAGCTGTTAGAAATAACAATAGTACTTTGTACTTTCGTGGCTGCATAGACAAAATTGGTTGAACAAAATAGAAAAGCTAGGAAGACAACAGAAATGAGTAAGCATCTGTTAAAATTGGCAAGGAATTGATGTGCCTTTTTTTTTAGTTATCGGAGCTTTGCACTAAATTTGTGTAAGCAAATTCTAGCACTAGCATTCCGCGCAAATTATCCTTTGCAACAATGCGCCTAAGCTATTGCTGCAAGCGTTTATAGAAAATGAAGATAAGAAACACAGCTGCCTTAGTAATAGTAGCGCTACTCTCACTTGCCACATTCACAAGTTGCGAAAAAATCAATGTACCCGAAGGCACGCCTTATTGCATTACAAAAAAGATTAGACGAATGAAGGCCGACCCTGTTACAAACCCACCACGGAGCGTATGGCGTTATAGCTACCAAGGGCAAACAGTCTACTATATACCACCAATGTGCTGCGATATTCCAAGTCAATTGTTTGACAGCGACTGCAATTTCATTTGTAATCCTGATGGCGGGATTGCAGGTGGTGGCGACGGTAGGTGCAGCGACTTCTTTACAACTAGAACGGGCGAGCAATTGATATGGCAAGACGATAGAAAGTAAAGAATGTTAAAATAAACGTGCATTCCGCCTTTCTAAAATGCTCTTGATAAATCAGACTACACTACTTTTGCAAAATCGTTTTTGTAAATTAATGAAACACACACTAGTTGTAAATTACAAAACACAAAGTATTAAGCAAATGAAAAAATATATTCTAGTACTCGCTTGCATGCTCAATATGCTTTCGCTTTTTGCACAAGACAATACAGTGATAGACCCAATAAAAGCAGATATTAATGGCAATGGCCAAATAGATATTATCACAGCCGGCACAGAAAGCCTTAAGCTAAGCATAGATAAAAAGCAATACAGCATTCCTTATGAACTTCTAGGCTTTGATTTGCTGTCTGAATTGAGCTTTCAGAATAATATTCTAAAAATAAGAGGATACAACAGCGGCAGTGGTGCCTACAGCTGGACTTATAAATTTCGCTACAATAAACAAACTAAGAAAATAGAGCTCATAGGCTACGACGACTTTAACAAATGGGTGTCGGGAAGTGTCAGTACTAGCATAAATACTATTACCAACCAATGGGAAGTAAAGCTAGACCAATACAACCATGACACCGATAAAATGGAAACCACTAAGCACACAGGCAAAATCACGCTTAGAAAAATTGCATTGACAGACATAAAGCAAGAAGACATTAGTAAACTCAATGCCATTGGCATGAAATATTGGCACTAGTTGTTTTGGCTTCTAGCTAGCTATTTGCTTTTGAGGTAAAATTCCTCTTGAACCTTATAAATAACTTCACAAACTAATGTACAGCCACTTAATATCAAAATGTTGTTTAACAATAGTGCTTACTGTATTAGCGACAGGATGCTATACACAAAATCTTTCAAAAAGTACAAAGAAAATCCTTAGAGGTATTGGAAAGCATAAAGGAATAGAATGTGCCAGCTGCAACTTTAAAGCAGAACCATTAACTGCAGAGGATTCAAGCAAGCAATTGTGGCAAGTTGCAACCGACAAAGACCTTGAATTGCTAACCGATCACGTTCATCCGGAATTAAGGTGCTATGCATTTAAGGGACTAGCCAAGCGACCAAACGCGAATGTGTTTCCGATATTGCTAAAGCACTTAACCGATCATAAACATGTTGTAACTATTGGCGGCTGCTTAATAACCGAAGAAAGTGTTGCTGACTATTTTATGGATGTAGTTGGTGATCATAGACGATCTATTCTTAGTGATACGCAATGGACAATACTAGATAGCATATTATTATTCCAAAAGGGCATTACTGTTAGGGCAAAAGATATGCTACTCAGCAAAATCGCTCCTAAACCTGAGAATTATGACCGCATAAGGGAAATTGCAACGAAAGAAAAGAACCCAGCAGCAGCCTTAGCATTGGCACGCTACAAAAAACCCGGTGATATTGACATCATCAAAAGTCTTTTTGACGGTAGATACACTGAGTCCTATGCACTCCGTGCCGCAAAGGAATTTCATGATACAGCTTTCTATCCTTTACTTTACACCTTATTTGAGCGTAAATGGCAATCATCAGAACACGACTACTTTGGTAACATGATGCTGTATCAAACCCTAGCAACCTATCCATGCAAAGCAACCTATGAACTTTTTAAGCGTACAACAGAAATAAGTGACGAAGATAGGTACCAGACATGGTGTACTTATCTGTTGGTAGCGCTAACAAAGTATCCGAACGAATTGTTTACACCACTGTTATCTAACATAAAACTTAATCAGGAGAACCAAGATTTTGTAAAAAGGGAACTAGAATATGATTGGTAAGGTGCATTTCGCAGCGAATAAAGTCCTGATTTGCAATGATTAACTAGCTTTAGCAGAATAGTAGCCTACCAAAGATCAACTTTTTACAAAAGTAGTTCTGGAAGAGAAGCAACTAGATGCGATAAAGTAAATTATTAGAAATAGTATCATTAAAGTTCTATTGACAAATGCAAAGCAAACACTCATTTGTAAAGTTGTTGAAGTGGTCTACTATTACAGAATCCACTGACATCTTAAGTAGCAATACTTTTACCATTAAACGCTTGAAATATTATTACTACTTTTAGCACAAGCATTTGGCATTGCGAAGGAAATCTATACCAGAATTATCTCCACTTATTAAATACAGAATAAACTTGTTACTAGATTCAAGAAAATATACTTGCTACACAATGAAGTCACTCCTATTGATTGCCATACTTATATTTACAAATTCTCTCTGCTTTAGCACAACCGTTCTGCTCAAAGCACCACAATTCCCTAATCAAGAAATATACCTAAAGCAAACCACCACCATCACCAAGGTGCCAAGGCATAGGGAAACCGTATCGCAGAACGAACTATTTTGGTTTATAAAAAGCACACGTAAAGTAAAGGCTTATATAGATACCCAAGTTGTATTGGATAAAAGCTTCTTGTATAATAAAGCTGGTACAAGATTTAGTGGCAGCGCTACGGAACTACTATTTTATAACAACGACAGTTCAAGCTTCGTCATTAAAGGGACTGGATTTATAAAGAATGGCGTTAAGAGTGGTGTGTGGCGTTACACTAATTCGGACTCTTCCTATTATCTAAACTTAAATCATACGCTAGACTCTGCTTGTTGCGCTAAAATTTATTGCGCGGACTCAAGCAGCACTTCTTGCTACTATAGGCTTTTTGAATGCGAAGACCTAAACGGTTTCTATTGCTATAGCGGCAATGCGAAAACAAAGCAATACGCAAAAATGTATCTGACAGGTAAAATTGTTTACTCAGCTGATAAAGAAAAAGTAATTGAAACACTATCTATCACCAATGGCGATACCATCAAGCAAATTATAAGTGGTATAGATATAAACTACTGTATGGCTTGTGAACATAAAAGCCGCCTGCGAGACGACTATCTCAACTACAGTAATTTTCCATTTTCTTTTGAGTCACAATCTCTTAGCCTTGGATTTAGCATATGGCAATCAAAAGACTCTATTGCCTTTACTTGCGAAGCCTATCAAGTTAATATGACGAAAAGTAAACTAAGTACTGTAAGCTACTTTTCAAATAATACAAACTATCTCATAAAATACGACCCTAAGTCGGAAAGCATCGTACAAATAACCACTACACAAGAAGCTGAAATAAAAAACTACTACAGCAATAAACCCAATGCCATGTTAGTGCGCTATTTAGAAAATGGAGACCTTGAAGCTTTTAACCTCAAAGACATTAAAGTTTCGGAAATCAATGAAATAAAAGAGCAGCTTATTGCGCTCCAGCTAAGGCTTGATGATAGCAATAAACAATATCCTTTCTATGAGGGTGGCATAATTCCAATGAGGTAATATCGTACACAATACGGAGGTATTTACAGTACTATTAATTGCTTTACACTTTAAACGACTATTTTTGACATAGCAAAAGTATTATGTTAATACAATCAACAATGACCAATATTCTCGAGCTACAACCGAACACGATTATCGCTGACGACTACGAAAGTCAATTGTTTTTAAGTGCTTGGGTAGGCTTTCAAAGCCGCCAAGGCCCTTATAATTCTAAAGACACAGACGAAGCCTCCACTGGTTTGGTTAAATGCTATGTGAGCGGCAAAGAAGTAGACTACGTAAAGATTAGTACAGCAGAGCAAGTCAATGCAATAAGATACTTAGTTGATCACTCAGTAAAGGTAAGGGATGCGCTATTTGATGGGCTACTAAAACAAATGCCAGAACTGCAAGACTGCTACGCAGATGCAATACCTGAAATTAAAAATTTGGGAGACTTCAAGCAATATATTGGTCTTGCGAACATACACGTTATGCCTGCAGATAAAGATGGCTACGCTTATATTGGCTACGAACTTGGTTGCGACTGGGAGGAAGAACATGGCATTGGCGTAATGATGCACAAAGACCGTGTCGTTGAATTTGGCCAAGCGGATACAGCTTTCAACCAATGGATTACTTTTGACGATAATGGAACAACTGAAATTGAAACTAAAAAATGGAATGAAGTGAACGATCAAGCGCACTCAACCATGTTAATAAAAGAGGATAAGAGACCTTGGTGGAAATTTTGGCAATAAGAACAGAAAGTTTTTGATGGTCCTCATATTCTATGCATCAAAACGCGGTACTGCTCAAATAGTTGTTATTTTTGACAAGGTAGCGAATCCTTCAGATGCTGAGGCTGTGCTTTTAGAGGATCAAAGACTAGCTACTTAATAATACATTGAATAAAGCTTTGCTCAGGTGAAAAATACCGTTACCAGAATAATAAAAGGACTCATAACAATATTACTATTGTCCGCGACCCTAACCTCTTTTGCTCAACAAACTTTTGATTATCAAAGGGACTTCAAAGCGATACTTGCTAAAACAAGCGACGCAGCTGACAGTCTCTACTATAATAAGTTGGTACGAAGGTTTGAATCAAATGATAGCGCTCTAACCAACTATGAAATGTTGGCACTTCTAATCGCCTTTACAGCCAATAAGGAATATAAGCCGTATGAAGATCTAAGCACGGAGAGAGAAATTTATAAATTAAATGCAGAGCATAAATATCAAGAAGCGTTAGAAAAGGGCTTAAGTTTCCTAAAAACACATCCACTAAGTGTTAAAGCACTTTTTGAAATTGGCTATGCATACCATAAGTTAGATCAAAATGACAAAGCACAATTGTATGTGTACAAGGGACACAAAATATTTGAGGCTATGTACTTTAGCGGCAATGGACAAACAAAAGAAACGCCAACCTTTGCTCTAGGCCCAGCCGATGGCCAAGACTATATAAATAAATTTATTGGAGCTGATATCGGCACAATGGGCTCCGGAAAAGACAAGCATGGCAATTTTCTAGATATACTGCAAGTAAAATTTAGTGACAGCAATACCATTACGATGTACTTCATTATTCAGCATGCTGCAGACAAAATATTCTCTTCTGATAACGCGAATTCTTTTGAACAGGAGCTAAAGCAGTTGAAAGAACTAGATGCTAGAAAAAAGAAGAAAGCTAAGAAGTAAATTATTACAAAGAAAAAAGTGAATACACTAGAAAACTACTTAAACGCGCTCGAAACGACGATTAGCAAACAAGCAGCACATCATACAGGTATCTCTAATGTCAACGTAGGCTGGCATATCGAGCATATCTTACTGACAATAAATGCTATCATTGACCAATTACAAAAATCAACACCAGAAAATTACAAATGGAAGTTTAAGATTGCAAGGCTTCTCGTTTTTTCCTTGAACAAAATTCCACGTGGCAAAGCACAATCACCGCAGGTTGTTGTACCGCAGGTCTACAGCGAGCAGTCTTTGTTCAATCATTTAACAGAAACACAGCGTAAGTTGCAAACACTAGAGAGCCTTGATGCAAATAAATATTTTAATCACCCATTCTTTGGCAATTTAAAGAAAGGTCAAACGATCAAATTTCTGCAAATACATACCAAGCATAATCTGTCTATTATAAATGACATTATAGCAAGTTGAAATCACACTAAATCCTAGATTTGCCTCCCTAAGCGCGCCTATTTGAAACGCTAAGGAAACTAACAAGCGAAGCCGTCCATCAAAATTACAGGAGCAACAAATTCAATAAACGAAGCAATGAAAGTTAGCATTAACGACGAGTATAGCTTAATCAATGAAATATACATCACTGAGATTTGGTTTGACATAGAAGCAGACGATACCAATCTTACAATTATTGGATACATAGAAAACCCCTCAGAACCCGAGCATTTTTCTTGCGAATTCTCAATATTGATGTCATTGCTCTTATATCTCGATAAAGAACACAGCGCCGCCATGCAATTGCTTGTTGCTAAAGTATTAGATAGTAAAGCAGAAGAAAAATACATTAACATACTAGAGCATTTCAAAAAACCGCTGCATATTACTCATGCCATTCTTACCATTGAAACTGCGCAGCATTTCACCATAACAAATGGCGACTACTATAAAAAAAGCGTACAACCTTATCATGAACAATACTACTATATTACTAAATGCGAAATAAAGAATAGCGTAGCACCCTACGACGAACTTACTATAGAAGAAAAAGACTTTTCCTTCTATGCTATGCTACTGCGTAATACTTGTAAGTTCTATCATCAGTTGAAAGCACTAAACATAGATACAAAACAAGCAAGAGCAATCTGTGGCCTGGACAACGAATTGCTTTTTAGACTTTGCATGTTGCACAAGTAGTCGTCAAAAAGTACACTATAAGCAGGGATTCCACATTTGTTTAATAGCATCGTAACGGCTAGTAAGTCTCTCTGCGTAAATCACAAGGCTTAATGTTTGCAGGCATTTATTATATATGCTGCATAAACACTATACAAACAGCGCTAGCAGCGAGCTATTTACTAACCTAGGCAAAGTATTTAGTCTACATTTACGTTTGATGCCATGATGCAAGTATGTAGGATAATCACTTTAGCTTTAGCTTCATGCATTGCATTGTATGTGGATGCAAGTTCGCAAACTTATATCCTTGATAGTACGTATGCCACTAATGGCTTCGCGCAAATAAAAAGTACAGATTCATTGTGCACGATGCGTGTTGCAGGTTTAGCGGCATTTGTTATACAAGCCGATCATAAAATCATAAATTTGCTTAAATTTACAGTGTGGGAAATCTACTTGTATCAATGAATAAAATCTGAAGCTTAATAATAGTAGCAATATGAATATTAAATCCCTACTACTAAGTCTTGCATTTTTAGCAATGTCGCAAATACTAGCAGCGCAAGATTTTGAGTGGACAAAGCAAATCGGCAGCGTAAATAACGATCAAGGCTACTGCGTAACTACCGACACTGATGGTAACATCTATACAACAGGTGTTTTTCATGGCACAGCAGATTTTGATCCTAGCACTAACACATTCGCTTTGACCTCGGCAGGAGATGCCGACATTTTTATTTCTAAAACAGATGCATTAGGCAGCTTTATGTGGGCAACACGTTTAGGTGGTGCCGCTGGCGATGTGTCTCGTAGTATTAGTTGCGACCATATTGGAAATATTTACATCACTGGCAGCTTTCAAGGCACCTGCGATTTTGATCCGGGAGCTGGAAACCTCAACCTTAGTTCTGCAGGCGGTTCTGATATTTTTGTTTTGAAGTTAGATGCAACGGGAGAATTGATTTGGGCACGACAAATAGGAGGCACTGGCCTTGATAGAGGCCTTTCTATCAAAACAGATACTAGGGGAAATGTGTTAACAACAGGATTCTTTGAAAATACAGCCGATTTTGACCCTGGCATCGCAACATTTAATTTAAACGCCTTTGGATATCACGATATTTTTATTTCCAAACTTGATCCATCAGGTAACTTTAAATGGGCAACAAAAATTGGTGAAGCCACAGACGACGAGGGAACGTGCATCACAAATGACGCGTACGGCAATATTTATGTTACTGGTCGTTTTCAAGGCACATGCGACTTTGACCCTAGTGCAACTATGTACAACTTAGTATCGCCTGGCAATGAAGATATCTTTATTTCAAAATTTGATTCTTTAGGCAATTTCTTATGGGCAAAACAATTTGGCGATTTTAATATTGATTACGGGAACTCGATTGCTATTGATAATTCAGGCAATGTTTATACCACCGGAGCATTTAGAGGCATCGCAGATTTTAGACCCGGTGGTGGCACCCACTACCTAACTTCTGAAGGCGAATCAGACATTTTTATTTCAAAGTTAGATGCCCAAGGTAACTTTGTATGGGCAAAGAAAATAGGAAGTACTTCGAGCGATATTGCTTACGCAATAAGTACTGACGCCTCTGGCAATGTTTATACCACTGGGCAATTCAACGGCACTGTAGATTTTGACCCAGATAGCAGTAGCTTCAACCTTGATGCCTCAGCTGGCGCTAATATCTTTATTTCTAAACTTGACCCAAGCGGTAAATTTATGTGGGCAGGACAATTAGGGTTAGGAACAGGACAGAGCATCACAATTGATACCAACTATAACATATACACCACTGGCACCTTTTCTAACACAAGCGATTTTGACCCAAGCGCCGGCACCTTCAATTTGAGCTCAGCTGGCGATGGCGATATCTTTATTCATAAAATGAGCCAGACACCTACGGCAATGACAAAAACCAATGCGCCCTTTAGGTTTTCTGCTTTCCCTAATCCTACAAATGGCGGCCTCATAATCACACAACAACTTAACGGAAACATCCCATTTGCAATCTATGACATTGCAGGTAAACTACTCACTACCGGTCAGCTTGCTAGCAAAGAGACGAAGCTTGACTTATCAAAATACCACAATGGTATTTATCTTCTAAAAATTAACCAACAAATTATTAAAATAGCAAAACAGTAATTTAGATAAATCCTTTTCGCATGAGCATTACAAATTGCATTTACACGTACTACGCATTTATTATCTTTAACACTAAACATCATATGAAAGTCAAAGCAATCTTCGCAAGCCTATTATTTGTGGCTATGACCCAAACAGCTGAAGCGCAAAATCTTGCGTGGGCAAAGCGAATTGGAGGCGCCATGTATGATGAAGCAAGATCCATTACAGTTGATGCAGTTGGCAATGTCTACGTCATAGGTTACTTTGCCGGCACAGTAGATTTTGACCCAAGTGCAGCTGTGGTTAGCTTTTCTACTACAGGAGGCGACGATATTTTTATTGCAAAATTTGATGCATCAGGCAATTTCCTATGGGCAAAACAACTAGGCGGCACTGGCTACGATTATGGCAGTGGTATCGTAACTGATGCTTCTGGAAATATACATGCAATTTGCGACTTTCAAGGCACAGTTGATTTTGACCCAGGCGCAGGTACTGCCAATCTTAGTTCAAGCGGCGATCATGATATTGCAATTATAAAGCTTGATGCAAACGGAAATTTTATTTGGGTAAAACAACTAGGAGGAGCAGGCTATGACCGTGGATACTCAATTGCCTTAGATGCAGTAGGCAACGTATATGGCGCTGGACATTTTGCAAGCACTTGCGACTTTGATCCTGGCACTAATTCATATAACCTTACCGCACTTGGGAACACGGATGCTTTTATTGTAAAACTAGACGCATCGGGTAATTTCTTGTGGGCAAAACACCTGGGCGGAACAAACACCGAGCAAGTCGTATCAATTGCTTGCGATACATCCGCCAATATTTACGCAACTGGAGGTTTTAAGGGCACAGTCGATTTTGATCCAGGCTCAGGCACTTACAATCTGACAACTTCTGGGTTTCAAGATGTCTTTGCAGCAAAATTTGATGCCGCAGGAAATTTTATATGGGCAAAACAATTTGTAGGAACAAATAACAATTTTGTAGAATCCATTAAGACGTCCAAGAATGGACATGTATATGTTGCAGGAAGTTTTACAGGCATAGCCGATTTTGATCCTGGCATAGATACAAATAATCTTACATCAAATGGCAGTGCTGATATTGCAATTGTAAAACTAGATGCTGCTGGAAATTTTATATGGGCAAGACATATGGGTGGGCCTGATTATGATGCTGCAATTTCTATTGCGTGCGATGCTTACGACAACGTCTATTCAGTTGGCATGTTTAATGGCACTGCAGATTTTGACCCCGGAGCAGCGATCTTTAATTACACTTCACTAGGTGCTCACGATATCTTTATATCCAAATTGGATGCAAGTGGCAATTTTGTTTGGGCTGTTCAATTGGGAGGCGACAAAAATGACATCGGAGGATCTATCACCACTGACAACCTAGGCAATATTTATACAACAGGTTATTTCGCAAGCACTGTTGATTTTGATCCGCAGGCAAATATGCTTAACCTCACAGCGAGTGGATTTAGCGATATTTTCATCCATAAAATGAGCCCACAAGACCTCGGCATGATTGCGAGTGCGAGCAACAAAGCATTTACAGTATTCCCAAATCCAACAAAAGGTATTTTTACTATTCGACATCAGTTTGACGAGGATATTCCGTTCGTAATATGCGACATAACAGGCAAAGTACTCACAAGAGGACTTCTTACAAGTAAGGAGACAAGTATAGACTTATCAAACTTACAGCAAGGCATTTATCTTGTAAGCATCGAACAGCAAATAATAAGCATCACTAAAGAGTAAATTAAGTTAATGCTCCTATCATGCGAGTAAGAATCCTATGTTTTGACATATTATTCGTTTGCGCTAAAAGCATATCAATAGTCTGTTGCGTGCCAAGAAGTATCAAAATAATTTTCGCGTTGGTTTTAATGCTAAACAGCTACAGCAGCTCCGCCCAAAGCATGCTTATCAATGATAGCGGAACTATTAAAGGCAGTCACTTATATATCGATACAATAATAGATGCTAAACTGCCAATTGAAAATAAACTAATTTTTGAGCGAATCGAAACAAATGGGAATAGCCTCAAGCTTAGTCTCTATTGTGCAGAGAAGTACAGTGCTATCATTCGCGATTCTGTTGAGTATTACTTTATTGCAAACTTAACTAAGGATACATTGCGGCTAAAGAAGTTAGATAATCGTTTAGTAGGGCAGGACTACGGTAAACATAGCAGCGGAAAATTTAAGCCCATATCGCTATTTATTTATCCAAGAAGTGGTACGGGTATTAATTTCTCTCCTGCTGTTCTGCAACCGGGCGCTATACTAATTATAAAAAGCAAAACCAAAAGAACTGCGCAGCAAGAAACCGCCGCAGCAAATTGCTTTATCAAAATCAAAACAAACGACACCACTATAAGTTCAAAATCTTTTGGGAGAAAAATAGCTACTACCGACTTTTATCTGAAAAGCCAAGATGCCAAAATATTATATCTAAATAAAAGACAAATGGCTTTTGATCAATAAGTTTAGTTTGCTTCGCCCGCCTACATATTTAGTTATTGTACGTTATAAGCACTTACTAATAAACAGTCTCTACAAATTATCGTTCATGCACTAAAGTACATTTTAGTAAAGGTAGTAGTCTATCTATTTTTACAAAGAACACGATACTAGAACAAGCATGCAATAGAAACGAGCTATTTCGCATTTACAATTTATTAAGCAATATACTTGACTCTTAATTCTAATTGAGTTATATCTTTGCACAAGAAACTTACTTAATCCTTGCAGTCCACTTATTAGACTCAAAAAAGAAATCCTGCTCAACCCTAGCAGTAAACTCATTGAATGAATTACAACGACAAAATATTTAAACCCATAAGCAATACCCAAAACGGCGAAACTAGTAGTGAAACTATTTTTCATTATAAACAAGTAGGCAATATGCTATCTGGCACTTATGCTGGCGGAAGTATCATATACGGCCAGCTGATTGGATTAGTTGACAATACTGGCAATATAGACATGCGCTATCAGCAGGTGAATAACAAAGGCGAACTAATGACCGGTATTTGTCACTCAAAGCCAGAGCTACTTGACACTGGCAAACTACGACTCCATGAAAATTGGCAATGGACTTCTGGCGACGCATCGAAAGGAGAATCAATTTTAGAAGAACAATAAAAAATATACAGAACTCATAGGCTTGTGAGCATACATCATCAAGCCACATTAACACATTACTACGCGTGCCACTACCCCATGGCATACATAAGCTACTACCCAATTAAAAATGGGGCTGGCATTGCTTTACATTAAAAATTTAAACCTCAAAAAAATATGACAAACAAAATACTCGTTGTTGACTTAGAAGCAACATGTTGGGAAGAAGATGGTCCCTATCAAAAACTACACAGTGAAATTATCGAAATTGGCATTTGTATTTTAGACACAAGCACTGGCAGCATTGCAGGCCAACGTGGCATTCTCGTGAAGCCTGTACACTCTAGCATTTCGACATTCTGCACCAACCTTACAAGCATCACGCCAGAACTTGTAGCTGCAGAAGGCGTATCGCTCGCAGAAGCTATGCACACACTAAAGGATGAATATCATGCGACGCAACTCACTTGGGCAAGCTATGGCGCATACGATCACCATTTCTTACGCGAGCAATGCGCTAAGCAAGAGATTGACTATTGCATGGCAGATGAGCATATCAACATTAAAGTGCTCCTCTCGCAAGCCATCAATATCAAAAAAGGGCTTGGCATGAAAAGAGCTTTGAAGCATCTAAACATACCACTAGATGGCACACATCACAGAGGCGTTAGCGATGCATACAATTCGGCAAAAATACTGTGGTGGATACTTAATAATAAGCAAGCGTAAAGCCAATGTACCTAAATTTGCATTGCAATACTAGTGACACAGGTAGAAACATACATACTGCAATTTGAACCACTAATTCAAGAAAGACTACATGCAATTAGGCAGCTCTTTTTTGAGCTTCTGCCAGATACAGAAGAATGTATTCGCTATAATATGCCAGCATTTAAGGTAGGTAAACATTTTCTCTACTTTGCTGCTTACAAAAAGTATATTGGCTTCTATCCTATATACAACTTGCCACTTCTTGAAGAATGTCTGTCAGCATACAAAGCAAAAAACATAAAAGACACTTTGCATTTTGTGCATCACGAACCACTACCACTCGATCTGATAAAACAAATTATAATACACAAAGCACAAGCGCACTAATTGTATCAGAATGATCTGCACTTGCAACAAGCGAAAACAAATTTGGCATATCAGTAAAAACTAAAACAAACAGCATTAAATTTGCCAATTAAAAAACTTACATCATGGACACAAATAAAATTTGGTTTACATCAGACCACCATTTTGGTCACAAAAATATTATCGCCTTTTCTAAAAGACCTTTCGCAGATACCGACGAAATGAATGCGGAAATGATTAAGCGCTGGAACGAAAAGGTTAAAGCAGACGATATCGTTTATCACCTAGGCGACTTTGCATTAATGTCTGCAGGTAAGCTTCGACAAGTTCGAGCACAGCTCAATGGAAAAATTTGTTTAATTGCAGGCAACCACGAATCTGCAGCTTTAGACTGTCCGGACTGTTTTGAATGGATAAAAGACTACCACGAGTTAACGGTTGCCGATAGCGATGCGCATAAGGGAGAAAGATTTATCGTTCTGCTTCACTATGCAATGAAAGTGTGGAATGCTAGTCACTATGGCACATGGCATCTATACGGGCATTCGCATGGCGAGTTGGCAGACGACGAAACTTCTTTATCAATTGATGTAGGTGTGGATTGCCATAATTTCTATCCCCTATCCTATGAGGAAGTCAAAGATATTATGGCTCAAAAAAAATGGCAGTCGCCGTTTGCACCTAGAAGCTAGTAGTAATGACTAGTACAGCTCGTATAGCATTGCCAAAGAGACCACAAGCAACAGCGCGTTATATAAAACTAGCGCTGCTCATCAATTAGCAACAAAAAAACACTAGACTATTTTTTTGATAGCGCATTGTCTTATACATTTACAGTATGACAGTTACAACAAGCAATGTTAAAGGTGTACTAGGCCTATTCGTTTTGATTTTATTGCTGCAAAGCTGCGGACTTACAATGCCAAGCGTGCGCAAAACAAATGTGCAGAGCAATGTAACAGTAAGCGATGCCTCTAGCCAAGTAGAACCACTTAAGTATTCAGAGTACACTGTTCTTAAAAGCACTAAGGGCACAGCTACTACCAATAAAGTATATTTCTTGTTTATTCCATTAGGCAAAACAAAAACCGATGCAGAGCTATACGAAAATGCATACTTTGATGCTGTTGAAAGTTGCGAGGGCGCAGATGCTCTTATACTACCGATGCGTAAAAGCAAGAAGCTTACCATTCCCTTACTGATTATAAACTACCAACGTAAGCAAGTTACTGTAAAGGGTGTTGGTGTGCAGGTGAAGCGATAAGCTTCAAGCTACTAATCCTGATCAACGCTGTATCGTCATTAGAGCAACTGAACAGTGTATGTAACCCTGCATTACGATGTACTTGCGATCGGGCTATTAAAACTGATACTGCAACCCAATCGTGAGGCCAAGTGCTTTGTTTCTAAACCTATTATTATAAACACCTGGACTAATCACCTGTGCATTGCCTGTTGTAGTGTATTCACTAAACTGAAAGCCCTGCCCTACGCGCAAACCAAATTTCGGTGCAATGCTATATTGTAAATAAAAATTACTTACCAAACTCCCTCTATCATTATCGCCTACGAGCAACGCATTTACAAGTGTTGGCTTTGCAGGGTGCACGAGGGAAAGCGCATATCCGCTATCTACAAAATAGCCAGTACGCAAGTTACCCAAGCTTATGCCAATGGCTTCGATATTAAAACCAACTTGCAACTTGGGAATAATGTTATAAGCAATACTTACAAAAAGGTTTGCACTCATATGGCTACCTGCAGCAAGTTTTACGCTATCAATGGTATTATTGTTACTCGTATACTTAGCCGGCGCTGTAAGAAATAGCGAATTTTTAGTGTTAATTAATGATACACGAGCGCCTCCGCCGAGTAAAAGTTTTCTATTCTTTAGCACATGCTTATCAATGCCATAGATTGCATTGATACCTCTAGCGAATCCAATAAAGCTTCCAATGCCAGCATAAGAACTAAATTTAGTTTTATCAACAAACGCTTTCTGGGCTTCCTTGGTCGATTGACCAAAAGTTTGGCTTGCGATAGCAACAAATAACGCAACTAATACAAATCCTCTCATGAGGCAAATCTCGGTAAAAATTTGAACTTGCGGTTCCATTAAAACACAGTATTACACTGTTGTCCAAAAGTCAAAACGTGTGAACGACGATGTAAACGCACAAAGCACAATATCGCAAAGTATAGAGCTACGCGCTATTGCATGGCAATTGGCACTATTGTTTTGTCCTTTTAGGCAAAGCGCATATGATACATTGATTTTTGTGCTATGGAAATTTTACAATCTTTACCATTTTCTTTTAATAAAAAGCAATACTTTTGAGCTATTCTATTGCTTGATTCTTACAACATACTTGCGTGTGCTATTAGTGTCAGGTAAAACACAATCGAATTATGAAAAAAATAGTACTCTGCTTTTTAATTGCAACAATTTGCAATCTTGCTAAGGGACAAAGTTTAGTTTACGACTGGCATACAACTGTCAACTCCGACATGCCAGGCTCCAGTTCTGCAAACGGCGTATGTGCACAAGGCCTTAATAGTTATACCATTGGCACCGTTAGCAAAAATGTATACTTTGCAAACAGCGGCAATTCAACGCTGTATCGCAAAACGAATAACAACAGCAAAGACATTCTCATTACTAAGCAAAAAGATACCATACTATGGCATCACATTATTGGCGGCACAGATGATGAAACTGGCAATGATATAGCTACGGATTTGCAAGGCAACCTGTATTGTGTTGGTACATATAAGGGAAGCGTAGATTTTGACCCGAGCAGCAATGTTAGCGTACTGACTGCTACAGGTGGTACCGATATTTTTATCCTAAAGCTGGACACACTTGGTAATTTTATTTGGGCAAAAACAATAGGCGGTATTGGCGATGATGTTGCCAACAAAATTCGTGTGAATAATAACGGTGAAATTATTATTGCTGGTAGTTTTGAAAATACGGCCGATTTTGACCCTGGTGCTGGTGTTATCAACAAAGCAACCAATGGGGCAAAAGATCTTTTCATTTTAAGCATCAGCAATAGCGGCACTTACAATTGGTTGAATGTGATTGGCGGCAGCGGTAATGACGAAGCCCAAGCACTATTTCTCAAAAACAATGCGATTTATTGCGGTGGCTATTATGAGCAAACTGTAGACTTTGATTACGGTCCAGGATTAATTGGCGGTAATGCAGTTGGTGGCGCCGATGCTTTTGTGGTAAAACTTGATAGTACTGGCGACTTCATTAGCCACTTTACGATAGAAGGCACTAACAACGAAAATGTATCAGGTATTACCATAGATAGTTTAAATAATACCATTGTTGTTGGCACCTTTGAAGGCACAATCGATGTAGATCCATCACTTCTTACCACTACAAATCTTACTTCTAATGGTAACAAAGATGCATTTGTAGCAAAGTATGCTTCTACTGGTACCTTAACCTTTGGCTTTCGCATTGGCAATACACTAAACACAGAGGCTAAAGATGTAATAACCATGCCAGGCAATAAAATTGTTGTGGGTGGCCATTACGAACTAGGCACAGATTTTAACCCAGGTAGTGCTAATAATGTTTTGACTTACTCAGGTGGCTTTGTAGCCTACTATTCGGCCTCTGGTACTTACGACTGGGCAGGCAGGTTAACGCCCTTTTTAAGTGACGGTAATGCAGTTTATGATGGTAGTATTAACGCACTATGCAGAAGCGGCGCAAATGCTTATGCTGCTGGAGCCGCAGCGGCCGATCGCACCAATGGCAGTTTCCTTGGATACAGAACAGGCAAGGTAAATTACTTGGGCAATAACTTACCAGTAAATGGTTTTGTGGCTGCTGAAGTTGCCCCAATAGAAAATGTAAAATTTATGGGCACAGATAGTTTAGGCAATGCATATAGCAGCGGCACTTTTTCTTATAGTACAGACTTAGACCCAAGTGCTAATGTAGACGTCAAGGGTGATGCAGCAACAGCAAATTCCTTTATCCAAAAATTAGATGCAAATGGCAACTATGTTTACAGCTTGCATTTTGAGCATTTGAAAATCGATGATATGCATGTTGATGCATCTGGCAATCAATTTATTGTAGGCAGATATACAGGAACGGTAGATGTAGACCCTAGCACTAATTTATCTACTTTAACTGCGCTACCTGGCAGAACCAATGGCTTTCTCGCCAAGTATAATAATGCTGGCAACTTAGTATTTGTAAAGAACTTCGAAAACTATGCAGTGGGCATTTTCCAGTTTTATAAAATTACCAGCGACTATAGCGGCAATATTTTTACTTGCGGCTCGTACGCTAAATTAGATTTTGACCCAGCAGCAGCGGTTGACACTAGCTTAAGCGCTGTATCAAATTATGGCTTTGTGGCAAAATACGATGCCTTAGGCAATTTAATTTGGGTAAAGGCAAGTGGCGGTTCACCTTATGTTTTAGAAATAGATTATAATAATGACCTTGTATATTCAGGCACAATTCCTTCTGGTTCTACGGGTATCGATTTTGATGCGGGTACAGGCGTGTTTAATCTTGCTACGCAATCGGGCTTTGCAACTTCTTACTTATGCAAATGGACAAATAATGGACAATTTGTGTTTGCGAATGGCTGGAATTCTAATTTATTCATCACAAATCACTTCAACGTTATTAGCCATGTAGCATTTGATTCTAGTAACAATATCTTTATGCTTTCTGGCTCCAGTAACCTTCAAGATATTGATCCAGGCACTAATACTATAGTACCAACACTAGGTTCACAATTTGTGATAAAAATGAATGGCAGCGGTAGCTATGTTTGGCACAAAGAATTTCCGCCTGATGAAATTAATATACAAGACTACAATAGACGTATTGCAGTGGACAAAAATCGCAACATTATTTTTACCAGGACCTTTTTTAGCCAATATGATTGCGACCCGTCGACCACTAATGCCTTCTACGTTAACGGCATTAGCAGCTATGGATTTGTAATGCTAGACTCTTTAGGCAATTTTGTTGTTGCTAAAGAAATAGACAGCAGCACTGCTAATATGCCTATCAATGATATGGTTCTCACGCGCAACAACGACTTGTATGCCTGTGGCATTTTTAGTAAAAATGTAGACTTCAGCTTAAACCAGGGCAGTGCTTGGCAAAATGCTGGCCCTAGCTACGATTGCTTTGTACTTAAACTTAATCCTTGTAACAACGCTGTAAATTCTATTTTACCTACAAGCTTATGTGGCGCTGGGTCTATCAACGGTACTAATATTAGCCAAAACGGCAATTACAGTTTTACGTATCCAAGTTCAAGTAATTGCGACAGCAATGTAACGTATCAGGTTACAATTATAAGCACACCACCTTCAACCATGAGCGTTGTAAATTGCGGCCCCTATACTTTTAACGGCAATACTTATGCCAACTCCGGTACTTTTGTAGATACGCTCAGTAGCTCACAAGGTTGTGATAGTGTTGTAACGCTTAGCCTTACTGTAAAGCCTACAAGCAGTAATACACTAGCATTGTCAAATTGCGACGCTGTGGTGTATAATCAGCAAACATTTACTAGTACAGGCACCTATTATGATACGCTTGTAAATGGTGTAGGCTGCGATAGTATTTTGCAACTTAATATCACCGTAAATAGTACGCCTTCAGCTGGCTACACGATTAACGGCAATACCTTAGTTGCCAATTCAGCTAGCAGCATTTACCAATGGATACAGTGCAATCCTCTTACAATCATTCATACTGCCATCAGTAGCGCCTACTCTCCTACTACCGCTGGCGAATATGCTATCATACAAGGCAATGGCGATTGTAGAGATACATCTGCGTGTAGCTTGTTTATTCCACTGGGTCTAGCCAACAATGGCGCAGCAGAAGGCATTAGCATTTTACCAAACCCGAGCAGTAATCAAGTAAGCATCAAGAGTACTGATGCAATAGCTGTGTTTGGTATTTACACTTCAATTGGCACGAGAGCAAAAGCAAATATTAAGTCGCAATCACAGCGCGAAGTTGTGTTAGATGTATCTGCTCTAGCCAATGGCATATACTTTGCAATTGTAAATCACAAGGCAGTAAAGTTTGAGGTAAGGCATTAAACATGTGCATGACTTGTTTGTAGAAGGCGGAATTAATATTTAGAATTGGCTGACAAACAGCACATAAGTTACAGCTTATCGAATTCGAAACGGGTTAAAACTTTCAAGTAGTTCAACCTAAATAATCTACCTTCAGAGTACTTTGTAGGGAAATTTCGCGTCACGGCAAATCTGCAGACATCGTTAATATTGTAATAAAACCTCAACGACATTACTCACTCGTACATAACTTTGAAAAAGCTTTGATGCATATTAAAAGCCTATCTTTGGCTCTGTTGCATTAAGGCAAAAAAAATAAACAGACTTACAAAATTCAACGACTACGCACAATGAAATTAGGCACACTTTTAGCATTTACAATTGCAATTGCAGCTACAAGCTGTGACAACAAAACAGACGCTAAAGCGTCAACAACTAGCGAACCTGCAAAGCAAGAACAAGCTACCGCAACCCCAGCTAGCGAAGAACCGATACTAAAAAACGGCCATGTATTTTCTGGTGACTGTGCTGCTACTTCATTAGACTGGCCAGGTAACTACGTAGGTGCGGTGGCCAATAAAGATAACGGTATTGCTCGCTTGCGTTTAACCTTAAACAAAGATTGGACCTACGCCGTAAAAGTAATGGCACTAGTAGATCAACCCAACGGTGACGCGAAGGAAACTTTACAAAAAGAGTATGTAGGTACATTTACTTGGGACAAAGCTGGCCAAATTATAAAACTACTTGGCGCCAACCATCCTGGCACTGGCGAAGTAATTGCTGTAAGTGTAGGCGAGAATGCCTTATCAGTGCTTGGTGCCGATTTGAAAGCACTAGGTAAAGACGGCGACATGAATACGCTGCATAAGGAAAAGTAGGTGTGGGAGGCTTGGCTGTATGTTTGAGTGTAGTTCAATAGTAAGCCTGTATACTGCCAGCGTTGAAAACTACAAGACAGTTTTCTGTCTACGTTTCAAATCAAGTCCCTACTGTCAAATGTAAAGGTGTATTAGCCTTCAATAGTTCGTCAAGACAATTTTTTGTAATAGAAAAAAACCATAATTGAAGACCCTTGTCGCAGTCATATTAATTTGCCTAGTATTACCATCAATTGCATTTTTGCCTGGCCCCTCAAATCTCGCGGAAATTGTAAATGGCTTTGGCGATATCTTTCTTTTGCTATGCTTACTAAGTATACTGCTGTTTATCCCGGGCATAATCGTGCTTGCATTCGAGTGCATTGATCAGTTCACAAAATCCAAAAAGAGAAGATTCTCAAAAGCAGCTATCTACTTAACCGTTGTACCTGCGTCGCTAGTAGTTAGCATCATCTATGTACAGCCCTTATTCAGAAAAATGAGCATAAAGACTGCCATAAGCAATGCTGAACCACTAATTAAAAGCATCGATAAATACTATGCGCTAACAGGCTCCTACCCTGATTCGTTAGAACAAGTTTATACAAAACTACAAATCGGCAAAGTAAATACTGGTATCGTTGGCATAGGTGATTACTACTATCAAAAATTGCCTAACAATTATACAATCGCTTTTTATCAGCCACTCCTATTTGGACTCAACGCGGATTACGTAGCGTATAATAATCTAGATTTAATAGATACTACTTTGAGTTATACAGATTGCAAAAAACTAAGTGAAAAGAAGTGGCGGGTGTATTTGCTGGATTGATGGGAAATCAGATTGTTGCTAAAACAGATACCGCTATAGTAAGCAGCTCCTAGAGTTACTAGTGCTAATCATCGGAAAGCTAAACCGCGCGGCAAAAGATATTGTCGCACATCAACAAAAAGGCAGTATTGATAACTCTTTGCATCTATAAAACGAAAAAACCGAGCTCTAACTTTTAACATTCGCGAGCGGGTTTGACCAACATAAAATATTATTTTTGAAAATCAATTAAGCAGCTTCTGCATTTTAGTATGAATACGCAAGATGTTAAGCTAAATGATTAACAGACACAGATGCTAGCCTAAGCTATAATTAAACACTTCAACTTCTCACGCACCTATCTCTTGACCATCCCTTTTGAACCTATAATACTTGGCACAAAAGTTAATGTGCATCTGATACTAGAATATTTGGCATTCTTTATTGCCTTTAGGTATTATACTAGGCTGCGCCAAAACACTTCAGATTACATTTCAGACCGCAATAGGTTATCTATAATACTTGGTGCAATAGTAGGTGCATTTGTCGGTTCAAGATTTATTGGTTTTTTAGAAAGCCCATTTATTGATTTAGATTTTGCAAATATTATTGCGTTGCTTAATACCAAGTCTATCATGGGAGGCCTATTTGGTGGCTTACTCGGCGTTGAGGTCTCAAAAAAAATAATTGGTGAACGTCAGTCTTCTGGCGATCTTTTTACTTTTCCAATTATAGTAGGAATTGCCATCGGCAGAGTTGGTTGCTTTTTGAGTGGCGTTAAGGAATTTACCTATGGCAGCGAAACACAGTGTTTTGCAGCAATGAATCTTGGTGACGGCAAACTACGGCACCCAATTACGCTATACGAGATAATTTATCTAGCTTTTCTATTCTTTTTTCTAAAAAGTATTACAAATTATACAAAAAGAGAGAACGGACTACAGTTCAAAATATTTATGCTACTCTACTTTGCGTTTCGCTTCATCATTGAATTTATCAAGCCCAATGTATTTTACTTTTTGGGACTAAGTAGTATTCAATGGTTATGCATTACATGTCTGGCTTACTATACATCAACAATAAAAAAAATGCTTACAAATGCCTACTAGAAATTATACTTATTACGACTACACATTAAGCTTGTGTCCTGAATGTCTAAAGAGAATAGATGCTAAAATCGTCTTCGAGGGTGATAAGGTCTATATGCTAAAAAGATGCCCAGAACATGGTCGCAGTAAAGTGTTAATCGCTGACGACATTGCCTATTACGAGAATCTAAGAAATTACAACAAGCCTTCTGAAACTCCTTATAAATTCAACACGAATACGCACTACGGTTGCCCCTACGATTGTGGCTTATGCCCAGACCACGAGCAGCATTCGTGCCTTACCATTATCGAAATTACAGACAGGTGCAATCTTACATGTCCGACGTGCTATGCAGGTTCCTCGCCAACGTATGGTAGACATCGTACCCTAGCGGAAGTGAAAACCATGCTAGACCTCGTTGTTGAAAACGAAAAAGAACCAGATGTGATTCAAATTAGTGGTGGCGAACCCACGCTGCATCCCGACTTTTTTGAAATACTCGATTACGCAAAGACGCTGCCCATCAAGCATATTATGGTAAACACCAATGGCATCGTTATTGCTAAAGATTTTGAATTTGCCAAGCGCCTCAAAAGCTACTCGCCCGACTTTGAAATCTATTTACAATTCGATTCCTTTAAAGAGGATGCATTGATGTCGCTACGGGGAGCAAACCTAAAGAGTATTCGCGAAAAAGCATTAGCGCATTTGAATAAACTCAATCTATCAACAACATTAGTGGTTACCGTTCAAAAGGGCTTAAACGATAACGAGATTGGGAAGATTGTTGATTTTGGCTTAGACCAACAATGCGTCCGAGGTGTAACCTTTCAACCTACGCAAATCGCAGGCCGGCTTACTAATTTTAACCACGCTACTGATAGAATTACGCTTACAGAAGTAAGAAGAAAAATACTAGAGCAAACAAGCATATTTAATGCTGACGACCTAATTCCAGTGCCATGCAACCCAGACGCTTTGGTGATGGGCTATGTATTGAAGTTGGCTGGCAATAAAATACCACTAACAAGATATATTAACCCCAGTGACTTACTTGACAATAGCAAGAACACAATAGTGTACGAGCAAGACCAAGCATTGCATCAAAAAATGTTTGAAATCTTTAGTACTGGCACATCTACAGATAAAGCATCGTCTAAACTGCATAGTTTGCTTTGTTGCCTGCCATTCGTCAAAGCGCCTACCCTTAAATACGACAATTTATTTAGAATTATCATTATGCAATTCATAGATGCACATAACTTTGATGTACGAGCCATCAAAAAGTCATGCGTGCATATCGTTAGTAAAGACAATAAAATTATTCCGTTTGAAACAATGAATCTCTTTTACCGAGATGAGAAGAAAGATTATTTAGAAAAACTACGAACACAGACTATATAATTTAAGAATCAATGAATGAATACGCAATAATAATTCTTATCGTTTACCTTGTTTGCCATTTGCCTGCAATAATTATGTTGCTACTTGGTTTAGCTCGGCTTAAATCACGACCTGACAATGCAAAGAAATTACTTATTGGCGCTGCTATTTACTTCGTGATAGGTGGAGGTATATGCGGCTCCATGTTATTATAGATAATTGTTGTGAAAAAAATGTAGTTTCTAGAAATTCCTGATTGATATAAATTCGATGTACCTAGTGCCACAATCACATTGATTCAAAAGTTAAGGCAAAAACGGCAGCAAAATTCTTACACCATGACCATCACTTACACAGCACACGAGAACGACTTCTTAAGCTACCAGCTCTTTGCAGCCTCTCAATCTGAGCGTATTAAAAAGAAAAGACGCAGAAGCAGATTGATGTTGCCCATACTTTTAGCACTGCTACTGTGTAATTTCTCAAGCGCAAAAGCGGAGTATAGTTATGTAGGCTTATGCGGTGTGCTGCGAAATGTTGACTATGGTGCTTTAGGAACAATAGTAAAAGTCGATAATAATTACTTTTACCTAAAGGTAGAAAAGTATGTTCTCAACAAGCTTGACTTTGACACTTTAAGCCTACTCAAATTTGAAAATACGGGGTTTGGAGATAGGTACGCCGACTATCAAATTGGTCAAACAGAAATAGTTTTCTTCAAGAAAAGTAATTATGTAATCGACAATTATGAATTAATTGGATATGGCGCTGCTTTTGAATCAGAACTGCCAGTAGTTGGTGACTCTATAAAATTTAGATACGCGAGAGGGCGCTTTATGAGTTTCGCGCTTAGCGATTTTATAAATGCTATGGATGATTACAACAGTCTTTTTAATGGCTTGTCGGGTACATCGCAGATGCCCGAAGAACAAAAAATGAAAGCATTCGCCGACAAGTCAAAGCTCCATCAACAAATGATTGCATGTATAGCGAAAACTGAACCAAAATATGTCGACATCCCTAAAAAAGGAATAATGGTAAATGTTGAACGAAACTACCTCTATAAGGATTATGACAATAAAATCTATGTAGGCAATTTATCTAATGACAGCATTTATCTGCAGGTAGAAGATGCCGAAGTTCGTAAAGAAGGAAACTATTTTGTTGTAAATCCAAAGTCTGGTTGGGGCAGAAGGTGGCTAAACGTCTACTCTGCCAAGGGAAATGACAAGGAAAATCTATTGCTTAACCAACTTTTTGAAGTAATAGACCTGCCTGAGCCAACTGTCTACTTCAATAACTCAGCAGAAGATACTATAAGCTACCGCACCTCACGCGATCTCATACCTCAAGCGGCTTACTACTTGGATAAATATCACTCCGACGAATACTTGAAGTATACAATCTTAAGTTACGACTATACAATAACTTCTAGCAACTACAGTGAGACCTATAAAGTAAATTGGCAGTATGGCACAGTAGAGTTACACACAAGATTAAGAAGTTTGCAGAATTGGGACAAAATAACACTTAGCAATATCTATGTACAATATCCAAACAACACAGTTAAAAGAATCAAAAATAGAACAGCAGTTGTAAACAAGCGGCAGTGATTGTAATCTTCCTAATGCAACGATTTTAAACGCTAAGCTTGCTTAATCTATACAATACTATCACATTTCCTATACCATGACAATCACGTACACTATAGGTGAGAACGACTACTTAAGCTACCAGCTCTTCGCAGCCTCTCAATCTGAGCGCATTAAAAAGAAAAGACGCAGAAGCAGATTGATGACCCCCATAGGTTACATTATCCTCGCGTTGCTTTTTTTCCTGAAAGGAAGCGTGACTATATCAATAGGATTACTTTGCGTGGCGCTACTGTGGTTTTTAGTTTACCCAATTTGGGAAAGTAGGCACTATGTTAACCATTACAAAAACTATATCAAAGAAAATTACCACGCAAGATTTGATAAGCCAGGCACACTGGAAATTAATAAGGACTATTGTATTGCCAAAGACGATGCTAGCGAAAGCAAATTCCTAACAACTGAGATTGCCCAAATACAAGAAATCCCATCTATAATTCTGATAGCTTTAAAGGGAGGGCAAAGCATTATATTGCCGAAAGAAAAGATATAGTGGAAATCGACAATTTGAAAGCTCTTCTCAAAGACCTTGCACAGCACTTAGGCATTGGTTATAAGGTGGATGATGTGTGGAGGTGGAGGTAGGCGATAGAGTATTCTTGACTTTCCTTACTAGATAATCACCTAGCGTCTCATAAGCTCTTACAAGTCTATACTTTTCACAAAATCATCACATTATAACACCTATTTTTAACGCTCATATTACTTCGTACTATTAGCAATTCCCTTGCTTAAATATAAATGAAACTGCTAAAGATTATTCTAACAATACTTGCTAGTGTTACCGTATTTGTGACCGCAAAAAACTACACCATGTATGTGCTCATTAGTCGTATGGATTACTGCATTACAGTTAATCTAGCATTTTGCATTTTGTGGTTAGTGTGCGTGCCGTTGTTTGTCAAGCAGGAGCGGCTGCTATATAAACTACTAATTATGGTGCCAGCTTTTACGATACTTATAGAGATATTGCTGCTATTGCTTGGTCCGACAGAAGGCTACGACCTTTTCAAAGATCGGTATTTGCCAATTGGCAGCCTTCTAATTTTATACTATGCCTTGCTTTGCTATAAGTCAACACTATTACGATGGCTTGCTGTGATGCTTTGTGCTATGATAAGTATATATGCGGACAGACTGTTGATTCCGACTACACTGAATAACTTACAGATTAAAGGCATTTCAAATACTAAATTCGATAAAATAGCAGTTTACAATAGCAATGGCGACGCGGCCATTGATCTACGTGCACAAAAAAAGGCAATCATAATATTAACCTTTATTAGTTGCTCACCATGTAGACTACTTAATAAGTTTCTTGCAGATAAAGACCTTGATAGCAAAATTCCGATTATAAGAATTAACGTGGTGGAGTCACTTAGTGAAATACAGAACAAATCAAAAAATTATTCTGCTGGCCTATCGCATTACAAACTTAGAGACACTGCTTTAGAGCGGCAATTGCAAAACAATGATGGCTACCCTGTGTTACTCTTTTTGAATGAAGGAGTTGTTACGAGGGTATCAGCTGGGTTTGGCGAAAATCTGAAGACTGCAGCGACAAATACTATAGATAGTTTTTTGAAGTATTAGTTTGACCTAATTGCTAGCACGCTAATATGGCAGGACCAAAACACCACGAGCGCCGCGCTTCCAAGCCTATTTAAATTGCACTGCAGCGCCATACTTCTTTAGGATTTCCCCGTATAAATTTCAATTCGGAAGTACTTGCTAGTTGTACTTTGTAAAACTTAGCAATGCCGTTTTCGCTAATCATGATCTCTTTGTTATCACTATTGAATTCCCCCTTTGATTCTTCTCTTAACCTTTTACCTCTTTACGCTGCACTTCCTTGAGCAAAAAGCCATTACTAACTGTCCAGATAAAAACGGCCACACCTAGTAATATACCGGATTGTCTTTTGATTGTTTGGGGTATAAAAGCGAGTCCACTAATAATTGCTAATAAAATAACTTTTTTATGCTTGCATCAGGCCTACTGAGCGGCATTGCTAAGTATTCAAATTTACAAATCAAAAGTCAAAAAGTATGCTTTCTTCTTTAAACTGTCGTACCATAAATACCACAGATTTCTATTTTCCTCTTTGTAAAATGGTTTTGAATGTGACACAAATGCTGTGTCCCACCATGAAGTTGGATGCGTATTTAAACCGCCAATAAGTCCTTCTGTTTCAGTAGCGCTTTCTCTTAATTGCAACTTTGAAATAATTTTATCAATTGTTGAGTCTTCACACTCAAATGCCAACCAATAAGAAGAATCTATGCCAAATTCGTCAGCATGACTATTAAGATTTTTCACATCTGCAGTCGGAGCAAAGCCCATAAAGGCTTCAAAATGCTGTGAACTAGTTCGTGAGCACGATGATAGCAGTAAATTAATTGCGACTAGGAAGCCTAAAGATTTTTTCATCATAAACTTATTTATTGAATTTAGCGATGCAAAGTTTTACTAAACCGGGAAGTAGCACCTGTTATAATTTGCAAATGAAATGGCGCACAACGAAAAATGAGTAAAGCGACTGCTCGGCAACATGAACCAATGAGGTTTTAAGTGAAGCTATCTCATGTTTAATATGACACATAAACCAAAATTAATGACTTATTACTAGAAAGAGTAGCTTGAGGCATAAATTAATGCAGTGGCTTTAATTGCAAGCGCGCTCAACTAATGGCTTTCTTAATTTATTCCTCTCCCCCAGGCTCTTCATACAAATGAAAAATTAATGAATAGCCATATTCCTTTACTTCTTCGTAATACTGTTGATAGTCCTCGCCTAGCTCTTCCTTGCTGTTTGCTATCCGATACTCTTCTTCAATTTCAATGATTTCCCAATTGTTGTCAGCAAAATAGAATTTTGCTAAGGCCATAGCACCTTCATAGTCTTTGTAATCAATAAGCACAGCAGCATAAGCACCGAGTCCTTTGCCGTAGTACTCAAGATTTTGTTTGGTCGGTTTGCAGTGTATAGTGATGTGAAACATTTTTGCGGCAGGATTGGCACTTGTACAAAGTAAAATCAAAAGTAGTTACTAATGTCTCAAAACCCTCTTAACTTCTTACGTCTTTGTGCTGCACATCGTTAAGCAAAAAGCCATTGCTAACTGTCCAGATAAAAACGGCCACACCTAGTAATATAACGGATTGTCTATTAATTGTTTGGGGTATAAAAGCGAGTCCACTAATAATTGCTACTAGGATAATATGCTGTAGTGCAATTTCTTTGTTTAGTAGATACTTTGTTAGGAGCATAAAAAGCAGTGAACCCAAAAATCCCGCCAAAATCGATATGTAATCTATTCGTCCTTCCGCAGAGTATAGCCATACAGCCCCAAAATAAATCGCAAGCGACAGCGATAGATGCACCATCATTATCGCAACAGGATGCTTTGCCTCAATGTTCTCATAGTTACAAGTTGTAAAAGGAAAGGTTATGCCTGGCAAAACGAACATTAATGGAGAAAAGGTTTTCATTGCTTCGCTAAAATCCCATGACCAAAAGAAAAGGAAATACAGCAACCCCGATAAAATAGCATTCACAAAGGGTTTGTTGTTTTGTAGTTCTTTACGCCATGCCATACTGTAGGCTGTTTTGGTAGTTATTGATAAACGTGCTTACTTGCTGGGCTTTTCAACACCCCAAATTAATTCTGTTTTATGCCTTTTTGCGCCAGCGATGTCTGGCCCAAACTTGCCCCAAGCAAATCCACTTTGATTTGGCTTGTTGCGTAGGTCGGCAATTACATAATTATCGGGAAGTGATAGTGCAAAATTTTTCAAAGTCGTATCTGATGACTGTCTTGCAATGGCAAGTGCAATAAACCCATCATTTTTTTCTGAAATATCCATAACGACTTTGTCGTGAATGATACTAAGGTTAGACTTAGTACCTTTTTTGCCAAATTCATGCACATGTGCAATAAACTGCGCCAAGTTATCAGAATGCTTAACAATAACAGCTGGGTCGTGACATACAAAAAACACATTCCCCCACTTGCCATCTTGCTCTATATCTAAAATCCAAAAATTGCCAAAGCCATCTCCTGCCAATTCCACAGTATGAGGAAAAAACGCTTCAAATGCGAAAAAATCTATGTCTGTAAACGAAACCTCGTCTAAGCCAAAAAACTCAAAACCACTTGAAAACTTCAACAGCTCCCTAATTTCAGCTGGAATTTTCTGTGTTGGCAGCGCTTTAGCTAAACTATCAATTGCTTGGTCTGTCAAGCCAGCTTTAAGCTCAAGCTTGTACGGTTCCCCATCTTCCGAAACATATCGTTCTTTTAAAATAGATTTAAGTTGTGCAATCGCTGTCATCTTCTTTGATTTATTGTCAGCATAAATACTCCAAGCACATGCAAGGACTAAGATGAAAATTGCAAAGATTTTTGTTGACGCAGGTTTCATTGCAATAAAGGTAAGGTACATAAATGAAAAATATAGCTAACCAAATTTACATTGTGGCTAACGTATAGCCAAAGCAGCTAGCATACTTAATACTTCCATTACGTTTGATTAAACATGTGCCCTTTATACCAAGACGGTTTGTTTTTGCTGCTTCCAAAATATCCCCAGTCTGAAAGCGTTTCAATGAAATGTTCTCTATTATACTTGGCATAACTCACCGGATTTAATGCAGAACAATAAAATCCGTACGGCTCTGCTTTGCCAATATTACGCATATTATCTATTGTAAAAACCAATGTGCCATTTTTGCTGCCAAAGTTTTCAATTAATAGCACATCACCCCAATCTTCTTCGACATGCTCAAGAAAAAAAGGCGCAACTATCGTCAATTGAAGCTCAGCTGCAGCTTCTCGCCATGCTTCAATGAGTGGGCTATTTTTTTCTAACATAAGGACTATTGTTTAATTGTAGCATTTGCTTTTTTGTTTCTAGTGCAAATTAGCACATGCCTTATTCTGTAGTACAAGAAAAATGGCAAGGTAAAAAGGAATAAATATGTCAGCCCTAAATTAAAGTAAAACGTGTTTCTAGCTACCTCAAGATATAGCTTTTCTCCTTGTGCATTTGTCTTATGATTTGCGTCCCATACAAAATACTTGCCGTTTTCAATCTTCCCGCTAATCGCATCACCGCCTATTGCAATATTGCTTACTAAAACTGCAATTAGCAAAATCAAGAAAATACTTGAAATGAGATTTAGAAAATTGATTTTCGGCTTCATGTTAACTGCTTTGGTGTTCACTGACGCAGTGCTACGGGTGCACTATATTGCTTGTTGTTAAAGGACTCTTTTTTCACAATCAAAAGTAATTAACCTATTGTGCGAGAACATCTCAGTTTCAACTTTTCTTCAAACTTTTTATTATTCTTTTATTATAATACATTGCCACAATAAATGTAATGAGCAAAACTGAAAATCCATGAAATTTCAATCTCCAATTTTCAGAATTGGCGGAATTATTTTCAACTTTATCTAGACCCGAAGCCCTACTCCAAGCAATAAATGCATCCGCAATAGGTAGTAACCCAAATACATACTTCTTTGACACATCCGATTCATAACTCATACCGAAAGTACTTACTGCCTTAAATTGATTATTTGATAAGCTATTGTCGCCAAATACCGAAAATGTTCCAATGGAAACAATTGTGCCCGCAAAACCTGCGCCAAAAATGACAGGCCCTGAGTCAATATCTCCAAAGCCTGATTTGCCTTTAGGATATTCATTTATTGAGGGCAATCCAAATGTAGTAGAAACAAATAGTTTTTTGTAGATGCCGTATTGTTCTCTTGCAAAGGCTGCATCTACTTCAGAAAGTAAGCGTAAAATTAAACTGATAGAGCAGCCCCTTGCTCCTTCTATGGTTTCACCATTTTCATGGGCTGTCCTGTGAGGCACTAGCTTTGTTGCAGGATCTAGTTTTGCTTTAACCTTAGCAATCCAATCCGAAATAATGGGTTGATATTTTGGTGTAAAAATTCTGTCGTAGTTACTTAGCGAAGCCATTGCCACACACATATCTGCTGGCCAACTTTGTGTTTCATATGATTCCAAAAATGGCGATTTAGCATTTTGCAAGGCAGATGTAATTACTTCACATTGTTTGTTGTAGATATTTAGATATTTCTTGCTTGTATCGAATGCTGTGTCTAATAATAATATCTTGGATAGTAAATAATTATTCCAACCCACATAACATATGCCGTGTTCTGGAACAAGTGATTTGCTAAATATTGCTTTCGCCTCGCTTGAATTTATTTCATCGTATGCGAACAAGGCTTCCTTTAAGGCAATGTCTTTTGTAGCTTGTGACGTATCTGCCAAACCAAGTTCGCACCACGCTAAGCCATACAAGGCATTAGTAAAAACAAATCCCTCAGGAAATATACTTTGCATTCGTGCGCCAAGATTATTGCTTTTTAGTTCTTTGCTTAAAAAGTTTAATTGTAGTCTTGTGTCTTTAGTTTTCTCCGTTCTGTCAAACTCATAAGAATATAAATTAATGTTTACCCATAAAAGGTAAATTGAAAACAAAAGCAAACATGCTAAGAATGTTTTTTTAAGCATTTTGAAAATGGTAATCGTCATATTGATTTTATCGGCAATACAAATGGTCTATTTAATGCAATTTAGCGTAGGATCAAGTATGTCAACACTAAGCACAGGCAAAAACCGTCTGCAAAGGACACAGTCCCTTCTGAATCTAATGTAGTTTTAGCATACAAATTAATTGCATGGTATCGTCTCCCAATTTTTTTGCCCTCTACCTTCCCAGCATTTCCAATTCTTTCTAATTTCAATTACTACCCAAGTTTGTCCATCTTGTTTTGCTTTCATTACTATTTTTTCGCCTGATTGTGAATCATCCTCCAAGCCCTCATGCACTAATGTAATTTCATAGGTACTATCACCAAGCTTTTTGGCGTAAGTCGTTAACTTCGGTACTTTTTCAGTGGCTGGATAGTTGTAAAATATTTTGACTAGCTCCTCCGGAGTTTTAATATTAGTTGCATTCTTAATTTTCTCATTAAATGACGTCGGGTCAATACGCTTAAACGATTCAGAACAAGAAGCGAAAAATGTCAGTGAGATAAGTACTATGAATAGCTTTCTTTGTGTTACCATCAGTGTTCTTATTGTAAAGATTCTATACTTAGTATAATGTAGGTGCTGAAAAATGAGGCTTTAAGTATCAACAATTGCAGTTTTGCCGCCACTCAAGCGATGAAGGTGTTGATCGCTTTCTACTTATCATATTCAAAAATAACAACATACTGCGCAAAACCAGTCTTTGCGATGTTAAAAAGTAAGCCGACTTATCTGCTTTTGCTAAGTTCATATCTTGTAAGTACAATAATGCTTTCCCCAAATCGTGGAAGCGTACACGCTTAGCCTATAACACCGCTATGGCCTGCATAGTAAAGCATAAAATTTGATTGCGAATAAAGCCACTGCGGGTAGAAGCCTGATGGCTTTTTTTCTGGTTTAAGGGCGTTATACAAAGTAAATTATGCGTAGTTACACGCTAAATGAAGGCGTTATAAAAAAATATTCATTACAAACTTCAAAGCCAAAGTAAGACAGCTGCAGCTACCATAACGCACTAAACATATTATTTCAGGCGCAAGCTAAATTCTGGCAAAAGTTCTGTACATAGAATCCACGTTTACCGCTAGTGCTTTTTAGTTCGCTACTTGTCAGCATTATTAAACTAAAATTTCTCTATTCACTATTTTATTGCAAACCACTTGTCCAGTGTTAAAACGAGAGTCAGTATTAGTATGTGTTTCAATCATCATCGATTGATTTCTATTATGTAGGTGAATTTTTTTAAAATCTTTACTTGTTCTGTCAAAGTCTTTCCTGCAACTGTGCTTATCGTTTGAAGTTTTGGAGGTGTAGGCATAAGGTCTATAAGGTTCATTAGATAGGATGCTTTGATAGCATAGGCAGCGTTTTCAGCTCCAATATGTTTGGCGTTTATTATTCCAATAATACTTCCCTTATCGTCAAATAATGGTCCACCACTATTGCCTGGCTGCACAGGAGCTGTAATCTGATATGAGGTTACGTCACCTTGAAACCCCGATTTAGAACTGATAATTCCATTTGTCAATTTTACTTCATCTCCCATTGTTGCACGTAACGGATAACCTAAAACAAAAACAGAACTACCTACATCTGAGGCACGATTTGCTATGACATAAGGTATTGTACCTAATGTGGTAAAATTCGGGTCTTCAATTTTTATAATTGCTAGGTCATTATTTTTGTCTTCAATTATAACTTTTGCCGTGTAGGTTTTTGAAAAATCTCCATTAACTCCTCTAATTTTTATTGAGGTCGCTCCGTTTGTAACGTGATGATTTGTTACAATGTAGCCATTTGATGAAATTGCATAACCAGTTCCTGAACTTTTTGCATTGCTTGAATTTGAACTAATGTTATCTGAAGCCGTGGGGTACAACTTTAAGTATAGTTGCTCTGGACTACCATCTGTCCAAATAATTTTTATTAGACCCTGTTCAAATGAAATATACAAATCTTCACTTAATGTTTTATTTGCTAAATACCATTTTGCCTTAAAAATGTTAGGGCTTGCCGTTTTGGAAATGATTGCTTTTATGTCGCCTGCTTGCCAGATAGTATTGCTAGCACCTGATAAATAAATTAAATCATAATTGTCAGATGTTTTGTTAAACTTTAATGCTACCCTGTATTTAGAAGAATTGTTACCCTTAATGGTGTTTTCATAAATACCTTCATAAGGGTTCACTCCGCTTTTCTCCCAGTCTAATTTTAGTGACACTTCATTCCATTGACTTTTTGGTGTATTGTCTGGATTTGTGATTGCAATACCTGACCACTCAAAGCCACCCTCTACCAGCTCAATTATTGTTACTTTTTCAATACCAGGTGGTAATTTCCCAAAGGTCATCCAAAAGCTAAATACTTCACCTTCCTTAGATTTAATGTTATACTTGGCTCCAAGCTCGTCACTTCCCAAATTTTCAATTAAACTTTCTCCAAAAACTTTTGCAGCGTCAGCTTGCATGGATTTTCTTTTATCTGCAATGTCTCTCCAAATTGATAGATAATTAGGGTCAGCAGATTGTATTTCTGGTATATTCAAATCAAGTTTTCTTAAGTCAGATAGTCCGTTTCCTGAATTGTAGGGTAGAAGAACTGTCCACTTACTAAAACTAACCCAAGGGCTAATACCCCTTTGTCCAGTAACTTCAATTAATACTTTGGTATTCTTTTCACTAACAATAACCTTTGCAATTCTGCAATAGTTGCAGGATGAATAAGCAACATCAGGGTAATTAGTTGTGTATTCTTGTCCAAAAGCAACTACACTGTATATGCTTAGTAAAAGTGTAAATAGTATTCTCATCTTTGTCGTCTTTGTAGCATTGGTGTAACACAATAATATATCCACGTCCCGACTTTACCAAAAAAATAATACCACCAATCAAATACGCTAGTAAAAACCTCATATGTCGCCCTTAAGGAATACAAATTCAAAACCGCTTGCCCTATCTGTGAACATGCATCCACCGCAACCATCGCCATACATATACAAGCCAGTCACCAAAAAGTGTGGGTGTACAGTTCGGGGCTTGCCCTAGCGGAGTGTTTTGGCGCTAAACTTGTTTCGCAGAACTACACTTCCAGCTTGCTTGTTTGGGTGTATAAAACACTGAACCCTAGCTATCGCAATCCCAATTTTAGCGGCATCACCGAACTCTGCATATATGCTTCAAGTCCGTTTTGCGCAAGACATATGGCTCCAAGTGTTGTAACTTGTTTTTAATGCTGTCTAAAGCGACAATATTTTCTTTATCGCATTGCTTAGTTCGCTATCGATTTTTGTGTAGTCAACACCCAATTCGGCAGAGGCATCATTGTGTCTTTTAACTGCAAATGCTAAGTCGATATCAAATTGCCTTTTTGCCTTTTCAAGCTCCTCCTCAAATTTTTTAGAATATGGTATTGTTGCTGTGATTTGATTTCTCGTTGCTTCAAATTTTTTGCTTGCTTCTCTTGTGTCTTGATTGAATTGCTTAGAAACCTCATAAGATTTATTGTCAAGAGTGTTTGCTTGTGCAATACGTTCCAGAACATTTAAGACGGGCAATGTTTCTGCAATTTGTTCGTCGTCCATTTTGGCGACAGCCTTGTGAAATTGAACAATAAATGAATGGAGTGTTTTTGAAATGACAACAGCTGAAAGGTTAAGGGTCGAGAAGTGATTATAAAACATTTCTTCCATCTTACGTCTGTTCTCTTGCTCAGTTGCAACTACTGATGAAGTATAATTGAGCAGCCGCAAATCTTCTTCCTTCCGCTCGTCGATTTGCCGAGTTCTATCTTTTCTCTCTTGGTCAAGTTCTTTGACAACTGTTTCAAGGTCTGTCATCTTTGCATGCAGCTCCTTCTCAGAAACTTTCAACGCTCGATTCTGAATGTAAACTGCTACGATGCCCGAAATTAGAATTAAGAAATTGATAATGTCGCCTATCGATATTGTTAGATTAACTGTGTAAAACATCTCTTGTCGTTTAGTTTAATTATAGTCTGTCTCATGCTTTGCGTATCGTTTCAAGTTAGCACAATCATCACCGGATTCTGCGAGCGTTTTGGATGTTTCTGATGGCGGGGTTTATTAGCCTAAACTTTATTTGGAGAACTGAACTACCCCCCCCTGCACAAATGTGTCTATGAAGCACAGAACTCCCACTATTGCAAACGGCTCGTTAGCGCCAGTATTTCTTCTGTGTGTATAAAGCGTCATAGTTACTATTATACCCCTACGCTGTTTCTTGTAACAGCACTAAAACCCAAAGCAGTTAGGAATTTGGGAAATTCAGTCAGCACGTCCTCCTGACACCTAATGATAATATACTCAACATCTTCAATTACGTTCCTTACATACGGTGGCGTTATGTTTCTATTATTTACAGCAATTAATGGTCTATCACAATTATGAATGCAGTCGTGCCGTCTTTGGAAAATGACCGACAAACGCACCTCCATATGTTCAATAGCAGCCTTGCGAAGAGCTACCCTTGCTTGTCCAGTAGCTTGTCTATAGGCTGTCCTATTAAAGCCAAAAAGTCGGTGCATAGATTGTTGTCTTGTAATCCATCTGTCAAGAGGTACTCCATTAGCGGTAAATAGCTTATGCGTATCCCTGAAAAACACATTGAATAACTCCTTGATTTTTTTTACCGACAGCACATTGTCCTTCTCAATTAAATCTCTAGCAATCATTCTCCATAGCCACCCGCTAGTCAAATCGTTATCTAATACCACAGGTATAGGAACCATTATACTTTTCATTTTAGAAGGAAGTTGTATCCCTGGTTCACTCCGCTTTGCTCTAAAAGTCCTTGCTACTAAGTCTCCGTACGCGTCGCAAAAGTATGCATCAAGTGAGCCGACTGCCATCATCCATGCCGTTCTCAGAATGTCATTTCTGATAGTCCCTTCGGCTAATCCTGCCGCATAGCTGTTTAAATCCTTTGCACGTTGGATATCTTCGTTGAAGTGATTTATTGCTGTCTGAAGTATCATACGTTGTTAAGTAGTTGTTTTACCCTAGCATGATTGCTGCCACAATAATATACCCACGTTCCCACTTCGCCAAAAAATAATACCAGCGCTCAAATTGTCTCCCTAAAACCTCACTTTTTGCCCTTACGCAATACGCATTAAAACCACTCCCCCTTATCTTTGCAAAAGCATTCACCAATATCATGCACACCATCATCACCATCGCCGCCCACATCAATGCCAGCAAACAAAAAGTGTGGGACTACTATACCCTCCCTGCGCATATTACCCAATAGCAATTTACTTTGGTGAGTTAACAAATGCCACGCCACCCGCACCACCACTAAATTCTCACCAATTTCATTAATGGCTCAAACGAGTACAATGCAGAGCGTCTTCCAGCAGCTGCTTGTCTAATGGATAAATAGCCAATGTCTAAAAGTCTTTTTGTAAACTTTGCAGTAGTAGGTGCAGGAATGCCTGTATCATTGGCAAATCTATTATTCCTAAATACTGGGTTTGTAAACACAAAATCAAGCGCATTGAGGCTCCATTTTGATGCTAGTATTTCTGCAAAACTTGTTTTCATTTCTTCGTACAGCTTACGGATGCTTTCTGCTATCTGTAGGTTGTTCATAGCTTGCTGTTCAACTGCAATCAAAAAAAATCTTATCCATTCGTTCCAATCGTTGTGTGCAGAAACATTGCGCATTAAATCTATGTATTGATCTTTATGTTGTTCTAAATATCCGCTGATGTAAAAGTGTGGTTGTGAAATAATTTGCGATTTCCAAAGCAATAAGGTTATCAGCATTCTTCCTATCCTGCCATTGCCATCTTGAAATGGATGTAGTGCTTCAAACTCTACATGCATCAATGCTGTTTTAACTAATACTGGATCATTGCTTTCTTGTAAGTATTGCAATAAGATGTCAATGCCATCAATTAATTTCTCTGGGCTTATTGGTATAAATTGTACCGTTCTTTTTGCTTTGTCTGCTAAATAATTCTGTTCTGTTTTGTAGGCCCCAGGCGACTTTGCAGCACCTCTACCTAAAGACAATAGCTGTTGGTGCATTTGCTTTATTAAACTGCTAGAGATGTCGTATCCTTCACTTAATGCCTTTTGTGCATTTTTTAATGCACGTTGATAGAGAACGGTTTCAATTACATCAGACCGTACATCAGTATGCATCGTTGTATCGTTTTCATCTGCCTCATATTGCAATATTTCGTCCATTGTACTTATGGTGCCTTCAATTCTAGACGATATCAAGGCTTCTTGATTCCTTAATGGCGCAAGCAGAATTTCATTGTTATGCATGTTTTTTAGCATTTGGTCAAACCTTGCTAAGGCATCTGTCGCTTTTATAAGTTCATTGATGAAATAGTTATAATCAATGCTTTGAGGCGGGAATTTATTGTAATGATAGTTTACCGCGTGCTCTAGATTTAATTCCATTTTATTACCTTTGTGTATCAAAAAATATAAAATTATGACAAACAAACCACTTTGTCTATCATATTTCGCAAAATTTGATAAACAAACAAGTTTGTTCCCTCGATTTGATAAACAAAACACTTTGTTTATCAAAAAAGGCCAAAAATGATAAACAAAGTAACCTAAGTGCTGATTTTGATAGATAAGGTTCAAGAAATTGCTAGGACAAATGCTCGTAAGTGCGCCTAGCTATAGTAGTTATTCCGGCCGATTCCAGTGCACCCACGTTACTGTCATGCCCGTTTCGGATGATTTTCTTGTACTGCAATAAGACATTCGCTAACTCGCCCTATCTTTACGCTACGAGTTGATACACCATGCACACCATCATCACCATTGCCGCACACATACCAGCCAGCAAACAAAAAGTATGGGACTACTACACCATGCCCGAGCATATTACGCAATGGAATTTTGCGCACGAGAGCTGGCACTGCCCGAGTGCTACTAACGATTTGAGGGTAGGCGGTACTTACCGTGCAAGAGTGGAGGCCAGGGATGGTAGCTTTGGCTTTGATTTTGAAGCTGTGTACACAGACGTGATACCCGGCGATAAGCTGGCTTATACTTTAACCGACAACAGAAAGGTGATTGTAAAGTTGGAAGAACGTACGGACTTTACAGGCATAACCATCAGCTTTGATGCCGAAAATGAAAACCCTATTGAGCTGCAGGAACAAGGCTGGCAGGCGATATTGCAAAATTTTAAGCAGTATACAGAGGCGCACTAAAAAAGCTTCACTAGCTGCTAAAATAGACATCCTAGAGTAGGTGGGTCTTCTCTTATTTGCAAAAATTGTAACGAAGGCAAGACTTACAAAGTCTATTTACTTATCTCGAGAATTCATTAGTTTAATTAATGCTTCTCTGCTAGGCAATACTGTTAAGTATTTACTAGCAAAAATCTGTGTGTTGTTTTCAGGCAACGTGAACTCTACCACTGCCTCACTTTTATTTTGGCATAGGATGATTCCGATGGTTTTGTTTTCCTCTTCTAGTTTTACTTGCCTATCGTAGTAGTTCACATACATCTGCATTTGTCCTATGTCTTGATGTTTTAGTTCGCCGATTTTTAGGTCTATTAGTACAAAACACTTTAGGATTCTGTTGTAGAATACCAAATCCACCTTAAAGTGTTTATCGTCAAAACTAATTCTAAACTGACGGGCAACGAATGTAAAACCACTTCCTAATTCGAGTAAAAAATGCTCTAACTTGTCAATCAAGTTTTGTTCTAGTCTACTTTCAGAGTAGACTGCCTGTTCTGGCAATCCAATAAATTCAAGTATATAGGGATCTTTAATAGCATCCTGTGGTTTCTCGATAGTTTGACCCTTAATGGAAAGTTGCAAAATCTCTTCTTTGTCCTTGCTTAAGGCCAAACGAGTATAAAGGGCAGAGTCGTATTGTCTGTTAAGTTCTCGAAGACTCCAATTGTTTTTGTGCGACTCAATTTCATAGAATTTTCTTTCATTTTCATCTTCAATTCTCATCAATTTCATATAATGCGACCAACTCAGCTTAAATTCCGCAGACAGTGTCTGCGTTTTTGAGTAAACAGCGTAAAATTGACGCATTTGCTCCAAATTTCTTTGCGAAAACCCTTTGCCAAATTGCTTAATTAAGCGCTCGGACAAGGATTTAATAATCTGTTTGCCATAGTCCGCTCTTTGCTTGCCTTTTTGCTCTTCTTCAATAATTATCTTGCCAATTTCAAAGTATGTCAACACCATTGTATGATTAACAGTGTGTAATACTTCCGCCCTCGCGGAAATTAGCAAGGCAGAAATTTTATTGGCTAGTTCTGTTGATACTATTTCACTCATGCTTTTTGCATATTATCTCTAAACAAAATTACGAATTATAATGGTGCTCAGTCAACGGCCGATTTTCCTTCTTATTTTGATAATACCCTCGCTTCGTTAATATCTAATCTTTGGAAACAGCCATAAATCGGATTTCACACCCTGTTGAAATTTAGTGCCACTAAAATACTTATCTCGCCAGCAATTGGAAATTATGAAACACGGGCATCACCCACACCGCGCCAACGATTGAAGCGAATAGCCCACAGGGGCGTTTTGCCGAGGCACGAAGGCAAGGCGCACCGAGGACTAGTAGCGAAAAGCGTGCCCGGGCGCCCAAATACAGCGTTAAAACTGTCTATTATCAGACCATTTGGGGCGGTTTTTGGGCCAAAAAGCTTGCAAAATCGCGAGAGCATCGTACCTTTGCCGTCCTTCAAAAAATAAGAAGGAATGGGAGTTTGGGTCGTGTGCCCAGACGCTACAACCAAAAACATTTATATGGCTAAAGAAATTACGGGTTACGTAAAACTTCAGTGCAAAGGTGGTCAAGCAAACCCTGCACCACCAATTGGACCTGCTCTAGGTAGTAAAGGTCTTAACATCATGGACTTCTGTAAGCAGTTCAATGCACGCACTCAGGACAAGCAGGGTAAAGTACTTCCAGTATTAATTACTGTTTTCAGCGACAAGAGCTTTGAGTTTGTGATTAAAACTCCGCCAGCTGCTGTACAGTTGCTAGAAGCTGCCAACGTAAAAAGTGGTAGTAAAGAAAGCAACCGTATTAAAGTAGGCAAGGTTACTTGGGAGCAAGTAAAGGCAATTGCAGAAGACAAAATGCCAGACCTTAACTGCTTTACGCTAGAAAGCGCTGTAAACCAAGTTGCAGGCACTGCACGCAGCATGGGCATTACTGTTGACGGCGAAAAACCACAATTTTAATTTTTATTCAACTTTCATATAATTACAAAACAGCATTATGGCAATTACTAAAAAAAGAAAAGTAGCTGAAGCTAAGGTTGATAAAAATAAAAATTACAGCCTCGAAGAAGCAAGTAAGCTTGTAAAAGATATTAACTGTACTAAGTTTGATAGCAGTGTAGATATACACGTGCGTCTTGGTGTAGACCCTAAGAAGGCCGACCAAGCTATACGTGGCACCGTTACCCTACCACACGGTACTGGTAAAACAAAGCGCGTATTGGTACTTTGTACGCCCGATAAAGAAGCAGAAGCAAAAGCAGCAGGTGCAGACTTTGTAGGTTTGGACGAGTTTATTACAAAAATAGATGGCGGTTGGACAGATGTAGACGTTATCGTAGCAACACCTAGCGTTATGCCTAAGATAGGTCGCTTGGGTAAGGTGCTTGGTCCGCGTAACTTAATGCCTAACCCTAAAACTGGTACGGTAACTAACGACGTTGGTGCTGCTGTAACAGAGGTTAAAGGTGGTAAAATTGCCTTTAAGGTAGACAAGGTGGGTATTATACACGCATCTATTGGTCGCGTAAGTTTTGATTCTAAAAAGATTCAAGAAAATGCACAAGAGCTAATCAACAGTATTATTAAATTAAAGCCGAGCACAGCTAAGGGTACTTACCTTAAAGGTTTAAGCATGGCAAGTACGATGAGCCCTGGTATTACTATTGATACACGTACGGTTCAAAACTAAAATTTTGGTAACACTTTAAACACACACAACATGCCAACACAAGCAAAAAATCAAGCAATTGAAATATTAAAGGAGAAGTTTAGCCAGTACAGCAACTTTTACCTTACTAACACAGAAAGCCTTACTGTAGCGCAGGTAAACAACCTTCGTCGCGAGTGCTTTAGCAAAGATGTAGAAATGACTGTAGCTAAAAATACACTCATTCGCAAAGCTTTGGAAAGCCTAGACACAGACCGTTACGCGGGCACTTTTGATGCATTACACGGTGTAACTGCATTGATGTTTAGTGAAAATCCTAAGCAGCCAGCTCTAATCATTAGCGCTTTCCGCGATGAGAACAAAGGCAGCGACCGTCCTACGTTGAAAGCAGCGTTTATTGATGGCGATATTTTTATGGGCGACAACCAATTGGCTAGCCTTAAAAATTACAAAACTAAGAACGACCTTATTGGTGAAGTTATTGGTTTACTACAAAGCCCAATCCAACGCGTACTTGGTGCTTTAGAAAACAAAGACAATGCTAAAGGTGCTACACCAGCTGAAGAAGCTACACCAGTAGCTGAGGCGGCTCCAGAGGCGCCAGCGGCAGAAACACCAGCGGCAGAAACACCAGCGGCAGAAACACCAGCAGCAGATGCAGGTGCCGATGCAGCAGCAGAAACACCAGCGGCAGAGTAAAAACAAACAACACAACAAAATCAGATGTTACATTGCTTCCACAATCAAAACATTTAATTTAAAACAACACTTAAAACAAAAAGAAATAACATGGCAGACGTTAAACAACTTGCAGAATCATTAGTAAACCTTACAGTAAAGGAAGTACAAGAACTTGCTGCAGTATTAAAAGACGATTACGGTATTGAACCAGCTGCTGCTGCAGTAGTAGTTGCTGCAGGTGGCGACGGTGGTGGCGCAGCTGCTGCTGAAAAAACTGAGTTCACTGTAGTATTGAAAAATGCAGGTGCTAGCAAACTAAACGTAGTTAAGGCTGTAAAAGACTTAACTGGTCTTGGCTTGAAAGAAGCTAAAGAATTAGTAGATGGCGCTCCTAAGAACGTTAAAGAAAACGTTAGTAAGGCAGAAGCTGATGACTTGGCTGCTAAGCTTAAAGAAGCTGGTGCAGAAGTTGAGATTATCTAATAAAAGCAACACAAGTAAATTTGAAAGCCCTGGTAGTAATGCCAGGGCTTTTTTTTGGGTTTGAGTTTGAGTTTGCGGGTGGGGTGAGTGATTTTAAGGTCGCAACATCAAATACTTGTGCAGCCCTGAGTGAAAGAGAATTCTGCTGCACTTGGGTTTGTAAGAAAAATATGACACAGCGCCAAACCGTAATTTTAAGCGCTAATTGAGGGCTGTAAATCAAGTAACGAATATGGTTGCTAATGCCGCTCTACATGCTCAAACTAAGAGGTAAGTATTTGTAAAGTAGCCTGTAGGCTTGCCGTTACGCATGCGCCAGGTGGTTTACATAATTGACAGATTGCGCAAAACCTGTGCATCGTATATAACGCACCTCGCATAAAAAGCAGGCCCCATCCAAGCCCTAGCCCACCTAAATTGCGTACCTTCCACAAATGAATGGCGCTTTTCTATCGTCATTATAGTAAAGAACTTATGCGTCGCAAGTATCTACTATTAATAACACTCGCAGTGTGTCTGCTTACAAAAGCAAATGCACAGCAGCCCCTTGCATTTATTACAGAAGGCGATTCTATTATTGTACCATGCTCTAACCCATGTGTAACCATGCACGTTACTGTGCCACAAGTAAGGCTCACTACGAGTTATGCAGTAAGCAGTATTGGTTATAGTCCTAGTGCAATTGCCGGTACTACCCTTACGCTAGCCGGCGACGATTATTTTAGCGCCGCCGTGCCAATTGGTTTTCCATTTTGCTTTTATGGCAATACTTATAGCAATGTGTACGTGAGCGACAATGGGCAAATTGCATTTAATAGTGTTTACAGCGGCGTAGCAGCAAGCTTTAGTACACAAACACCCTTGCCTTACTTTAATAGCAGCTTTCCCGATGCCGCAATTTTTGGTCCAATGTTAGATGCTAAACTTAGCCTTGGCGGCACTATCAAGTACAGCACAATCGGCACGGCACCATTTAGGAAGTTTGTAGTGAAGTACGACAACGTTGCTTTCTTCAATAATAATTGTGGCGGCAATTTGAGCAGCAGTTTTCAGGTAGAACTTTTAGAAACCTACAATACCATTCATTGCTTTATTGGCAACAAGCCAGTTTGTAATAGCGATGCAAGTAATTGGCTCAACTATTCTACACTTGGTATACAAAGCGCTGGTGCTTCTAGCTACCTCACGGCCAGTGGCAAAAATGCTACAACATGGACGAGCAGCAACGAAGGATATGCATTTACGCCGGCTGGTGCACAAGGTTATAGCGTGCAATGGCGACCTTTGTCTAATCCCAATACGATACTTAGTTCAAATGATTCACTTTATATCTGCAATACCGGTTTAAATGGTTATCGCGCTTGCATCAGTTTTGCATGCCCTGCTGTAACCATTTGCGATACCATTTATACAAGAAGCCCTGCACCTACCGTAGATAGCATTGTACAAGTAAAACCGCTATGTACAAATGACTCTACAGGCTGCCTCACAATTTATGCAAGTGGTGTAGGCCCATTTAGCTATAGCCTTAATACAGGTAATCTGGGTAGCAATAATGTGTTTTGTAATTTACCGGCGGGAAGCTATGCTGTGTTTGTGCAAGATGCGAATGGTTGCCTTTTTAGCGACATGTTTACCTTAGACCCGCAGTTTGCACCCTATATTGATTTAGTAGATTTAGAACCAGAGAATTGCCCACTAGCCAACGGCATGGCAGCTGTAGAAGTATTAGGCGGCACCTATCCCATTACTTATAGCTGGAATACTGGCGATACTGATAGTATACTCAATGCTGTGCCTGGCGACTCTACCTATTTTTTAACCATCACAGATGCTAATGGTTGTAGCGCAAGTACATCGGTTTATATACCGCAAACAAATGTGCCAAGTTTTAGCCTTGCTATTACCAAACCAACATGTGGCAAGTCTAATGGGAGTATCGCTGTTATTCCAAATGGTAATGGCCCATTTACATATTCGTATTTAGGCAATAGCAGCACAGATAGTTTTCTTACCCAGTTGCCGCAAACGGTTTTGCAGATTACGCTTTCAGATAGCGCAGGTTGTGATTCTACGGCAACCATTGTATTGCTAGACACATTGAGTACGCAAATAAGTGTACAAACAATAGCAACGACCTGCAATCTTGCGAATGGCAGCGTTACTATTTCAGCAAGCAGCGGTTTAGCGCCTTATACTTATACGATTAACGGTAATAGTTGTGGTAGCGTAGTAAACAATCTTGCCGCTGGTGCTTATGTTGTAACCGCAACAGATGCCAATCTCTGCACAAAAACAGGCACCATCAATATAGCACCAAGTCCTGCACCTAGCTTGCAACTACTCGTAGCCAATGCGCACTGCGACTCTACTAATGGCGCCATACAAGCTATCCTCAACCCCGTGGGAAGCGCATCTGGCTATAGTTGGAGCACTAGCGCTACAGGCAATAGCATTAACGGACTAGCACCTGGCTCGTACTGGTGTATTGGCACAGATACCATTGGCTGCACAGTAGGCGATACTGTAGTCGTAGGCGACGATGGTAGTCCGCATTTATTGATACAAAGCTATACCAAACCGCTTTGCCACGGTGATAGCACTGGCGAAGTTACGCTTAGCGGTGTTTCAGGTATTCCAAGTTATAAGTACAGTGTAGATAGCGTGAACTTTAGCGCCGTAGCACAGATAGAAAATATCGCGGCAGGCAATTATACCATTTATATTAAAGATGCAAGTGGCTGTGTAAGAGATACTGTGGTAAGTTTTACTCAGCCAGATTCTATGTGGCTATTGCATAGTAATCCTAAAAAGCTAAAATGCTATTACGATATTTCTGAACCAATTACCATCAACTACGGCGGAGGCACAGCGCCGATAGTACTTAATAGTACAAACAACAATGCCGTTATTACAAGCAATAGCGTTTCGGGACTAGCCATCGGCTATACAACCATTGTAGCAGAAGATGCCAACGATTGTATCGACAGTTTTACAATAGAAATACCGGGGCCTGCGGAGCCGCTTAGTATTTCGGCAGAAATTACCGATGTGCCCTGCTTTGAAACTAATAGCGGAAAGATAAAAATTACCATCAATGGTGGCTGGCCTGGCCAAAAAATTACTTGGGCTACCATGCCGCAGTTTAATAACAGTAGCAGCACTTATGGTTTAGCAAGTGGCTCCTATCCAGTAAACGTTACAGATAAAGAAGGCTGCAGCGTAGATAGCACTTTTGTAGTGCAACAACTCTACTGCTGCACAGCAGAATTACCCAATGCCTTTACTCCAGATGGCAATGGCATCAACGAAGTGTTTCTGCCGCTTAGCGCAGCCAACCTAGACCAGACCTTGCTCCGTGTATACAACCGTTGGGGCGAGCTTGTATTTGAAAGTAAAGACCGCACACGCGGCTGGGACGGCACCTACAAAGGCCAGCCATGCGATATGGGTAATTACTATTACTATTTTACCTATAATTGCACCTACGACAGTGCCATTAAGCAAATTAGCGGTGATGTATTGCTGATGCGCTAATAGACGCGGCAGGCATAACGTCTACACCTTATATTACCAAGTTTTATTGCGGCAAAAACACTAATCAACATCAGTGTGCCAGAAATTCTAAAATTTAGTTGCTATGCCTTACCTTCGCCGCGGAAGAATGGCAGAGTGGTCGAATGCGGCGGTCTTGAAAACCGTTGATCTTCACGGGTCCGGGGGTTCGAATCCCTCTTCTTCCGCCAAGTTAGAAAGAGAAAGAAAAGGAGAAAGAGAAACAAGCCGTTGATGGCAAAACTCTTTCTCTTTTTGTTTCTGTTTTTGTTTCTCATTCTCCTTCCTAAAGTCCTTCATAATGTTTCCTTTTCAGCAATTAGAGCTCTATAAGAAATCACAACATTTTCATCTTGCATGTAAAAGAATACTTGGTCTTACCCAATCTGAAAAGTATGTCAACGACCAACTTGGACGTGCTTCGTACAGCATTGTATTAAACATCGCTGAGGGCTCTGCTAAGACATCTAAAGCAGACCGCAAGAATTACTTTACAACGGCTAGAGGTTCTTTGTTTGAATGCGTTGCCGTGCTAGACTTGTTTCTACTTGAAAACAAAATTAGTCAAGCCAATTATGATGAGCTGCTTAGCCTAGCGGAAGAAATATCAAGAATGCTGTACACAATGATTAAGAACTTGTCTGCGTAGGAAAAACAGAATGAGTCCAAAGCGGCGCATTCGCGTCAAGCGTAAATTTATGCACAAGTCTCTGATTTTGCCAATAAGTGAATAAATAGCTGCATTTGAAACACAAAAAAAGCACACTTTGAAGTTGTACCAATATATTAAAAATATATGCCTTCAGAATGTGCTTTGTCGTGCAAATTAGTAGAAAAATTACATATTATATTTGAAAAATCTACCATAAAGAAGCATAGTAAGGCATTTAATCGCCGGTCAGATGCATTACTTAACTTTTATGATCTTTTCTTGTCTTTTTGCTATTGCCTTAGCTTGAATGAGCTGAGTTACAACAAGTGGGCGAACGGCATTGAGCTATTATCAAATATTAAAGTACGAAAGCAAGCAATATTCTCTAGGATGAACAGCAATACCGTAAAAATGCTAGAGGAGCTACTCTCCATACTGCTTGCAAAGCAAGTTGTACAATAGTATCATTCTAAATTATTCAACAAATTCAACCGTGTTCTAATTGGGGACAGCACCTCAATACAGCTTAACCAAGATTTGAAAGCTAAGTATAAAGGCAGTAGCAATTACTTTGGCAATTATGCCACATTAAAAATCCAATGTATCATTGATCTAAAGGCTAAGATATTTTGTCATTTTAAGCTACAGTCATTTTGCGATAGCGATCAAAAGTACAGCGACAAAATACTCAGTGTTGCTTCAAAAGGAGATTTAGTGATAAGAGATTTGGGCTATTTTTCGATCAGTGTATTTAAAGAACTTATCGCAAAAAGGATTTATTTTATAACTAAACTTATGCCAAATACAGTGCTATATGATGACAAAGGAACTCTATTAAACATACCACGTTTACTAAAATCTAGCAACCTTAGCAGTAAAACAGTTTATTTGAGTAAAGCAAAAATTAAGTGCAGAATTGTGATTGAAAAATTGCCGCCAAAGATAGCAGCAGCGCGCGTTAGAAAGGCCAAGCAAAATAGAAATAGGCGAGTAAAGTATACGACTGAATACTTTAAGTTACAGGCCTATAATATTCTAATCACAAATGTCGAGGCTGAAAAGCTAGATGATCAATCAATTATTAGCAGTTACAGAATACGGTGGACAATCGAGATGTTTTTTAAGAATCTAAAATCAAGTTTTAACTTAAATACTACGATTACACTGCAGCACACAAAATGCGAAAGGGTTGAGACCGTCGTACTAATGACATTAATTTACTATGTAATAGCCAATAACTACATCAATAAGCTACATACACAGTTTGCAAAAGGCAAAAAGCAAGGCATTCAAATACTAAATAGAAACAAAGTACTAAAATTTCTGGTCACTAACTTGCTAATTATCGAATGGCACAAACCCCTTACTATACTAGCATATCTATATGAAAATTTTTGTTACGACAAAAGAACTGACAGATACAATTTAGAAGAAATTTACTATGAGAAAAGAAATTACGCTTGACGCGAATGCGCCGCGGCGCAGGGTAGCCTAAAGAGAATCAAACTCAGCTAACTCCAAATTCATTCTCATTTTCTCAGCGCCGGCGGACTGTTTCTCATTCTCAATTGTTTCTCAATCTAGGTCTCACTAAATTTTATTTTTAGCACCTCACTATTGATAAATACGTAACGGGGTTTCATATAGTCTAGCGTATCTATCGCGCCAATGATGTGTGAAATTTACATATTAAAAGATAATAACATTTGATAATAATTTTGTAAATTCGCTGAATGCCATATGTAAAAGCCGTAGCACTTGTAGCTGCAATTTTGTTCAGCTTAACAAGCAGTGGACAAATTGGCATAATTGATACAACAATAGCCGCGAGCACCGCTTATCAATTTGAGCTCTCAAGTTTGGAAGATCAAGGCAATAATGCAGCGCCCTTATACAACTCCTTTCCTTACAACGGTCCCTACTGGGATAGTTTTTGCAGTGCTTTTATTCCAGCGAGAAACTTAATAGATACACTTAGCTTTAGTAATAATTCAGACAGTACCATTGATGGTTTCTATTTCTTTATGAACAATAACAAGGTGATGAACCTTGATTCACTAGCCCATGGATTACTTGCAGATACTAATGAGAATGTACGTGTCAATAAACTCTTCGATTATGTATCCACACATAACCTTTATTATTATAAACCAGACGAACTCATTGCCGACAAGCTGAATTTTGACGCAAGCAAATTACTTAATATTTATGGGTACGGACATTGCGGGATGATAGCGAACGCAGTTGCATGGTTAGCTTCAATAAAGGCAGATACCAATCAACTCATTTGGAATATTCACACAGGATCGCACGGCACAGCTGATGTTGTTTTTGACAATGACTACATTACTATAGACGCTGACCAACAAGGGCTTTTTTTAATGCCAGATAATAGTACCTATGGCAGCTACTTTGACGTTGCGAAAGATGGATATGTTTACAATAGAGAGAAGCTATTGGGCAACGCAGTTCCCTATAAAAGAAATTGGCAACGAATTCTGTACAATACTTTTTCTGATGGAGGTGCTTACTTTGACAATACCGATTCGTCCAACAATAATTTCTACTTACAGCAGCCTAGGTACAGAGGTGAAAACATCAAATTTGCGATTAGGCCAGGTACAACAATTTTATACCTGCCAAATGAAATCAAAAATACTGACCACTTTGCCAGCTATTACCCAATACCAACTATGTCTACAGTACGAAGCGTAATTGGAAAGGGATTACTTGTTAGCCGAGTAACGCACGACCTAAGTCTTGCATCAACTTATAATTGTAATCTGTACAACGAAAAACTAGTTAGCAACACTATAAATGATTCATGCAGCATAGTGCTTGCGGCTGAATGTCCTTATGTCGTATCAGACGGCAGTTTACGCTTTCGTTTGCAGAACGTCTCGACAAACGGAAAAGTAACTGTTTATTTTGGCAAAGGTGCCATAGGCTATCAACCAATTGATTCATTTAGTAATACAGCCATTAGTGATACGATTTTGGCTTATAATTTGTTTGACATAATTGACCCCTACAATAGTGAAGAGTGTTTCTCCTATAATATCAGAATCGACTGGCAAGACACGAGTAGCATTTCCATTTCTGACCTCAGTTTAGTAAGCGAGTTTCAATTTAATAAGTTAACAGCTCCAAGCTTGCATGATGGCCTTAATCAAGTTGTTTTTTATAGTTCTAGTGCAGGAGCTTCCATTGACATGCGCATAAGATATAACACTTACAATGGCAATTTACCGCCAGATAAGCCGATGCTTTTAGCGCCAACACCAAATGAAACTGCGAGTAATAACGATTTGAAGTTTACTTGGCGACAACCCAATGATTTTGACGGAGACTCCATAGTTGCCTACCATGTGCAAGTAAGCACTACGCCGGATTTTACAGTTCCACTCAACGGCACATATGATCGTATTATCATAGGAGACACGAATTTTGCCCCAGAAATTACTGACGTTTTTGACTACAATAAAAACTATTATTGGCGAGTACGAGCTTGCGATCAACACTACCTCTGGAGTCACTGGAGCGACACTGGAATTTTTATGGGCAACGTTCCCTCACGTATCAAAAATTTGAGGTGGCTACTTGTTAGCGATAGCCTAGCTGATGTGTATAGATTATCATGGTCAGAGAATAGTGATAGTAATGTCAACCACTATTATATTTATATGACGGATAGCAATAGTGCCTTATATACCGAGCCACACAATCTCAAAGATTCTTGCCTAAACAATCAGGTTATCCTACATAAAGACAGTATAAAATACTATACCAGGGTACAAGCTACAAATATATATGGCGGTTTATCGACAGCCTCGTTTCAGTTAGCAAAACCGATTCCCTACGTGTTTAATGTTGGCGATATCTTTGACGTAAAGACCACCCTATATCCTTATATTGAGCATTACTTGCAACCTCGAGGCAGCGTAGATATTAATTATCGGCCAACCTTCATCCGGTATAGTAATGGCCACGCAACTGCTTTTGCAAACCAATCAAAAGCAGTTTCACCAGGCATGTGCTTAATTGAGCTTTGTACAAAAGTAGGCAATGATACGGTTGTTGTGCTGACTTTGGCAGCACAGATTAACGACACAAACCAAGCATTTACATACAAGCCAACAGTAGTTGTGACAGCTGCTATAGATAGTACTACAACCACCACTAATGTACAACTGTCAGCTCTTAGATATGCTGGAATTTCTTTGTCAGACACAAACGCTGTTTTCAGTATAATGCCCACGCAGTATACTGCGTTAAACGCTTTAAGTTTTCCAGGTTACTATCCAATAAACGTTTACGGTGCTGCAAGCATTACTCACAACATTGTTTATAACCATGGCTTAATTTATTACGATGGGCCAATACCAAGAATCTATGATACAACTGAAACGACAATCTGCTTTGGCTCAAGTTATCTATTTGGAAATACCACGCTAATTGCTCCTGGCACTTACATAGATACATTTAGTTCAATAAATCTAATTGACTCCATTGTCACATTGCAATTAAATGTTTTGCAACCAATCGACACATTTTTGTCTGTTGAAATTTGCGAGGGTACGCAACTACAATTTGATAGTCAACTATTGTCTGCCTCAGGTATGTACCAAGCAGTATTCGCCTCCTCTACTGGTTGCGACTCACTTGTGCACCTGCAGTTAAATGTCCTAGAAATTGATTCATTTATTAAATACTCAGATATATGCAACGGTAGTAGCTATTTGTTTAATAATGTAAGTCTAACGAATACAGGTACTTACATTGCTAATTTCTTGCAAACAAATGGTTGCGACTCAACCATAGTGCTTGTGCTTACTGAAACACCATATTATGATGATACCAGTTACTTAAGTATTTGTCCAGGCACTAGATACATACTTGGCAATGACACATTATCAACAACTGGCGTTTATTCGGACACCTTTAGTAGCGGCTACGGCTGCGACTCCTTGGTGACTTTATTTCTTAATGTGCTGCCTATATATGATGATACGTTCAATATAAGTTTATGCGCTGGCGATAGCCTAAATTTTGCAGGAAGTTTTTTAGCTAGTAGTGGTTTTTATAGTCACACATTTACCACAAGTTACGGCTGTGATTCGTTAGTTACTATAAACCTTAAAACTTATCCGCCTAATATCGATACCTTGCACAATATACTTTGTAGTGGTGATACTATTTCTATCTCTAGTAATTTGTATTACTCTGGCGGACAATTTGTTGAGTTATACACAAATGCAAACGGATGCGACAGTATACTTATTATTGAAATAATACAAAATCCATTACCACTTCCCCAAATTGCAAAAGTACAGAACAGGCTTAGTACCTATAATTACTACGCATCATATCAGTGGTATCGAAATGGTGTAGCTTTACCTAACAAAACTGATAGTTTTCTAAATATTATCGAAAACGGCGCATACAAAGTTGCTGTTAAGGACAGTAGTAATTGTAGTGCTATAAGCTCATCTGTTACTATTACTAATTTGTCTATCCAATCTGAACTTCAACATGACGAGCTTGTGCATCTTTACCCCAATCCTACAACTGGCGTAGTGAAAATTTTTGTCAGCCCTACCATATCATGTAATAGCGAAATTGAAATATGTGACGTGCTTGGCAACATAGTTTGCACATATAAATTAAGCGCGAATGCTATTAATGATATTTCGATTGCAAATTTTGTTCCTGGAACATATACATATAGGGTAGTCTGCGCCCAAAATGTACTGAAGCAGGGCAAGTTGATTCTAATGCCATAAAAATCACCGAAGGACCAATTTAAAGGTAGACGGCAAAGCCTGATAGTGCCTCGTTTTCCCTGCTACGATTTTTCACTATCTTTACCCTATGAAAAATGCAGCCATTCTCTACACCGCAATGCTTGCACTCAGCGCTTTTGTGTGGCTCAATAAATCGCAAAAGCAATTATCACAGCCAAGCTTAAAACCTAGTGAGTTGCACGCACTCGCACATCAGTATCCTTATCTCAATGAAGGAAGCGAAGCCTTTATACAAATACGCAATGCCGAGTACGCAAAAATTCGCAAGACACGTAGCGCCAACAATTGGGCCTACGAAGGACCGACAAACATTGGCGGCCGAGTGAATCGTATTGCGATGAGCCCTGCTGATACAAATACCCTACTAATTGGCACACCGGGCGGTGGTATTTTCAAAACAACAAATGGAGGCACTACTTGGCAGCCAGTTTTTAATAAGGAGGTCACTACAACCATTAGCGATATCGTGTACCAGCCTGGCAATAGTAATATTGTGTATGCAGCCACTGGCGACCATGCACTTTCTAGCTATAGTTATATTGGCAATGGTATTTACAAGAGTACAGATGGTGGCGATACTTGGTCTTATCTGGCTTTAGCAAGTACAGGCATTATTAGTAAGTTGTATGTTGATAGTCTGAATCCTAATTTATTGTATGCGGCCGCTATGGGTTCGCCTTTTGTACAGAATGCTGATCGTGGTTTTTACAAAAGCACAGACGGCGGTGCTACATGGACAAAAACACTCTTCCTAGCAAATGATTGTGGTATTGGCGATTTTGTCGTACATCCTACGAACAGCCAAATCATTTATGCCACTGGTAGGCATAGATCACGCAGCAATACTTTTAGTACAGTAAATGGGCCTCGCACTAAAATATATAAAAGTATTGATGGTGGCAGCACTTGGGACACGCTTAGCAATGGCCTAAACTATCACAAAGACACTCGCATCGGCTTAGCTATCAGTAAAAGCAATCCCAATATTTTATACGCACTGTTTGTAGACAGTAGCTATCAATTTGGCGGTATTTACAAAACAACAAATGCTGGCACAACTTGGCAGTTTAATGGTGTTGACTCAAATGTAAGCATGGGTGGATTTGGTTGGTATTTTGGCAAAATATTCATTGCACCAAATAATGATAATACTATCTACATCAACGCCATAGACTTCTTTAAGAGCACCAATAGTGGCACAAGTTTTAATATGAACGCACCACCTTGGTATACCTACGATGTGCATTCCGACAAACACGACCTTGTATTTATTAGCCCAAATAGATACTGGCTTGCAACAGACGGTGGCGTATACAAAACCGTGAACGGTGGCAATACTTGGCAGAATAAAAATAATTTCACATCGCTGCAGTTTTACGGCATTGCCAATAATCCTCACGACAATGGCTTGTACTATTGCGGCGCTCAAGACAATGGCACACTGTATGGCAATAGCCAAGTAAGCAATAGTTGGCAAAGGGCATTTGGTGGAGATGGTTTCAAACCTACATTTAGCAGTATTGACCCCAATATTTTGATCGTAGAAACCCAACGTGGCAGCCTTGTTTCGAGCATAGATGCAGGCCAGTCTTTTTCAGCAATTTCAAGTAGCATTGTCTTTGCCGACCATACCAATTGGGAAATGCCATACATTCTCAGCAAAGCAAACGCAACGGACGTTTTTGCTGGTAGCTATCGCATGCATTTATCGCCTGATAATACAAGCGATATGTTTGGCCCTATCAGCAATGATCTTACAGACTTTAGTACAACTACCGATGAAGCGGCTTTTCACACCATAACAAGTATTGGACAGAGTAGCGTTAACACCAACTATATCTATGCAGGCACAAGCGACGCTAAACTGTGGTTTAGCAATAATTATGGCGGCACGTGGACATTAGTAAATGCAGGTTTACCTCAGCGCTATTGTACAAGTGTAGAAGCGGGCTATACCAATGGCAGTGTGGCATTTTGTACTTTTAGTGGCTATCGAGATGGAGATAGTACTGCCCATATTTATCGTACGAATAATAATGGCAATAGCTGGATAAACATTGCTGGCAATTTGCCTCGCTTTGCAATTAATGATGTGCTTGTAATGCCAAAATACAACGACAGTGCAATCATAGTAGCAAGCGATGGTGGTGTATATGCTACGCAAGATGCCGGTGTAAACTGGTTTCGCGTTGGCGACAATATGCCGATTTTTCCAGTGTTTGATGTAGAGCTTGATACTGCTAACAACAAACTACTTGCTGGCACTTTTGCCCAGGGATTAATGAGCATCAATTTAGACAGTGTATTTAAAGCGCCGCCAGTTGTAGAAACGAGCATTTCAAATCCGTCTGTAGTTGCGCTTAAAGTTTCACCAAATCCATTTGCAGATTATATCGCTATACATGCCGATAAGCGCGACTTCCAATTTACACTGCATACGAGCAATGGCACACAAGTCCTTGTTGGAAGTGGCTATGGCTACACTACTGTTTCAACAGCTACCCTGGCAAGTGGTAACTACGTGCTTAGTATTTGGCAAAACAAAAAGCGTGTACAAACCCAACAGCTCGTAAAGCGATAAAACCGCTTATACTTTTAACGCAATTTTTTGGCGCAGCTATCGTAGCATTGCGGTATGAAAAAGTACTTGCTAATGCTGTGGCAAATTTTCAAGATTAGTGGACCGATTGCTATCGTTACCTTAATGTGCTTCAACTTCTACATCAAGCAGAAGTACAACAGTAAAATTGTACGTGAAGCAGAGAAAACCACCAATACTAAAGTGGCTATAATATTTGGTGCTGGCATTAGAAACAACGGCGAACCAAGTGCTGCGCTAGCATATAGATTAAACAGTGGCATAGAACTTTACAAGCAGGGCAAAGTGCAAAAGCTATTGTTGAGTGGCGACAATAGAATCAAAACACACGACGAACTTACGTGCATGGCCGCATACTGTCAGAAGGCAGGCATAGATACAGCTGATATCTTCTTAGACTATGCAGGCTTTGATACTTACAGCACCATTTATCGCGCTAAAGCGATTTTTGGTGTAGATGAAGCGATTTTAGTGTCACAAAAATTTCATCTCGGCCGTGCGCTGTTTATTGCTGATAAACTAGGGCTCAAGGCACAAGGGCTCGCCTGTGAAAATATTAGTAGACTAGCAACTCGCAGAAGTCTAATGCGCGAATATCTTGCAAGTGCAAAAGCTGCAATTGACTGTGCTCGCAATAGACAACCAAAATTTCTTGGCGAGAAAATAGCCATTGATAGCACAAGCAACTTTAAGCTACAGCCGCTTATTGTCGCAAGTAAATAGACTATGAGCTTGCATAAAATGCAACAGATTTAGCAATTAAGGTTTGCTAAACGTGGCTAGAATTTTGCCATGCAACTGAAATCGCACAACTTTACCAGGATGCAAGATTTACAAGAGCTTTTTCTGCTAGACAAGGATATCACCTTCTTAAATTTTGGTTCTTTTGGCGCTTGCCCAAGACCAGTATTTGAGCAATACCAAGCCTATCAACTTGAGTTAGAAAAGCAGCCAGTTAGCTTTATTGTAGAAAAGGCGCCTATTTACCTCAAGCAAAGCAGAGAAGCTTTAGCTACATATATCAACTGTAAAAGCGGCGATCTTGTCTACGTAACCAACCCATCTTATGCTGTAAATATAGTTGCTAAAAGTTTTGCACTTAAAGCTGGCGACGAAGTGCTTACCACGAGTCTCGAGTATGGTGCATGCGACAGAACTTGGCAGCTTGTATGTGAGCAAGCAGGTGCAACTTACAAACAGCAAGCTATTGCTTTGCCAATAGTAGACGAGGCGCAAATTGTAGACCAACTATTTGCAGGCGTCACAGATCGCACCAAGCTTATTTTTATAAGCCATATTACAAGCAGTACTGCGCTAATTCTGCCTGTAGATAAAATAATTGCTCGTGCTAAGCAACTTCAAATACCAGTTTTTGTAGACGGCGCACACGCGCCAGGGCATATAGATTTAGATCTTACGGCATTAGACGCAGACTACTATTGCGGTGCTTGTCATAAGTGGATGATGACCCCAAAGGGCAGTTCCTTCTTGTATGCAAAAACTGCCTTGCACGAAAGCTTAGACCCACTTGTAGTAAGCTGGGGTTACAAAGATTTTCCGAGTACTGGTAGCAAATTGGTAGACTATCATGAATTGCAGGGCACACGAGATGTGAGCGCTATGCTATGCATTCCTGCTGCGCTCGATTTTATGAAGCAGCATGATTGGCCAACGGTAAGCCAAAAATGTAAGCAACTTGTTTATCAATATGCACCAATTATCGCAAATACTTTAGGCAGCGAAGCGCTGGCGCCAGTCAACAATAGTTTTATTGGGCAGATGATAAGTTTACCAATTGCTACAACCGACCCAATGGGACTTAAAAAGCATTTACTCAACAAATACAGCATAGAAATACCTATTATGCAGTTGGGCCAGCGAACTTTTATCCGTTATAGTTTCAATGGCTTCAATACCGAAGCTGATTTACAAAAATTGCAAAAGGCACTAGAAGGAATTATAGCAGACGGCAATCTTGCGAACTTATATACCTCGTAGCCTTAGCTATTGCAATAGTCTCTTGGGAAGCTCATTCCCAATACGCCGACCGCAACTAATCTATACCTATGCATTATAACACACGTCAACAAATGCAAATTTTAACCATATAAAAGAGTATAGTACTTTGCTATTATCTATAAGAAACCCAAGTTGATGCAAAGCGATACCCTACTTACTTTTGTTTCTCATCAATGAAAAATAAGAAAGCGCCAGCGTTTAAGAGTGTTGACCAAAATGGCAACGAAATACAGCTAAAGGATTTTTTAGGTAAGAAAGTAGCTTTATACTTTTATCCAAAAGATGATACTCCGGGCTGTACAGCGCAGGCTTGTAATTTGCGTGACAACTACGCTAAGTTAAAGCGCAAGGGTATTGTGATTCTAGGTGTTAGTGTAGATGATACAAAAAAGCATACCAAGTTCATCACCAAGTACGATTTGCCTTTTACCCTAATTGCAGATACAGAAAAGACAATTGTAGAAAAGTACGGTGTATGGGGCGAAAAGAAATTTATGGGCAGAACCTATATGGGTACAAGCCGCGTAACTTTTCTAATCAACGAACTTGGCAAAGTAGTAGATGTTATTGATAAGGTTGAAACCGAAGACCATGCAAGTCAAATAATTGCAGGCTTTGATGCAGTAAAACCAAAGAAAACGGCATAGTAATTATGCCCAATTAAGTTAGGAATTCATTTTGTGATTGTTTTTGTTTAGGAGGCCTCGTTACAACGGGGCTTCTTAATTTTTAAGACTATGCTTGCAAAACTTTTTCCATAGCTGTTGCACGGCTGCCCTTTACAAGAATAGCAGCATTTACTAAACCAAGGCTTTGCAACCATTGCCCTGCTTCTGTACTGCTGTCAAAATAACTATAGTTGTGCTTTGTATTCGCAAAATCGCCGCCTACCAACGCTACGGCATTCCAATTGCGGTGGGCTACTAAGTCTACAATCGCTTGATGCTCGGCAATACTATCTTCACCGAGTTCTTTCATGCCGCCAATCATCAGAACTTTATTGGCAAAATCCATGTTGGCGAAATTTTCAATCGCCAAACGCATACTTGTTGGATTGGCATTATATGCATCTAAGATAATTGTATTACTGCCCTGCTTTATCAACTGGCTACGGCTATTACTTGGCGCATAAGATTGAATCGCATCTTGGATAGCATTAAAGTCTATGCCAAATGTGCTGCCTACAGCGATTGCAGCCATTACATTTGCAAAATTATAATCGCCCACAAGCTGTGTATGTATAATACTTTCTTGACCAGCATTTAAGAACGCAACTTGCAACATGCCATTATTATTTGTGCTAGTACCATTGTATTGTGCATTTGTACTTCCGTAGCTTATCGTTTTTGTAATGCCACGCTGTGCAATCATATCGCGCAAATAGTCCAAGTCAGTATTCACAAAAACCGTACTATCATTTGTCTTGGCAAAATCGTACAATTCGCCTTTGCCTTTGCGTACACCTTCTATGCCGCCAAAACCTTCTAGGTGTGCCTTTCCGCAATTATTAATCAAAGCATGCGTCGGTAGCGCCCACTTGCAATAAGATTCAATTTCTTTTTGATGATTGGCGCCCATTTCTATAATGATAAACTCTGCATCATGACCAACACGCAACAAAGTAAGCGGCACACCAATATGATTGTTGAGATTGCCAGCTGTGCAATAAGTTTTGAACTTTGTTTGCATCACTGCATTGATAAGCTCCTTCGTTGTGGTTTTGCCATTGCTGCCAGTAATAGCTAATACAGGCACTTCAAATTGCTGCCTGTGATACTTGGCTAGTTGCTGTAAGGTATTGAGCACATCATCCACCACAATACACTTTTCATTACTTACCAAGCTTTTATCGTCTACAACCGCGTAAGCTGCACCTTTGGCTAAGGCATCTTCCGCAAATTTATTGCCGTCAAAATTATCGCCCTTAAGCGCAAAGTAAATCTCGCCTTCTGCTATTTTGCGCGTATCGGTTTGTACATGCGGGTGCTGCAAAAAAATATCGTATAGGTCTGCGATGTGCATGCTGTAAATTTATAGCAATTCTAATAATTAATTGACTGCGAAATTTTATCAAGCAAAAACAAATGGGCACTATAAGCCTTGCATATAACCTTGCAATAAAATTGTTGCACTCACCTCATCCACAAGTGCTTTATTACTTCTGTCTTTCTTTTTTAAGCCGCTCATTAAAATACTTTGGCTTGCCATTTTACTTGTAAAACGTTCGTCCAAGGTTTTGAGCGGCATAGCAGGAAAAAGCGCTTCAAATTTTAGCATAAACTGCCGCACCATCTCCGTAGCATCAGTATCTCTATTCTGCAAATCCACAGGAAGACCCACAAGAACTAAACTCACCTCTTCTGCTTCAAAGTACTTTTTCAAAAATGGCATAAGTACTTTAGTCTCCACCGTAGTAAGGCCTGTAGCAATAATTTGCAAAGGATCACTTACAGCTATACCTGTTCGTTTTGCACCGTAGTCGATGGCTAAAAGTCTTCCCATAAGTTTATTTTAATAAAAACAGCGATGCAATAAAGCATAGCATAAATACAACCGAACCTATGCCGTTTGCAGTAAAAAAAGCAATATTTACTTTGCTCAAATTTGTAGCACTTACAATGCTATGCTGATAAATCAATAAGCCGACAAAAGCTGCGGCACCTACCCAGTACAGCACACTAAATTCGCCAACAAAGCCAATATAACCCACGAGTAAGGCAGTAATAATATGCAGCACCGTACTAAAAATAAGTGCGCCCTTCTTGCCCATTAAAACAGGTATACTATGTAAATCTTGCGTGCGATCAAACTCTTCGTCTTGCAGCGCATAAATTATATCGAAGCCACTAACCCAAGTCATGACTGCAAAGCCTAGCAAAATTGGCACGATGCTATTAAAACTTTCGCTCATGCTTAGGTAGGCACCAACCGGCGCGAGTGCCAAGCCAAGTCCCAGTACTAGGTGGCATAAGGAAGTAAAGCGTTTTGTGAAACTATAAAACAACACCACAAATAATGCTATCGGCGAAAGCATAAAACACAATTTGTTGATTGCAAATGCGCTTGCACAAAAAATAATACAATTGATAATTACAAAAACAAGCGCTTGTTGCGGCTTAATCACACCTGCAGGAATTTCTCGCACCGCAGTTCTTGCATTGAGCGCATCAAAGCGCGCATCCAAAAATCTATTAAAGGCCATAGCAGCATTGCGCGCAGTTACCATGCACAATACCACCAATACAAAAGTCAATGGCTTAAACGTATATTGCTGCGTAGCAATTGCATAAAAAAAGCCACACAAAGCAAATGGCAAAGCAAAGATGGTATGTCCAAATTTTACTAAGCTAGCATATGCTTTTACTTGCTGCGATAATGCCATTAGCTTGTTGGCTTAGGTTTTACAAGGCCTTTAAACTTGATAGGGTACATTTCCATATCGCCATTACTTCTTACCATGGCGCTTTTTGTAACCTCTCCGCTCTTGCCAGCACTATTAAATACAAGTTCTATTGCCGCAGAATCGCCGGGCGCAATGGCGTACTTCGGAAACTGTGGTGCAGTACAACCGCAACTTACAATTACATTACTAACGCGTAGTGGGTTTGTGCCAGTATTTTTGACATAGTAAACAGCAGTGCGTTTTTCGCCTTCTATTATGGTACCAAGATCTACCAAAGTATCGCTTACTGTAAATGATGTTTTTGGCAAAAGCGCTACTTCTTTTTCTAGTGCAGCTTCTTTTTTAGGGTCACGCTCAGTGGCGCCACTGTCATCAATGCCTTTGTATTTGTTTACAATAGCTGTTGTGCTTACACCAGATACTTCTATCATGGCAAGGGTAAATACACTTAGCGTTAGCACGGTTAGCAAAACTGTCTTTAAGGTGGTATTCATACGCTTCTTGCAAAAGTAAACTTTGTTATGCTTGTTGAGGCATCATTTTCTCATAAAAATGCCAAAGCACGATGCCTGTACTTACGCTGATATTAAAGGAATGTTTGGCGCCACTTTGCGGTATTTCTATCGCTCCATCACAGACATCTATCACCGCTTGGCTCACCCCTTCTACTTCGTTGCCAAACACCAATGCATACTTAGCATTGGTATCTACCACATGCCTATGCAAGGCAATACTTGCATGCACTTGCTCTACAGCATAACACGTAAATCCTTGTTGTTTCAATGCCAGCACTTCATCAACCGTGTTTTCTACATGTCGCCAAAGCACGCTTTCCGTTGCGCCAAGTGCAGTTTTTTGAATATCGCGATGCGGCGGTTGTGGCGTATGGCCACACAGCACAAGTTCTTGTACAGCAAAACCGTCGCAGGTTCTAAACACACTGCCTACATTGTTCATACTACGAATATTATCGAGCACAACTGTTACCGCAGTGTGGGCACTTTGTAGCGCCTCTTCCTTGGAAGCTCGCTCTAATTCTGCCATGGTTTTCTTTTGCATATGCCTATTTGCTGTGCAATGATAATTGCAACGCGTAAAATTACAAGCGATGCCTTATTTTTGATGCATGACTAAAACACTACGATTAAGTCTGCTACTACTTAGCCTGTATACTACTGCATTAGCGCAAAAAGCCCCGGATATTAATCTGCCATCAATTGCAACAGATAGACCAGACCAAACCGAATCGCCAATACTTGTGCCAAAAGGCTGGTTTCAAATAGAGGCAGGTGCTTGGACAGAGAATCTTACGCCAAAAGGCACTGCTGGCAAGCTGATGAGTACAACAACACCAACCATTCTAACCAAGTATGGTGTAAACAAAAATTTTGAGTTACGCCTTATCACAGAATTTAATAAAACCGATGGTCTTGAAGCGGGCATTACGCCTATCACAGTCGGCTTTAAGCACAAGTTATTAGAAGAAAAAGGTATACAGCCGCAAACAAGCGTGATTTGCCACCTTGGTATTGGCAATACCGGCGGTAAAGATTTGAAAACGCCATATACAGCGCCATCATTTCGTTTTTTGATGAGTCATTCACTTAGCGACCGTTTGAACTTTAGCTACAACCTTGGCGGCGAATGGAATGGTATAACACCTGGCGGTAATGCAATTTATACAGCAAGTTTTGCGTACGCATTTAGCAAAAGACTGGGCGGTTTCCTAGAAAGTTATGGCTTTATGCCAAAGGGCTTTAAAAACAACGACCATCGTGCAGATGCAGGTATAACTTACTTACTCAATAATAATCATCAGTTAGATGTAAGTGGTGGCCTGGGCCTTACAAAATACTCGCCATCTTACTTTGTTAGTTGTGGGTATAGCTTTAGGTTTTAGGGAGGATTGCGAACTTTGGTGGGAGACCACGTGACGCTTGGTTAAGGTATGCAAACTTGAGCAAGCGATAAGTCGCACTTTGTAAATTTATATATTGACGATAAAACTTTTTTTGTCAATTTTTATATTGACAAAAATGAAAAGTTTTTTTTAAGCGCATAGCTGCCTAATCAGTGCGCCACAGTAAACAAAGAGCGCGCTAAGGGATTAACATGTACCTATTGCTGTTTAAATAAGCACCTGCTGAAAGTTAATCTCAATAGAACCCCGATATGCGTTAAATAAAATCTATTGCATCTGCAAATATTTGCTATCACATTTGTATTGCGTTTACAGAATCCTATTTTAATAACTACTAAAAAATTAGCTTCATTATGAAAAAATTAATCATCACTGCTATCTTCTTTGCCTTAACTAATGCGTTAAAGGCGCAAACAGTAAATGGCATAGCACTCAAGGATCTCAATTCGCATTATATAGAAGTAACTGCAAGACCAATACCTTTTAATACGCAAGTAAAACTTTATATAGTATATGGTGTAGTAGATGGCACCTATTCCGACAATGGCAAATCTAAAGCAGGCATGCTTAGACATAAAGCCGAAGGAGAAGTGATGAACTTTCCATCAGTTGTAGATGCTTTAAACTTTATGCTTGAAAATGGGTTTGAGTTGGTTTGCACTAAGGTTGACGTGACTATGGGCAATAATGAACCAAGTGTTTTTTTCTTGCGGAATATGAATAAAAAGCTTGAGTAGGTTGGTAGTGAATTTTCAATGAAGCGATGGCAATAAGAAAGCCAGATCACAGAACTTATCGCACCTCCTCATGGTCGGAGAAGACAGTTAGTTCTTGGCAAGCTGAGAAATTGATGTTGCAACATTTGCGACGAACCTAGCAGAATAGAACTTATCTTGTATTTACTTTGGGTCGCTTTCGTGGTCACAGACTACGTGACGCTTGCTTAAGGTTAAAAACCTAAAATAGCTATCGCCAAGTTTACCTTTCATAAATAACCTGCTTTTCTTTATCTATGTCAGGTTTTATATACTGTGATAAGCCGTTACTAGAAACTAAGTCTACATTGGTTTGCAAAAGTTCTTCTAGATCTAGTTTCATTTTCACAAACAACATGCCGATCTTCTGTGAATAATCTAAATCTACCAAAATGTCCACATCACTTTGTGTGCTTGCCTGTCCACGAGCATATGAGCCAAATAAATAAGCTTTCAGCACTGGCATACCTGTAAAGTAGTTTTTGATGCTGCTAATTTGATTGGCACTCAAGTTCACAACACAAAGATACGGATTTAGGGATTTATTGCTTGTTTGGCTAAAGGGCTTTGTGATTCTAGCGGTTAGCGGCTACTTTAATAACTACAAGGGCAGCTGTTGTAAAATTTAAGCAGCACAATGATGCCATAGTTCTAGGTTTTGGTAACGCTTGCATAAATTCTGCAAATTAGGTCAGAGACCACATGACGCTTGCTTAAGGTTAAAAACCTTAAGCAGCTAAGTAGCAAGGCACGCGAAACTATAACAAAGTGTATGCAACAAGATGAAATCAACAAATTTCAAACTTTTAAAAATAGACTTGAATCTGTCTCCTACTTACTTGATAAAAACAAGCTAGGCGCTCATTTGGATGCTAGCTAGGATTGGTTTTGCCCAGTCATTTGCCGCTAAGTATTGTTTGGTGATTACACCATTTGAAGCTCGAAAAAGCAATTTGGCTTTAGTATCGTCGATAGAGTTGTCGTAAATGTACAATCTATCTACAATTGAGCTCACAACCGAACAATTAGCAATGGATTTGTAATATCTAGTGATAATTTTTTGAATAGGCACATCATGCCCTTCTTCTAATACACGTTTAGCAACTCTACTTGCATTAATCGTTGGACTATCTGTTCCGATAAAAAATAGTCGTATAAAATATCCACTTTGCTTTGCCTTAATCAAAAAGTCAATTTTCTCTTGCGATGACAAAACTGTTTCAAAAATTATGCTCTCGTTGTTTTCAATACAATGGTGACGTTTGTCCGTAGCCAGTTTTGCCGCTTTTAGTACATTGTCACTATCGTTCCAATCTCCATAAACATCCTTGGCGATATTGTCAGGATTAATATATTGACAACCCTCAATCCAATGATGCTTTAAAATTTGGTTAGTGATGGTTGTTTTGCCTGAGCCGTTCGGGCCAGCAATAATTATTAATTTAGGTTTTTGAATCACTTTCAAAAATTATTTTACCGTATTTGAGCTTTGTTTTTTCAAAGTACTCATCGAATAGTCTTTTTAGATTTTGCTTTGCAATTTCTGCTTTTTCCATTGCAGATATCTGCGCATCTGACATTATCACCTCCAAATCAGCTTCCGAAGGTTCTGCGTCACTGATAAAACGATAACTGTTTTCCATTGCTTTGTAAAGATAGGAATGAAACAACCAATAATATATACTAGAAAGGACTAAAGTTTGGACTGTGAAGTGTATCTGCTACAACTAAATGCACCGTTGTATAGCTGATATTCCAATATTTGCGACGAACCTAGCAGAATAAGGATTTTGTGGGGCTTGCTTTAGGTCGCGAGATATGTTCTGAGACCACACGACGCTTGCTTAAGCTTAAAAACCTTAAGCAGCTATCGCGGAGAGGAAGAGATTCGAACCCTCGATAAGTTTGCACGCATAGCCCCCAGACGGAACCGTCTGGGTCCAGGCTACGCTTTTTTTTATTTGGGCGTTAAGCTACGCAGCCTCTCAACTGTGTCTTGCAATAAATTCTTTCTTACGAATTCCAGATAATCGCTTTAGCTTCTTCTCTAAAATTAAAGCCTCCTTCCGATCTGCTACTTCCTTAAGCCATACGAGTTCCCAAGGCAAGTATTTTCT
>JBJORA010000055.1:0-71602 GCA_046049675.1 Bacteroidota bacterium | reverse complement strand
TCTAAAATCAAGTGTTATACTGTTTAGGCCCATGACCCATTGCTTACCATGCATAGCAGAGGCGCTATCATAGAGATGCACTTGTGCGGATGTGTGAAAACACAACAGTAGGTATATGACTATGCAAATAATGTTACGCACTAGTTACGCACTAATTGATAAGAAGCTTAGTAGAAAAGATGAACCCTGTGTTGCAGGTTACGCGTATAAAATACATGCCAGATTGTAACGAAGTTACGTCAATATTATTAACAGTAACGTCACTGCGTAGTTCTTGCTGTAGTACTCGCTTACTAGTTGCATCTGTGATCTGAAGCTGATAGCGTTCTGTGGCTTTCAACTTTGCGGCAATATGCACGCTTGTAGTTGCAGGGTTTGGGTACACCAAGATAGGTATTGCAGTGCCTGCTAAGGTAAGTGCGTCTAACTGTGCTTGTATAGTAGCACTATTACCTTCTGCCGCTAAACGGTAAACACCTTGTGTGTTGCACAATACGCGGTCGTTATAGCTCATACTAGGCACATAGTTAGCCAACAGGTCTCTTGCTTTGTATACTGCATTGCCAGCAAGGTAGGGACATGTAGTAGCCAGCAATATCAAGTTGTTGTATTGCGCAGTGTTTAATGACAATTCGCCACTCATCTTCTGCAAAATTAGGGCATTTACCCACTGTTCTTCAATTACAAATTGCTCATCCGAATCAAGTTCTTCATTCATCACCGCCAGCACTGTAAGTAGGGAGTCATATTGTGTGCTATCCATAGTAAAAATACTATCCGTTAGCATCGCTATCTGTTCGTCTATATAAGTTAGTTGTTCAAGCACATCGCCGTTGCGAGCCAGATAAAAGTTATCAAGCTGTGGATATTGGCTACGCGCACTTGGGTGGCGTCGTAAAAAATCGTACAGTTGCCTTTCGTTAAGAGCTTCTGCACCCTCTATAAATTCTACAAAATCTTCAGTACCAGTAGCTATAGCCAATGCACGAGCTGCACTCATTTCGGCAGGCACAACGGCTAAAGGTGCAACAGTATTTGCCGGCGGCCAATCTGCAGAAATAGCGCTTGGCGGCATTGGTGATGGAACATAAGTACAGCTTGATTGGTTAGTGCCAGCTTGAGTAGTAATCTGGACTAGGCAGTTTGCATTGCCGTTGCCACCCGGCGCTAGCGTACTCATCCAATTTTGATTTAAAGTGCTATTGGTTGGAAGGGTAAGGTGTGCAGTAAAAAAATCATCAAATTGGCTATTTGAGCAATTTGGACTTGCCCTATGTAACTTGCCCAAGCCAACATTAATGTCCCCAGCGGAGCCGAAAAATACATTATTACCATCGTGTGGTAACGACTGATTACCCACATCGCCTATCGTGCCTTCACCAGCTAAGCGTGCATACAAAATATTTGCTCGTCGATTGTCTAGGCGGTTTTCATTCATTTGATCGTTGTTACTTAGTGCATTTGGACCCATTACAAATAAGCCATATCGCAAATAGTCAAAGGCGTTACAATTTATCTGCGCACCGTCGCTGCGTACCATGTACAACCCTGCTGCATCAAAATGAGTGTTTTGCAGTGTACTGCCAGAACCTGTTACGCGGTTTTCTTTTATAATAGTGTTTTTACTATTATTGAGCATTATACCCACAAGCGTTGGCATAAAGCCCACCGTATTATACATCACGCCTGTTGAAGGTGCTGTAAAAATTACGTCGTTGCGCACAAGTTGGTGCTTAGTGCTGCGGCTTAAGCTTATGCCAACAGCGTTTGTTGGCATTGGTACCTTTATGGTGTTGTTTAATATATGCCCTTGACTTACTGCACCAACATTACACAGCCCAACTATGGCGTGGCTTGTGCCCAACAAACCTTGCTGAGAGCTAGGGTATGGTGCCAATGTAAATTCGTTTGCTTGCACATGAAAACCAGCGTAGCCTCCAATAGTCGTACTAGCATGGGTGCCACTTTTGGTAACACCCAGCATAACCTCGCTAAATCTATTATCAGTAACTCTTACACGGCGGCCATTGCACCATGTTGCTCCTACACCAAGACTTGTATTGGTTGAATTATTCTTATCATATACTACGCTATAGCCGCTTGTTACCAGTGCCTTACCGCAGTGGTCAAAATTAATAATCGGTCCGTTTATTGAGTTGTTGCCCTTTACTAGTATGTCGCGTCTATTGCCAAGTGTTTGATTGGTACCGAAGATGGCAGCGCCCCACGGAAGCTCATAGATCGTTAAATCTTTCTCCGTTACGTCTGTCCACAATTCAACGCCTCCTGAAATATGGTCAAATTTATTGAAATAGCATTGTAATTGCGTCTGCTTGTTTGTAAATACACCAGTTACTATGCCAAGCTGCTTATCGTATATGCCGTTCTGCAAATTACTAAAGGTGTTCCCTAGCGTGGTATTTGAGCTATGTCCAATTCTTATTCTTCTGCAATTTACAACCATTATGCCATGATGTGGTGTTTGTGTGAGTAATGGCGGTAGCATGCCAGTGCCCTGCTTACTAAAAGTGTTATTATGTATTAGATTATCAGTGTATAGCCTATTTATGATCTTGTTAAAGCTAATGCTGACATCGTTATTATAAAAGAAACTGTTGCTTGCATTTATAGTAAACTGGTCATGCAATTCAATGCCATAAAGCATGTCCTTGACAATGCTATTGTTGGAAATAGTAATTGTATGAATTGGTCCATTTGCTAATGGTGGCGAAGCACTTATGCCTTGCCACATATATGTGCAACCTTGCATGGTGGTATTTAGCACTGAAAGATTATACGTTTGGCAATTAATTTGTGCTGGTACTGGTACACCACCAGCAACAGTTGGTACAAGATACACTGTGCAACCAGTCAAAGATAAATCTGCATCAAGTGTAAATGTACCCTCGATGTAAATCGTTTTACCTGTTTGTGCACTTCCCAGAGTATTACTAGAAGTGCTGTTGTTTAATACTAGAATGTGGTTTGAATTTTGTGCATCGTAATTACAGCTGCAGTACAATGGAATAATACTAGTTGCTGGCGCAAGGGTAATTGAACTTGCTTGAGCGCATAAGGTGCCAGGATCGCCTGTGACTGTAATGATCTGTGTAGTACCATAAGGTAAAATTACTGTAGCGCTATTTGTGCCATTCATGGTCGCTACGCCAGTAGGTGTAACTGAATAAGTTGAAAAATTGCCACTCATTGCTAAGTTGTAAGTAGCGGTACTGCATGTAGTTGCAACAAGCGTACTTGTAATAACAGGTGCTTGACTAGATGCAATAATTGATACTGTTGTCGTAGCAGTGCATCCCCAAGTGTCCGTGGCTGTTGCAGTGTATACATTACTGCCATTTACATTAGCACCAGTAACATAAAAAGTGCCGAAGGGTTGAGAGGTATTTGCAGGATATGGGTTACTATAAGGTATAGAATTGGGTGGTGTGAGCAGAGTGGAAATATTAGCTGGTGATTGCCACTTTATGTCACGAACATATGTATTTGCGGGAAAAAAAGCTGGAGGTACTGACGCCTGCGTTGCAATTATTGCAGTTGCACCGCAAGCAAGTGGTTGCGCAGGAGTAATGCTAGGAGCTCCAAAACTTGGCTTCAAGCCAAGAGCGTATGTAGCAGCAACTGTGCAGCCATTACTACTTGTAACTGTAAGCGTATATATTCCGATATTTTGGGAGTATAGCCCTAAAGTGCCTAAAGATGGATTGTTTAGAGACAAAGCGGCACCACTAGAGGAAACTGGGTTGCTACCAGGGCTTTGAGGGCCGGCCCAGGAGTAGCTGTAGGTACTTGCACCTAGTGCATTATTCTGTAAGTGACCAACTAATTCCGCTGGCAAGCAATTGCCGACACCATTTACAATAACGGAAAAAGGATCTATAATAACCGTGGTGCTCGGAATGCCGCATGCTGGCGAGCCAACTACAGACACAGTATAAATACCGCTAAGTTGAGTGGTGCTTCCAAATGGTATTGTTGCACAACTAGGTCCAAAAGCTATACTACCATCAGGCAAATTCCACTGATACATCGGATTTATCGCGTTGCTGTTTACCGTTAAAAAGTTTGGATTGCAGCCACTGCTCGTTAGCACAAGTGTAGTAGTTGGCACCACGGTAATAGTTACAATTGAGGTACCGATTGTTGCACCAGATTGATCAGTCGCAGTAACTGTGTATGTTGTGTTTACAGTAGGGCTAGCGGTTGGACTGCTAATGGATGCATTATTTAGGCTGCTTGCAGGGCTCCATTGATATGTAGCATAAGGATCACAAAGCGCAACTGCATTTAATTGTGCAGAACTCCCAATGCAAATATCTGGGGAACCGCTTGCGTTCGCCACAACACCACTTGTGCCAACCGTAATTTCTATGGTTGATGTAGTAGTACAGCCTAGGCTGCTAGCAGCAGAAATAGTGTAAATTGTTGTCAGGGTGGGTGATACTACAAATGAGTTCGTACCGTTAGAGATGTTGCCAGGTTGAAGTATAAAATTTTGCAAGGTATTACTGCTGCTCGCAGTCAAAATAGCAGAGCTACCGCTGCAAATAGCGGCAACGGCAGGTAACGACGCGATAGTCATTTGCGGAATATTAGTAATGTTTACAACAACACTTGTTAAGGTGACAGTTGAGCCAGTTGTTGCAGTGCATGTTATTGTGTATGCTCCATTTGTTGTGTAAGTGTGTTTGGGGTATTCGTTATTTTGTACATAACCTACCTCAACGCTTTCACCTCCATTTGTGCCTGCTAATGTTGTGCCATCTCCAAAGTCCCAATTAAAGTGTTCAGCGGCTGTGTAATTAAGCACTTGCACAGTACCGCAATCGCCAAGATAAACCTGAAAACCTTCAGCAACAAGCCCAGTACTTCCTTGAACATCGTTTGGCAAATCTGTGTTGATTCGTTGACCAATTGCAGTGGGTTGCAGCATATTGTTACTTACACCGCAAACATTGTTTGCGTTGTTGCTAGTAGCTGCAGCATTGGGTTTATGTATAACGGTTAGGCCATGCGTGGCTGACATGTCGTCAACTACATAAATCCTATTATCAGGGGCAAGCCTCACCGTTCTTGACTTAAAAGCATATGGCACATTAGACCAGTATCCAATACTTGTAACTTGTTCACCAAGCATTGGCTGAGGTTGCATGGGGAAAATTTGGGTAATATCTATTTGAGCGCACTCTGCGACACCTGCAACTTCATAAAAGTACTTGCCGTTTGGCGAAAAAGCGCCACCGTATGCAGGGCCGGCAAAAGCCGCGCAATCGTAAGTATATCTATAATTAATTGCTCCACTTTGAGCATCAAAATAGTAAAAAGCTAGCACTGGCGTATTTGCATCGTCACCACTTTGTATTCCTAGCACCTTTCTATTTGGAGTAATTGTCATGAATTGAGGCGCTGGGATATCAAGTGAAAGAGGAGAAATTAAGGGACCTGCGTCACTGTATATTGGTGTGTTTGATATACCTGCACTAGTTATTTTGTAGGAAAGAATTTTGGTTTCAATTAGAGGCACTGTTGGTCCGCCAGGTAAAGTATTATATGGTTTGCAAAGTAGCCAGTAGTCGTTGCCGTCATTATGTGGTACTAGAAGCATCGCCTCTTGCATCGCAAAATTTGTGGTAGGACTGCTTGAATTAACAAGACTGCACACTGCACCATCATAGTATAGTTGGTACTGTGTAACGCCACTACCTAATACACAACTTTCATCTTGAATTACATAAACAAAAAAGTTATTCGCGCTACCTGGCTGGCTAATTATCGCAACATTTTGGGACCCATGCGACAACGTTGCCGGAGGGCAAGCAGCATTTAAAGTAAAAGCACTTAACGAAGTGGTGCTGGTCCATACTCGGATACCGTCAGTGTAGATTGTGCCATTAGGGGTGGTTAGGCTAGCTGAGCCAAGTATACCTTGGTCTATTAGAGAATTGTTGCTAAAATTTGGAAAGCCACTAGAAAAATCAATTACATTATTCTGACCAAAGTGCCACTGCTTGGCGGCTGCAACGGCTGGACAATCAGAAATAATAATCTGACTTGAAAAACTTGCACTTTGACCAGAGGCTATTTCTGTTATCGTAAGAGTATAAGTATGAACACCTGGCGCCAAATAAGAAATACCTGCAGGGCTTATAGCACTAGAGCTTTGCATGGGAGTTGCTAAATTGCCAAATTGCCAATTGTAAACATAGCTTGCTGGGTTTGTTTGGTAGTTGCTGCCATAAAAGTCAAAAGTTGTTCCAACACAACCGCTATTTGCTGGCTGCATTGTACCTGCAAGTGCACTGAATGCACCAATTGTTGGAAACTGCGTAGATGGGTTACAGCCACTTATCCCAGTTGCGGTATGATTAGCGGCACTTATAAGATTTGGTCGGCTTGTTTGCAAATAGTAGTGCATCCAATCTGCTTGATCTTCAGTGAACATATCGGCACATGTATGCACGCCTGTACTCATAAAATTTTCTAAAAGGTCTGGTGCCTGGCCATTAAACCAGTTTGCAAAATAGCCGTCTGAGCATGAGTTATTTACAGCACATCCACAGCCACCTGGGAGACAAGGAGGTGTATCGCAACAGTAGTCGCCATCGATTGCGCATGTACTAATTGTTGTGCCCTCACAAGCCGATTGCGCCGTCAAGGTTTCCCATGTATGCAGAATACCAAGGTAGTGGCCTAACTCATGCACTAGAGCACTGCCAAATACGATATTTGCAGGCAAGCATGGTCCTGGCTGCGGTGCATTAGGAGGGTTAATGTGGCCTGTAATATAATTGGCATCGATATAAATTTCATCGAAGCCAAGACCAAGTTGAGGTATGGGAGCAACGCCGGCAGTGGAGATACAATTGCCATTGAACTCCATTTGTATAGACCCTTCAACAACATAGATATTGCAATAATTAGCCGTATTAAAGAGTGCCAGTGAGTGAAAGTCGTTCCAACCATGCAAGGCGTTACTGCCACAAATAGAGCTACTGTTGCCAGGCTGCATAATTGCGTGCGTTGCCATATAGTCCATATCTACTAAGTTGCCGTTTATAGATTGCAAACCAGTAAATCGCATTACACCAGGCTCAGCCGCTACTGCCCAAGCTACGCCAGCTGGTGCCAACTGTGCCAAGCAAAACCGCACTTGGGCATCGTCACTAGAAACGTTAGTACTGCCCATTCCATTAGCAAACGCATTATTCAAAAATGCTACTTGATCCTGGATATTCTGATACGTTAATGCATTAGCTTCGCTACCAACCAAGTGAAATACTAGTGGTATTACATAGGTATTAGGTTGAATCTTTGCACCATTGCCATTAAGGGATTGTCCGATACCAATAGCCTGTGCGGCAGCTTGGCGGGCGCTACGGTATGCTTGAAAAGCAGCTTGATTACTACTCTTAAATTGTTGTAATGTAACGTCGAAGCCACACAAATCAACAGTCTGGCCCACAATTGCAGGGGGCAAAAGTAGGAAGGTTGCAAGCCAAATAAAAAAATGATTCGAATACTTTGTCCTTGCTTGGTTGCAGGGCGAGTGGTTAGGTAAATAAGTCATGGCAAAGTGAGTTAATCTATACCAAAGATAACCTAGTACGACGACTTACTCAAAAAAAGAACTTTCATTAACAAAAGTCTCAAGTCCAAATAGTAGTAGAATGTGTACATACATTATGCCAACAAAAAAAATGTAGATTTGGTGCCAGAGAGTCAGCTACTAGCATTATTACTTTGACCTCTGCCGCAAATGCCAACAAAGCAAGTTTACACACTATGTAAGCGTGTGGTTTACTAATAAATTTGCAGCTTCCCAATTTTGTACCACCGCTAGACTACTCCATCACTCTCAACTCTTCCAAAAACTCATTGCCATTTACATCCATCTCATACCTGCTAAACAAATCGTTGGGCAGGCACTTAAAGGCGATACACAGCTGTGTAAGTATGCTTGAATTTACACTGCCAACTTTACGTTTCATTAAATAGTGTGCTTGATTGGCGCTGAGGCCTGCTTCGCGCAAAAATTTATTGCCATTTACTATGCCGCGTTCTGCTATTAGCGGCAATACATCTATTACTATTGTGTTTTTTGTAATGACTTTTGTAAATACCCCGTTCTTTCCCTTGCGTTCCATAATTGCTATTGCACCTTGCGGATGCACTTTGTTTAAATGTATGCTATGCTATTAAAAACGCAATAGGCATGCGCAACTTGGTATTATTTGCGTTAAATATTTGTCATAAAATGTTTAGTATTTGAGCAGCGATACTCATTTACTTTCCGCACATGTTTACTTATGCATTGCAGATATTTATTTGATGTAGCCTTATGTTTATTTTTTGTACACGCATATTTATTTAAGGCTTCTGCATCTTTATTTATTGCACCATAATATTCATTTTTCAAACCTCGCGTCTCGTTTGGATGACGCGCCGTCTGGTTTGGATGACGCTCCGTCTTGTTTGGATGACGCTCCGTCTCGTTTGGGTGACGTGCCGTCTTACTTAGATAACGTGCTGTCTCGTTTAGATGATGCGCTGTCTCGTTTAGGTGACGTGCCGTCTCGTTTGGATGACGATACGTCTTGTTTAGCAATTTGATTTTCAAATTTCAAAAAAATATTTTTCGTTTGCTAAACGAGACAAACTTTTTGCTAAACAAGACAGCGCGTTTGCCAATCAAGACAGACTGTTTGCTAAAGAAGACAGAGCGTTTGCTAATCAAGACAAACTGTTGGCTAAACGAGACAGACTGTTGGCTAATCAAGACAAACTGTTGGCTAAACGAGACAGACTGTTGGCTAAAAAAGACGCAATGAGTAGTAAATAAAAATTGCGCTTGTGTAAATGAATATTACTAAGTGATAATTAATTATTATTGTCGCTTTTGCAAACATGCGTGTTTGTAAAACCCTTGTAGTGCTTTGCTATACGATGGTACGTGTACGCAATTTAATGTTAGCGCTAGTTGTGCTTATTAGCTTTGTGTTGTAAACAAATCTTTTGCTAAGCGTAAAATAAATAAGAATAGAAAATACACAGAATGTAATGCCTAGGTCATGCATTTGTAAGTGCACTGCAAGCCCACGGTAAAAAATGTTAAGTGTAATCTAATTATAGAAATGCACACAATACATACGCGTATATTTTTCGTTTACAATACCAGAAACTTGGTATTGTGCTTGAAAGATGAAACAGAAATTAAGAGGCCAACGCGCTCCTCCCCATTGCAGCATTACAAATTAATTGAACAAGGACGAATGCTATAAGCAGCTGTAGCAAAGTATGCCTTGCGTAACAAAGCAAGTAAAAAAAAATTAGAGATGCTTGCAATAAAAAAGCTGCAACAAATAAAAACAGATAAAAAATAAAAATAAGTAGTCATGAATAAAAATAATGAAATGTATCTTGGCATGATGCTAAAGGTGATGAACTTTAGTAACAAGAATGGTAGCAAATTGGCTACCATCGCAGACTTACCACCACTCCTATCAGACCATAGTGCGCTGGTAACAGAAATTATTAACGCCGATATAGAAGCAAGCCTCGACTTGCGTGGTGTAACCATGGACAAGGCTAAGAAGCGTAAAATTGTAGAGCAAGAGGCATTAAAAATTAGTAATGCCTTAAGCTCTTATGCGGCTAGTACTGGCAATGATACCTTGCGTAAAAATGCGGACTTTAATACCAGTAGTTGGTATAGTATGAGCGAGGAAGAATTGCTAACCAATAGCAAAACTATGCTAAGTATTGCTACACCACTGCTTTCTAATCTTGCACCTGTGGGTATAGTTGCCGCAGACTTGCAAGCACTTAGCGATTCCTACGATGCGCTGCTATTATGCGTTAACGATCCTAGTTTGGCGGCAGACAAGCGCAAACGCCATCGCGAAATTGTTGACAATTTATTGGCGCAAGCTTTAGAAAAATTGGATGGCCAAATAGATGTTCACATGCGTTTGTTTGAAAGCAGCGACCCTGTGTTTTACAAACTGTATTTGGATGCACGCGCACTAGATGTGAATGGTAGTCAAACACCACCGCAGGTAGATGTAGAAGTTTTGGAAGGCAAAGTCATTACCTTACACAGACTGCCTCGCTACAGCCCAGACACTTTGGTAATTGTACAAAACCTAAGCGATACAGCAAATGTGGCTATTAGCCTCAGCATGGCAGATGCACAAATAGGTACACAAGAATTGCTGATACCTGCTGGCGAAACGCGCCAAAGATTGATAAGCAACTTGGGTGGTGTAGGTACTTATATCGTAGGTAATAATATTAGTGCGGTACCTGCACGCGTAAAGGTGTGGATAGAAGGCTAGTATAGTTTGTAACCATGTTGCTTGTTTAAGCTTGCACAATTTGCCCATGTGTGCAAAAGCATGCCGCTTCTGTGATGCACCACAGAAGCGGCATTTGTAAAACTGCTTCCTTAGCAAGTAACACCTCAAAAAATTGAATCGATTATGATACGCATATTAAGTATAGATGGCGGTGGTATTCGTGGTATAGTGCCTGCCTACTTGCTAAGTTTTTTAGAAGAAGAATTACAGACGCTTAGCAATAATAAGCAAGCACGACTTGCCGACTACTTCGACTTTGTAGCAGGCACCAGTACAGGTGGTATTATTAGCTGCTTATTGCTAGCGCCGCCCAACCACAATAATTACCGTTTTACAGCGCGCGACGCCTTTGATTTATATGTAGCCCACGGGCAGAGTATTTTTGTACCAAAGCATAGTGTACTACGTGCCTTGCTTAGTGTGTTTAGCCACAGTCTTAAGATTGGCTTTACCGACGAAATTTATAATGCAGAACCGCTAGAGCAATTACTAGCCAAACAATTTGGCGATATTGAATTAAGGCAGCTAAGCAAGCCCTCGCTTATTACAGCATATAATATAGATAGCAGGCGGCCTCATTTTTTTACACAGCATACAGCTGCACAAAGCAATCGCAAGAATTTTTATGTGCGCGATGTTTGTCGTGCTACCGCGGCAGCGCCCACTTATTTTGAGCCAGCGCTTATTAGCTCGCTTAGCCACGCACAAACTTGTTATCCTTTAATTGACGGCGGCATCTTTGCCAACAATCCTGCCTTATGCGCCTATGCCGAAGTACGTAAAGCCAAAGATGCACCCACAGCAGCAGACATGTTTATGCTAAGCCTAGGCACAGGTACTTACCGCGAAGCCATAGATTACCAAGCACTACGTGATGCCCCAACGATGTTAATGATACCGCATTTAATAGATATGATTATGAGTGGCGTTGCCGACACCACCGACTATCAAATGCGTGCCCTCTTTGATGCAGCACATGGCAAAAACAGCACACGCTACGTGCGCATAGATGCCGACTTGCGCGTGATAGGCCAAGTAGATGCCCGCTTCGATAATATATCTGCTGCTAATATAGAGAGCTTAAAAGCAGTAGCAGAAAATACGCTAACGATGCACGAGGCTACGCTGAGGAGTGTGGCTAAGGTGTTGGTGGAAGGAGGCACAGAACTGTCGTATTAAACGCCTACCAATAAGTGGTTATCGTTGACAAATAGTTCTGTTGCTACATTGTTGAATTGTTACATTGTTACATTGTTAAATTGTTACTTTGTTGAATTGTTGTATTGTTCAATTGTTACATTGTTGTATTGTTCAATTGTTGTATTGTTGAGTTGTTGTGCTGTTACTGCTGCTTTTCTAAACTTTATATTTTTAGGACTTGACAAATTTTCCATTATCAATTATCCACTATCCATTGGCTGAATTGTCCATTATCCATTATCAATTATCCATTAGAAGAATTGTCCATTGGCTGAATTTTTCATTTTCAATTATCAATTTTCAATTAACTGAATTTTCAATTAACTAATTATGTCAACAACAAAAAGCCAAAATCCAAAGCAAATCAACCGCACAAAATTCTTTAGCACCATACGCAACACGCCAGCCTTAGGCTTACGCAAACTAAGTGATAGCCAAGTGCAAGGGCTTAATTATATTTTAGATGAGTGGGAAGCCCAAGCTAGCCTCCAGGACTTACGCCACCTGGCCTATATGCTCGCTACGGTGCATCACGAATGCGCCAAAACCATGCAGCCCATAGAAGAATACGGCAGAGGCAGAGGCCGACGCTACGGTAAGCGCATCAAGCAAAGTGGCCAATCTTATACCTGGCCCAACAAACTGTATTACGGCCGTGGCTATGTTCAACTCACTTGGTACGAAAACTACGAACTAATGGGCCGCCTCCTCGGTATAGATTTACTCAAGCACCCAGAACTCGCACTCCAACCCGATATCGCTGCCCGTATTATGTTTGAAGGTATGTGCAAAGGCGCCAGTCTCCGTGGCGACTTCACAGGTCGCAACTTGGAACAGTATTTTAATGCCAAAACAGAAGACCCGCTCAATGCACGCCGCATCATTAATGGGCTTGATAAGGCGGGGTTGATAGCGGAGTATTATTGGGGGTATAAGGGGGCGTTGATGTGAGGCGCAGTTTGCTTGCCGATACAAATTTGGGTGACACATAGCTAAAAATGCAGCCTAAAAGACCTACACTTTTTCTACAATATATTAACTTGGAGCAGCTATATGCCAACCATGATGAAAAGCTATGTTTTTAAGCGTAGCGAAGAAGATTGCGATGCATAGGGCATTTTTGTTAAAGACTTGGTTGTACGCAAGCAGCCGCTTATTATTGTGGTTATAGCAATTGCACCTAAATTCTAACAATAGTAAGACTTTGATGACAAATAATGAACTTAAATTAAAAATTGCAGCTTCTAGTAACGCGCAATGGTACTCATCTGTTACCGAAACCTTTGATTTTAGCTACGTAAATACAGTGATACCGTTAACTGGTGTTTCAGCAATCTACGAATATCTTAATCAGCAAATTGCAGGCTGGGCAAAGCATACAGACCTGCCGATGGAGCTTGTGGAGTCGAAAAACTACTTCACCGGAATTAGAGATCAAATAGTTGCCTTCATTATTAATTACGATAATAACCAGATTGGTAACTTAGCACATTACTGGCAAACAGTAAAGGAGCTGATGCAGCATAAGCGAAAGTACCCTTTACCATATGATAGGCCTGAAGTGGAGTTCTTGTTGCATATACATAAAAACAAACCTAGCTACTTTCAAGGAGCATTTAATTGTGTAGTTGGCAATAATTTTAATGCGAATTATAAAGATCACTTTCTTGGTGGACTATTAGTATATGATTTCATGTTTAATAGCAATCTTGCAAATGTAGACAGGCAAAATGTAGGCAGCGAAGCCGTTAATAACGCATTGGCAGATTTTCAAACTTATTTGAATACCTCTGAAGCGCTTTTGACACAGCATTTAACTGCAGCTAACGCCAAATTTGATGACTATGCAAAAAAAATTGATAATCTACGAGACCAAAAGGACCTTGATTTTACTACTTGGTTTGCAGATACGCAAACGGAGCAGTGGCAGAAATGGTATCAACCTACAATCAAAAAAATTTCTGAATTAGAAAATACGTATAGTGTAAAGTTGAAACTTGAGGAGCCTGCCCTGTATTGGAAGACTCGTGCCCAAGAATTAAAAAAGCAAGGCTGGCTTGCACTAAGTGTTTTAATTGCACTTGTTTTGCTAGCGAGCATTTCCCTCGGTAAAATTCTATGGGCTGCGCCAGAACAAATTTACCTGAGCTGGTTTGGAAATGATAAGAGCGCATCCATAAGATGGGCTATTGTGTACATCACACTTATTTCATTCATCGCATTTTGTATTAGGGCAGTTACAAAAGTTATGTTTAGTTCTTTTCACCTAGCACGAGATTGCGAAGAACGACATACACTTACATATTTTTACTTGGCATTATTAAAAGACAGTAAAGTGGATGAACGAGATAGACAATTAATAATGCAATCTTTATTTAGCAGAGCTGAAACTGGCTTGCTAAAAGAAGATTCTTCCCCTACAATGCCTAGCGAAGCCATTGGAAAAATAATATCTAAATAGTACAAAGAGCCTAAAAGCTTGAAAAAGTAATAACTATTTTCGCTGAGCTTAGTATTATGCATTTTGTGCGTCGCTATTTACTAGCAGCACCGTTGCACCGAATGGGGTGGTTGAAGAAATTTAACTGGCCAGCTTCTCAGGTATATAGCCAAGGCTTTGGTTACATTTTTTGGCTACTTAGTACTTGTTATCAGGACTTATTATGCCAATTACCAAGTTCTTTTAAAAGCGGACTCACAAGTTTGCTGCTGGCACGACAGAATTAATCATATTGTAGCTAGAAATCGCGTAATACTTATAAATTTGCGGGGCAACAAATTTATACTTGTTGGTAATTGACACGAAGATGAATTTTCAAGAAAGAGCAAACGACATTTGGAGTATAGCAAACCTGCTTAGAGGTTACTATAAACAACACGACTATGGTAAAGTGATTTTGCCTTTCACTATTTTAAGACGATTGGACGAATTGCTTGAACCAAGCAAAGATGCTGTTTTAGCGGAAGCGGAAATCCTGAACAAATTAGAAAAAGACGACAAAGCCAAAACAAAAAACTATGTTGAACTAAAAGAATTAAAACTAAATAAGTTAAGCAAATATCGTTTCCATAACAGAAGCAAATACACGTTGAAAAAGTTGGTGGCTGACGCCACCAATCTGCAACCGAATTTGAGGAATTACATTAACGGCTTTTCTATTCAAGGACGAGAGATTTTTGAATACTTCGAGTTTGACAAGCAGATTGCCAAATTGGACGAGGGCAATTTATTGTTTGAAGTTACCAAACAGTTTTCTGAAAAATCTTATAAAGACCTTGACACTCTTGGAATGGGTTATGTGTTTGAACATTTGATTAGAAAATTTGCCGAAGCCAGCAACGAAACAGCAGGAGAACACTTTACACCACGAGAAATTATTGAATTGATGGTAAACATTCTTTTTGTGGAAGATAGCAAAGCCCTTACAAAAGAAGGAATTGTAAGAACAATGTACGACCCAGCTTGTGGAACAGGTGGTATGCTTTCGGTAGCCGAAATGAAATTGAAGGAGATGAACGAAAAAGCAAGATTGGAACTTTTCGGACAAGAAATAAATCCTGAAAGTTATGCAATCTGCAAATCTGAAATGCTGATAAAAGGACAAAACCCAACACAAATAAAGTTTGGCAACACTTTTACAACTGACGGACTTGAAAAAGAAAACTTTGATTATATGCTTTCCAATCCGCCTTTTGGTGTAGAATGGAAAAAGGAAGAAAAAATAATTAAAGCCGAATATGAAAAATTAGGTTTTGCAGGGCGTTTTGGACCAGGACTACCAAGAATTAATGATGGTTCTTTTCTTTTTCTTTTGCATATGATGAGCAAAATGAAGGACGAAGCCACAGGAACAAGAATAGGAATTATTTTCAATGGTAGCCCACTTTTTAATGGCGGTGCAGGAAGCGGAGAAAGTGAAATAAGAAAATGGATAATTGAAAAAGATTATTTAGAAACCATTATTGCTTTACCCGACCAATTGTTTTACAACACAGGCATAAGCACTTACTTGTGGATTGTAACAAACCGTAAAAGTGGAAATAGAAAAGGTAAAGTTCAATTGATTAATGGTACTTCATATTTCAAAGATGGCAGTTCAAAAGACAGCGTAAGAAGTTTAGGTAGCAAACGCAAATTCATTTCACCTGAACAAATTGAAGAAATCACCCAAATTTACGGTGAGTTTGAAGAGAGCATAGTTTGTAAAGTTTTTGATAACGATGATTTTGCCTATCACCGAATTACAGTTGAAAGACCATTGCGTTATCGTTTAGAATTAAAATTTGATGGTGAGTATTTACTAAAAAATGATAATGAACCAGAATTTATTTATCGTGATGAAATTATAGAATGTTTTCCTGAAAAAGTTTACTTAAACTTTAATGAATGTCAAACGTTATGGGGACATTATGTACAAGACAATATTGCTCATTTATCAAAAGCAGAAGCTAGAAAAATACTTGCTAATTTTTGCTACAAAGACCCACAAGCTGAAATAGTTTGTAGTGGAGAAAGTCAAATAGCAGACCCCGATTTACGAGATAATGAAAATGTTCCTTTCAAAGAAAGCATTGAAGAATATTTTGAACGTGAAGTATTGCCACACGTACCTGATGCTTGGATTGACCACAGCAAAACAAAAGTTGGCTACGAAATCAATATGACTAAATACTTCTACGAGTTTAAACCGCTTCGTTCTTTGGAAGAAATTCGACAAGACATTATGAGGTTAGAAGAAGAAACCGAAGGTTTAATTCAAACTGTAATAAAGTAATGAGCAAGCAGATTGAATATATTGAAACAGGGTTGAAGTGGTTGGGTAAAATACCGTCTAATTATACCCATTTGCCATTGAAAAGATTAGTTTCAACAAAAATCACAGACGGACCTCACGAAACTCCAACATTTATAGAAGATGGTATTCCATTTGTTTCTGCAGAAGCGGTGAAAGACGGTAGCATAAATTTTGATTTTGTAAGAGGTTATATTTCAAAAGAATTAGACGAAAGTTATTCATTAAAATGCAAGCCAAAAAGGGATGATATTTTTATTGTAAAATCAGGTTCAACTACAGGAAAGGTTGCAATTGTAGAAACAGATATTGATTTTAATATTTGGTCACCGTTAGCATTGGTTAGAGTCAATGATAAAGTAACACCTAGATTTTTATTTCATAGTTTATCAAGTTTATATTTCAAAGAGCAAGTTGAGATATTTTGGTCGTTTGGAACTCAGCCCAATATCGGAATGAACGTAATTGAAAATTTAAGAGTAATTCTTCCACCTATCCAAACTCAACACATAATTGCTGCCTACCTTGACCAAAAAATTGTAGAAATAGATAATCTAATTTCTAAAAAGCAAAAATTGATAGATTGTTTGAAGGAAGAAAAAACTGCACTCGTATATAAAGCTGTTATAAGAGGATTAAATGATAATGCAGAAACAAAGTTTTCAGGTGATAAGTGGTTAGGTGATGTTCCAAGTCATTGGGAAATAAAAAAGATAAAATATGTCTCTAAGGTTCAAGGTAGAGTTGGATTTAAAGGTTACAGTAAACAAGATATTGTCACAGCAAGGGAAGGAGCCTTGACTATAGGTGCAAAACACATTCAAGATAATAAGATTTCTCTAACTTCCCCTGAGTATATTAGTTGGGAAAAGTATTATGAAAGTCCAGAAATTTTTGTTGAAAAAGGACAAATATTAGTTGTTCAAAGAGGTAGTTTGGGCAAAGTAGCTATTGTTGAAGATGATTTAGGCGAGGCAACAATAAATCCAAGTATGGTTATATTAAAGAGTCTATTAATTAACCCTAAATATTTATTTTACTTATTGTCTTCAAATTATTTTACCACGTTCATTCAATTGGTAAACGCTTCAACAGCTGTTCCAATGATTAGTCAAGAACAATTGGAGAATTTGGTAATACCAAAACCAAGTGATGAGGAAATGGTGAACATAGTAAAATATATTGAGGAAAAGGTAAACATAATTCACAATACGATTTTTCATATTGAACAAGAAATAGAGCTAATAAAAGAGTATCGAACTTCTTTAATCAACGAAGTAGTAACAGGTAAAATCACATTGAATTGATATGACACTTTGCACCGCTTGGATAAGAAAAACAGGAGATAATGACGAATTGATATTCGCCACAGATAGCTGTTTGAGTGCAGGTGAGAGATGGCCAACAGGTATAAAACTTTTTGACCTGCCGAGAAAGGACGCATTAATCTGCTTTGCAGGAAGAACAGACAGAGCCTATCCGCTAATACTAAACTTAATTTCTGCACTTCAATACAACAAAGAATTTCAAGACAAATCAAAAGACATTTCCGATTTAGCCCTTTTTGTTTCTGAACTTTTTACGGAGTTGGTTTATCTCATAACGGAAAATTCAGAACCAGTTGACCAGTTAAGAGCAGAAGCCAATTTTCTTTTTGGAGGGTGGAGTTGGAAATTGCAAGAGTTTGTTTTGTTCAAAATCTTTTATGACCCTGCCGAACAAAAATTTGTTTTCAATGATAGTCTTGCAGACCTGAGAAAAAAATCAAAGCAAGTTGTTTTTATTGGCGACCATTTAGACGAAGCAAAGCAATTATTGAATAGAGAATTTGAAGGTGACAATTCAGACAACTTAGCCGATATGGAACCACTAAAAGTTCTTTCCATAATGAGCCGAGACCAAGAAAATTTCTCAACTATCAGAGGTGCTTTACAAATTGCCAAAGTTTACAAAAGCGGACACAACGAATTTTTTGGTGTAATGTGGCCAAGTATAAAAGGGAAACCGCATTTTTTAGGCAAAGAGTATAGACTGTTTGAAAAACCCGAAGTAAGATATATTGACCCTGACACTTTGGTTATTCACGAAATGGCATTACCTGAATACCTTGATGTAATTTCTGAAACCTTGTTTGGTGATTATGTTTCGTTTGTGGAGAAATGCTATCCAAACGGAAAATTGACCAATAACCTTTCAAAATCTGAAAGAAAGTTATTGCTTGAAGTAATGAAGCACGGCTTTTACAACAGTGTTGTAAATGATTTGCAAGACCCAAGAATAAATGACCAACAAGAAGAAGTTGTGCAAGAAGATTTTGAAGGTCCTGAATTGGTTGAAGCGGTGGCAGAAGAATTTGCGGTTGGAGCAAATGCAATGGCAGTAGATGTAATTCCAGCGGTTGAAGAAGAAGCACAACCCGAAATAAAATCAAAAGAAGATAATGGAGACAATAAACAAGAATAAAATTCATACAGAGCAGACTTTTGAAACTGCCATTATTGAGCATTTATGTGCCAATGGTTGGACAGAAGGAACTAACATGGACTTTGACCGTGAATTGGCTTTTGGCCCAAAAGCGGTTTTGGCTTTTGTGCAAGCTACTCAACCCAAAGAATGGGATAAATTGGTGCAGTTTTACAAAGGCGAAACAGAAAGCCAATTTGTAAAAAGACTTTTTAAAGAATTGGATTTAAGAGGAATGTTAGATGTAATCCGTCACGGCATTACAGATAGTGGGGTGAAATTTCAATTGGCTTATTTCCAACCTGACAGCCAACTAAACGAAGAAACCATAAGACTTTATGACTTGAACCGATTAACGGTAACTCGTCAGGTAAAATACAGTTTGAAAAATGAAAACAGTTTAGACCTTGTGCTTTCCTTAAATGGTTTGCCAATGGCAACCGTTGAGCTGAAAAATCATTTTACCGGACAAGATGTAACCAATGCTAAAAATCAATTCAAATACGATAGAGACCCAAGAGAATTGATTTTTCAATTTAAGAAAAGGGCTTTGGTTCATTTTACAGTTGATAGTGATGAAGTATATATCACAACCAAATTAGACGGAGACAAAACTCGTTTTCTTCCATTCAATAAAGGTTTTAATAACGGAGCAGGAAATCCGCCAAGCGAAGGTTACAGAACTTCTTACTTGTGGGAAAGCATTTGGGAAAAAGATAGTTGGATGAACATTCTTAGTCGCTATCTGCATTTGCAAATTGATGAAATAACGATTGACGGAAAACTTTACAAGAAAGAGGCTTTAATATTTCCACGTTACCACCAATTACAAGCTGTTAGACGATTATCAAAACATAGTTTGGAGAATGGAGCAGGAAATAATTATCTCATACAACATTCGGCAGGAAGCGGTAAAAGTAACACCATTGCTTGGTTAGCTTATCGCCTATCAAGTTTGCACAATGCACAAGACAAAAGAGTTTTTGACAGTGTAATTGTAATCACAGACAGAAATGTGCTTGACCAACAATTGCAAAACACCATTTACCAATTTGAACACAAGCAAGGTGTAGTTGAGAAAATTGATAAAGACAGCACACAATTAGCCGAAGCAATTAAAAAAGGCAAAGACATAATTATTACCACACTTCAAAAGTTTCCTTTTACACTTGACAAAATCAAAGACCTTGCAGATAAAAGTTATGCCATTGTAATTGATGAAGCACACAGCAGTCAAGGAGGAGAAGCCACAAAAAAAATGAAAGAATTGTTGGCTGCAAAAACGTTGGACGAAGCAGAAAGAGCAGATGAAGAAACCGAACAAACGACAGACGATTTCATCAGAGAGCAAGTAAAAGCAAGAGGCCCACAAAAAAATATTTCACTCTTTGCATTTACAGCAACACCCAAAGCAAAAACCATAGAAGTATTTGGAACAAAAGACGAAAGCGGAAAACCCAAACCATTTGACTTGTATTCTATGAAACAAGCCATTGAAGAAGGTTTCATTTTGGACGTTCTCAAATATTATATGACATACAAAATGTTTTTCAGGCTCAATAAAGCCATTGAAGATGACCCATTATTGAACAAGAAAAAGGCTTCAAGTGCCATCGGTCGTTTTGTTTCATTACACCCACATAATCTTGCACAAAAAACCGAAGTAATCATTGAACACTTTAGACAAGTAACAATGAAGAAAATCGGAGGACGTGCTAAAGCAATGGTTGTAACAGGTTCAAGACTTCACGCCTTGAGATATTACTTTGAGTTTAAGAAATACATAAAAGAAAATAATTACCAAGACATAAAACCTTTGGTTGCATTTTCAGGCAAAGTAACAGAAACGGCATTTCCGGACGGAGTAAGTGAACCACAATTAAACGGGTTTGGAGAAAAAGAACTTCCTGCAAAGTTTGAAACAGACGAATACAAAATTTTATTGGTGGCTGACAAATACCAAACAGGATTTGACCAACCGCTTTTACATACAATGTATGTGGACAAGAAATTATCAGGAGTTAAAGCAGTTCAAACACTTTCAAGACTAAACAGAACTTGCCCAGGAAAAGAGGACACTTTTGTTTTGGACTTTGCTAATGAGCAAGACACCATTTTTCAATCGTTCCAACCTTACTACGAACTAACCACCTTAAAAGAAAATACAGACCCAAATCACTTGTATGACTTAAAAGGCAGATTGGATGCAGCACAAGTTTATCAATGGAGTGAAGTAAATGCTTTTGCAGAAGTGTTTTTCAAGAAAGAATCACATACTGCAAGAGACCAAGCAAAGCTTTACAGCTGGATTGACCCAGCCAAAGACCGTTTCAAAGCAGTAGAAGAGCCCAAACAAGACGAATTTAAAAAGGCTTTAACTTCATTTGTTCGCGTATATTCTTTCCTTTCACAAATTCTGCCTTTCCAAGATGTAGAACTCGAAAAACTTTATGCTTATGGTCGTTTGCTTTTAATCAAACTACCAAAGACTGACTACATTGAAAGATTAAAACTTGATAATGATGTTGCATTGGAATATTACAGACTTCAAAAGATGAGTGAAAACTCAATTACATTAGAAGCCAAAGGAGAAGTTCCGTTAAACACGACAACAGAAGCAGGTATCAGCGGACCAAAAGACGAAAGAGCAAAACTCTCTGAAATAATTGATGTGCTTAATGACCGCTTCGGGACAGACTTTGACAAGGCAGACAAACTTTTCTTTGACCAAATAGAAGAAGAACTATTCAATGACGACACATTGAAACAACAAGCAATGAATAACGACATCGATAATTTCAAATATGGTTTTGAAGAAGTCTTCATTCACAAACTCATTGACAGGATGGACGACAACCAAAAAATCTTTGATAAGGTTATGGACAGCTCAGACTTTAAAAAGACAGTGCAAAACTGGCTATTGCAGAAGCTCTACACAAGGTTTAACAACGCTGCTCCCGCGGCGTCCTCTAGCTCAAGTACTTTGTAGCATAGTTACTCAGCATGTTGTCAAGTATTCTTTTTGAATTTCGGCGAATTGCACTAAATGCGTGGTTTTGCCTTTAGCCTTGTGAAGTAGTTTGCTGTTTTTTAGCTAGTTGGTTTTGTTACTATTTTTCTTGTACAACCTTCTTAAGCTAGTACCGCAGCCGTTATGCATTTTGTCTCTATGTATCGCTGTTGCTAGCTGTATTGTTTCTTATTCTATCACCCTAAAACCACCCCGTCTTCTTCTTACTCCGTCCACCCAAACCAAGCGCTCCAAGCAAAGTGCGTGTAAGTACACTAGCTGCGGTTCGGCCAACTTGTTTTGCAACCGGGTTGTCGAGTATGCTTTCTAAGGTGCTTTTTTCTTCTGTAGCTTTTTTGCCTTTGGCACTTACTGTGCTTTCTTCTACTTGTTCGCCTGCAGCTTGTTGTAGTTTGGCAGTAAGTATTTCGTAGGCACTTTCGCTATCTACCACTTGGTTGTATTTAGCAGCGAGTTTGCTACTGCTTACAGCTGTGCTGAGCTCTGCTTGCTCTAGTACACCCATGCGGCTGCTTGGTGGGCATATCATTGTATGTGCCAATGGTGTTGGTATACCTTTTTCGTTGAGCATGGTTACAAGTGCTTCGCCGATGCCGAGCTGTGTAATGAGTTCGTCTACTTGGTAGAATGTTGTTTCGGGATAGTTCTCGGCAACTTTTTTAATGTCTTGACGGTCTTTAGCTGTAAAGGCGCGCAAAGCATGTTGTATCTTAAAGCCAAGTTGGCTCAATATGCCTTGCGGAATATCGGTAGGGTTTTGTGTGCAAAAGAAGATACCTACACCCTTACTACGAATAAGCTTAATAACCGTTTCTAACTGTTGCAACAAAACACTGCTTGCTTCATTAAAAATAAGGTGGGCTTCGTCTAGAATAAGAATCAATTTTGGTCGGTCTAAGTCGCCAGCTTCTGGTAGGCTGCCATAAAGTTCTGCCAATAGTTGTAGCATAAATGTGCTAAACATTTTTGGGCGGTCTTGCAAGTCAGTAACGCGCACAATATTTATCACACCTCGGCCATCATCGCTAATACGCATAAGGTCATCTACTTCGAAACTTTTTTCGCCAAAGAACATTTCTGCTCCTTGTTGCTGCAAGGCGATAACGTTGCGCATAATAGTGCCTACTGTGCTTGGACTAATATTGCCGTACTCAGCCTTTACATCGTCCTTGCCTTCGTTGCTCATAAACTGCAACACTTTGGTTAGGTCTTTGAGGTCGAGTAGGGGTAGTTGTTTGTCGTCGCAAAACTTAAACACCATGCTCATTACACCTTCTTGTGTATCGTTGAGACCAAGAATTCTGCTAATGAGCACGGGGCCAAACTCGCTTACTGTTGCTCGCAGGCGCACACCAGGCTCATTGCTAAGGCTCATCAACTCAATAGGAAAAGCAGCAGGTGTATATGTTGTGCTTAGCTGTGTAATACGCTCTTGAATTTTATCGTTGAGCGTGCCTGCCGCGCCTATGCCACTAAAGTCGCCTTTGATGTCCATGAGTAACACCGGTACACTTGCATTACTAAGGCTTTCGCTAAAGTATTGCAAGGTTTTTGTTTTACCAGTACCTGTAGCACCTGCTACGAGGCCGTGGCGGTTTAACATACGCAATGGGACTTGTATTTTGGCATCGGCATATACCTTGCCTTCGTGCATAGCAGCACCTAGCATAAAACTATCACCACTTACGGCGTATCCTTGTTGTATGGCTTCTTGAAACGACATTTCAAATATTTTGGTTGTTGCTGCAAGGTAAGAAATTTGAAGGAAATCTGATTCCGTTTGTTTAACCGCGAATAGTGTGTGTGGGTTTGCGTGTGTTTAACCGCAAAGAGCGCCAAGGGTCACGCGAAAATCGCAAAGTACTATTTGTGTAGCATCAAAAACAAGGTCAGTCCCTAGATTAGAAGGGCATGTGCCGCAAGGCACTCTCTGCGCACTTTGCGAAAAACTTTGCGTGCTTTGCGGTTAGGTCTTAAAGTTCACTCAGCTTGAATGTATCCTTCACGGCAACGCCCTTGTCGCTACTTTCAATAGAACACATTTCTATTGTGGCATCGTGCTCAAAATAAACAAGCCAATTTTCTTGCGCAGCTCTGGCTAAGATTTTTTTCTTTTCGGCAAGCGTTACTATCGGTTGCATATCGTATGCCATTATCCAAGGCAGGCTTATATGATGCGGACTAGGAAATAAATCTGCGGCGTATAAAATCTTGTGGCCTTTGTAGCTAATAAGCGGCAGCATCATCCCTTCTGTATGGCCATTGACTTGTACGAGTTCAATATTATCGAATAGCATGGTGCCTTCTGCCGTATTTGCAAATTGCAATTGCCCACATTGTTGTATCGGTATAATATTATCTTTCAAAAAGCTTGCACGCTCGCGTTCGTTAGGCTGTGTGGCATTTTGCCAATGCGCTTCGTTGCTCCAATATTTTGCATTTTTGAATTGAGGTACAAGCTGCTCGCCTTCGCGAACAATTGCACCGCCACAATGGTCAAAGTGCAGATGCGTAAGTACTACATCGGTAATATCGTCTACGCTATAGCCAGCATTGCCGATGCTTTGTACAAGATTGTCGTTGCCATGCAAGTAATAGTGCCCAAAAAACTTATCGTCTTGCTTATTACCAATACCAGTATCAACAAGTATTAATTGCTTGCCTTGTTCTATAAGTAAACAACGCATAGCCCAAGTACACATATTATTGTCGTCGGCAGGGTAGCGCTTTTGCCACATGCTTTTTGGTACAACGCCAAACATTGCGCCACCGTCTAGCTTAAATAAACCTGTATTAATTGTGTGTAGTGTCATTCGCAAATTTAGTTTTAGATAAATCTGTGCTCAATAAAATAGTTAAGCCAATAATAAAGTAGCCGCCTAGCATGAGTGCACTTTCGCGCATGCTCATAGCATTGCTCATAAGGCCGAAGCTGGCAGTGCCAATTACGATACTGAGTTTTTCTACCACATCGTAAAAGCTAAAGTAACTTGTAACATCTTTTGTTATAGGAAGTAGTTTACTGTACGTACTTCGCGTAGTACTTTGTATGCCGCCCATTACTACGCCTACCACCGCGGCAAGAATGTAAAAACTATTGACGTCTTTAACGATGTGTTTGTCGTATGCAGCGTAACAGATGCCAATCCAAATGACTAGCATAATGCTGATAGATAATTTACTGCCGTATTGCTTTGCCACTTTTGCAAAAACATAAGCACCGCCAATGGCAATAATTTGTATAAGTAGAATTGTGATAATAAGCTGACTCTGTTCTAACTTAATTTCCTTTGCGGCAAAATAGGTGGCCATAAACATAACCGTTTGCACACCCATGGTAATAAATGCAAAGCTCAATAGGTAACGTGTAAGAATAGGTTGATGCTTTAATTCGCGCCAAACATGTTGTAATTTTTGATAACCGGCTTTATAAATATTTACACCACTTGCATTGCTTGCTTTAATATTAGGTAATCGCTTAAATGGTATTTGACTCCAAGCCAACCACCACAAGCCAACTAGTACAAAGGCAACACGTGCTGGCAAACTTTTATCTACCCATAAATGCTTATCGTTTAAGATGATAAACACAAGGCAGCATACCAATAAACTTACGCTACCTATATAGCCCATGCTAAATCCTCTAGCACTCACAGCGTCTTGCTGGTCTTTGCTAGCAATTTCTGGTAGGTAGGCATTGTAAAAAACAAGGCTACCGCAATAGCCTACGCAAGCCATAATGCTAAGGCTAACGCCATACCATGTATTGACGTCGTTACCATCTTTTTTAAAGAAGAACATGGCCATGCAACAAATTGCACCTAGCATGGTAAAGAAACGCATAAAGGTTTTTTTGTTGCCTTTATAGTCTGCTATGGCGCTAAGCAATGGGCTAATACATGCTACAATAATATAAGCTGTAGAGATTGCCCAACTTGCAATGCTTTCATTTTTTACCTCAGTACCAAAAACAGCAACTGTTACTGGAACGATGGCTGTAAAGTAACTCGGAAAAATAGCACTATTGATAATAAGGTTGTAGGCGCTATTAGCCCAATCGTACATGGTCCATGCGCGGACTATTTTTTTATCGTTGAGCTGATGCATTTATTGATAGTCTTGTACTAGAATTTGTTTATTACAAAATTGATACTCTGCAGCATCGTTGCTGCTTACAAAAATAGTTTTTTCTGTGCCAAAGTCGTGCACCATCTTATTGTAAAGCTGAATGCCTTGTTCGTCTAAATTGCTGCAAGGCTCATCTAAAAAACATACAGGAACTTTTGCCATAAGCGCTTGTGCTAGTTTTACACGTTGCTTCATACCGCTGCTAAACACTTCTATGCGTTTATCGGCAGATGTATTTAAGCCAATATATGCAATTGCTTCTTCTGCAGTGCTCATACTTGGTTTTATTGCAAAATGATGCTGCAGAAATTCTTGCAGCGTAAAGTCTTCTATGAGTTGCATACTTGGGCTGCAAAAACTAAGTTGCTCATAGCGTTTGTGGTCATCAATAGCTTTGTTGCCATCTGTCCATATTACTTTGCCATCGCTTAACCCCACGTGACCACTAATGCATTGCATTAAAGTGCTCTTGCCGCTACCGTTAATACCAAGTATAGCAAGTTTATCGCCCTGCAAAACCTCAAGCGATAGGTCTTTAAAAATCCATGTATTAAAATATCGTTTGCTGGCTTGCTGTAGCGATATGGTCATGCCTTGGTGCACACTACTTCTTTACAATTTGTGCCATTAAATCGGCTTCGCAAACTAGTTTGTTGCCCACAAATGCATAGCCATGCATATCGCAAATGCCTCTGCGGATAGGGCCATTAAATTCTAGTTTCATAACAAGCGTATCGCCCGGTAAAACCATCGCTTTAAACTTGGCATTATCTATCTTAAGAAAATAAGTATCGAACGCCACGCCCGGGTCTTGGCTACTAATAGCAAGTATACCGCCGCACTGCGCCATTGCTTCTAACTGCAACACGCCTGGCATAACGGGATTGCCTGGAAAATGGCCTTGAAAAAATGGCTCGTTGATGGTTACATTTTTAATGCCCACAATGTGCTGCTCCGTCATTTCTATAATCTTGTCTACTAACAAGAAGGGATAGCGGTGCGGCAACATCTTTTCTATATCGTTGATTGTTTTTACCGCCGGAAGATTCGGGTCGTAACTCGGCGCAACAATTTCTTTTTTATTATTAGCTACGGTGCTCATAGTGCTTGTTGTTTAATTAGTTTCGCAAACTCCACATTGGTCTTGTGGCCTGGCCTGCTTGCAATAATATGGCATTTTAGTGGTTTACCCACAAGTGCTAGGTCGCCAACGATGTCTAGCAGCTTATGGCGTGCAGGTTCGTTACTATAGCGCATGGGGCTATTATTGAGAACGCCTTCTTTTTCTACGGCGATTTTCTTTTTATTGAGTATGACAGCCAATTCATCTAATTCGGCATCTGTCACGGGTTTATCCACAACTACCACGGCATTATCGAGGTCGCCACCTTTAATAAGGTTATTGGCTGCGAGATAGCGGAGTTCATGAAAAAAGCAAAATGTACGTGCACTAGCTATGTCGTGATTAAACTCGCTAATGCTATTCATTGTAGCGTGCTGCTGCCCAAGCGTTTTACTATTGAAGTCAATCATGCTGGTAATCTTAAAGCCGTCGTAAGGCAGCGCAATCATTTCTACATTTTTTTCTTCGTCTTTGTAGTTTATAGGCTTGTTGATGCTTAAGTACTCGCGTTGTAGTTTTTGCTTTTGAATGCCAACTTTTTGAATAGCTTCTACAAACAAAATACTGCTACCGTCTAAAATAGGGGCTTCGGCCGCATCCATTTCAATAATGACGTTGTCTACGCCATTGCCCACAAGTGCGGCCAACAAGTGTTCCACTGTACTTACTTTGCCGCCATTGAATTCTAATGTTGTGCCACGCTCGGTTTGTGTAGCCCAATGTGCATCTGCTGGAATAGTAGGTTGATGGGCCAAGTCCACGCGCTTAAACACAATACCAGTATTGGGTTCTGCAGGTAGTAAGCGCACCGTAACATGCGCACCCGTGTGCAAGCCTAAGCCTTGCAGTTGTACTTCTGCAGCAAGTGTATGTTGGTAAGGACTATTCAACAGTATTTACTTCTGTGCTTTAAGTGCGGCAAGCTCGCGCTCAAGCTCATCCACACGCTGTTGCAAGTTAGGCAAGTTTTTATACACTACTTGACTTTTCATGGCGTTTTTATACTCAAAAGCGGGGCTACCAGTAAATGCTTGCCCAGGCTTGGTAATATTGCGTGCCACACCGCTGCGGCCATTTATCATGGTGCCGTCGGCAATTGTAATATGACCTACAAAGCCACTTTGCCCGCCAATCAGGCAATTTTTGCCAATTTTTGTGCTGCCGCTTATGGCTGTAAGGCCAGCAATTACAGTATTGCTGCCAACAACCACATTGTGCGCAATCTGTACCATATTATCCATTTTGACGCCGCTATGGATAATTGTGCTGCCAAGCGTTGCTCGGTCTAAGCAACAATTGGCCCCAAGTTCTACATTGTCTTCTACCACCACATTGCCCAGCTGCGGCACTTTTTGATAGGTTTCTGCACTTTGGGCAAAACCAAAACCATCGCTGCCAATAACGGTACCTGCATGAATCAAGCAATTATTACCTACTACACATTCGTGATAGATTTTTACGCCAGCCTTTAAGGTGCAGTTGTTGCCAATTTTTGCAGCACGACCGATATAGCTATTTGGGTAGATAGCGGTATTGTCGCCAATCACTGCATCGTCTTCTATATAAGAAAATGCACCAATATATACATCCTTACCAATGACTGCCTTAGGCGAAATGTAGCATGGCTGCTCAATGCCCACGCGCTTTTGACCTTGTTGCAACATTGCTTCGTATTGCTGCATTAAAATGGCAAAGGCAGCATATGGTTCGTCTACTTTAATTAATGTAGGTGTTACAGCTTGCTTTAATTGCAATTGCTTACTTACCAAGGCAATGCTGGCTTGTGTGGTGTAGATATAGGGTTCGTATTTTGGATTAGCCAAAAAGCATAAGGCACCAGTTTGTGCTTCTTCAATTTTTGCGAATGTATGTACTGTGGCATTGGCGTCGCCATCTACTGTACCACCTATAAGTGCTGCGATTTGTGCTGCTGTAAATTGCATGGTAAATAATTGTAATAATTAAATCGGATGACAAATGTAAAATTTCTTTACCGAGTTGCCCACCGTGCTGCTTATGAGTGGGTTATCTATCTCGGTTATGGTTTTTATGTCGCCATCTTTGAAAAGAATTTTAATCGGTTCGTCGCTGCGATTGTATGCTGTATTGCTTGTACTGCCTTGAATAAAGTAGTAAGGCAAATTTTCTTCCGCAATATGGAGTTTATCTTTTAGCATAGCCATTGTAGCTTCTATTGGTAAAGCCTCTTGTGTTTGCGCAAATATAGTTTTAAACAAACGGCGTTCTACAAGCCTTTGGCTAAGGTCACTAAGTACTGTGTCGCTATGGTTACACCATACTTTTATAGCACAAAAAATATCTGCATCGTCCAAGTTTACAAAATGCTGAAAGATTGATTTGTCATTGGTAACATCGGCAAGTTGTACTTCATTACTTAAAAAATAATGAAGAGAAGGACTTGCAAATACATCTTTACCAGTATTACATAAATATTTTGCGCGCTCTAAAATTTTTACCAATAGTGTTTCGCTCGCCAACACAGTTTTGTGTAAATACACTTGCCAATACATGAGGCTGCGTGCAATGAGAAATTTTTCAATGCTATGAATGCCTTTTTCTTCTACAACCAATTCACCGTTGTGTACAGCAAGCATTTTGATAATGCGGCTATAACCAATAATGCCTTCGCTTACGCCTGTAAAAAAACTATCGCGTGCCAAGTAGTCTAGGCGGTCGGCATCTAGCTGACTACTAACTAATTGTTGCAAGAACTTCTTTGGATGTTTGCCAGTAAAAATTGCAACGGCTGTACTAAGCTGTCCATTAAACTCTTCGTTGAGTTTTTGCATAGCTAGCAAACTAATATCTTCGTGATGCACATGCACCAATGTTTCTTCTAAGGCATGACTAAAAGGACCATGCCCAATATCGTGCAGCAAAATGGCTAATTTGGCACCAAGGATTTCATCGGGCGTGATGTCTACATTTTTTTCTTGCAACTCTTGCAGCGCTAAGCAAACCACATGGTAAGCACCTAAACTATGTTGAAAACGCGTATGTACAGCCCCAGGATAAACCAAGTAAGCCATGGCCATTTGTTTGATACGGCGCAAACGCTGGTAGATGGGGTGGTTGATGACGCTCATTACCAAATCGTCGTCGATGGTAATAAAGCTATGCACAGGGTCGTTGATGATTTTGCGTACTGGCATGGCTGGAAAGGTACTATGATTTGCCGTATTGTAAAAGCTGTTGTTGCACATCGCACAGTTCTTTGCAAAGCCAAGTCTATGGCGCTTACCTTAAAATTGTCTTAAACACGCAACACTTAGCGATTAAAGTCGTTAATTGCAGTATATGAACACACAACTACTGTGGATTGATGACGAAATTGATAGCCTAAAACCTCAAGTGCTTTTTCTACAAGGCAAGAACTATGACGTGCACACTGCCACAAATGGCTACGATGGTTTAGAGCTTTTGAAGGAACAACAGATAGATTTAGTATTGCTAGACGAAAGTATGCCTGGCATGATGGGCTTGGAAACGCTTGCCAAAATTAGAGAGTTCAATCGTTTACTACCGGTGGTAATGGTTACAAAAAATGAAGCTGAAAATGTGATGGAAGATGCCATTGGTAGTCAAATTACTGATTACTTGATTAAGCCTGTAAATCCGAATCAGCTTTTACTTAGCTTAAAGAAAATATTAGACCGTAAAACGCTTGTAAGCGATAAAACGACACATAATTATCAAGTAGAATTTCGCAACCTATTTATGGCCATTAGCGAAAGCAATAGCCACGAAGCATGGCGCGAGTTGTACAAACGCCTTGTGTATTGGGAGCTAGAAATTGCACAAAGTGATAGTAGCGAAATGAAGGATGTATTTGTAACGCAAAAGAACGATGCTAATAACGACTTCTGCAAATTTGTAGAGAAGAACTATGCTAAGTGGATTAAAGGGCAAGATGCACCGCTGCTAAGCCACAATATTGTAAGGGAACGTGTATTGCCTCATGTAGAGAAGGGCAAGAGTTTGTTTTTTGTGTTGATAGACAATTTGCGTTACGACCAATGGAAAACCATAGAGCCATTACTACAAGAAAATTTTAGAGTACTTGACGACGATAATTGTTATGCGATTTTACCTACAAGTACGCAATATGCACGCAATGCCATTTTTGCTGGCATGTTGCCAATAGATATAGAGAAAAAATATCCTGACCGTTGGCGAAATGACGATGATGATGGTGGTAAAAACCTCAGCGAAGACTTTTTCTTTGGTGAGCAACTAAAAGCATTGGGCAAAGGCCATTTGAAATTTAGTTATACCAAAATTACGAATCACCACGATGGAGAAACTATGGTTAGCAATGTGCAAGATTTGTTGCACAACGATATTAATATTATCGTGTACAACTTTGTAGACATGCTTAGCCATGCACGTACCGAGATGGAAGTGTTGAAAGAACTGGCAGCAGATGAAGCGAGTTATAGAAGTTTAACACGCAGCTGGTTTGAGCATAGTCCATTATACGAGGCATTGAAAAAGGTTGCGTCAAAAGGTATTAAAATGGTGATTGCCACCGACCATGGTAGCATTCGTGTAAAAAATCCTTTGAAGGTTGTAGGCGATAAGCAAACCACTGCCAATATTCGTTACAAGCATGGTCGTAATTTAAACTATACACAGGGCGATGTATTTGCTGTGCGCGAACCATCGGAAGTAGGTCTGCCAAAACCAACAATTAATAGTAGTTATATTTTTGCACGCCACGACGATTATTTGTGCTATCCGAATAACTACAATCATTTTGCAAATTTTTACCGCGATACGTTTCAGCATGGTGGTGTAAGTTTAGAAGAATGTATTGTGCCGATAATTGTGCTGGAGAGTAAATAAGCAAATAGGATTCTGTATAGGGTTTCGAATAGGGTTTGTGTTTGAGTTTGCGAGTGGCTGTGTTTAACCGCTGAGAACGCAGAGTTTTTCGCAAAGTGCGCGGAGAAAGCAGTTTGGAGCTACTTTGTTGTTGCTTAGCTGGGTATAATTCCCTTATACTCATAAAAAGCGCCAACAATCTATTGTTGTGAATTTGTATTAGGCACTCCTTAGAATCTTATCCATGCTTTTGCCTTTAGCAAGTTCATCAACAAGTTTATCCAAATATCTCACTTGCTTTGTAAGGGTATGCTCAATTTCTTCTATGCGGTAGCCGCAAATCATACCAGTAATAAGTTCGGCATTAGGATTAACTTTAGCTTGTTTGAAAAATTCTGCAAACGTTACTTTATCTGCAATCAGTTGCTGTATCTTTTTATCGTTGAATCCTGTTAGCCAAGTAATTACCTGATGAAGCTCTTCTAGGCTTCTCCCTTTCTTTTCTACCTTAATCAGATAGTGCGGATACACGCCCGCAAAAGTGAGCTTCTCTATGCGTTTGATATGTTCTGCTGTGACTTGCATAATATTGTTGTGGACAGAAATTAGTGCAAACTATAAGAATTAAAACAAATACAGTGCGCGCAAGGTCAGTAATTTATTCTGCTGCAAGGTTCTGTGCGGCACAAGCATATTTTCTTTATCGCGAATATTAAGAAGGCTATGCGTTAATCTGAAATTGACATACCAGTGCTTTGTGGCGCGGATATTACCGTTAAGTACAAAGCTTACATCGCCTTTCTTAAAAGGATATAATACCTCTGTGCGAATCGTATCGTACCACTCCTTGGCATTAAATAAGCGGCCATAGCTTAGTCCAGCACCGATATGGCTTTCTCCTTTATAAAAATAGTTGAACGTAAGTGGCACTTCTGCGTAAGGCAAACTAATACCTGCCTTGCTAAAAAACTTGGTACCGCTTCGGCTTGGGTAGGGCAATTCGCTCTGTTTGGGGCGGCTACCTTTTTGGCTATAGCTCATCTCAAAGCAGCCTGCAAATTGCTCGGCAAGCTTAAAATACGTGAAGCCACTCACATTGAGGCCAAAACGATTCCAACCTTCCATATAATCGCCTGTAACCTGACTAAAATTGCTGCCAGCGCTTAGGCCGCCAAAAAATTGACGCATTTCATCGTCGGAATCCTGTGCATGCGCCATTTGTGTGGAAAAACTGAGCGCAAAAATGCCTATTAAGCCTAGCAAACGGTTTACCTTAGCCTTCTTCATTACACTGTAAAGATATGTCATTTAAATATACGCCACAGACCCTCAAACGAATAGAAAGTTTATTTGAGGAATTGGCATACACTATACGTTACGAAAAAGGTAATTTTCAGAGCGGTTATTGCATTTTAGACGAGCGTCGCATTGCAGTAATCAACAAGTTTTTAAACGCAGAAGGCCGTATAAATGTACTCGTAGAAATATTGCCACAAGTAAGTGTGGACTTAGATAAGTTAAGCACAGAAGGGAAGGCACTCTACGAGGAACTGATGAAAACGCCGATAGATAAGTAGTAGATGTTGCGGTATACTTTTTTAGGAACAGGCACTAGTCAAGGTGTACCGCTAATTGGCTGCCAATGCAAAGTATGCACCAGCACCGATACACGCGACCAACGTCTACGCACAAGTTTGCATGTACAAAGCGACACAACAAGTATAGTCGTGGATGCTGGTCCCGACTTTAGACAGCAAATGCTTCGCCACAAAATTTATCAGCTAGATGCGGTATTGCTTACGCATAGCCATAAGGATCATATAGCTGGCTTGGATGATGTGCGCGCTTACAACTTTATGCAAAAAAAGAGTATGCCTGTATATGGCAACGCATTTACATTGCAAGAACTACGCCGTGAATTTCCCTACATTTTTGACGGTAATAATTATCCTGGCATCCCTAAGATAGATGTGTTTGAGTTGCAAGCATTCGATAATTTTACAATTGGCGATATAGATATTACGGTTATACCCGTCATGCACTTAAAACTGCCTGTGTGGTGCTATCTTTTCAATAAGGAATTTGCTTATATTACTGATGCTAATTTTTTGAGTGAGGAAACCAAGGCAATCATTAAAGATGTGGATGTACTCGTACTCAATGCACTTCGCCAAGAGTCGCATGTTTCGCATTTTAGTTTGGAAGAAGCCATTGCTGTAAGCGACGAAGTGGGCGCCAAGCAAACGTATTTTGTACATGCAAGCCATCAACTTGGCACCTACGAGGATGTGAGCGGCATTTTGCCCCACAATAAATTGCTTGCGTACGACGGGCTTGTTGTAAATTTGTAAATCTCTACGGCCATTTGGGCTCGTTTGTTAGTAAAAAAATTATATGAGTAAGGTTCTTATTAGCACATCTTTTAACTATCTACCGCTCGAGGAGACGCTAGAAGTTGGACGAAAAAACGAGCAACTATTTATTGGCATTCCATGTGAAGATACCTTTGCTGAAAATCGCGTAGCGCTTACGCCGGGTGCGGTAAGCATTTTGGTAAGTAATGGTCATACTGTATTTGTAGAGCATAATGCTGGCGCTAAGAGTTTTTTCTTTGATACTGATTATAGTGAAGTAGGTGCCAAGATAGTTTACAATAAGAAGGAAATTTTTGAAGCCAATATTATTCTTAAAACGGCACCTATTACTGATGTAGAAGTAGAGTTTTGCAAATTGGGCCAACTGATTATTAGCCCAATACACTTGCCTGCTTTGAGCGTAGATAGCATCAAGAAATTGATAGACAAGAAAATTATTGCCATTGCGCTAGGTTCTATCAAAGATGATGCTGGCAACTTTCCTATCGTGCGAGCAATGAGTGAAATTGCTGGTGGTTATAGCATACTTGTTGCAAGTAAATACTTAAGCAATACACACGATGGCAAAGGCATTTTGCTAGGTGGTGTAAGTGGCGTGCCGCCTGCACAGGTAACGATACTTGGTGCTGGTACTGTTGGCTTCAACGCAGCACGCACTGCTATTGGATTGGGTGCAGAAGTAAAAGTATTCGATAATAATATTTACAAGTTGATGCGACTGCAGAACAACTTGCGACAGAATATCTATACCAGTGTTATTGACCTTAATATTTTAGCTAATGCCTTAAAGGGTACAGATGTATTGATTGGTGCACTTAAGCCAAAGAACGGCATTACGCCTGTGGTTGTTAGCGAAGACATGGTAAGCAATATGAAAGCAGGCAGCGTAATTATTGACGTAAGCATCGATTGTGGTGGTTGCGTAGAAACAAGTGATATTACAAGCCACGAACAACCAACTTATAAAAAGTACGATGTGATACACTACTGTGTGCCAAATATGGCAAGTGCTGTAAGCCGCACAGCTAGTAATAGTATTAGCAATGTATTGATGCCAATCTTACTTGAGTGCGGCAAGCAAGGCGGGCCAGAAGGTATGCTTGCTAATAAGACTGGATTTAGAAATGGTGTATACCTTTACAAGGGCCTCTTAACCAGTGAGACACTAGCAAAAAAATTAGGATTAAAATACAGCAACTTAGAATTGCTAATCAACCCACACAACTTATACTAGATTTTTGCAATGGCAACAGAACAATTGAATAAATACTTTGCAGGCTACCACTTACTAATGATACTAAGCGCGGTAGACCACGAATTTAATGTAGAAGAAGACCTAGTGATTCGCGATTGGCTGGCAGCAAAATGCTCTACGAAAGAAAATCTCGACGAGCATATGGCAATTATCAGCGCATTAAAACCCGAAGAATGGGAGCAGCACTTTGCGGACTGCATGAAGGCCTACGAAGCCGATAGCACGGAAGATGATAGACATGACTTGGTGATGTATGCTGCAGAGCTAATAAGTGCAGATAAGCGTGTGCACGAAAATGAGAACAAGTACGTCGACAAGTTGTTTGATACTTGGTTTCCGGAAGCGGGGTAGGGGCGTAAGTAAGGCATTCCATAAGTTTAGTCGGCTATCGCAAGTAGTTTAAGTGCTACAAAATCAAATATTGATTTTTACTTAGATTTATCGCCTTGTTTCTTATTGCCTCACACTCGTAGTAATTGTATCTTTCTTTTGAAAATTGACGCGTGCGGCTAGCGAGTTTGTACTGACTAGCTCCAAAACAATTGCCGCCCTGGTCTGATGCCATACATGTTTTTCTTGTAGCGGTTATTGTTACACTGTCTGTGCTGTAATCGTAGGTAAAAATATCGTTTACGTTATTTCCCATTGGGCAGCCGAGCGCTCGTCTTTGTGCAAAAGAATTAAATTGCTTAATATAACCAAGGCGGTCTAGTACTGTAGTGTCATAGTCTCGAAACTGTGTATCTCCAATACACTCTTTCGAATAAATATTCAATCCTGTCTTAGTCTTTTGATATGTGTAGTGCATTGAACTTGTAAGTTTATACTTATCCAAGTCAAATGTTGATGCTAAGCCAATAGACTGCTCATATTTACTGGTATAGTACACAAGTTTGTCGATTAACTTATTGTCTTCGTAGTAAAAAACTTCAGTATTTACGGGAATCTTACTTTTATTGAAGTAATAGTCAGTGCAGTCTATGTAAAGATGAATTCTGTTTTGCGCATCATATACAAATAGTTCAATGCTAGTAAATTCATGGGTTCTAAAGCTATATCTTAACGACTTGATAGTATCGCCATTTTTACAATAGATTCGCGCACTTGAGTTTGCCTGCAGCTTACGGTAAATGATACTTGAATTCGTGTCCACGTTTACTAGCATACTGTCTAGGTTGCTGGTATTGATTACGCTATCATTCATGTTTGCAGCTTGTAAGGGGTAGTACTTACTAAAATCGAATTCTCCATAATAGTTAAAAACTTGGGCTTGCAATGTAAGTCCCGAACATAAAAATAGAATTACAAATATGAGGTTTCTGTTAATTGGTTTCATCAAATATTTCCAAATTATAATCTCAATTTTAGTGGAAGTCTCCCTGCATTCGCTCTATTTCATTAATGGCCTTTGCCTCTAAATAATCGACTTGCCTCTTAATGTATTTTGAAGCGAAAACTTAAAGTCAAAGTACTTATCAGCGTAATTACCAATATCAACATTCACAAAGTCTACAATGAGGTCTATATCGCTATCGCTAGCGAAGTTTTCTGTAAACACAGAACCAAAGGCATCAAGCGATTTCACGCTGTGTGTTTTGCAAAGCGTAGTGATATCTTTTTTATGTGGCTTCAACCTATGCATTTACGACAAAAATCAGTTTTGCAAATTTACTATAAGATATTGTATTTTGTGATGAATACCTGCTTTCTATGAGTGCGGTTGTAATACTCGCTGCTGCCTTGTAAATTGAATGGAAAACAAAAAAGATAGCGAGCCACCCGAAAGTTGCCTACTGCTATGATTGTCTAAAAACGAAGCCATTTTTACTGCAGTATCACCTTTTGGGCATATGTATTTCTTGCTAACTTAGGATACAAATAATTTGACATAGGATTCAAAAATGTAAATGCGATTGCGCTTATAGCCCGTCAGTTCTCTTAGTATACCCAACTTTACAAAATCTTGTATAATGCGATTTGCTGTGCTTGCATGAACTTCTAGTATTGCTACAATTTGTGTCCCGTGTAATATTGGGTCTCGGTACAGCGCGTTAATTAGTTTTTTAGCATCTGCTTGTTTACGTCCTAGTGTCAGTAGTTTATTGAGCTCTATTTCATCGCGCAGTTTTACAATCTCTTGAAATGTATGTATACTTTTTTGTGCTGTCTCTATTACACCTTGTAAAAAGAAAGCAAGCCATTGTACTAAATCGTTTTTATCTCTTACTGTGCTCAGTTTTTGGTAGTAGTCGGTTCTGTTGCGTTCAAAAAAATCAGACAAGTATAATGTTGGTTTTTGTAATAGTTGCTTATCAATTAAATACAATGTAATTAGTAATCTGCCTATTCTACCATTGCCATCCAGAAATGGGTGTATAGTTTCGAACTGATAATGTATAAGCGCTATTTTGACGAGATGCGGAATTTGTATTGGTAATTGTAAGATTTCTGCATTTATAAATTGTTCGAGGTCTTGCATTAAGTCCGCTAGCTCGTTGTGGGTTGGCGGAACAAATACGGCGTGTTTCAAACTGCTACCAATCCAATTTTGGCTTGTGCGGTATTCACCCGGTTTTTTTTCTTTACCGCGCACTCCTTGCAATAAGGTCTTATGAGTTTTCTTGATCAGGCGGTTAGAAATTGGCAAGCCTTTCATTTCCAAGATGGCTTCATTGATGGCTTCGACATAGTTATGTACTTCTTGCCAATCGTCTCTTTTTTCGGGTTCGATGTCATCTATTTTAATTAGAGCCTCTTCAAAGCTTGTTTGCGTCCCTTCTATCTTGCTGCTCACTGTAGCTTCTTTAGTGATGTGCATTCTGATAAAAAAATCTATGTCTGGTATCAGTTGTGAAAATGCATCTAATTTGCCTACGTGTCTATCTGCCTCACTGAGTAGATTTTGTATGCTTGGGTCATTTATTAACCATTGTAAGCATATTTTTTCAGGCGTAAAGCTTTTATATTCAAGCCTTTGCATCCAGTGTCCCGCTACAAAATTTGTAATATCTCTTGTTTGCATAAGTGCAATTATAATTATTCTTATTTGCGTTTAAGCTGTTAAATGCAAATATAGCCATTTATTTTTGCTCTTGGTGATAGCACCGTGAAGCACTTATATTATTACCCTACCATTTTATAGGTATAAAACCTAGTCTCCGCCAAAATTTCCCTTCAATAATATTAACAAGCTCCTCATTAGAAAAAATCTCGTCACAAACACTCACAAGAAATTTGTCCTCTTTGTCTTGATTTTCATGAGGTACATTACATAGCATGTTACACTCATCGTTAGTAGTATTAAATATAGTAAATGAAAACCCATAGTCGGAGTAATATGGCTCCTGTGTAATTTCAACCCTTAATTTGTTTTTATTGTGTATGTATACATGTTTTGCTGACCAATCTTGGCCGTGCAGTTGCGTTATTGTCCTTTCAACTAAAGTATAGCCATGGTTTGCCAAAATAGGCTGAAACAACTTTTCGGCTTCTAAATTGAAATTTTGTAATTTGTTCATTGAAAAAAGTTACTGTTGCTACGAGGCGTCGTTTTTAATCGCGCTTTATCATAAACAAGCTATTGCTTTTTCGCTACGCTAAACTCTATATAACTAAGTGTGCACACTATTGCTACCTCAATAATTAAATATGCCTTGGCGAGTAGTGTTAGTGTAGAAAACTGTGTAAACATCATCGCCAAGGTTGCAAGACAGTAGGTCAAGTTGGCTGTAGCAATGATTCGCAGAAAAGGTTTGAAATTACTTTTCAATCCTAAATAACAAGTAGCAGAGTAAATACAAAAGCAAAGCGCCACTGCAATTAGTATATGCAAAGCACTACTTGGTATAGCAAAATGAGTGTTTAGGAATAGCAAAATAATCGCTAGTGAAGCTGCTGTAGCCAACGCACCAATACTATCAAGCAGAAAAAGCCGCTTGGGTTGGGTAGAGAAGTATGTGATGAGGTTTTGCATGTGGTGGTGTTAATTATTCAATTTGAGAGTAGCCTATCTTTTCGTATTTGCTATTGCAGCTAAACTTATTTGCTATAATTATGTTTATAAGTGGTTCAGGTTAAAACAATGCGGCGCTTACTAAATCTGGCCCCCAACTCCTTTAAACTTCTCTATAAATGCTACCAGCTTTTGAAACACACTTTGTTTCTTAGTCAAATACTGGGGATTTAATGGACTCATTTTTGGTAAAAGTGCATTCAATTCTGTTCCGTTTTCACTGGCATATTCTCTTTTTAACGAAGTTGTTATGTAACGCTTTGCTTCTTCTTCGTTTAGATTTTCTTCGGTGATTAATTCCAATGCTTCCGCTTTCTGCTTGCTTTGAGCAAATTGAAAAAATGAGTCGATTACATTTGCTTTGTCTTGAAGGGTATCAAGGTCTGTTTCATTGATGAAATCAACAACCAAACTTTCTTTTGCTCTATTGCCAACACTTGCTCGGATAACCCTGCGTATTTCAGTAATTAAAGTGTCTTTGTCTTTTGTTTTCTTGTTATGCTCAAATATCAATTCAAGAATGTAATCGAGATTTATCTCTTGTGATTTTAGCAAGTCAACTTCAAACACCACATCATCCCAATCAATCTTTGATTCTTCTGATGCTGCACCTGATTTCTCTCTTCTTAACCAATCTCGTATGTCATTATAAGTTGAACGATAATCCTGAACTGTTCGTTCTTTAAGTAGTTCAATTTTTTGCATTGCTGCAATATCTTCATCTGTAACAAAATGAGCTTTTTTAAATTCTTCAATAGCATTTGGGTCTGTTTTGTCTATTGCCTGAAATGCTTTGAGGTGGTTAAATTCATCGTAATTCTGGAGTATGTTTTCTACCCTCAAATATTCTCCAAATAGTTTCGCAAAGTCTTTTTTGTCTTTCTCCTTTACAATTTCATCAGGATTCGGAAATTTTTCATTCAGCTCTTTTACTACTTCAACGTATCCTCTACGAGCTTCACCTGTAACAATGTCAGTAAAGCCTTGTAAATATTCTTTGTAGCTCTTTTCAAGAACAACATTTTTAGTATTGCTGTCGCCAAAAAGAGTAATAGCATCAATAGTAGCCTTTTCTAAATCTCTGAATGTCACAATATTACCAAAGGTCTTTGTAGCATCATAAATACGATTAGTTCTGGAAAAGGCTTGTATTAAACCATGATAACGCAAATTCTTGTCAACAAAAAGTGTATTGAGTGTTGGAGCATCAAAACCTGTAAGGAACATTCCTACCACAATTATCAAATCAATCTCCTTACTCTTTACTCGTTTTGCAAGGTCTCGATAATAATTCTGAAATTCAGACTCAACATTATAATTCATTTTGAACATGGAATTATAATCATTGATAGCCTTGGTTAAAAATTCTTTAGCACTACTATCCATTGCAGAAGGTTCAAAACTTTCATCTACTATTTCACCTATTGCACTTTGTTCTTCATTTGCTGCAAAGGAGAATATAGTAGCAATCTTTAAAGGCTTATCGCTACCCTTTTGTAAATTGTTTAATTCCTCGTAATAGCATTTAGCTGCATCAACACTGCTTACCGCAAACATGGCATTAAAGCCCTTGTTACTGCCTTGATTTCTGTGGGTTTTTATCCTGAAATTTTGTAAAATGTATTGTGATATTTCATTTATTCTAGCTGGATGAAGCAATGCCTTTTTGTTTTCAGCAGCACTTAGCTTCTTTTCATCTATTTCTGTTTCTATGCTCTTAAACTGTGGTCTTACATCATTATAATCAACCTTGAATTTCAGAACTTTTTCATCTCTAATGGCATCCGTAATTACATAAGAGTGCAACTCACGGCCAAATACACTTGCTGTTGTTTCTGCACCTAAGGCATTTTGTGGAAAAATTGGCGTACCTGTAAAGCCAAACTGATAAAACTTTTTAAATTTTTTGTTCAGGTTCTTTTGTGCTTCTCCAAATTGTGAACGGTGTGCTTCATCAAAAATGAAAACCACTTGCTTTTGATAAATAGCTAAATCACCCTCAGTCTTCATAAGGTTGTTTAGTTTTTGTATGGTTGTTACAATGATTTTGTTGTCGTCCTTTTCAATATTTCGCTTTAAACCTGCTGTACTATCAGAACCGTTTACACTATCAGGAGAAAATCGCTGATATTCTTTCATGGTCTGAAAGTCCAAGTCTTTACGGTCAACAACGAAAAATACTTTGTCAATGAAATCCAATTGAGTTGCTAAACGTGCCGCTTTAAAACTGGTAAGTGTTTTGCCTGAGCCTGTGGTGTGCCATATATAACCGCCACCTTCAGGCTTCGACCAATTTTTGCCTTGGTAGGAACTTTCAATTTTCCACAACATTCTTTCGGTGGCCGCAATTTGATACGGACGCATAATTAAAAGTGTATCGCTTGTATCAAAAACCGAATAGGTTAGTAACACATTTAACAATACTCTTTTTTCAAAAAATGTTGTCGTAAAATCTTTCAGGTCTTTAATCAGCGTATTGTCAGCCTTTGCCCAATTCATGGTAAAATCAAAGCTATTCTTATCACGCTTTATAGTGTTTGCAAAGTAACGGGTATCAGTACCATTGGATATAATAAAAACCTGTACGTATCTAAAGAGGGAGTTATTACTGTTCAAGCTTTCTTTTGAATATCTGTGAACTTGGTTAAACGCTTCACGGATAGCAACTCCTCGTTTTTTTAACTCAACCTGAATTAATGGCAAGCCATTTACAAGAATAGTAACATCATAACGATTGGAATGTGTTCCTTTTTGTTCAAATTGTGAAATTACTTGTACTTTATTTCGTGTAACATTCATTTTATCTACTAAGTAAATGTTTTGAATATGTCCATCATCAAAAACGAAATCGTAAATATAGTTTTCATGTATTTTCCTTGTTTTCTCCACAAGGTTATCACTTGGCTTATCCAAATATTCTTCAACAAAACGAATCCATTCACCATCCGAAAACGATACATTGTTTAACGACTGCAATTGCACTCTAATGTTTGCTAACATCGCTTCAATTGTATTGAGGTTCTTCGGATTTTCGTAACCTTGATTGATTAGGTCTTGAATAAATTCTTTCTCCAAAGCAGCCTCTGTTTGATAGACCGCAGGTGGCTCATTTAAAACTGAATCCTTTATATAGTTATCCAGTACAATGAAATTATTTGATTCTGCTATTGTTTTATATTGTGCCATCTTTGATTTCAATTTATCGTTATCCCAATTTTTAGGATTGTTAATTATGTAATTAGATATTCGTTGACGTTCATCATCATTGCGTATTATATGTTCCCAATAATTACGTTGCCATAATTTGCCATCAAATAGTCGCCAACCCAATGTTTTTACACCGCGTATGTAGCCCACGGTAACAATGGATTGAAACGCCCCAACCATATTTCCAACGGTTTTACCCGTAGGGGCAATCCCTTGTGGTTGCCCTTTTTGGGTTTCATCATCATTTTGGGCGACCGTTTGGTTTTGGGTTTCATCATCATTTTGGGCGACCGTTTGATTTTGGGATTCATTATCATTTTGGGCAACCACGAGGGTTGCCCCTACGATTTCCAAAATGGCGTGGAAATGGTTGGGCATAACAACATATTCGTGTAATTGGATATTTGGGAATCGATTGGGTAATTTCAACCATTCATTTTCAACCATTATACCTGCATCCGTCAATATCATTTCTCCATTTTCTATACCACCAAACAAACAGGCACGATTTTGACAACAAATGGTAATAAAATATAACCCTGCCTGTGTATAATCGTAGCCTTTCAGGCGGATAGATTTGCGGTGATGTATATGGGGATTATAAGGCATAATAAATTTTTAATTCATTGGAAAGGTCAATAACAAATCTCTATAATACTCATACTGCTTTTTTCTTAACTCAATTTCTTTAGGCAAACCCTCACTAATTGAAGTAGTGAGTATGTCGAATTTATCAAGGATTGTAACAATACGTTCTTGTTCTTCTGGTGAAGGAATTGGAATTAAAGCCTTTTCTAACCCTCTTGCATTAATGGCAGAAATTTTGCCTGAAGAAATATGCTTTTTAATTTGGTCGTGGAATTGTTTGGTTCGTGTAAAGTATGCTACATACTTTGGATTTAGTGGGCTTCTGTAAGAAAAACAAGCATCGTGTATAACCACACCTTCATTACCTAACCAAGCAGTTCCCAATCCAATATCTTCAATGGTTTCGCCAGCAGCTACAATAACAACATCACCATTTTCGGCAATCCTTAGGTTTTTACTTTCTACTAACTCCTCGCTAAGAAATGACTTGCTCTTGTTTGCCCAAGTGCCGTAATAAGTGTACATCTCACCATAATGAATGCAGGGTACACCTTCTGCAATCATATCGTCCTTTACAAATCGTTTGCCTCTTTGAAATTCTCCAATTATGCCAAGTGGCTCTCTTTCAATTTCAACGTTATTAAAACTAAACAACTGTTCTCTGTAAAATGTATACTGTTTTTTACGAGCTGTAAGCTCCGCTGTAAGCTCCGCTGTAAGCTCCGTAAATGTGTCGAGAATACGAACAACTTTATTTTGAATTTCAAGTGATTTTTTAGGATTATCTGGGCAAGGGATGGGGATAGTAATTTTCCCCATATCTGTAGCCGAAACATCAATAACCTTTGTCCCTTTTGCATATTTTCTTTTCTGACTTGCAAATATTTCGGTTTGCGTATAATATGCAAGATACTTACCTGTAATGTACTTCGATGGCTTAAAAATAGTAGCATGTCCACCAGTAACAGCTTGTTCTTTACCTAAATAGACTAATGCTTTTCCAACATCTTCTAAGTTTTCACTTGTATTTGTAATCACTACATCACCATGATTTACCTTACGTAATTTTTTTGCTGTTTCAATGGAAACAAAAGATTTAGTTTCGGTCGCAAAAGTTTTGTAATAGGTGTAAATTTGACCATAATGAATTGCAGGAATACCACTTTCTGTAAAATCTGATTTAGGTAATCCATTCCCTCTAACTAAATCTCCCACCTCCCCCAAGGCCTTCCATTCCACCACCACACCTTCCAGTAATTTCTGTAAATAACTCATGCTTCAATTTCTTTTATTATTGAATCAATATCAGTACGCAATATTTTAATCTTCTCTACCGTTTTTGAAACTTCCTTATTCAATTCTGCAATATTAATTTTCTCTTTATTGTCTTTTGTTTGCACATAGGAACTAACGGATAGGTTATAATCGTTTTCGGAAATTTTGATATTGTCTATTGAAACAGCCACATACTCAACATCCTCTTTACTATCGAAAATTTCCATAATCTTTTCAATGTGTTTATCTGTAAGCACATTATTATTCGTTACCTTCTTAAAGAATTCTTCACCGCTTGCATCAATAAATTGGGTTTTATTTTCGGTTTTATGTTTTGAAAGTACCAAGAGTGTAACGGATATGGAGGTACCATAAAACAAGTTAGGTGCTAATGAGATTATGGTCTCTACAAAATTATTGTCAACTAAATACTTTCTAATTTTCTGTTCTGCACCACCACGGTAAAATATACCAGGGAAACAAACAATGGCTGCCCTGCCTTTACTGGATAAATAACTAAGGGCATGTAAAACGAAAGCAAAATCTGCTTTTGATTTAGGAGCCAATACACCAGCAGGTGCAAAACGGTCATCATTAATTAGCGTTGGGTCATCGTCACCAATCCATTTTATAGAATAAGGGGGATTAGAAACAATGGCATCAAAAGGTTTCTCATCGCCATAGTGTGGGTCTATGAGTGTATTGCCAAGGGCAATATTAAACTTGTCGTAATTGATGTTGTGCAAAAACATGTTCATACGGGCAAGGTTGTATGTGGTATGGTTTACTTCCTGCCCGTAAAAACCCTCTTCAATAATATGATTGTCAAAATGCTTTTTTGCTTGTAACAACAAAGAGCCTGAACCAGCCGCAGGGTCATATATCTTATTTACTTTCTCTTGCTTGTGCATTGCCAATTGGGCAATGAGCTTGGATACATGCTGTGGCGTAAAAAACTCTCCACCTGATTTACCCGCATTGGCTGCATAATTGGAAATCAAAAACTCATAAGCATCGCCAAAAAGGTCAATTTGATTGTCTTCAAAATTGCCGAAATTCAGCTCTTCTACGCCTTTTAAAACAGAAGCTAATCGGCTGTTTTTGTTTTCAACGGTATTGCCCAATCTTGTGCTGGTGGTGTCAAAATCAGCAAACAAACCTTTTATATCTGGTTCGGATGGATAGCCATTTGCTGAACTTTCAATCGCATCAAAAATGGCTTTTAAATCTGTGTTTAAATTGGGATTTGTATTTGCGGTTTTAGCAACATTTACAAAAAGCTGACTGGGATATATAAAGTAGCCTTTTGTTTTTATAGCATCATCTTTTATTTCAGGTGTTATTACATCATCTGATAGTTTTGTATAATCAATACTTTCGTCACCACCTTCAATGTAGTTAGTAAAGTTTTCACTAATAAATCTATAGAACAGTGCTCCTAACACAAACTGTTTAAAATCCCAACCGTCTACAGAGCCACGAACATCATTGGCTATTCTCCAAATTTTGGCTTGCAATTCTTGTCTTTGTGCTATGCTTGTCATCTTATTGTCTGAATCTACCTTCTTTTTAAATGCGCTTACTTGCCTAATGTATCAATTAGCTTATAAGGTCAAATCGCAATTTATCAAAAAACGTTTCGATTTTACATTATTTTTAGCGAATTCCGCTAAGATAAACATTGCAACGCAAAATCTCGACCTTTTGCTTTTGCTGCAAAAGCTTCTAGTTTGTTTAAAGCGTTACAGTTTTTTGTGCTAGCCGTTATTGCGACACAGTCTTGCAGCCAAGTTCTTTGGGGGATTAGTTGTATTCTTCCAAATGTCTGTCCCTTGCTTTTTTTCAAATGAGCAAACATCAAGTACCTAAAATAAGCTAAAGGATGTTGCCCCGCCCTTACACACTCACCTTCACCCCCGCCAGCAACATCCCCAACACAATCAAGCCTACAATAATTCTATAAATACCAAAAACCTTAAAACCATTTTTGGTAACGAAGCTTACAAAAAATTTCATGGCAGCAATGGCTACAACAAATGCTATGGCGCTGCCGAGGAGTAGGGTGCTTAGGTATTCGCCGCTCAGGAACTGAGGTGTATCTTTATAGCACTCGTAAAGGTCCTTTGCGCTTGCTGCTAGCATGGTTGGTACGGCTAAGAAGAACGAAAATTCTGCCGCAAGTTGCTTAGTGAGGCCCATGCTCATACCACCGATAATGGTGGCACCACTTCTGCTAAGGCCTGGGAGTATCATACTAAGTACCTGAAACAAACCAATTTTGGCTGAGGTCGCTAGTGTAACATCTTTTTCTTCGCTGATGCGGCTTTGCTTAAACCATTTGTCTACAAACAAAAGCACTACGCCACCAAGAATAAGGATGGTAGCAACGAAATAGGCATTGCCAATAAGGTCTTTTATTTTTTTGTAGAGCAGTGCACCAAATACAAGGGTAGGTATAATCGCTACTGCAAGTTTGATATAGAAATTGATATTCTTAAAATCAAAAAACTTTTTGAAGTAGAGTACCACCACAGCAGCAATCGCACCAAGTTGAATCACCACTTCAAATAGTTTTACAAAGCCGTCTTCGCCAATACCCATCAAGGCGCTTGCAAGTGCCATGTGGCCGGTGCTGCTAATTGGTAAAAACTCGGTAAGCCCTTCTATAATTGCTATAATTATAGCTTGTAGTGTACTCATAGTACTTTAGTAATCGGTATAATGGTTTAGAAAGAGAGGCTGCACAGAGGCAGCTGCAATAAAATTTGTGGTACTACTTTTTAGGCGTCCACAAGATGGCAAATATTTCTACTAAGTAGCCAGCCACCACCAAAATTGGAGCTAGGGTAATGCGGCGAAAACTATAAATCTCGTCGTAGTTAAATACATTAGGGTCGGGGCTTTTGCCACCCGCCATTAAAATATAACCCAATATAATCAATACCAAGCCGGCACCCATGTAAATGTAGTTTTGCTTCTCAAACATAAACGTACCGTCATGCTGTACTGGTTGATTGGCGTCAATGGTTGCTTGCGGGAGGTCTTTTACTTCGGGTCCTACGCTTTTCACCATCTCTTCTGCTACTTTTACTTTTGCCATAAATTAGAATTGTGTTGCAATATTAATACAAATCGTCCAAACTTGTTTTAAGGTACTTAATTACGCTGCGGTAGGTACTTGCCACGCTAATGCTTACGCCCAAAAACAGGATAATCAGGCATAGCGTTAGCATCAGTTTGGTGTTTTGGATGCCTTTTAGCTCCACCATCCAGCGTTCTGCACTGGTTTTGAGCAACCAAATGCCCAAAATAGCCAAAGCACCGCTAATTAAACCGTTAATTACAGCACGAATGGTGAACGGCTTTGCAATAAAGAAGCGTGTGGCTCCTACAAACTGCATGGTCTTAATTAAAAAGCGTTGACTATACATGGCCAAGCGAATGGTATTGTCTATCAATAGACTCACCACTAAAATGAGCAACAGAGCAATACCTAGCACGATGGCCCCAATTTTCTTAAAGTTGGTATTCATTAAATCCACCAAGTTTTTCTGTACATCTACATCGCGTACAATATTGCTTTGCTTAATAAAAGCGCTTATTTTGTTGAGGCTATCTGCATTGATATACTCGCTTTTCAAATGCACGTTAATACTGCTGTAAAGCGGATTAAAGTCAATCAAGCTCTCGGCGTTTTCGCCCGCCATTTTTTGATAATCGCTCAATGCCTGCTCTTTAGTTATGAACTCGCAGCTTTTGGTAAAATTTTGTTCTTCTATAATTTTCTTGAGCGCTAGGCCGTTTTCGTCGCGTGTATTGTCGTTAAAAATCACGCTTACTTGCACGCTTTCCTTAAACACTTTGCTGAGTTCGCTGGCATAGATCATTATCCAGCCAAGTATGCCCAATAGAAACAAAACCATGGCCACGCCTAGTATTGCGTAGAAATAGCTAACGCCACCCTTTTTTTGTTTGCCATCTGCCATAGTGGTCAAAGATAAAGTGTACAAGGGTAAATAATCGGTATTTGGCAGGTATTGTGGAAATTTTAGTAGTGTTCGAATGCATTCAACGTGGCAATGCCAGAAAGAGAAAGAGAATGAGGAAATTGAATCAGCAGATGTTTGCATTTAAACCATGATGATTCCGTCACCACGTAGCGTCCGAATGCATTCGGGCGCGGTGATTATATTGAAACAGAAGGTGAAACAGAAATAGAATGAGAAAGAAAATGAATAGGGAAAATAACAGGGGCGCTAGCCCTGACATCTTAATAGCCGAGAAATGTAAAGAGAAACAAGAGGGGCTTTAGCCCTGATGTCTTAAAGTGTTTTGTAAGGTGAGTGGATTTGGGTAGAAAGAGAAACAGAAGGAGAAAGGGAAAGAAGAATGGAATCAGCAGATGTTTGCATTTAAACCATGATGATTCCGTCACCACGTAGCGTCCGAATGCATTCGGGCGCGGTGATTATACAGAAACAGAATTCGAAACAGAAAGAAAAACAGAAAGAGAATGAGTAACAGTCCGCCTCGGCGGAAAGAATGAATCTGTTGAACCAAACCCACGTGCGCTATTTTTCTTTTTTGATTGGCGGCGGCGGCGGCGGCGGTGGCGGTGGTGGCGGCGGTGGCGGAGGAGGTGGATTATTTGGCTGCGAACCAGATGCTGGCACCACCTTGCCTTCTGCAGTTACAGTTCGCGTAATCTTAGTAGCAGGCGTAGATCCCGGCGCACTAGGTTTAGTGCTATCGGCCATTTGCAATTCACGATCTATAGCAGAATCTAAAGCAGTTTGGTTTTCCTTATCTGCTTTGGCAATTTTGCGTAAATACTCAACTGCAAAATTTAATACCGTATCTTTCTTTTCTGTAATACTCTGCACCGTTGGCGTTACCACAAAATCTACCTGCATATTACCTGGCGCGCATTCAGCACGATTAAATTCTGCGGCAATCACTGGCATCATTAACACTAGACCACTATTCTCTAATTCTAATTCTTCTATGTACAACGCATTAATTCTGCAATTGTCATTGCTCGGATGCTGCCCAATTAATTTTCTACCTTTTGCCTTTAAAGCCATCGCAGTAATTGCACCTGCGCTGTAAGTATTTTCATTAACGAGTACTACAATTTCTTTATTTGCAATATTGCCATAGATGCTATCTACGCGTCCAAGCAATTCTTCGCTTTCTTCTTCATCGATTTCATCTATTATGTTTATCCAAGGATTTTTGCTTTTGCGCATAGCCTTTGCAATACTGCCTTTTGCCCCTATGCCCAATGGCGTTTCGCCAAGTATATCTTTTGCAGCTGTTTTTATTCGTGCGTTTTTTAGCGTTGTTACATCTTGGCTTATTAAGTAGCTCAATAGCTTGCTGCTACGTACCACATAACCACCCGGATTATTGCGTAAGTCTACAATAATATACTTTGCACGGCGTACATTGCTTATCGCACTACGAATGCTTGCTACTTGGTCGGCCTCTACAAAATCTGGTACAGTAATTAAACCTATGCCGTTGTCAAAATCTAGCATTTTGCCGCTAGTACCTAGGCTGCCATCCATGCCTCCTCTAAAAGAGTTCCATAAAGCAGTGCGCACAGGCACTGTAACGTCCTCTTCATATTTGCCTTTTAGCACTCTCACTACACTAGTTTTTTCGTTGTAGCCGCGCGTGCGAAAACGATAACTCATATGCGAGCAGTTTCTAATTTTACTGGCATCAACTAAACTGTAATTATCACCACCACCTTGATACAAAAGTGTTTCTGCATAAATACTATCAGCGGGATAATTATCAACGCTTACTAGAATACTGCCAACACTAATATCGTCGTGCGTACTTTTTGTAATAACATATTTGCCTTCGATGTATTCTATTTCAAAAGGTAGATACACATTGCCATTACGCAATGCATCGGCATCTATCATACCAGTATGGCCATCTTCTATGCTTTTAAGTAAGGTGCCTACAAGTACTGCAAGTTGATCGTAGTCGGTGCTATCGTTTATTTTTTGCTTTAATTCTTTGTACACACCCTTTAGCTTGCTGCTATCTTGGGCAGTGGCTACTTTAGGGTGGTAGGCAAGTAGACCTAAATAGGCATTATCAAAATCGTCGATGATTTCGGTTTTTTTGAGCTTCTTAGTTTTTTTGCCTTGAGCATTTGCAAAGAAAACACTTGCAAGCAGCAGAGGTAATATCACTAAGGATACTTTGGTGCTAAAACAGTTTCTAAACATCTATTACAAGCGTAAACCTACAGCAATTTTTTAATACTGCAATACACAGCGCATATTTTTGCGTATAAACAAGCCTAAGCTAAGCTCAGTGGGTTAACTACTTGCAAATTAACCACTACTATGCAACCATTTTTATTGGATGTACGTCAAGATGTAGCATGTATGTATTTACTTTACAACCAATGATCAAAAATTTGGTTACGCCAATTAAGTTGGCAGTACTCAGCTTATGTATAATTGTGTGCAGCAGCATTGCCGCCAATGCCAAAGATGGCTATAATATTACAGCAACCGTTGCAGATTGCGACGACAGTGTAGCTTACCTCTGCTATTACTACGGCAAACAAAGTGCAGTTTACAAAGCCGATAGTTGCAAATTCAAGCCAGGGCCTTCAGTAAAAATTCAGTTCAAAAGCGATAAGAAACTAGAAGGCGGCATTTACATTATTTTGTTTAGCGACCGCGGCACACGTTGCGAAATGCTTTTGCGCAATGGCGACGATATAGAAGTTGCTTTTTCTAAAAAAGACGTGATTAGCACAACAGTTTATAAAAACAGCAAAGAGAATCGCGACTTTATCGATTATCAAAATTTTCTTTCAAGTGTATCAGCACAATATGAAACGCTTGGCAAAAAATATGAAGCTGCAAAAACAAAAGCTGACAGTGCTGAAGTAAAAAAACAAAGTAAAGCTTTGGCTACAAGTGTAGACAAATATCGCAGAGATTTTTTACGTAAAAATCCAAACACACTTTGTGGCTCGCTATTGGGTGCAATGCTGGAGCCGCAGGTGCCAGAAGGCAAGCAGTATTTAGCAGATAAAAAAACGGTCGACAGTTTGTTTCCTCAACGCTACTATAAGCAACACTATTGGGACGATTTTAATTTTCAGGATAATCGTTTAATCTATTCGCCAATCTACGATGGTAAATTGGAGACTTATTTTAAGTACGTGGTACCAACTCCTGATAGTATCAATAAAGCAGCAGATACTTTGCTAGCACGTGCACGTGGTGCTAAAGATGTGTTTAAATACACTTTGTGGTGGCTTACCCGTTTTACAGAAAATAGTAAAATAATGGGCGTAGACGAAAGCTTCGTCTATATCGTAGAAAACTACTACATGAAAGGTGATGCATTTTGGATGCACGATACTATGGTGCAGAAGTATGTTGATCAAGCTCAAAAAATCTCTCCAAACACAATTGGTAAATCTGCCCCAGATATTCGTTTGCCTGATATTGATGGCAACGTAACGCCACTAATTGATGTTACTCCTAATCACGACTATACCTTGGTAATTTTCTGGGCAAGCGATTGTGGCCATTGTAAGAAAATTGTGCCTAAGCTAGATAGCGTTGTCTCAGCTATAAAAGGCAAGGTTGATATCAAGATTTATGGTGTACATACCATCAAAGACGATGACCTTTGGCGCAAGCAGATTATTGAGAAGCAACTCAACGACAACTGGCTTCACTTGCACGACCCAATGCGCACAGGCGCGTGGCGAAAACTTTACAATGTATATAGCACACCAGTGGTATATTTGATAGATCGTAGTGGCAAAATCGTTGGAAAACGCCTAGATCATACGAATTTAGAGGGTTTAGTAGACTTTTTAGAGAGGAAGCGCAAGGCAAAATAGGTGTATAAGCATCATTTTTTTGATATGCCTACTATTTGCCTTAAAATTTTACATTTGCAAACAATTAAAAGAAGCATGAAACAATTTATTAAGTACTGCATGTTAACGCTTTGCGCTGCATTCATCGTAGAAGGCGCACAAGCACAAGACATTTTTAGCTATGGTGGACGTGGCGTAAGTGCAAAGGAATTTATGCGCATGTATACCAAAAACACTTTTAATAACAAAAAGCCAGACTTAAGTGAGGCTGCTTTACGCGAGTACATTACGCTGTACAGCCGCTTCAAAATGAAGGTAACAGAGGCTGAAGCACAAGGTATAGATACATTGCCTAATATTAAAAGCGAGCTAGGCCAATATAAAAAGCAGCTTGGCAAAAGCTACCTTACGGATAAGGATATGCTTTCTAAACTTACGCTAGAAGCTTACGAGCGCATGAAAAAAGATGTGCAGGCAAGTCATATTTTAATTAGTATGCCAAAAGCCGCGGAGCGCGATAGTGCACGCTATTTTGCAAAAGCAGACAGTGTTTACCAATTTGTGATGGCTAAAAAAATCCCGTGGGATACTTTGGTAAAAGCTTTTAGCGACGATAAGAATACTATTCCAAGTGGCGGTAGTATTGGTTATTTCACTGCTGTGCAAGTGCCATATACTTTTGAAAACGCAGTTTACACAATGCCAGTTGGTGGCATTAGCAAACCAATACGCACAAATTTTGGCTATCATATCATCAAGAAAACAGCTGAGCGTCCTGCACGTGGTCAAATTAAGGTGGCCCATATTTTATGTGCTGCAAAGAAGAGCGAAGGAGAAGCTGGCTTGGCTGCTGCCAAGGCAAAGGCTGATAGTATTTTAGCAGAATTACAAAAGGGTTATAGCTTCGATACATTAGCACGTTATCGCAACGATGATCGCTATAGTGTAAACAATAATGGTGAGCTTGCTGCCTTTGGCACAGGGGCGATGGTTGCAGAGTTTGAGAATGCGGCATTTGCATTAGTAAAGCCAGGCGATTTAAGTAAGCCCGTGCGTACAGACTATGGTTATCATATTATAAAGTTGATTGAAAAATTACCTATCAAGCCTTTTGAAGATGCGAAAAACGATGTTACAAAAAAGGTAGAACGCGATGTTCGTGTTGATATGGCTAAAAAAGCTTTCCTAGAAAAAATGAAAGTAAAAAATGGCTATACAGAAAATACAAGAAGCTTAGATGAGTTTATCAAAAGCATACCAGATAGTTTGGCACGTGCAGGTACTGTAATGGTAAGCAGTGCGCCAGGTAGCACAAGTCGTTTGTTTAATCTTGGTAGCAAGACGTATACAATTAACGATTTCAAATCGTATTTAGAAACAAGTGCACGTGGTCGTTTGTACGGCAACAAAGAAGATGCTATTCGCTTGGCTTATAATAATTATGTTGAAGCTACCGTGATGGACTACGAAGAAAGTCAGCTAGAATTTACAAACGAAGACTACAAAAATCTATTGAAAGAATATCGCGATGGCATCATCCTTTTTGATCTTACTGATAAAAGTGTTTGGAGCCGCGCAAGTATAGACACAACAGGACTGCAGTCTTTCTACGCAAAGAATTCAAATAAGTATCAATGGCAGCCTGGTTGTGATGCAACTGTAATCAAGTGTACTGACTTAGCGAGCGCGCAATCATTTTTACGTGCTATGCAAAATGGTAGCACTATAGATGCTGCATTGACTAAAGTAAACGAAGTTGCTAATAGCAGTGCTAGTCAGGAAAGTACACGTGTAGAATTCGATAAAGTAGATGCATCAATTGCTAAGCTTGCTGTCAACCAATTTAGCGCACCAATCAAAAACAGCGATAATTCGTATAGTATCTATCGCCCTAATGTAATTTACACAAGTCCAACTTCTAAGAATTTTGCGGACGCACGCGGTTATGTCATTGCCGACTATCAAGATTTTCTTGAAAAAGAATGGCTTGCAACTTTAGCAGCTAAATATCCAGTTGTGGTAAACGAGGCTGTGTTAAAGAGCTTGGTTAAAGCACCTGCAGGCAAGACAGTGCCGCGCAAGAAGTAGAGTGGTGGAATTTACTTTCACTTAATTTTATAGTTTGTTGAATTAGTTTTGGTGCATCAGAGATGAAAAGCGCCATTGTAGCAGTTTGCCTTATCGTAACAGTTCTATTAGCTGGATTATTATCGGCCTGTCAAAGTGATAGGCAGGATAAACCTCAATCACCGGCTGAATACATTAATAGTCTCGATAAACAGAATACAGACTTGCGCAATGGTGACGTAATTTTTCAAACCTCGCAATCAGAGCAATGCGAAGCGATACAAATTGCTACTAAATCTAAGTATTCACACTGTGGTTTAGTTTTTCACAAGCCTGATGATACAACAAATTGGTATGTTTTAGAAGCTGTGCAGCCGGTACAGTGGACACCGCTAGACGAGTTTATTGCACGTGGCGAGAATGAACATTATGTGGTTAAGAGGCTTCGTGCTGACCCGATGTATTCCGAAGAAATGTTACTGCAGTTAAGAGCAAATGCGCTACAATACCTAGGGAAAGATTATGATTTAGCATTTGAATGGTCGGATGACAGAATCTATTGCTCGGAACTTGTTTGGAAAGCGTATCAAAAAACATTTGGAAAAGAGATTGGTACCTTGCAAAAACTGAAAGCGTTTGATTTAACCCACGAAAAGGTTGTAAAAATTCTAAAGGAAAGGTATGGCAGTGAGGTTCCGCTTGAAGAAACTGTTATCTCACCTCAAGCGATCTTCGAGAATCCTAATATGCGAACTGTGGTATCAATGTAGCAAATGCTTCGTTTAGCATAAATCCGTATAAACTTACAAAGTGGAATTAAATTGTTCCGTTAGCTAAAAAGGTTAAACTCACCGACGGCTAGCGCATGCAGCATTAAGGGGCTATAGCCCAGATATCTACGTAGAACCTAAGAAATGTTACGCAATAACGGAGAGTCTTTAGTCCTGATATCTTAATTGAATCCACCTATGCCATTCCAGCCATTATCTCCCACATTATTTCTCCCACAAAATCTACGCACAACGTACCTTTGCCCACCGCTGCGCATTTTGCAGCTTCGTGTATATGGAGTACAACTTCAAAGAGATAGAAAAAAAATGGAAATCCTATTGGGATAAACATAATACCTATAAAGTTGCTAACGATAGCAACAAACCAAAATGCTATGTACTAGACATGTTTCCTTATCCGAGTGGAGCAGGCTTGCATGTTGGCCACCCGCTAGGATATATTGCCAGCGATATTTATAGCCGTTACAAGCGCCTCAAAGGTTTCAACGTATTGCACCCTATGGGTTTCGATAGCTTTGGTTTGCCCGCTGAGCAATATGCAATAGAAACTGGTCAACATCCTGCGCACACAACAGCGCAAAATATCGACCGCTACAAGCACCAACTTAATAATATTGGATTCTGTTACGATTGGAGCAGGGAGGTTCAAACAAGCGACCCCAACTACTATAAATGGACGCAACATATATTTAGTTTACTATTTGAAGCTTGGTACAATCCAAAAAGCAATAAGGCCGAGCCAATTGCAACTTTGATTGATGCCTTTGACGAAGATGCTAGTTTGCTAAAGCAACATACCGATAAAGCATGGAGCGAATTGTCGCAGCTAGAGCAGCAAGATATATTAATGCAGTATCGCCTTGCTTATCGCGCAAAGAGTTATGTTAACTGGTGCGAAGCATTAGGTACTGTACTTGCTAATGATGAAGTGATCAATGGTGTTAGCGAACGTGGAGGCCATTCTGTAGAGCGCAAACTTATGAACCAGTGGTTCCTACGCATCACCAATTATGCCGATCGTTTGTTGCAGGGGTTAGATGAGGTAGATTATCCAGAAAGCCTCAAAGACATGCAGCGCAATTGGATTGGTAAGAGTATTGGCGCTGAACTTAGTTTTGACGTGGCTTGGGTAGACGAAAAAATTGCTGTCTTTACAACACGCCCCGACACAATCTATGGTGTAAGCTTTATGGTTTTGGCACCAGAGCATCCTTTAATCAGCAAAATCGTATCGCCTGCACAACAGCAAGCGGTAAGCGAATATCAAAGCTATGTAAAAAGTAGAAGCGAACGCGACCGCCAAGCAGAAAAGAAAATTAGCGGTTGCGATACGGGCGCAAAAGTTGTTCATCCATTGACGAAGCAAGAAATACCTGTGTGGATTAGCGAATATGTATTGATGGGCTACGGTACTGGCGCAATTATGGCTGTACCATGTGGCGACGAGCGCGACTATGCATTTGCAAAGCACTTTAATTTGCCTATCCCAAATATTTTTGAAGGTGTAGATATTAGCGAAAATGCTTACAGTGCAAAAGATGTAAAGCTTGCCAATAGCAACGAATTGAATGGACTAACTATTCAAGATGCCAATACACGGGCAATAGAAATTCTTACTAGTGCTGGTATTGGTAAAGCAAAAATTAACTTCCGTATGCGCGACGCTGGATTTAGCAGACAGCGCTATTGGGGAGAACCTTTTCCAGTAGTTTATAACGCAGATGGCATTTCCGCACTTGACAAAGGCTTGCCTGTTACACTGCCTCACGTAGATAGCTATGGACCAGGTCCAAACGGTCAAGGGCCACTTGCCAATATTACAGATTGGGTAAACTCAGGCAATGGCATCCGCGAAACGGATACAATGCCGGGCTATGCAGGCAGTAGTTGGTACTACTTGCGTTATATGGATCCGCAAAACACCGACACTTTTGTAAGTAAGGAAGCAGCAGCTTATTGGAATCAAGTAGATGTGTATGTTGGTGGCGCCGAACACGCTGTGGGTCACCTATTGTACAGCCGTATGTGGTGTAAAGCTTTGTGCGATCTAGGTTATATCAACTTTGATGAGCCATATAAGAAAATCATTAATCAAGGTATGATTGGTGGTAGCAGTAGGCTAGTTTATCGTGTAAAGGATAGCAACACCTTTGTAAGTGCAGGCCTGGCGCAACAGTACGATACCACTGCTATACATGTAGATGTGTCTATCGTGGAAGATACTACTTTAGATATAGAGAAGTTCAAGCAGTGGCGCAGCGATTATGCTAATGCCGAGTTCGTATTGGAAGATGGCAAATATATCTGTGGTGTGCAATTCGAGAAGATGAGCAAGCGCTATTACAATGTGGTTAACCCAGATGATGTAATTGCTAAATATGGTGCCGATACATTTAGAATGTACGAGATGTTTCTTGGTCCGCTAGAATTGAGCAAGCCTTGGGATACGCAAGGCATAGAAGGCACGCATCGCTTCTTGAAAAAATTGTGGCGCTTGTTTTACAATGACAGCGGTGCTGTCGCATTTAGTGATGAGGCAGCAACACCAGCAGAACTAAAGATTTTGCATAAGCATATCAAAAAGATTGCTTACGATATTGAGCATTTTAGCTTCAATACGAGCATAGCACAATTTATGATTTGCACCAACGAGCTACAAGCTTTGAAATGCGATAAAAAAGCCGTGCTTGAGCCATTGCTTATTACACTTGCACCATTTGCACCTCATATCGCTGAAGAATTATATAGTGCATTAGGCCATACAAGCACAATTTTAGATGCAAGTTTCCCAGAATATAACGAACAGTACTTGGTTGAAAATACATTTACTTATCCAGTTGCGATACAAGGAAAAACACGCACTGAATTGACATTTGCACTTGATGCTACGGCACAAGAAGTTGAGCAGGCTGTGTTGGCAAATGATATCGTAATAAAGTGGATGGAAGGCAAACCAGTGAAGAAATTTATCTTTGTGCCAAAGAAAATGATTAACGTTGTGGTATAGTAAGCACAATATTTTAATAAGCTAGCAACAATGACAATAAGTATAATCGTAGCAGCGGCAAAAAATAATGCCATTGGCAAAAACAATAAATTGCCATGGCATTTGCGTGGTGACTTGCAGTATTTCAAAAAACTAACGACCAATCACTGCATCATCATGGGCCGCAATACCTATGAGAGTATTGGTAAACCTTTGCCTAATCGTGTAAACATTGTTTTAAGCAGCGATAAGAACTACAGCTTACCTGGTGCAGTTGTGCGCCATACCCTTCAAGATGCTTTAGATTACTGCACATTGTGGAAGCAGCAAGAAGTATTTGTAATTGGCGGTGCTAAAGTATATGAGTCAGCTATGCCACAAGCCAATAAGCTATATCTCACTCGAGTAGAAACTGAGGTAGCTGATGCAGATGCATTTTTCCCAGCCTTGGATAATAAGCGTTGGGCTTTGACAAGTGCAGAACGTCACCCAGAAGACGAACAGAACGATCACGACTATATTTTTGAACAATATACCCTGCAACAAGGTGAGCCTATTGTATACCGCTAAGCAGTACCTTAAGTACTATTTCAAAGCAAAAAACTTACACGGTGTTCACTCACCCTTTGTGTACACATTCAACGAGCAAGTGCTTAATGATAAGCGCGACTTTTATGCATTTACCCAAATAGAGCAATTGCGCAAAGACTACTTAAAGGATACGACTGTAATTGATATAGAAGACCTCGGCGCGGGTTCCCACAAAAGCACTAATACGCAAAAAAGCATATCACAAATTGCAAAAAGCGCAGCACGTACTAGCTATTATGGACAGTTGCTTTTTAGAATACAACAATACTACCAATACGAACAAGTTTTAGAGCTTGGCACATCGCTTGGCATTGGTTTATCTTATTTATCTAAAGCTTATAGTGCCGCAAAAATTGTTAGTATAGAAGGTAGCAAAAATATTTGCGGCATTGCTCAGCAGCATCTTGCTAAATTAGAAATTCAGAATGTAGATTATCACGTTGGTAATTTTGATGATGTGCTGCCTACCTTAATGAGCAGTGGCTATAAACCTAATATGGTGGTGATTGATGGCAATCATCGCTATGAGGCTACAAAAAAGTACTTTGAAATGCTTTGGCCAATTTTGCCAGACAATGCCTTGCTTGTATTTGACGATATTTATTGGAGCGAAGGCATGACAAAGGCTTGGGAAGAAATCAAATCACATAAAGATGTTTTTGTAACTGTAGATGTCTTTCAATTTGGACTTGTATTTAAGCGACCAGAATTTACCGAGCAGCAACATTTTATGTTGAAGTAGAATTTCTTTTTCTATTAATTTTTTCTACGAATGCCAGCAGATAAAAAAAGAGCACCACGCAATAGAACACTTTCGCTTAGTAAAGCTGAGGAGAAAGCGTATGCTAAAAAATTAGTTTGTACGCTGCCAAAAACCATTAAGAGCATTAGTGCCTTAGCTAATACAAGCATCAATATGAGTTTGTATGATGTGCTGCCATATTTGCCGCCTAATTCGTTTGACTTAATTATTGTTGATCCTCCGTACAATTTAGACAAAGATTTTCATGGCTTTAAGTTTAAAAGCAGCAAGCATAGTACTTATGCCGATTATTTGCGCAGCTTTATCCCGATGCTAGCTAATCTACTAAAACCTACAGGCAGTATGTACTTATGCGGCGACTGGAAAAGTACATCTGCTTTACAAGAAGTGCTCAGCGAAAATTTACACGTCATCAATCGAATTTCTTGGCAGCGAGAGAAGGGTAGAGGTGCTAAGCGCAATTGGAAAAACGGCATGGAAGATATTTGGTTTGCCGTGAAAGACGAAAAGCAATATTACTTTGATGTGGATGCTGTGAAAATGAAACGGCGTGTGCTTGCGCCTTACAAGCAAGATGGCGAAGCAAAAGACTGGGAAGCTAGCGAGGATGGTAATTTTAGGTTGACCTATCCAAGCAATTTTTGGGACGACATTAGTATACCATATTGGAGTATGCCAGAAAATACCGACCATCCCACACAAAAGCCAGAAAAGTTAATTGCAAAACTGATACTTAGTTCTTGCCCAGTCAATGGTATTGTGTTAGATCCATTTTTAGGTAGCGGCACGACGAGCGTTGTCGCTAAAAAATTAGACCGGCAATATGTAGGTATAGATTTTAATAAAGACTATTGTCTATGGGCAGAGAAACGCCTTGCGCAAGCTGAAACGGATACTGCTATCCAAGGCTATACCGATGGCGTGTTTTGGGAGCGAAATACTTTAGCAGCACAAGCCAAACACAAGACGAGTAAGAAGAAAGCCTAGTTACCACGCTATTCGTGGAAATACGTTTACTAGATTTAGCTATAACAAACGTCCTATTTAATTACATTTATATTGGTTGCACTTTTGCATTGTAAAATTACAATATCAAAAAGCACATGAAAAAGACAATCATCTCGGCGCTGCTTTGTATTCCAATGTTGCTATCTTGCGGCAAGGTTAATACCCCCGTTGCAATTAACCACGAGCTAGTAAATGAATGGAGTACAAGCGGTACCGTCTTCGCAAATTATGTAGATGCCTCCGGAAACTACATTGGTGATGCCTCAATAAATGAGAATTATGTTTATCAATTCAAAAGCGATGGCACCTATCAAAGTTTTTACGCAACCACTACCAACTTCAAGACAAAGACGTTTTACTACAAAGGCACCTATACCATTGATGGCAATTTACTCACCACAACACCTACATTCTACGAGCACAAATTAAACACAGTACTGCAACCCAATAACGATCCTAATAACATGAAGGTTCAAACCGTAACCTTCGCCATTTATACCGACGACCAAACGCAGCAGCGCTATTTAGTGCTAGACGAAGCTAATGGCGGTGGCTGGACACGACTTTATAAAGCACAATAAAAAACACAAAAAAAATAAACAATGAAAAAGATTTTCCAATTTGCAGCATGTGCACTAGTTCTCGCAACTGCTTGCACAAAACCAACAACCACCAATAATAACAACAATAACAACACAAATTGTGCTATTGTTGAAGTAAGTTCAACTGCAGGCAACGCTACAATTTCTGCTCCAACCACATGGAAGAAGGGAAATGTTTATATGCTAAAAGGTATTGTTACAGTTAAGTCTGTACTCACCATAGAAGCTGGTGCTATCATCAAGGGTCAAAACTCGTCCATAAATATTTACGATGTGGGTAAGATCATTGCAAAAGGCACGAGCACCGATCATATTGTATTTACATCTTATGCAGATGATAGCTATTGTGGTGACAATAATGGCGATGGTACAGCCACTACACCAAGCAAAGGCGACTGGGTAAATATTACCTTGTCTGGTGGCAAAGGCAATGTATTTGAATACTGCGATTTCTTGTATGCTGGCAGTAACGACGGCGGCAATAATTGCGCTATTCGTGTTAGTTGGACAAGTTCAACATTTGTTTTTGATCACTGCACTTTTGCCCATACTGCAACTGCCAATAATACTAGGTCTGTAGCATTCTTAGGATATGGTGTAGGCGACAATGCAATGCAAGTTCTTACAAATAATGTTTTCTACGACAACGATATCCCTATGCAGATTTCATCAAAGTATATAGTATCGCCTACAAATAAGTTTCATAACCCTGCCAATGCAACACAAACCAATAAACGCAATTGTATTTGGTTGGACAATACTGGCTTAGGTGGAGCTGCTGCCCAATGGATGGTAACAGAAGTTCCTTACGTTACAACACATTACCTGCAAGTGTATTCTCCGGCCAACTTGGTAGTTGGACCTGGTGTGGTTGTGAAGTTTGCTAGCACTAGTAATGGTATTTCAAGACAAACAACTGGTGACATGAGCTTTAGCGCAAGTACTATTTTTACTTCTTACAAAGATGATACACATGGCGGCGATACTAACGGCGATGGTAGCGCAACAACACCAGCTGCTGGCGATTGGGATGGCTTATATACTACAACAGGTAGTACATACATCACTGGTACTAATATTTTGTATGCAGCAAATTAGTGTCACTAAACTTCGCTTTGTATTGCGACTATTACAGTGAGTAAAGTATGTAAGCTTTACTAATTTGGCACAATTATCAACCACATTGTAGAATTTAGACGAATTAGATTTTACTTACATCATTCTTCTCTAAATGCGCCTATTTCAGTATGATTTAGGCGCATTTGTTTATAAGAAACAAGCCTCATCTTTCCCAAAAATTTCTTTATCTGCCTACAATTGCCTAAGTTCGTACATTAAATTCTGCTATAAGTACAATTAAATGACGATCGCAATTCTAAAAGAGCAAGGCATAGAAACAAGAGTTGTTGCCTTACCCGAAGTAGTGCAGCAGCTTGTAAAAATGCAATGTAAGGTTTTGGTAGAAAGTGGCGCTGGCGATAAAAGCTATGCATCCGACGAAGATTATACCAATGCCGGCGCAAGTATCGCCTCGCAAGCCGATGCAGTGCAGCAAGCCGACCTAATACTATCAATCAACAAGCCCACTACATTTACAGCTGGTAAAACTTACTTGGGCGCTTATGCTCCACTTAATAGTATGGGTGATATCGCAAGCTGGAGTAGTAGTGGCGCACAAATATTTAGTTTAGATTTAATACCACGAACCACGCGTGCTCAGTCAATGGACGTGCTAAGTTCGCAGGCTAATATAGCAGGCTACAAAGCTGTGCTTGTTGCAGCTACAGAGTATTGCCGATACTTTCCAATGTTTATGACAGCGGCTGGCAGCATACCACCTGCAAAGGTTTTGATACTTGGCGCAGGTGTAGCTGGCTTACAAGCTATTGCTACAGCAAAACGTTTGGGCGCCGTAGTTGAAGTATTTGATACTCGCCCTGCTGTAAAAGAAGAAGTGCAAAGCCTTGGTGCAAAATTTGTTGAAGTAGAAGGTGCCGCAGATGCAAGTTCCGCTGGCGGTTATGCCGTTGAGCAATCAGAAGAATACAAGCAAAAGCAACAACAACGTATTGCAGAAAGTGTTGCCAAAAGCGATATCATTATTACTACCGCGCAAATACCAGGCCGCAAAGCACCAATCTTGCTTACTGAGGCGATGATTGCATCTATGCGAAAAGGATCTGTAATTGTAGACCTTGCAAGTAGTACAGGCGGCAATACCCCTTATACAAAAAATGAAGAAACGGTTGTAATCAATGGCGTAAACATCATCGGTAGCAGTGCTTTAGCAGCACGTGCTAGCAGCGATGCCAGCAAAGTGTTTGGCAAAAACATACTCAACTTCTTAAAGCTCATCATTAATAAAGATGGTGCCTTAGAAACAAACTTCGAGGACGAACTCATTGCAGGTACTTGTGTATGCAAGGACGGTGCAATTTATCACGAACGATTAAAATCTAACTAATACAATGAATAGCATAATAGAATTCGTTACACAGAATTATAACATGATCACCATTGTGATCCTAAGTATTTTTTTAGGCATAGAAGTTATTGGCCGTGTACCTAGCGTATTGCATACACCATTGATGAGTGGCGCAAATGCCATCCACGGTGTGGTTATCGTAGGTGCTATTATTGTAATGCTCAAAGCTGAAAGCAATGATATCACCACAATGATACTTGGCTTTATCGCTGTATTGCTCGGTACACTAAACGTAGTAGGTGGCTTTGTTGTTACAGATCGTATGCTACAAATGTTTAAGAAGAAAAAATAAAAGAACAATTTACTAAACCATACAACTTGTTTTTATAATGCAAGATTTGATATTAAAACTTGGCTACTTATTTGGTAGCATTACATTTATACTTGGCCTCAAAATGCTTAGTCATCCCGACACAGCAAAGCGTGGCAATTTACTTGCAGCAGCAGGTATGACAGTGGCTATACTTGTTACGCTGTTTTTGTACAAAGATTCAGAGGTTAATATTATGGATGTGATGGGCGATAGGGCGCTCAACATTGGCCTTATCCTAGCTGCGATTGGCATTGGAAGTATTGTAGGCACCCTTATGGCTAAGCGTGTACAAATGACGGCCATGCCGCAAATGGTGAGCTTGTTCAATGGTATGGGTGGTGCTTGTGCAGCTATTATCAGTATCGTAGAGTTTAGGCACATTATTCACAAAGCTGGCGATTGTTGCAATGCTAATTTAGCTAACCTTGGCGCACTAACCATTTTGCTTGGACTCGTTATTGGTACTGTAAGTTTTGCTGGCAGTATGATTGCCTTTGGCAAATTAGATGGTCGTATTAAAGATAGAATTTTGCCTGGCCAACAAGTCGTGAACATTGGCTTGCTATTGCTGTTGCTTGCATTGGTTGCTTGCATAATGATGCACTGGCCAATTTGCCCAGTAACTTTATTCTATGTACTACTTGGTGTAAGTGTTTTGTATGGTGTATTATTTGTGATGCCAATCGGTGGTGCAGATATGCCAGTCGTAATTAGTTTGCTTAATTCATTTACAGGTGTTGCGGCTGCTTTTGGTGGTTTCTTGTACGACAATCCTGTAATGCTTACTGGCGGTATATTAGTTGGTAGTGCTGGTACTATACTTACCATCTTAATGTGTAAGGCGATGAACCGTTCGCTTACCAATGTAATTGTTGGTGCGATGGGTGCAGCAAGCAGTGGTGGTGCAGCAGCAGAAAGTGGTGGCTCTTACAAAGAAGTAAGTCTTAGCGATGCCGCAGTATTAATGGCTTATAGTAAGAAAGTGGTTGTGGTGCCAGGATATGGCTTAGCTGTAGCACAGGCGCAACATGTTTGCCACGAGCTTGAAAAAATTCTAGAAGAGAAAGATGTAGAAGTTGTTTATGCTATTCACCCTGTGGCCGGTCGTATGCCAGGACATATGAATGTATTGTTAGCGGAAGCAGACGTTAGCTACGACAAGTTGAAAGAAATGGAAGAAATCAATCCAGAATTTAATACGACAGACGTTGTGCTGATTCTTGGTGCCAACGACGTAGTAAATCCTGCTGCGAAGACAGACCCAAGCAGCCCGATTTATGGTATGCCAATATTGGAAGTAGAAAATGCTAAGCATGTGATTGTAAACAAGCGCAGCATGAAGCCAGGTTATGCCGGCATCGAGAACCAACTTTTCTTCCAACCTAAAACGAGTATGCTTTTCGGCGATGCCAAAAAAGTATTGCAAGATCTTGTAAGCGAGCTTAAGAATATGTAGTAACATTGCTGCATGCCCATACCGCAGGGTTTACAGCAACAATTACAACAGCTTGGGGTAGATGTATCTGCCTTAAACACTGCACACGAGCAAGCAGCGCATACTGCTATTAGATTTAATTTAGCGAAGCCTTGTAATGCCTTTAGTGATGAAGTGCCTGTGCCTTGGTGCAATCATGCCAGATATTTGACGCAAAAGCCAAGTTTTATTCATGATCCACTATGGCATGCTGGCGCTTACTACGTACAAGAAGCAAGTAGTATGTTTTTGCAGCATGCCTTGCAGAGCTGTATCGATTTTAGCAAGCCGCTGCGTGCCATAGACTTGTGTGCAGCACCTGGCGGTAAGAGTACTTTAGTTGCCGACCTATTAAACGAAGACAGTTTATTGATTTGTAATGAGGTGATTGCTGCACGTGTTAATGTTTTAGCGGAAAATATAAGCAAATGGGGCCGCATTAATACGTGGGTTAGTAATAGCGACCCCAAGCAATTTTCCAACTTAGCACACTATGCTGATTTGCTGTTAATAGATGCGCCATGCAGTGGCAGTGGGCTATTGCGTAAAGATGAAAGTTACGAGCAAGAATGGAGCGAAGCCAATGTACAACTATGTGCACAGCGACAGCAACGCATTCTGCATGATGCTTGGCCAAGTTTGAAGCCTGGCGGAATACTTGTATACATGACCTGCAGTTTTAGTAAGCAAGAAAATGAAGATATGCTGGATCATATTTTTAATGACTTGCAAGCAACAAGTGTACAAGTGCCATTGAACGAAGCGTGGGGCATAGTAGAAACGCAAAGCGATAAACACAAGGCGTTCGGTTACAGATTTTATCCGCACCAGTTGCGAGGCGAAGGTTTCTTTTTAGCTGTTCTCCAAAAGCAAGATTGTGCTGCTGTAGGCAAGCCTCTTCGTGCACAAAAACTAAGTGCCATTAAAGCAGATGTGCAGCATTTGGTTACACGAAATGACCTTGTGTTGAGCACTTTAGACGGTGCTAATGTGCTTGCTTTAAGCCCTTACCACACTGAGGATTATGCACAACTTAGTAACAGTATAAAGCTTGTACGCAAGGGTTTGCTGATTGGTTCTGTAGCCAAGAACAAAATTATTCCAACACATGATATGGCTTTATCTGTTTACTTGAATTCGGGCTTTGCATGCGTGGAAGTTACTAGCAGTCAAGCCTTAAGTTATTTTACTAAATCTGATTTTACGCTAGAGGCTGCGCCAAAAGGTTGGCTTGTACTGCGCTACCAAGGACTTGCAATAGGCTTTGTTAATAACCTAGGCAATAGGTTAAATAATTATTTTCCCACACACCTTAGAGTTCGCAAAGCTGCACCTTAGCGGCAATGCAGTACATTTGCACAACCAATTTTTTTGTGCAAATAATGAATAAAACCTTTTGCTTGATTGTTGCCTTTTTGATAGGCAGCTTAACGGCAATGGCACAAGATGCCGATAGTTTATTTACAAGTGTAGTTGATGGCAAGCATGTGCTTGTGGTACAAAGTGTACAGTCAACAAGTATTGCAAAACTTGCTAACGACTACAACGTTAGTCAAGAGCTAATAAGATTGTTTAATGAAAATATTCAAAATGTTATTGAGCCTAATAGGGCAGTAGTAATTCCACTTACAGAACAAAACTATTATAAGAATCCATCTGTTGGTATGAAAGATGGTAAGTACATACCATTATTACATACTGCAGAAGAGGGAGAAAGTTTAACAACCATTGCACGCCATTACATCGTAAGTGAAACAAGTTTGATGCGATGGAACAATAAGACCACAGTTGCAACTGTGCCTGAAGAATTAATTTTAGTAGGTTGGATAAGGTTTGGCAACAAAACAACTAGCTTCAGTAAGAGCGCACCGGCTACTGATTCTCGCATCAGTACCGTGAAACAAGACGTTAGCAACACTGTTAAATCTGTTAGTACAAAAGTTGGTAGTGCTGCTAAAGAAGTTACTCAAGCCAAGCTGCCACGCCCTAGCATATTAGATAGTACGCAAAAGGCGTTTAAGAACTTAGGCAAAGACATCAACGCTGGATTTAATGTTGTAAACGAACGTTTTAAGAAATTACAAGACAATGTCACAACCCGCAGTACTAAACTCACTCAAAATGTGCAAACTAGTTATGCAAAAGAACGTGCGAAGCGTATGAGGGCTGATAGTATTGCTCGCGTTCAAAGACAAGTTCAAAATCAAGCTAGCAAGCAAGTAAACAGTGGTGCCGCCGTAGTCGTTGAGGAAAAGCAAGATGCCGCTTCACAAGGCGTGCAAACTACACCTGAAGGAGAAGCTGCGCCTGAAGCGGCTGCTCCAGAAGTGCCTGTTGTAGTTGACGAAGAAGACGCATCAAGTTTGTATGATATAGGATCAACGAGTCCACCAGCTGATAGTGCTGGAAGTGCCCCAAGCGAAGTAGATGAAGCAACTGCCTTATTAGAGCAAGCAGAGCAAGCCTACCAGCAACAACAACAAACTAAACAAGCGAAGGCTGCTACTTTCAAGGTAAAAAATGAAAAGCCTTGTGTAGCCGGATGGTTCTACAGCGGCGAGCTTGGCACTGATTATATCCTTATTACAAATATGTACCCAGTAGGCAAAGAAGTTCGCATTTCTAATCCTACTACAGGTGCTAGTGTGGTAGCCGTTGTTAGTGGAAAATTGCAACCGGAAGAATTAAAAAGTGGTATTACAGCGCTTTTAAGTAGTAGTGCACAAACCGCTTTAGGCACTTCTGACAATCAAGCTAAGTTGAGTATTGCAGAAATAATAAGATAATTATCGCCCCTACTGTTCCTACTACAAATGAAGATTGCAATTATTAGATTACACGGCGCTATGCAAGTAAGTGCAGCTTTGCATATTGCAGATCGTGTGGTTGCTACAAATCCCGAAAGCGAAGTACATTTTGTTACAAGTCCAGAATTTGTGAGCTTAGCTGAGCGTTACACTAGCATCAAGCAAGTGCACGCGGTGCAAGGCGATATAGCACCACTTGTTTTACACCTATTAAAGGAAAAGCTATCAGCATGCTTAGACCTACAGTGCAATTCTCGTACTTTTTACATCCGCACTTATTTAAGGCAACAATACAATACACTTATTGACATCTATAAATACCCGTGTAGCCGTTTTGCACGTTGGCGAGGCCAAAGCAACCAGTTACAAGCAGCACTAACAACTAAAATGTTGTATTGCATAAAAACGTTTAATTTGAAACCGCAAGCCATTGCTTGGCGATTTCCTTTAACCGAACAAGATGCATTAAAAAAGGACGATTTACCAACCTCACATAGTGGAGGATTTTACTGCGTTGAGCTTAGCGCTGCAAATAAAGATACAATTGCTAGCTTAGCACAAGCCTCTAATTTTCCTTTGGTTTTAATTGGTAGTAAAGCGTTAAGCGCTGAAGCAAATCAGATTGCCGCGCAAAATATGTTTAAAGCCTACAATGCTATTGCTAAGTTCAGCGATGCAGAAACTGTAGAAATTTTAGCAAGAAGTAGGGGCAATATTGTGGTAACTGAAGCTACAGCTGCACTTGCTGCATGTACAGGAAAGCCTATTGCAACTACTTCTAGTATTGGCGATGCCTTAAGCGATCTGGCGGCATATTCAAAAGGTAAAATCAAAACTATTCCTGCGAAAGCATCTGCCCAAGATTTGCTAAATATTGTGCAAGCGTTTTGGTAGTTGGATAGTGCTGTGATTTTTTTTTTCAATTTCCCCAACCACATTTCTTAGTGCTGCGTCTATTATAATGAACCTAAAAAATAGTATGCAGGTTTGTGAGATAGAAAACATGTGAGGTTATTTAATTGGCATGGTTGCCAATTAATAAAAGTTACAGCTACTTTTTGACACAACAATATGCTAGCACATCGCGAGTGCTAGAGCGCATAACTATGCCGTTTAGGTAAGCTACTTATTACGAAAAATATTTAAGACCAATGAACAAGATTTCAATTTCGATGAAAGCCTTGCTGTGCATGCTATGCTTTCTCTTTAGCAACAAAGTAAATGCAACGCACTACGCTGCTATGGATATTTACTATGAGTATGTATCCCCACTAGTGTATGATGTACACTTAATTATCTACTACGATTGCAATCCGCAATCTGCGCCACCACAATATCAACAAACGATGTATGCACAATCGACATCACTTAGTCAGTGTATTTCATTTCAAGTTGATACAACTGGTTTGGGGCTGGAAGCCTTAGACACTGTCACTAGCGTATGCCCGAATATTGGTTCACAGTGTACAAATCCTAATTCAATTTTTATTGGCTACAAAAAGGTACATTGTGTAGGGCAAATCACATTGCCTAGCACAGCTGCAGATTGGCGTTTTGTATGGTCTACATGTTGTCGCAACGGCGCTATCTTGAATTTAAATCCAGCGCAAGTAGGCATGGGCGTTGTAGCTACCTTAAATAATATAGCTAGGCCAGTTAATAGTTCTCCTCGATTGCTTGTTGACCCTGTTCCATATTTGTGTCAAAATCAATTATCACAATATGTCAATGGACCGTTTGATCCAGACAACGATTCTTTGCGATTTGTTGCTACACCGGTTTTAGAAAATTCTACATGTAATGCAACCGATACTTGCACGTACACAGTACCTTATTGGTCAAAGCAACCACTACCTTGTCCTTCTTACGAAGTAGATCCTACAACTGGTACTGTATGTTTTACCCCAACACAGATAGGCACATATGTGCTTGGTTTTACTTGTTACGATATCGATAGAAATAATGGCGATACTGTTGGCTCAATTATGCGAGATGTGCAAGTAAATATTGCTAGCTGCTTTGGCGCACCAATTGTCAACTGTATTCCAACGCCAGATTCTGCTGAGTATACAATTTGTCCCGGTACTACTTTATGCTTTGATGATACTTGTACCGCAACTAATACGGCAGCGTTACTCGTTGCTAAAAGTAATAATCAACTTGTTTGTCCTGGTAGTACTTTTATTCATCCGCCTTTCTCGTATGGTAGCATGATTACAGCCTTCTGTTGGACACCGAGCGACAGCGATGCTGGTCCACATACTTTACTGCTCGAGTACACTGATAGTACTTGTGTTAATGCACAACCTATTCTTCAAAAGATTTATAAAATTATTCGGATTAATGTATTGAATGGTGTAAGTGGAGGTGGTCCATACAACTACTGCTTGCAAGGTGATAATCTTGTGCTTGGAGCAAGCGGACCATCTAGCATTACGTCGTGGAACTGGGCAATATTACCTGGTCAAGCTCTACCGCCGGGAGCTAGTGCAAACTTTAGTAATCCAAATGCAAGTAGTACCGATGCTTCCCCAACTACAACGATGTATGTTACGGTACAAGGCTTGCCAAGCATTGGCGGTTGCCCTGATAAGGATACTGTTTTACTCAATGTGTATCCAGAAATTGTAGTTGACGCCGGCGGCCCATACAATCCATGTGCAAACGATCCAATTCAATTGAACCTTACTGCCAACCAAGGCGGTGGTTCATGGGCATGGTCGCCAAGTACATTCTTAAATAGCGCGGTTGTTGGTAATCCAATTTGTACACCACAAATTCCTATTTCATATAATGTAGAATATACAACTGTACAAGGTTGTAAGAAGACAGTAGATGTAGATGTAACGATTAAAGGTGTGCGTCCATTATTGAGTGCAAGTTCAGAAAAGAATCCAGTTTGTGTAAACGAACCATTCCAACTAAATGCAAATGCAGCTAATCAACCTTGCGGTATTAGTGTTACACCATGTAATAGTAATGCACCTACACCTATCAATCGTAGTATTGGTAACGACGCTGTGTTAACTACAAACTTTGGCCCGTTTGTGCGGGACATTCAAAGTTCTTATCGCTACCAATATATTTATAGTGCTAGCGAGTTGTATGCAGCAGGTATGCGCCCAGGTACTATTAAGAGTTTAACTTTTGATGTAGTAAGCGACAATGCAGCTG
>JBJORA010000054.1:0-9309 GCA_046049675.1 Bacteroidota bacterium | reverse complement strand
TGGCTATATTATAATAGCTTTCTAAATATATGCCAGCACTATCGTAGATATTATTTTGCGGCGACCGAAACTTGTCGCATGCATGGATTGGCAGTGTTGCGCTAGATGTACTGCAGTTGCCTAGTTTGAGCAGATAGCCATCTATTGCTAAAGGCCTACGCTTATAGGTTGCAAGACCAGGATCAAAATCGGAGGAGTCGGTGCCAGAATATTGGCCGCAAATAATTACATTGCCTGCCGCGTCAATATGATGGCCATTCACAAAGAAAAGATTAGTGTCGGCAACCTGTTTTACCCAAAGCAAGTTTTGCTGCATATCGTATTTTGCTGCAAAGATTCCACTACCTCCAGATGAGCCAATATTGGAAGGTTTAAGCCATAAGGTAGCATTGCCTAGCCCAACATCCACAGAGTCTCTGTAACGACCGCTCACTATAAAGTCGCCATTTGCCAGTGTATGAATGTCACTTATCGTGTTGGATCCGCCATGCATCAAGTGTGCCCATTGATAATCGCCATTAGCATCAATACTTATGATATAGCTATTTCTTACCAATGAAGCAGTTGGATTAAGCTTGATCGTATCGCCATTATTTTTAACTATGGCACAGTAGTTTTGAATAGAACCAACATTAAGCAGAGAGGTTCCTGTCCATGCTGCACCACGGCATTCATCGTAGGATACTGAACCCCAATTTTTGCTCCATAGATAATTGCCTTGTGGATCCAACTTTATGGCTAAGCCATTGTCTTGGGCACTACCTGCAACGTAGTTTACAATTCCCAATCCAGGGTCGGCATCAATAAGTGCTCCATACATCGTGCTAATATAAAAATTTTTGGCATCATCTCTGTGCACCTCAATGTGTGCCATATCTTCAGAACCATCAATAAATCTGTTCATCAGAGGTGTGCCACCGCTGTCTAATAAAGATACAAAGTAGTAAATATGATTGTCGTGATTCTGTTGCGAGGAGCCTCCATTGTACTGAAAATTACAGGTATCGTATGCAAAGCCACTAAGGATTATTAGTGAGTCTTCGCACAAAATGCTGTAGCCAGCACTGAATGACTGATTAGTTTGATTAGCAACATTGCAGACCCAATTGATATTTCCTGCACTATCATATTTTGCTAAAAATGCGACTCCTTGTGTATCGACTAATGTAAATTGAGGTGATGCTGTTGAGAATACAACAGTGTCTTTAAACGAGCCGGTTAAGTACACTTTATTGTAGTTGTCTACTTGGATTGCATTTGGCCTGATTAAGCCTGAACCGCCAAGTTGCTTTATCCAAATTAGATTGCCAGAGCTAGTAAATTTTGCAATAAACCCATCCCTTATGCCAAGATTAGTAAGTAGCGTAACATTGGTTGTAGGGTGTAATATTGTGCCAGTAAATTCGCCTGCTATATATACATTACTGTAATTGTCAGTACATACATCTCTAATATCCACCATTGAACTAGATCCACGCATTAGTCGCAACCACTCAAAGTTTTGGGCATTGGCTTTATTTGTAGCACAAACTATACTAAGCAGCAAGCCGTAAGTTATATAGAGGACTAGCGTTCTAAGCATAAGTAAAGTTACAGTTGTTTGTTTAATAGAACGAATAAGCATATAAGTTTTTTGCCCTTTCTACTTTGATACAATTTATCCCCTCAAATGCAATCTACATTGATACATTTTAGTATAGCTTTGTTCCTGAATTTATTGGTGCATAAGCACTACCTCTCGGAGGGCTTTTAGGCGTGGGTATAGTTGTGTAAATACATACTATATCGCGCTAGGCCACCATATACTAGATATGCCATGTCTTGTATATGGTGGCTGTAAAAAAAGCTACTACCTCTCGAGCATAGCTGCCTATTGCCATTGCACAACGCAATTGCCAATGCTAAATTCATAAGCAATAAGCATACATCAACAAGGCTAGCAAATGACGCGCAATGTAGTACATATGGATCTCGACAGTTTTTTTGTAAGCTGCGAACGCTTGCAAAATAGCGCACTCAATGGCCTGCCACTTATTATTGGTGGTAGTGCCGACCGCGGTGTGGTGGCAAGCTGTAGTTACGAAGCACGTGCTTTTGGTGTGCGCAGTGCCATGCCAATGAAAATGGCTTTGCGTCTTTGTCCGCAAGCAAAAATTATTAGAGGCGATATGGATTTGTATAGCAAGCAAAGCCGCCTCGTTACCGATATTATTCAAGAGCGTGCACCCGTTATGGAAAAAGCGAGTGTAGATGAATTTTACTTAGACATTACAGGCCTCGATAAATTTTTTGGTTGCTATAAATGGACGCACGAACTAACACAACGCGTTACCAAAGAAACAGGCCTGCCCATAAGCTTTGGCCTTTCGGTAAATAAAACCGTAAGCAAAATGGCTACTAGCGAAAGCAAGCCCGCCGGTAAACTGCATATAGACGAAGCACATGTATTGCCATTTTTATATCCATTATCGGTAAAAAAAATTCCAATGGTAGGCGATGTTACTTACCAGTTTTTGTGCCGTGTAGGTATACGTAAAATACAAACCCTTGCCGAAATGCCGATGGATGCTATGCATAGTATGCTGGGTAAAAATGGTATAGAACTATGGCGCAAAGCCAATGGGATAGACAATAATCCTGTGCAGCAATACAGCGAACGTAAAAGCATAAGCAGCGAAACCACTTTCGACCAAGATAGTACCGATATCCATATGATGCGTCGTATGCTATTGCGTATGGTAGAAAAACTAAGTTATCAATTGCGACAAGAGCAGTGGCTAACAAGTGTAGTAACCATAAAAATTAGATACAACAATTTTGATACACATACACAGCAATGCCGCATACCCTATACCGCTTGCGACCATGTATTGCGCCGCTATGTATTAGAGCTATTCGAAAAAGTGTACGAACGTCGTATGCGCATACGCCTTATTGGTGTAAAGTTTGGCGGCTTGGTGCGGGGCAATTATCAAATTAATCTTTTTGAAGACACGCAAGAAATGGTAAAGCTATACCAAACAGTAGATGCCATAAAGCAACGCTATAGCAAAGATGTTATTCGCATAGGTGTGTAAAAAAACGCAACAGCAATTTTTATCCTTAGCATGTTTGTCGCCAATTCATATCACTCCTTACGCTACGGCACCATTAGTGTAGAGCAATTGCTTGTGCAAGCCAAAGATGCTGCAGTGCCTACGCTACTGCTTGCCGATAGAAATACCAGTACAGGTGTATTCGACTTTGTACTCACTTGTGCCGAGCAACAAGTAAAGCCTATTGTAGGCATAGCATTTTGGGAAGGCGAACTTACAGCACCTATTGTAGAAGAAGAGCAATACGGCAAAGACGATTATCAGCGCCACGAAGCATTTAGCAAAAGCGATATTGGGCCAAGTAAAATAAGCAATGCCAAAAACTATTTTGCGCAACGCGGTACAACAGGTGCGGTGCAAAAGAAAAAACGCGTAGAATTAATTGGCAGCACACCGCATCACAAAAAACCAAGTCAACTTTTATATACAGGTATTGCACGCTCGGCCAAAGGCTTTGCACAATTATGCAAGTTTATGAGCGAATGCAATTTGTATAAGCAAGCCCTACCGCAATATGCACCCACGCTAGAAGATTGCATATTTGTTTATCCTTTGCACAATGTGCCACAGCAGTTGGGCCCAAACGAATATATTGCTGTAGAATATTACCAGCTCAATAAATTGATACAAAGCAAGTGGCAGCCTTATTATGCCTATATGATAGCGTGGCATAGCATATGCATTAGCAATCAAAAAGAGTATAACCTCCACAAAATTTTGCGCGCAATAGATAATAATACATTGCTAAGTAAATTAAGCCCTACAGACTATTGCAATACCAAGCAGCACTTTTTGCCTTACTATACTTGGCAAGCTTATTACGCACAGCATCCCGCATTATTGCATCGTGCGGCACAAATTACAGATGCTTGCAATTTTGTATTTGATTTCGATACGCTCAAAAATAAAAAGCACTATACAGGTAGTCGCAGCAGCGATAAAATGCTGCTAGAAAGTTTGGCGCTAGAAGGTTTGCGCAAGCGCTATGGCCCCATGCATCGCGAAGCACAAAAACGTGTGCAGCGCGAGCTAGATATTATTGATCAACTTGGCTTTAGTGCATACTTTCTTATTACCTGGGATATTGTGCGCTATAGTAATAGTCGTGGTTTTTTTCATGTAGGGCGGGGCAGTGGTGCCAATAGTATTGTAAGCTATTGCTTAGGCATTACCGATATATGCCCACTAGAATTAAACTTATACTTCGAACGATTTCTCAATCCAAGCCGTACAAGTCCTCCCGACTTTGATATAGACTGGAGTTGGCAAGAGCGCGACGAAATTCTCAACTATATATTTAAGCGCTTCGATACAAACCACGTGGCTTTTACAGGTACAATTGTAGAATTTAAGTATCGCTCTATTGTGCGAGAAGTAGGCAAAGTATTTGGCTTGCCCAAGCAAGAATTAGATGTGTTAAGCCGCAGCGATGGCGCTGTATTAAAGAGCGATAATAAAGTAAGCCAAGTGGTGTACGAGTATGGTCTAATGTTGCAGCAATTTCCGAATGCGCGCAGTATGCATGCTTGTGGCATATTGATAAGCGAAGCACCTATTACAGATTATACAGTGCTAGAATTGCCGCCCAAAGGTTTTGCTACAGCACAAATAGATATGCATATTACAGAACGCATCGGCTTTGAAAAATTTGATATACTAAGCCAACGCGGCATTGGCCATATTAACGATAGTATAAAACTTATTGCAAGCAATAGAAACAAGCATATAGATATTAGACAAGAAGTGCAACAGTGGAAGCACGACCCCCACATCAACGATATGCTAGCACGTGGTAAAACCATTGGTTGCTTTTATATAGAAAGCCCAGCGATGCGCGGTTTGTTACGCCGACTAAAATGCAATAACTATATCACCTTGGTAGCTGCCAGTAGTATTATTAGACCAGGCGTTGCCAAAAGTGGCATGATGCGCGAGTATGTTTTTAGGCATAACAATCCCGATAAGTTCGAGTACATGCACGAAGTATTTGCAGAAGAACTTGGCGATACTTATGGCGTAATGGTGTATCAAGAAGATGTACTAAAAATAGCGCATCACTTTGCTGGTTTAGATTTAGCCGAAGCCGATATACTGCGCCGCGCCATGAGCGGCAAAAGCAGAGGCAAAGCAGAGTTTGAGCGCATACGCCAGAAATTTTTTACCAACTGCAAGCAAAAAAATTATAGCGATGCTTTGAGTGCCGAAGTATTTAGGCAAATAGAAAGTTTTGCTGGCTATAGTTTTTGCAAATCGCATAGTGCGAGTTATGCAGTAGAAAGCTATATGAGTTTGTTCTTAAAAACGTATTATCCGCTAGAGTTTATCACAGCGGTCATCAATAATTTTGGTGGCTTTTATCGTACAGAAGTTTATATCCACGAAGCGCGTATGGCTGGCGCAATAATTTGTAACCCTTGTGTAAACCGTGGCGAATACCTTACAAGTTTAGATGGCACATCGCTGTATGTGGGCTTTGTGCATTTGCAAAATGTAGAAGAAAAAGTAGCCTATACGTTGTGCGAAGAACGCAAGCGCAATGGGCCGTACTTGTCGTTGGAAGATTTTGTAGATCGTGTGCCTACAAGTTTAGAAAGTTTGCAAGCGCTTATTTTTGCTAATGCATTTCGTTTTACAGGCAAGCGCAAAAACGAACTTATTATTTTAGCACGGCTATTACTCAACACAGAAAAACCGCAACAGCGTAGTGGCTTTTTGTTTCATGAACCAGTAAAGGAAGTGAATCTACCAGCATTAGAACGCAATCAATTTGAAGATGCTTTTGATGAAATAGAATTATTTGGTTTTCCGCTTTGTTGTACACCATTCGATTTATTGCAAACGAGTCAGCGTGGCGATGTAATGGCCAAAGACCTTGCGCAATATGCGGGCAAAACGGTGCGTATGATAGCTTATTTAATTGCGCGCAAGCATGTGCCTACTAATAAGGGTCTGATGAACTTTGGTACTTGGGTAGATGTAGAAGGTACTTATTTTGACAGTACACATTTTGCAGATTGCTTAGCAAAATATCCGTTTGAAGGTGGTGGCTGTTACTTATTAAAGGGCAAGGTAGATGTAGACTATAGTTTTGCTACCATCGTGGTAGAGCGTATGGCCAAGTTGCCATTTGTGCCCGACCCACGTTTTGCCGACGACAAGGATATGCGCTATGCGGCACAAGGCAATATCAAAGAAGATGTAAGTGTAACGCATAGAGCGCCTTATCCGAGCGAAGCAGAAATAGGTTTACCACGAGCAAAGATGACCTGAGGATTTTTTTTGTAGTGGTAATTTTGTAATCAAGTAATTTGAGATACAAAGTAATTACTAGCAAACTGCCTTTCTCCATTTTACACAATCTACTTTCATGAACCCCCGGCGGGGGTGAAATGACTATAACACCTCGTAACAGCAAGGCAGGAAACCCCCGGCGGGGGTGACACATAAACTACATAATCTCTATGTTACGTTAAACATAATTTGAACCACAAAGGAAACAAAGTAAACAAAGGGGAAGCGCCTCAAATAAATGCGACGAACCTGCTAAGCATAAAAGTGTCAAACGCAACCCTAAAGAGACAGCCAAAATGTTTACTAGCATAAAGTTAATTTTGTATTGACGATACCTATATTTTCAAAGAAAGTACTACTTTTATTGTAGCAACCTGCAATGAAAAAGTATCCAACTCAAGCTATACTTATCAGTAGTACTGTACTGGACAAAGAACGCTCCAGTACCAAGACTAGTTTACAAATGAAACAAATTGAGAATCAATGATGAAGCATCTAAGTTTTACCATACTACTCAAGCACATGGCTTTGCAAATACTGCTTGTGTTCTTTACACATCATGTGTGGGCGCAAGATTCAGTGCGCGTATTGCAGAGTACTCTCACATGTGAAGAATATTTTGTAAGCTGGTTAGGCAGTTCGCATGATAGCTTATTTCACTATAATTGGAGTCATGGGGATTGGGGAAATCCAACGACAATTTACGTTTGTTGCCGTAAGCCAGGCGCTGCACCACTTACGCCAAATTTTATTCCCACTAAGGCAGGTCAAGCGGACTCTAAACAACGTAGTAGGCTCCACAATATTTTATTTGGGAACTCTAGTTATGTAACTGCCATGTACACCCATGCGGAATCGTTCATAAAGTTAAAAGAAGTGAGGAGACAATTGCTAAAAACTTGTTTTGGCGATAGTCTAGGTCATAAAATTATTGCGCAAGACTTAACTGTGAACAAAGAATTTCTACTAGCTACTTTAGCAGCGGACAATATTGCAGATCCAATAAAGTATTTGGCCAGACTTTATTCGATAGCAGAAGCGTTTAGTATACCGTATAATCGAATTAAAATTTACTATACCGACTCGACTTTCTTAATTTATGAAGAGGAAAGTAGTAAATAATTGTGTCACTCACAGAAGAAATACACGCAAAAACGCTAACCAAAAAAGCGTACTTAGTTAGAAGGTTGAAATTGATGCATTGTAATAATTCGTTGAAACATTTAAACTTTACCATACCACTCAAGAGCATAGGTTTGCAAATATTGCTTGTGTTCTCTACACATGATGTGTGGGCGCAAGACTCAGTAAGGGCACTAAAAGTGAGCCCGTACATAGCCGATTTTTCTGCATACTGGTTAGCTGGTACACAGGATAGTTTATTTGTTTATAACTGGGAACCTCATAAGGGAAACCCCAGTGCCATAAAAGTATATTGCCGTAGACCATTATTGCCTGATATGCCGATAAATTTAAAGCCAAATAAGGTTAGCATCATTTGTGCAACAAGGAGCTTCTTAGACCGCATTTTATTGGGCAAAAAACTTCTCTTTGATGACTTATACACCGAAGCACAATCTCATGAAGCATTAAAGTTAGCAAGAAAGAATTTGCGTCATGAGTGTTTTGGTTATTTTCTAGCGACACGGATAGATGATAGCGATACTAGTTTAGCGCAAGGCCTCCTGCAGGCGTGCTTAGAAGCAGAAAATATCTGCGATCCTGTAAAGTATGTGGCAGCACTGTATGTAATTGCTGAAGAGTATGGATTGGAATATCAAAGAATCGAAATATACTTCGAGGAGAGTTGTTTTTTGATTTATGAGGGAGAGCCGTATGAACAATGAGTACTTTAGTAAAGTGCTTGCCTCTTGTTAGTCCCAATAGTAACTTCAATTTTTAGTAAACCATTCTTAATAAAAACATATTGCTAGTACCATCGAAAGCAAAAATGTGCTTTACGGCGCAATATACCATAGCGCAAACACGTTAATAAAAAGCGCATGACGTAAATAGCACATGGACACCAACAATCCCAACATAGAACTAGAATTTTCTTGTAAGGAAGATTACCAAGCCATGTCTTGCACAAACAACGGCAGACACTGCAGCAAGTGCAATCACGAAGTAATTGATTGTACAAATATGAGCAGCGATGCAATTGCGGTGCTGCAAGAAAAGCATACACAGGGTTTTTGTGGAAGGTTTGCGCTAAGCCAAATGAGTGCGAGTTACCTGAAGGCGCAATTGATAAGTACGGCGGTAGCTATCGCAGCAGCGCAGGGTTGTGTAAGTACAAACAATAGAAGTATTGATGCATTGCCTGAAAGCACCTTAACTCCAATATGCGATAGCAAGATTAGCATGGTGGGACGAGTCGTAGTTAGGCGTTCAGCTAAGTCGTTTTACGTCACGCGCAAAGATGCTGCTGACACGAATACGTACACAAGAAAGCAGACCTTGGAACGCTTGCAGAATATTTTGATGGCTTTAGACGTGCGGGATGAGTGTGTTGTGCGCATTGTCCTAGATGCTAGGAGTATGCCAATGTATGTAGTAGTGAAGCACGACAGAATGTATCAAAAAGAAAGACAAAGAATTGCAGCAATTGTATTAAATGAACTGAAACATAATATCTTAATTCAAAATAGAGTAGAAAAATATGCTGTTAGTTTGCCCATGTAAGCATGTATAAGCTAATACAGGCTAGCTGTAAATGCCATCTAGCCGCTGCAAGATGGAAAACACCCACAGTTGGGTGATATACAAGCAACATAATCTTTGTGTTATCAGCTGTGTTACGTTAAACATAAATTGAACCACAAAGGCAACAAAGTAAACAAAGAGAAGGTGGGGCAAATAAATGCAATACTATAATTTAGGATTCACAGTTTGTAGTGCCTATTCATGGATTAAATACCTA